>CALIJB010000001.1 GCA_938017675.1 uncultured Candidatus Saccharibacteria bacterium
AAAATAATCTGGCAAATACATATTAAAGTCCGCCACAGTTGCTGTCAAATTATGCCTGGCGCAGCGATCAAGATAATATTTTTGCGCATACGAACCAACCAAAATTGTCAATCGCACATTCGGCATCTGCGCCAATAAGCGCGGGTGCCATTTCTTAGCAAAATCCAAGCGAGGCGGCAAATCGCCATGTGTACCCTTGCCTGGATAATAAAAATCTATCGGCATCAGTGCGAATAAATCGGAATTATAAAACTGCTCATCCGTTACGTCCAGCCATCGCCGAAGTAAGCGACCGCTAGCATCATTCCACGGCTTTAGCGTTTGCTGAGCAATTCGACCTGGCGCCTGCCCGACCAGTACAATTCGCGAACTTGACGAAGCAGAATACACAGGCGACCAACCTCTATTAGCAAAATTAGCATTCATTGGATCGGCTGCGATCTGATCATACAAAAGCGGTTTAGAGTGCAGTATCATTGCAGTTATACCTTTAACTTAGTCGTTCTCGTTACGTTGTGCAACTTCTGCAAGCACTGCCTCGAGCGAGAGCGGATAACCAACTCTAATCACTTCGCCACTATCAGTGACAACCCAAGGAGCTTCACCCATTGCTATGGAATTTTTATCAAATTTACGTATAATCCAGCAGTTTTTAGATCGTTCAATTTTATAAGCGTCGCGTGAATCACCAGAAGTTTTTTCAAAAGCTTCCCATGCGTTATCTTTAGGCAATTTAGCTTGACTCATGTAATGTATCCTTTCGTAGATTACTTGATATCATATATTAGCATTAATAGTGTTATATATTAGTATATTAGTACTTCAAATTCATTAAATAAACGTGAATAGCTAACTAGTGACATCACTAAGAGCATCCATAAAACTCACAATTTAGTTTTGTAAATGATTAACAATAAGCTATGATGCGATAAATATATCAATCAATCTTCGTACAAAAAGTTTTGATAAATTATTATTCTGCGACAACATATTAATCAGCATTTTCTCTAGCTTTTTCCAACGCATCAATTAGTGTCTGTTTTGACTTCATACCGATCAGCTCGGCAACTTCCTCGCCAGCAACAAAAATCTTCATATTTGGGATGCCCTGCACGCGGTAGTGCATAGCCAGTTCTTTGTTGTCATCACTAGCATCAGTGTCAATTTTGACTACATCAAAATCTGTCTCGTCAGCGATCTGCTGCAATATTGGCGTCATCGCTCGACACGGCGGACACCATGGCGCCCAAAAATCGGCCAAGACCGGACGCTTGCTTTTTAGTACTTTTTCTTCAAACTCTTGTTTAGTTGTAATACTAATTAATGCCATAATTCCTCCTTCTATTTTTACATTGTTGACACACTCCAGTAATGACTAAAGGACCGTCGAAACAGCAGCCATCAAGCTGGCGCTCGATCTGGCAACGTACTGAATCAGGAACTTTAATATCCTGTAAACTATCGCACTCGCTGCATATAAAATGATCGTGTGATTCCGGTGAAAAGTCGTACCGCAAACAGCCCTGTTTTGACGCGGGTGCCAGTCCAATAACGCCATCACTCTGTAGACGTTGCGTAATACGATGCACCGTAGTATCGCTAACATTTGAATACGACTCTCGCAACCGGCTAGCAATCTCGGCATTAGTAGCATGCTGCATCTGGCATAAAATCGATAGTATACTATCAGTATATTTCGTGATTCGTCGACTAACTATTTGTGTCATATTTTTATTGTAAATGATTTACAATAAAAATACAATGCTTTTTTACAAAACTTACCACGCTACACTTCTTGGTCATGATTTTCAACAATTAAATTACTGGTCAGACCAGGCTATTTTCGCCCGCTGCCTAAATTAATTTTACTAGCGAGGACTCTACTAAACTTCAAGCTACAAAATCGCGTCAAAAACACCAGAAGTTTATTCGGCCAACCAACTACATACACTGCTTTGTTATTCATAATAGCGCGATAGCTTTTCGCGGCAACGACTTCTGGTGTATAAACTCTAAGCCTAGTGAACATTGCCGAGTTTATCATATTAGCATTTCTTTCAAAGTTAGTCGCTACCGGACCTGGGCAAATCGCTGTCACCGACACGCCAGAACTTCTCATTTCTTCATGCAAAGCTTCAGAAAACGAGCGGACAAAAGCTTTCGACGCATAATACATCGCCATGTACGGCCCAGCTTGAAACGAGGCAATCGATGCAATATTAACAATCTTACCCTCACCGCGACGATCCATATCTTTACCAAATAGATATGATAACTGCATCACGGCCAGCATATTAACGCTAGCGAGCCCTTTCTGGCGCTGCCAATCAACATCAACATAGCGACCAAACGAACCAAACCCAGCATTGTTAATTAAGATATCTATATTAATGCCTTTATGTTTAATCTCGTCATAAACTTCTTGAGCGCTATTCTCAGCACTCAAATCTTTAACTACGTAAACCATTTCAATGCCAAACTGGCGTTCTAACTCCTGTTTTTGCTGTTGCAATAGAACTTCGTTACGCGCAACAGCAACGATATTATAGCCATTTTGCGCAAATATACGAGCAAATTCTCTGCCCAAGCCGCTCGTAGTGCCTGTTATTAAAACATACGAAACTGTTCGTTCTTGACTCATAACAAGATTATACCTTATAATTGGTTAATCTATGAACTCAAACCAAAAGAGTTCCTCTAAATCTCGCGTTTGAATTGCCTTATCAACAATCGAACTGCTCACAATATAAATTGCACAAGAGAGGAGATGCTTTTGAAAAATAAAATTAACGATAAAGAAATTTTACGCCTATTCTGGCAAGTATCTGTACCCTACAGACGCCGCAGAAATCTGGCGATATTTTTTACAATTACTACGATTGTCATTTCTATTTTTGTCGGTCCGCTTGTTATCGCAGAGCTGCTTAATATTATCCAGCACAACCAGCTGCAAACCGCTAATAATTTATGGACGCTAATTGTTCTGTATGGCGTTAGCGAACTATGTTCAACGGTGATTGGCTGGCGCTTGGTACTGTATCTAGTTTGGACGTTCGAGACTGCATTGCAACGCGATCTACACTCGCGCTGCTTTAGTAAATTGACCAATCAAACAATGTTTTTCCATGCTAATAAATTTGGCGGTTCGCTCGTCAGCCAAACCAACAAACTAAACGGCGCTGTTGAGCGCTTTTGGGATACAATTTTTTGGTCGATTTTGCCGTTAGTTATTTCCTTAGCTGGATCAATAATCATTTTATCGACATTAATTTGGCAGTATGCTTTATTCCTGTTTATCTTTTCAATTATTTTTAGTATTGCCGTCTATTTTGGCTCTAGGCCAATGGCCAAATTGAGCGAAAAAGAAGCTAAAGCCAGCAATAAAGTTAGCGGCCAATTAGCCGACATGGTTTCAAACATCCTGGCGGTTAAATCGTCTGGCGCTGAATCGCTAGAGCAAAAGCGCTTTTCAAAAACGGTCAGTTCATGGCGCAGCGCTAGCTTGGGCACGATGCGCGGTTTCCTGAAAGTTAGTACCGTTTATTCGACCATCAACACGATTATCAAAATTGGCGCAATTGCTTTTACGGTATACGCCGCTCAGCACAATTTAGTATCAGTAGCATCAGTTTACTTAATCATAACGTATACAGGCAGCGTGGCGCACGAGTTGTGGAACATGAATGGCATCATGCGCAGCTACAATCGTATTATTGGCGATGCTCACGAGATGGTAGGAATCCTTAAAACACCAACGACGCTAGTTGATCGCAGCGACAAAAAACTAGAAATTAAACGCGGCGGCATTGTTATGGACAACGTAACCTTTACGCACGACGAAGGCCAAGGCGATACCTTGTTTCATGATTTCTCGCTCAATATTCAGCCAGGTGAAAAAATCGGCTTAGTCGGATCAAGCGGGTCTGGCAAAACTACCCTCACCAAATTATTGTTACGGTTTGCCGATATTGACTCGGGCAAGATCACCATCGACTCGCAAGATATCGCCGAAGTTACGCAGGCGAGTTTGCGTAAGCAGATTGCTTACGTGCCGCAAGAACCGTTGCTATTTCACCGTTCGGTGCGTGAAAATATTGCTTACAGTCGTCCTGATGCAACTGATACAGAAATTGAAAAAGCTGCCAAGAAAGCTGGCGCTTATGATTTCATCGTCAAACTGCAAGACGGTTTTGACACGCTAGTCGGTGAACGCGGCGTCAAACTTTCGGGCGGACAGCGGCAGCGTATCGCCATTGCCAGAGCGATTTTGAAAGATGCGCCAATCCTGGTTCTTGACGAGGCAACGTCGGCATTAGACTCAGAATCAGAAGCGCTAATCCAAAAGTCGCTAGAAACGTTGATGAAAAACCGAACGTCAATTGTCATCGCTCACCGCTTGTCAACCATCGCTAAGCTGGACCGTATCATCGTCCTGGAAAACGGACGCATCGTCGAAGACGGTTCGCACGATCAATTGCTTGCCAAAAAACGCGGCATTTACGCTAAGTTGTGGGCGCGGCAATCCGGCGGATTCATAGAGGAGTAATTTCTAGCATTTCCGACTATAGCAAAAAACACCGCCAAATCATGACGGTGTTTTTTGCTAGTCTAAGACCAAACTATTCCGACGCTTCAGTCTTTTCAGCTTCTCCCGTAACTTCGACTTGTTCGGCGTCAGCGGACTCAGCTTCGCCGGCCGCCGCATCGTTGGCAGCTGCTAGAGCGCTCGGCTCATAGACGTTTGCCACAACCAAATCTTTTACGGTAGTATCGTCGTCAGCCGTGCCTTCGCGGCCGTCGTCGCTATCGACCAGCTCAACACCATCCGGCAAAACAATATCGCCCACGGTCACGCGGTCGCCTTCTTTAACAAGACCATCCGTCGGCGCCTCCAATGCTTCTGGCAGATCCATCGGCAAGGCCTTGACCTTGATCTTTTCAAGCGCTTGTAGCACTACCAAGCCAGCACGCTCCGCCTCAGATTCTCCTGTACCGCTCAAACGAATCGGCACTTCGGCAATTACTGGCTCATCAGCCCGAACTGCATGAAAAGAAATATGACGAAGAGCATTTGACCTAGTCGGATATGATTCAACATCCTTAATCATCGCTATGCGCCGCTCGCTGCCTAGCAACTGGACGGGCGTATGCTTGCCAGCTAACTTATAGACGCGCAGCACTTCGCCAGCTTCAGCCTGAATCGGCACCGCTTCCATACCCGCACCGTAGACCACGCCTGGCGTAATTCCTTGGTGACGTAGCGTCTTAACTTTTTTGCCAAGCACTTCGCGCTTAGTAATCTTCAGAGTAATTTTTTCTCCCATTTCTCTCTTCCTTTCGTTAGATACCTTTCCGGAGGTTTACTATTGCTTCTCTATTATAACATGTTTATGATAATGATTCTAACCAAGCTAGTAATTCACAATATCCCCGATTCGTTTCGACAATAAATTTTTAAACCCAAACCTATTCCATTAGCTGGTGCTAGAAATCTGTGCTATAATCATCTCTAGTATGGAAGCCTTTATTAATTTGATTATTCATCTCGGCGTGCCAATTATCTTATTGGTAGTTTTTGCTGAGTCAGGTTTATTAATCGGCTTCATATTTCCAGGCGACAGCTTGCTATTTACGGCAGCTTACATGGTACAACAGCATATTTTGCCAATTGATATTCATCTATTCGCTATCCTGGTATTTTTGGCAGCCGTGTTAGGCGATAGTGTTGGCTATAGTTTTGGACATAAGGTCGGCCGCAAATTATTTGAAAAAGAGAATTCGCGTCTTTTCAAGAAAAAATATTTAGAGCAAACTGAAAAATTCTACGACAAGCACGGTTCAATTACTATCGTGTTGGCTCGTTTTGCGCCGATTGTCCGAACTTTTGCGCCAATCGTTGCTGGCGCCAGCAAAATGCATTACAGAACATTTTTGGTTTTTAACATTATCGGCGGATTCTTGTGGTCATCACTGTTTGTTTATCTAGGTTATTACGCCGGTGAATTACTTACCAAAGCAGGCGTTAACATCGAGGTTGCTGCTCTTATAATCGTATTCCTCTCTGTCTCGCCGATGATTATTCACGCGCTCAAGAAACCATCAAACCGCGCGGCTCTCAAAAAACAGCTCCAAGTTTTATTCTCAAAAACCAAGACGTCCAAACGGAAAAAATAACGCAAATCCGTACCAAATCTTTCGTCTGAGATTAGGTTTTTAGTCTTTGCAAAGATTATCGTTTATAACAGCTTCTGTAAGTATTTCCCAGTTTGACTTTCTGGATTGTTTGCGACGTCTTCTGGTGTGCCAGCAGCAACCACTCTGCCGCCGCCTTGTCCACCCTCTGGACCCATATCAATAATCCAATCAGCGCATTTAATGACTTCCAGATTATGCTCAATGATTATCATACTGTTGCCACCATCAACTAATTTTTGTAAAATCTCGAGCAATTTGCGCACATCAGCAGTATGCAAGCCAGTCGTTGGCTCGTCGAGTATATAAAGTGTTTTACCAGTCGAACGACGTGATAGCTCTGTTGCCAATTTAATGCGCTGCGCCTCACCGCCAGAGAACGTCGTCGCTGGCTGCCCAAGCTTCACATAGCCCAAACCAACTTCGTTAATTGTCTCGAGCTTGCGGGAGATAGCTGGAATATTAGTAAAGAACTCGCAGGCTTGCTCGACCGTCATTTCTAGAATATCACTAATGGTTTTGCCCTTATATTTAATCTCTAGCGCTTCGCGGTTGTAACGCTTGCCGTGACATTCTGGACACTGTATATAAACGTCCGGCAAAAAGTGCATTTCAATCTTTATCACACCGTCGCCTTGGCAATTCTCGCAGCGACCACCCTTGACATTGAAGCTAAAACGCCCTGCTTTGTAACCGCGAATATTAGCCTCAGGGGTATTAGCAAACAATTCGCGAATCTGTGTAAACACACCCGTATAAGTTGCTGGATTAGAACGCGGTGTACGACCTATCGCTGACTGATCAATGACGATAGCTTTATCTAATTGCTTGACACCGTCAATTCTATCATGATCGCCGGACACAGTCTGCGCTCGATGTAGACGTGCCGTCAATTCGTTGGCTACAATGTCATTGACTAGTGTCGATTTGCCGCTACCGCTAACGCCAGTCACTAATGTCATTACGCCCAACGGAAACTCGACATCAATATTTTTGAGGTTATTCTCCTTAGCACCGCGAACGACAAGTTTGCGATCTTTCTCGACCGCACGACGTTTCTTAGGCACCGATATCTTTCCTGCTCCAGATAAATATCGTCCGGTAATACTGGCCGGATTCTGCGCCACCTCGGCTGGCGTGCCGGCAGCTACAATCTCGCCGCCATGCACGCCAGCACCTGGACCCACATCCACCAAAAAATCAGCTGCAGCGATCGTCTCTTCGTCATGTTCGACCACCAATACGGTATTGCCCAGATCGCGCAAATGCTTGAGCGTTTTGATCAATCGATCGTTGTCGCGCTGATGCAAGCCGATTGACGGTTCGTCTAACACATATAGCACCCCTTGCAGCCCAGAGCCAATCTGTGTCGCTAGACGAATCCGTTGTGCCTCACCGCCGCTCAGAGTGTTAGCAGCTCGCCCCAGTTCTAGATAATTCAACCCTACGTTATTCATAAATCCCAGACGAGCGTTAATCTCTTTAATCACTAGCTTGACGATCTTCATTTCGTTATCATCAAATTTCAGCTGGCTAAAGACGTCTAAGGCGTTCTCGACATCTAAATTACAAATATCCATAATTGACAAGCCGCTAACCGTCACTGCTAAGACTACCGGCTTGAGGCGAGCGCCTTTGCAGGCTGTGCATTTGCGTTCACGCATAAATCGCTCAATATCTTTGCGCATGAAGTCGCTATCAGTTTCGCGGTGACGACGCTCGAGATTTGGGATAATCCCTTCAAATGTTGAATCATAGTGCCGGCCATTACCTAGCTCAACACGATATTTTTGTTCGCCTGTACCATACATCAATAATTTCTGCACATCGTCGCTTAGTTCGCGCACTGGTACGTGTAGACTAAAACCATGTTCAGCCGCTACCGCTTCAAGCCGTTTCATATACCAAGCATCAACACTGAAACGATTAAACGGACGAATTGCACCTTCGGCAATCGTCAAATTTTTGTTAAAAACCAAGCTAGGATCAATCTCCATTCGTGTACCCAGCCCCGTACATACCGGACAAGCACCTTGCGGCGCGTTAAAACTGAATAACCGCGGCTCCAATTCAGGAATCTCCTCGCCCGGGTGATCCACACAGGCATAGCGTTGGCTATAAGTCAAAATCTCGCCGCTATCCGCATCCAACACTTGGACTATGCCGCCAGCCAATTCTAATGATTGTTCTACTGATTGCGATACACGCGAAATCATGTCTGGACGCATCACCAAGCGGTCTACGACCAGTTCAATGTCGTGCTTATAGTTTTTTTGTAATTCTGGAAACTCATCTAGTGCATAAATTACGCCGTCCACTCGCGCTCGAGCAAAGCCGCTGCGCATATACTGTTCAGGAATATGCTGAAACTCGCCTTTTTTCTGACTGACAATCGGCGCCAGGATCATTAATTTCGCGCCTTCAGGCAATTTCATGATTTCATCAATAATTGATTGTGCTGTTCGTCGTTGTACCGGCTTGCCGCAGCGCTTACCATCTGGCAAAAGTGCTGGACAATGAGGTACGCCAACACGCGCGAACAACAAGCGTAAATAGTCGTAAACTTCTGTTACCGTGGCAACCGTTGAACGCGGATTACGGCTGGTTGATTTTTGATCTATTGAAATTGCCGGGCTCAGTCCATCAATTGAGTCGACATCTGGTTTGTCCATGATGCCCAAGAATTGTCGCGCATAACTGCTCAAGCTTTCAACATAGCGCCGTTGCCCTTCGGCATAGATAGTATCGAAAACCAGGCTTGATTTGCCGCTGCCGCTAAGTCCTGTTACCACCACAAACTTATCGCGTGGAATTTCCAAACTCACATTTTTTAAGTTATTCTGGCGTGCACCGGTGATCTTGATACTATCTGACATGACTACTTATTTTAGCATTTTTCGGTAAAAAAATCCATTACCGCAAAACATCTGTGCACGTATTACACTTTAAATATCATCCAAATAAACTAAAACTGTATCGTGCTTATCGTTGCACATACTATAGTATGTTTGCTATAGTATAGTCAAATGAGAGCATTAGTTGAACTATTCGCTGTCCTCAGCATCAAGATTCGTGTTGTATTGGCGTGCCTTATCGGTGTACCTCTATTTTTGCTGCGCCACGACATTTACGATTCGCTAATGAATTTCGTACTAGTCGGCGCTATACCTGGTACGCACATATCAGTACCATACTGGGTTATGTTATTGCTATACGCAATGATAGTCATAAACATATTCACCTACATAGAAAATACTATTCAACGTCCGTTGCCTCCAAAAGAATAACAGCCGGCACGCGAAAGATCTAATCGCTAGCTGGTAATGTAGACTCAGCCCACAATTGCAATTCTTGCAAAATAAACTGCTGCTCGTCGGTCGCTGTCGGCGCTAAACGATGCAAAGCTGTCATAAACCCTGGTAATTGCGCCTGCAAGCGCTGAGCTCGCCAGGTTTCCCACTGCGCCAGATCATCTTCGCTGAGCGAACGCGGAAAGTTGCGCGCTTTGTAGTGCAGTAGTAGTGGCGCCAACCGCTCGTCCTGGAACTCTGGGTGAAAATCGGCCAGCTCACGCTCATCAGCATTACGCACCGCCTCAACTCGCAAGCGGTCACGGTCATTCAAAAAGCCATCATACAATTGCGCTTCTGGATCGGGCAGTTTTTTGAAGGCTGGCTTGTTTTCAAAAATAGTCCGTAATTTTTCGGCAAAGTCCGGGTGATTCAGTAAAATATTTTGATGTTTCTGCACTGTCTTTAGATCAAGCGAAATCTTCTGCCAGCCATCGCCTTGTTCTAACACACCCAGCGGCGCCACCGCCGGACAGCGATTGTACTGCAACTCTTTGACTGGTAATTTAACGAAATCTTCGGCCTGGTGCTCTTCCCACGAAGCAAAGATTTTCTTCGATAATTCTTCAGTACTCAGCTCAACAAACGGCGTCGGATCATAGCGCAGATCATAGACAACCACGCCGCCGTTTCGACTGGTTGTCAGCGGAAAGGCTACCGTGGTTTTGGCAAATTCTTTATCGTAGCGCCCGCTGGCATAGACAAACGGTTTCTTGTCATCTACATTAACCAGTTGCTGGACTACTTTTTTGTCACGCATTTTTAGTAAATAGTCATACAGCTGCGGCTGCTTTTGCTTAATCAATTTCGTCACGGCAATCAGCGCCGTCACGTCCGCCAAAGCGTCATGAGCATTTTCATGCGCAATACCATTAGCGCTGGTGATCAGCTCCAGGCGGTTGCTAGGCTCACCTTTAGCATCAAGCGGCCAATTGATTCCTTCCGGCCTGAGCGCCCGCGTCAATCGCACCACATCCAGCAAATCCCAACGCGAGCGACCGTCTTTCCAGCCCCACTCGTACGGATCATGAAAATTACGCCACAACAAATGGCGAATAAATTCGTCGTCAAACCGAATGTTATTAAAACCAACCGCAACGGTCTCAGGCGTAAAAATTTCCTCACTCAGCATCCGTGCAAACTGTGCCTCAGTGTAGCCTTCCTCGACCGTTTTTTGCGGCGTGATGCCAGTCACCATCAGCGCATCAGGGCTCGGCAGTGTGTCATCATTCAGCGTCACCAATAGATTATACGGCTCACCAATCGGCTCAAGGTTCATATCCGTCCGCTGCCCGGCAAACTGCATGATTCGGTCTTGCCGCGGATTTAATCCGCTGGTTTCCAGGTCGTAGAAGAAAAATGTCTGTGCCATACCTATAGTATAGCAAAGCTACGAGATGACACCCAAATCTACTGCTCAACCAGCGTAAATGGCGTCGATTCGCCAATCTGCACCAAGCTATCACCAGTAGCACCTTGGCGCATTAGCTCGTGCGCTATACCATAACGACGCATGATATCGCGTAAACGATTGACGCTTTCAAACTGATCAAAATTGGTGCGACAAGCAAATTTTTCTATCTTGCCGCCAAACACGCGGTAGATTTGCTTATCAGCATCGTATGAAACTTCCCAACTGCTCGAGATCGTCTCGTTGCCACTGAGAGTGATTGTCTCAAGTTTATCGTTATTCAAATCGTCAGTCTGCTTCTGCTCATTCTCAGCTGCGCGCATTGCTACAACTTGCACCTGCAGAGCTCTCAGTACATCAATTACGCCTTTATGCGATACCGAGGAAATAGCGAAAACCTGCGTGTCCTCACTAGTGACAGCTCTTAAGGTGTCAATTTGCATTTGAATGATATCCTGATCTAATCCTTCGCATTTAGTTAGGGCTACTATCTCGGGACGCGACGCCAGTTCAGTGCTGTACTTTTTGAGTTCGCGGCGAATCGCCAGGTAGCGTTCAGCTACGTCGTTACTATAAGCGTCCACCAAATGTAGCAGTACGGCAGTCCTCTCAACGTGCCGCAAAAAGGCATCACCCAGTCCTTTACCATCGCTAGCCCCTTCAATCAACCCTGGAATATCAGCAATTAAAAGCGAACTGTCATCGACATCAGCTACACCGAGATTCGGCGTCAACGTTGTGAACTCATAATCTGCAATTTCAGGGCGAGCATTTGACACCACGCTCAAAAAGGTTGACTTACCGGCATTAGGAAAACCCACCAAACCGACATCAGCCAATAATTTCAGTTCCAATTCTGCCTCGAACGATTCGCCAAGTTCGCCCACCTCTGCCATGCGCGGCGTTTGACGGACACTCGACTTAAAGTGAGCATTGCCGAAACCGCCATCGCCACCCTTAGCAATAACAGCTTTTTGATTTGGTTTAGATAAATCAGCGACGATTTTACCATCACGCTTGACTATGGTACCAACTGGCACTTTAATGACTAAATCCTTGCCAGCGCGGCCTGCCATTTTTTTCTTGGCGCCCGAGACACCATTTTCGGCCTTTAGTTCGGGTTTGTAACGAAAATTTAATAACGTATTAAGCTGTTCCGTCGCCAAAAACACAACATTACCGCCGCGACCACCATCGCCGCCATCCGGACCGCCTTTATCAACGTAAATCTCGTGGCGAAAACTGACCGCGCCGTCGCCGCCGCGGCCCGCCTGGACTGAAACTTTAGCTGTATCAACAAACATACAGACACATTATACCAAAAACACCTCCGATTTGACAGAGGTGTTAATTAGTTTTGTAAAATACTTAGTGAATATACCTATAGTAACCGCTAGTGGCCTCGCCCCAGGAAATCTGGCCATGACCAACGCGATTGAAGCCGCCGCCAAAGCGATAACCGTTCATCTCGCTAATTGTGATTGATACGCCCGGATTAACGCTCTCGACAATCGCCACATGGCCGTATCCGCCGCCGTTTTGCATTATTGCGCCAGGCGCCGGCGTACCATTAACTGCCAATCCAGCCGCTGCTGCCGCATAAGCCCAAGTACTAGCATTACCCCAGAAGCTACCGACTGGACGTCCTAGCTGCATTCGGCGTTCGTAAGCATACCAAGTACAGTTCCCCCATGCATATTTGTTACCGGCAGAGATAACCCCATTGTAATTGCTTCCATAACCGCCCAGGCCCGACCCATACCCATAAGCGCTGCGCCGATTACTAGCCGCGGCACGAGGAGCCACATATCCTGGACGTTCATTTTCTGGCAAAGCACCGCCAGGAACAATAATGTTCCTACCTTCAGTTAGCGAACCAGTGAGCTCTAGGTCATTATACGACACCACATCAGCCTTATTACCGCCATACTTGGCAACAATACTATCAACAGAGTCACCCGCCTTAACGGTATGCTGAACACCATCAACTGGCAGAATTGTTAAAGTAGTATTTGGCTCCAGCGCATCAGACGATAGATTATTGGCCCAAGCTATAGTCTCTTTCTTGAGTCCATATTTGCTGGCTACTGCATCAACTGTATCGCCAGCCTTGGTGGTATAAGTAGTAGCCGCCCGCGAATTAGCTGTCGGCTGGACAATCTGCGGCTTACTAATCGCATTACTGGAGGTCTGTGACATTACCGTTTCAATAGTCAGCGTCTGAGAAAGCGTCGCTACGTTAGCGCTAACCGGCATGCTGGTAGTGTCTGCTAGCGACGAAGCTATGTTCGTAGCGACAACCGGGTCTACCGTACTAGCGGAAGTTGCAGCTGCTACAGTATTTTTAGTGCTTGAGGTAGAGGCATTAGCCAGCGGCGTATTATTACTACCTTCCTGAACGCCGACTGGACGTTGTCCGATAGCAATTAGCGTTGCTATGAATAGAAAAACGCCGACATACGATACTACGGAAGTCCAAGAAACACCACCACGCCTTTTAGTTTTGCTAGAATGAGCCTTTGCGCTCGGTACAAAATTAGTTTTAACTCGATTTGGTTGCGTACTAATAATGGTTCTCCTAGAAAATCATATTATGAGCACGATAGATCTGGCAATAATTCATAATTGTTCCTGCAAGTCCTCGTGTATACTCTATATTATAGCAAATCACTAGCGTTAATGTCAATACTTTATACGATACTGCACAACTTTTGACAGTATCTGTCAATATTGTTTTTATGTTCCTCATCGGTTTTGGCGAAATATATTAAACCGTCATCGCCGGCTATGAAGAATAAGTTATCGCCAGGCGCCGGATCAGCGACCGCTTTAAGCGATAATTCGCCAGGTGTCGCAATTGGCGTCGGCGGCAAACCAGTATGCTTGCGAGTATTATACGGAGAATCAATATCCACCTTAGGCTTAACACCAGCTTTGTCTGCAGCATAGATAAAGGTTACATCAGAACCAAGCTGCATGTTTTTCTTGTAGCGAGCTATAAACACCTGCGCAATACCCCGCTGGTATTGATAACAGCGATTTTTGCGCTCGACGGTCGGCTTATCTTCGCAGCCCAATTCCCGCTCAACAATCGAAGCCATAGTCAACCCTTGATAAAGCGTCAGACCTTGCGCCTTAAACTTATTAACTAAGTCATTTTTCTGCACAACCTTGTACATGTGATCAAACACTGTCTGTAAAACATCTTTGGCTGTGGCATCACCCGTAAATTGATACGTCTCCCCAAAAACGTAGCCCTCCAAAGACGACCCGCTTGGACGATCAGCAAACAGAGGACTATCGTATTTCGCTTTGAAAGCATTTGAGATCTCATCATCAGAGTAGCCTGCTTGGCGCAAGATATAACGGACGCTCGTTTTATCAACGCCATCAGACGACTGCGAAGCCTTATACTTAGAACTCTCTAACGTACCGCCAGGATAGAAAGTAATAGTTTTGAAGTCATGACAACCATTATTCATACGGTTAGCAATATCAGCGACCGACTCAGACGGAGCAATCATACAAGTACCAGCTTTGATACTATTCTTATTATTAAAGCGCACATAAACTTCAAAAGCTAATCGGTTGCGAATAAGATTTTTGCTGGCCAGCGTATTGGCAACTGTTGAGACCGAGGAGCCGTCTTCAACAGTAACCGACACCTTATGGCTATCGCTTGAGACTGGTTTTAGCTGCATCTCGTACCACTTAAGCAGCGTCACAAAAACCGCTGTCAAAAACACCGTGATTGTCAGCAAAATGATTATCCAGCGCCGAAGACGATGCTTCTTCTTTGGCATATTCTGATTCATAATGTCATGGTCATGATCAGAGTTAATTGGAACACTCGCCTTTTGTTCTATTGGCTGATTCGGATCAATAGCACGAGGCGCAGGACGTGGAGCCGCGCCAAGCGGCGGTATTTGCCGATTATTATTCGGCTGATAATTAAATTGTTGGCCATTCTGCCGTTTGAAACCATCCATTATTGCGCCTCCAAATAATCTTGTAAAATAATGCTAGCTGCCATAGAATCAATCTCGCCCTTACTATACGGACGTTTTTGCGATGCTAAGATATTCTCTGCTTTGACGCTCGTCAACGATTCGTCCTGGAATACAACGTCAGATTCAATTTGACCAAGGCTATCGACGAAATCTTCGACATACCGAGTCTGTGCAGTCGGCTCGCCTCGTTGATTGCGCGGATAACCCACTACCAAAACATCTATTGATTCGTCAATCAGCATCTCGCGGATAGCATCAAGTTCCTTGCCGTCGACATCAATCCAGTCGCCTGGTACGGCAATCTTAACATCGCTGCTCGCTGATGCCACGCCAATTCGCCGCTCGCCGACGTCAAGCGCCAAATACTGCTTAGCCATCTATCTGAAACTTTACACTTATCTTCTTGGTGTCATCTGGAACTCTATAAACCCAAAATGGCGAAAGGTTCACATCTACTGATTTTATGCCTTCAACTGTCTTGACGCGCTCTTGAACCTCGCCGACCGACTGGCCTTTGACGTATTCCTTGATGGCATCTTCGTCGATTTTCGGACCAACTTTACCGTTCGCCGAGACTGTCGCATTAATCGTATCGCCCGAAATAGCTATGTTAGTCAGAGAAACTGTTTTGCTGCCGGCATCATAGATTTTCTGGTTTGACTTGCCGTCAATGCGCTGCTGGCAGTAAGCTTTGAGAAACGCATCAAACTCGCTGCGAGCAATACCAGAAAGCGAGAACTTCATTGTACCAGTAATTGCCGCTTGGCCGTCGTTAGCCTCGCTATCAACAGCAGGCTTATTAATGCCAGCGATATCCGCCGCGAATGACTCATTGATAATTGTGTAATCCTTGCCAAACTCAGTTTGCAAAGCAGCTTTGTTTTGGTTCTTATCGTCCTCGGTGACGAGTTCGCGCATTGCTTTATTTATATCGCTTTGTTGAACGACGGTAATAGTTTTGTCAGTACCTCCCGTCGTCGAGCCGCTAATACTTGCTGAAATACCACTAGGCGCCCCCTTGACTGTACCGCTAGCGCCATTATAGCTGGCGCCGCTGCGTGCGGCAGTAATTTTCACCTTGGCATTACGATAATTACTAAGCGAGATTTTAACGCCTTCATTGGTAACATACTCGGCGCCAGAATCTGTCGTCAAAGTTGTTCCTGCTGGGATTTCTGTACCAAGATTGTCAATATCGCGCGTCGAAAAGCTTACTATACCAGTCGCTTTTTCGCCGACATCCTTCTTGCCGGTAGCTGTAAATGTTTTAGAAATCGCTTTTTCTCTAGTTTTGGTCGTCAGTTTGACAGTACCATCTTGCAAACTAGTGTTAACAGCAGCGCTTGATTTGATATGAGTGTTAACAGCTACACTACTAGTTTGCGCAGAAATGACAATCTGTGCTCGCGGCGCAAACACAAACGCCCACACCAAACCAACGATCAACAAAATAACAGCCGCACCGATAATGAAGAACTTTTTACGAAAAGTATTAAAATCGGGGATTTTCGGACTTCTTTTTGACTTGCTATCCGCCTGGTCAGCAGATTTCTTATCGCCGTCATCCTTACCCTTAGAAGACGGCAGCTCATCCTCTCCTTCATCTTCAATTTTGCTAAGCTCATCATTAAGAGACGACTGCCCTTTCTTATCGCCAGGAGCTAGCGTGTTAGGCTTAGTGCCACCGTTCAACGCTTCCGATCCATCAATCACGTCATCGTCACTGTTGACTTCAAGAGCCGGAATCTCGGCCAACTCTGGACGACTCTGCAAATTTTTGGCCACCGGAATACCCGCGCTGCCCGCAAGCGTCGACAAAGCATCATTATTAGTAATAATTACCAGTTTTTTATCGACCCGCTCAGCTGCGCGATGCACCAATTTAAGGTTTACCGCACTCTGAATCGCCCCGATTCGCTTCGGCGGCACCAAAGCGACAATGCTAGAATTAGCGGCTTTTATCTTGCCAATAATTGAAGTAACGTCGTCTTCTACATCTATATAAATGACATCTTTTTGCATATTATTTCTCTATTAAATTCGCAAAATCCTATTAATTTTACTGCGAACCGACTGAGTGTCGCCTGCTCCTATTATTGTATCATAACCAACACGCAGCAGACCCATCGCCGTAATAAAAGTGTGATCATTGACTTCACCGGTTTTATCCGTAATACCAACAACTTGATCGGGACGAATGCGCTGTACTGTCGGACGCTTAGTAAATGGCAACTCGCTATACCAATCACGCTTTTCGAGAGCCGCAACTAATTGAGACAAGCTAGCACCGCCACCGCACAACAAAATACGCGGCGGCAGCTGATCAACTGCATCAAACTCGCTCAATGCTAGCTCTACGCCAGCTAGCCAAACCTCGAGAGTTTTATCAACGGCAACTGCCACATCTTTTTTGACTGTAGCTTTAATTTTACTGTCCTCGATATTTACTTTGAGTTTTTCTGCCTGATCGTACGGAATTGACAACTCGTCAGCGATAGTTTTAGTAAAACTACGACCACCGATGCCAAACATCTTAGTGCCCTCAACACCGCCGTCATTAACCACCGCAATATCAGTTGTACCACCACCTACATCTGCTAAAATTGCCGTAAAAGCACTACTACTATCGGTGCCAAGTACGCTACGGCTAACCGCAAACGGCTCAGCAGCGACCGCTAACAACTCCAAATCAAGCTCTTGCGCCACTCGCTCTAACGCGCCAATATGCACCATCGGCGCAAACGCTGTATAAATCTGCACTGCTACATCCTTACCCTGAAAGCCAATCGGATTCGACACTTTATAGCCGTCAATATGAATACTAACCAGCGCTGAGTTGACCAGCTTGACCTCAACCTCGTCATTGCCCGTTTCTAAGGCAATCTGTTTTTGTGCCCGTTTAGCAGCGCGATCTTGGACCTTCTCGATAATAAACTCAACTTCTTGTTCGTCAAGTGGACGGTCGGGCTGCGGACGACGATAACGAATCGTGCTAGTTGTACCTTTTACTAGTTCGCCAGCTATACCGATGACAGCATGCTTGGCCTGCAGGCCAGCTTCGTCTTCAGCCTGAGTCAGAGCGTCCTCGCAGTGTTGCACTACGCCAGCAATATCGGCGATTGCGCCTGAATGCATATCTGAAAATTCTTGATGAGCACGTCCAACACCAAGAATCTCAATATCGTCGCCGTTAACGCGAGCTAATAGCGCCTTAACGTTTTCGGTACCGATATCGAGTGCAACGATATAATCATCTTTATCTACAGGTTCATTCGACCGATCTCCTATTTTGTCAGCAATCTTACTACGCAATTTATCTAGCATAAGTATATTTTATTATACAACACTACATTCATTGGCGACCAGTCTTGACATATTACAGTAGTTATGCTACAATATACAACATGGACCAATCACCAAGAGTATCAGAGCCCCAACCACAAAATACTGGAGACCGTATATTAGATGCGCTATATTCGTTAGACGCTACAGAGCCAACAATCCAGAGTACAGAAGTCATCAGTCAGCCGTTTGGTACCTACGAAGATGGAGCCCTAACAATGCGCCTTGTTCAAATGGGCGATGTGGCTGCTACCGGTACTAGATTGTCTTTCGTTGCGGGTGCTGGTAGTTCAGAAAAAGGTTCTCTCAGGCTCAGACTGTCTTCTCGTGGAGAATGGGTAACACCCGGTAGAAACATAAAAGTACCTAGCCATCTAGTAGCGACAAGATTAGACATGATTTGGCCTATATCAGCCGATAACTCCTATATACGTGAATTGTCAGATTCCGCAGAAACTACGCCAAGCGACATAGTAAACGCTCTATCCCGTGTAGCTATAAATAGTGATCAATATCGCACAGACAAGACATTTTCGTATATTGAGCCCTTAGTCCGTGATATCGAAGCTTCTTCAGTACCAGAAGAAGCATTAATACGCGCTGGCTCTACCAACATCAGCGGCGTTGAGGCAGATTTGGTAGGAACTTATCTAAATAGCAATGCAGAGGAAGCTTTATCGAGCGTACTAGCAAGAGGCAAACTTGAATTACAGATTCCTTATGAATACGATGGTATTGACACAAAAATTCATTACAAAATACTTGTTAACAGCACAGGCGATACAGATGTTTTATGCTACTTCTTTGATCCGTATACAGGAAAAAGAAAAACTTTGCAACCTAAAAACCTAGGTCTGTTAAGTGACGAAGTGGGGTACACACTAGAATCAATAGTTAATGAGAGTCTTGCTGCACAAGGATAGCTTTAATCCGGCGAATTCCCGCCGAGCTGGACTCTTCCTTGGTGATTTTTAATCGCTTACCGCCTTCAGCCAAGACACCCGTGTGCTCGACGTGCGGACCGCCGCAAACTTCGAAACTAACGATATTGTCGCCTTCGCCGATGGAATAGACTTTTACTTTATCACCGTAGCGTTCGCCAAAAGCGCCGATTGCACCCATTTTTAGCGCCTCGTCAGTCGGATAAACGGCAAAGCTGACTGGCAAATCAGCGTCAATCCAGGCATTAACTTGATCCTCCACCGCCTGTTTTTCCTCTAGTGTCAATTTATCGTGGTTGAAATCAAAACGCAGGCGCTCAGACGTGATATTGCTGCCATGCTGCTGCAAATCCGGCGCCTTCAGAACTTTGCGCAGTGCCGCCCCCAGCAAGTGCGTCGCCGTATGATATTTCAGATGGATTGGATCGTGACCTTCCAAACCGCCGCTAAATTGTCCTTTGCGCGCTGTCTTGGAACGTTGGCGTTGCTCGGCCATTCGCGCATCAAATTCGGCGCGCCAATTATCAGAAAGCTTGATACCTTGTTTATAGGCCTCTTCGGTACTCAGC
>CALIJB010000002.1 GCA_938017675.1 uncultured Candidatus Saccharibacteria bacterium
GTCGGCCATTCGCTTTTCATATCAATTCGCACGAAAGTTTGTGATTTATCATCGCGCAGCAAAATATTGTAGCGCGGCATATAACGCTTGATCATCTCGCTCTCTAGGAATAGCGCGTCAATCTCGCTCTCGGTTTCAATCCAGTCAGTGTCATAGATTTCGGCGACTAGCGCCCGAGTTTTGGCGTCAAAATCTTTGCTGCTCTGAAAATACTGGCGCACGCGGTTTTTCAACACTGCTGCTTTGCCGATATAGATGATCTCGCCGCTCGCCGACTTATGAAAATAAACACCTGGGCTGCGCGGTAGAGTTTTGAGCTTTTGCTGTAGTTGTTTATTCACAAGTACTATTATATCTTATATCAAGCAACTAGGCTGCTGATTATGTCAGCCAACCTCTTCTTCTATAGTCATTTTCTATTACGTAATATTGTCTCAAACAACTCAGGAAAAGTATCGTCGGCCATACCGCCACGAAGCGGCTCGTCATATGGAGCTTCGGGATTAAACTTATCGACAAAAGCCGGCGCAACGAGATAGACGTCGCCTGCACAAATTTGCGGGTTCTCGCTCATCCATTGAATCAAAAAGCCCCCACCACAACTATG
This sequence comes from uncultured Candidatus Saccharibacteria bacterium, assembly GCA_938017675.1. GTDB lineage: Bacteria > Patescibacteriota > Saccharimonadia > Saccharimonadales > Saccharimonadaceae > Saccharimonas. The sequence goes on from CALIJB010000002.1 coordinate 608, forward strand.
ACCAACCAATATGGTTTCTGAATTTACATCATATTTTTCAAAAGTCTGTCGCCACAACGAGTAATCTAGTCGCCACGATTCAGGCATCTCGGGCGTCTGAGTGTCAATACCGCAAATTAGCAGATGCTGTTGTAGCCATGGAATCCAAATTGAATTACTGGCGCTTGGCAAATTTGGATATTCACTCCACCCAAGCGGCGAAAACAAGCACCTCGCTCCCCTCTCGCAACGGCAAGCCTGCCAATTGGTCGTCGACGCCGGCTTAAAAATTTTGAGTACCAACTTTCCAGGCAGAGAATCGGAATAAACAAGGAAGTACTTCAGCTACCTATCAACGGCGTAAATATTCTTCTAAAAACTCGCTCCACTCCAGCGCATTCTTCTCGCGGAAATAATGGCGCAAGAAATCAACCATAATTTGCTGGCGGTTTTCTGCCTCGGCTCGTCCCTGCTCCGTCAGCATCAAGCCTTTCAGTTTCAGCAGCTTTTCAAAGAAATGATTGATGAAGCCGTCGGTATCATGCGTATTACCGTCAGCATTATACTCATGCGCCGCCAGATTAACATTCGGCCAAACCGCGGGATCAAAAATCCGTCCGCCGTGATGGCAAGCATAGACCAACGCCCGCTCAATCCCAACTGCACCGATAGCATCGCACATATCAGCGTCAGATACCAACTGCCCTGCCAGACGCTGCGGCTGCTTGCCGTTCAGTCGTTTGCTATAACCAATCGCCGCAACATTTTCCAGCACCGCCCGGCTTAAGCCGTTGGACACCCCTGCCTGCGCCATAATATTTACTGCGTTCGTTAATTTCTCCGCCTGCGCCTTGCCGACTAATTTATAGTCATCTACGTCATGCAGCCAAGCCGTCAACAGCACTTCTTGCAGATCTACTGATTCGCTGCATTCGCTAGCAAAACGCTCCGCCAGCAGTGCCACCCGCTCGACATGATCATCGGCGTGACCTGAAGTGTCGCTGCCTAGTAATTCACGCACTAGCAGTTTAACTTTATTAATTTCAGGAGTTTGCCCATTATTCATAACAATTATTATAGCCTACAACTACCGTCTGCACCACTAGATTGAGTTAACAAATAAACTACCGTAGACATTTCTCCACAATCCATCGGCGTGCTACAATTATGTTAGCGTATGAAACACTTAAGGCGTGCAGTTATCATATTATCTATTCACGGCTCTCTTGAAATTGTTGGCGGGCTGATGGCGCTTTTACCAATCAACAAAACTAAAGACTATATTTTCACAATGCCATTTTTGCGAGATAATTTGATAATGATTGGTGTCATCGGCATAATTTTTGGATTGCTGAGAATAGCTGCAGCAAATGGTCTGTGGCGAAATTTATTGTGGAGTTGGTGGCTAGCAATGATTATGTGCATAATCACCCTTATTCTGATGATTTTTATGATACCCTCAGGAATTGGCGACGGCATACTAGCGGGTTTAGCAACTGTTTGGCTATTAATCGCCCGATACGGTAAACTTAAAATTATCAACAGGTAAACCTCATGCTACAATATCTGTAAGCTTTGTTAAATTAAGGGGGTTTTATGAAAACGCCAAAATTACTATTAATCATCGCTGGATCGCTTGCGGTTATTGCAGCAGTATTAATTGCTGTCAGCTGCATACCGCCGTCCGAACCGGAACCAGAATACGTTTGCGTCAAAAACGGCCAGCCAAGTTCCGGATTCAAAGACACTAAGAAAAATTGCCCGATAACTTCAGAAAGTTTGAAAGCTCATATGGCATGGGAAGAAGGTCCGTTCGGCAGGGGTAAATATATTATGCGCCAAATCGCCGTCGTATCAATACTTGGCGCGATTGGCTGCGCTGTTGCTTCGCCAATTGTAAAGTCAAAGCAGAACAAAAAGTCAGAAAAATAAAACTAACAAACTCATATAATATAATACAACTAACTGAATCTGCCGTCTTTTTGTGCAAGTAAAGTTACAAAGCACAATGTAGTTTTACGGAAAATTTGACTTTTTGTCCTAATATTGATATAATTTATATTAACTTTTCGCTCAAAGTTACCAAAAGGGCGAAGAAGTCGCTCTTTGCTTTGAGCACGCTTCGAGAGGAGGTGAAAAAAATGGGAGACCGCGCCATGGCAATTGGATTCCTTGCGGCAGTGCCGATCAGTATCGGCATTGCCGTTGGCGTTATTCTCCGCCACATCGGCATGTCCGATGTGGCGTGCTTGGTCATCGGGACGGCTATCGCTGTCCCCGGGGCCGTCATCGTATACATCCTGCTCATGCGCTACTTGCGCAAGCAGGACAGTGAGTAGGGTTATAGTCCCGCTCGAGAAAATAGCTCGCTGAAAATTGTTCAATTCGGTTCGAGACTCACATTTTAGCGTCTGCTGGATTGAAATCCAGTTTCCGGCTTGAGCACGTTTTCGGCGGGCTATTTTCTTTTTTTACAAAAACCGCCGCCCTTCCAGCGCGTGCCCGAGGGTAATTTGATCGGCATACTCTAGATCGACGCCCACAGGAATGCCGCGAGCTAAACGTGAAACTTTGGTAGCTAGGTGCGATTCCTTGATTTGGCGTTGGATGAATAGCGCCGTTGATTCGCCCTCGACGCTAGCGTTGGTAGCAATAATGACTTCCTCGACGTTATCGTCGCGCAATCGCTGCAATAGCTCAGGTATATGAAGCTGTTCTGGCCCGACGCCGTCAATCGGCGAAATCGTTCCGCCCAATACGTGATAAGTGCCCTGGAATTGCCCGGTGCGTTCTAACGCCACTATATCTAGCGGTTCTTCAACAACAGCAACTAGCTGGCGATCGCGTTTCGGATCGCTATACAAGGGCGAGACTTCCTGGTCAGCGTCAATTAGCGCGAAAGTTTTCGGACAACTTTTGACCTGCGCGTGCAGCTGCCGCAAAGCATTCGCTAGCGCTTCGGTAGTGCGAGAATCGTTTTTTAGCAAGAAATAAGCGTAGCGCTCAGCCGTCCGCGGCCCAACGCCTGGCAAATGACCCAACTCCTCAATAACACGCTCAAGCGCGCTTGGCAATAGTGCCATTAGTTTATAATCCGAGGCTTCCTAGCCCGCCCATCAGCGGTTTCATCTTTTCGGCAGCAATTTCTTGTGCTTTAGCCATACCGTCGCGGATAGCAATCTCAATCCAGTGTTCAAGCTGGTGGATGTTATCTAGATCAACGTATTCTGGATTAATTTTAATCGATTTGATCTTGAGCTCGCCAGTGATTTGAACGATAACCGCGCCGTCGCCTGCCTCAACCTCGACGATTTCTTTGGCTAAAGCTTTCTGCGCTTTGCGCAAATCATTCAACATTTTCATTTGATTCAAGGCCATTTTGACTCCCCTTCTTCAGAAATTAACTCTACCAATTATAACTTATTACGGCAATTTTTTGTAGACATAGAGCCGGTCGCCATTTTGAGCACGAGCGTTAGTTATAATACTCTCTAGCTGCCATTCTTTCGGAATCTTGCGGCGGGCGGCACGCGTCGCCACCGCTTGGGTTGCTTCGGGATTAAGCTCGGTAGCAACCGTTAAGGATTTATTGTAGTGAGCAGCTAGATTATAAATAGGCGCCTCATCCGCATCAGCCAAGAGTGTCATATTTTTTTGACGCTGCAATTGGGCATTAACTAGCAATAGATCACTGTTGTAGGCGCGAACAACAGCCGGATTGTACGTATACCCGTTAAAATATTGATTAACGCTAATATAAATCAATCCGCTAACTAACACACTCAATGGCAGCAAACCCGCAACGCGAGCATACGGATTGCAAGGAAATAGCCGATACCAGTAGCGAATCAAGAAATCAAAGCCAGTAGCAACTGCAATTACCATCAGAACAAATATTACATACTGATTGTTATAATTAAGCAAGGCGAGCGGTACCATAACCAAGCTCATCAAGATAGTAACATAGCTACGCGCTGTATAATGCGTGGCTGCCAGGCGGCAAAAACCTAGTAAAGCAATAGCCGTCAACGGCATAGCATAAGCTGGCCTCAGCAGACCGTCAGCAGCGCTATCGGTAGCAGCAAAACCAAACAAGCTAAGGCTCGAAAGCAGCGCATTAGTTTTGATATGAGCGAAGTCTGGCGGCAAACCGAGTAGTATTTTACCAATGCCTTTTGGTTCTAATATTAAGGCATAAACTAGCGGCGCCATCGCAGCTAAGCCGACCAACAGCGCAATAAGTAGTTTTTTCTTGGGTAGCCGCTTGATAATCGCTCGGATATGCGGATGAACCAAAGCCACGATAATTATAATTAAGTCCAGGTATACACCCATCGGCAAATAAAGCGCGACGCTCATCAATACGCCGCCAAGCACTTTCCAGAATGTATGAAAATGCTTGCCGCGCGTTACATACATGCCCGCAACCATCAGCCATATTGCAACAGCGCTAAAGGTAATACCGGGCGTACCGTCTTGCGCTTGGAATAGAAAATGCGTCGAAGTTGCCAATACGATCGTCGAAATGACAGCAACATTAGGCTTGAACCAAGCGCGAATCAACATGAAAATACCTAGCATTGTCAAGGTGCCGAGCGCAATTGACGGCAGTTTAATCGAAAATTCGCTGACACCAAACACAAAAATTGATAGCCGCTGCAGTAGATAATACGGTAGATTTACCACCATCGACGGCTCAAGAGTTTGGCGCGACAACATACTAGCCTGGCTAACAGATTTGATTTCTTGCTCGCGCAAACCGCCAGGAGTATACAATACGCCGATCCATAGCACTGCCACCAAAAGTACGGCGATGCAAAAATAACTCAAAATATAGCGATATTTATATAAAGTATAGTCCGCAGGTTTACGCATACTAATTATGATTATATCACGCGAGAGATTATTCGTGGCGCTTATCGAGCGACATGAACCGCAGGCGCTCTGGATGGAAGTATAATTGGACTTTGCCAACCGGGCCATTACGGTGCTTGGCAATGATTAAGTCGGTGATATTGGCGACATCTGGGTTGTCTGGTTCGTAATAGCCAGGGCGATAAATAAACGTAACAATATCAGCATCTTGTTCGATACTTCCCGACTCGCGCAGGTCAGCTAGCTGCGGGATTGGCGGCGTACGGTTCTCAACTGACCGGCTAAGCTGGCTAAGCGCTATCACTGGTACATTCAACTCGCGAGCGATAACCTTCAAGCCGCGGCTGATCTCGCTAACTTCTTGGACGCGATTGCCGTTGTAATTACCATTCGCCTGCATCAACTGCAGATAGTCGACGACAATTAACCCGAGCGTTTGATTATGCGCGATTCGGCGGGCTTTGGTACGCATACCGAGAACACTGAGTGCTGGCGTGTCATCAATATAAATCGGCGCTTCAGCCATTTCGCCCATAGCTTCACTAATCTTTGCAAAGTCGTCGTCACTGAGATTGCCAGTACGAATATTCCAGCTGTCAACGCCAGCGGCATCGGCCAGCATACGATCGATCAACTGCTGCTTACTCATCTCGAGGCTAAAGAATAGCACTGGCAGTTTAGCAATAGTCGCCACATTGTATGCCAAGTTAGTGACAAACGTCGTCTTACCCATAGCTGGCCGGGCTGCCAATATAAATAGGTCGCTGCGCTGCAAGCCGGCGGTCATATTATCGAGATCTTGGTAGCCGGTGCGGATACCGCGTAGCTGGCCTTTATTGCGGTGCAACTCCTCGATGCGCGAAAAGCTCTCATCGAGGATAGTCTCGATACTGACTAGGTCTTGCTTAATCGTTTGGTCAGAGACGTTGAATAGCTCAGCTTCAGCTTTTTCGAGGATTTCTTGGGTTGGCGTTTCTTCGTCGAATCCTAGCTCGCTAATTTCGCCGCTAGCTTTGATCAGGCGCCGGCGGACAGCTTTCTGAGCAACGATTTCAGCATAGCTAGCAGCGTGAGCGGCTGTAGGTACATAGTTAGTTAGCTCGGTTAAGTACGTCGAGCCGCCAACTGTCTCGAAATTATCCGTTTTCTTGAGTTCCTCGGTTAGAGTCAATAGATCGACTGGCTTGTGCTGCTCATATAAGCGCATCATACTTTTAAAAATCAGCTGGTGCCGTTTGTCGTAAAAATCCTGGGGTTTTACCGTCTCGCTGACATCCGCTAGTACGTCGTCGTCAATCAAAATTGCTCCGAGCAAGCTCATCTCGGCGTCGATACTCTGCGGCGGTATTTTGGCAGCGACTTCTTTTTGCTTGGCCATTACAAATTCACCTCTTCTCCTCCGCCCATAATATCAAGAACGGCGGCAGTTTGACTATCTTTTGGCGGTTTTGGCTTAGCGCTGATGATAATTTCACGGTCAAGCTTTTGTGCCTGTAGAGCGCCAGCAAGCACTGGCAGCGACTTTTCGATTTGGTTTTTAGCAAATTTCTTACCAGCAAAAATCGTTAACTGCTGATCATCTAATTCGTAACCGCTTTTCGCGAGATAACTATAGGCGCCAGTGGATTTTGCGTGAACAGCCTCGAGAAATTTTGACCAGTCAAAATTAGCTGTTTGATTTGGCTGGGCATTTTTCTTCTTTTTTTGCGGAGTATCGCTAGCTGGCTGCGGCGCGTAAACAGGCGCTGGTTCATTCACAGTCATTGGTTGCGCTGATTCCGGCTGCGCTGGCGTTGACGCCGCAGGAATATCAGAATTAGAAACATCTGCATTAGAACTGAGTGCTATCAGCAATTTGACATACGGCCAAGCGGTTTTCTGGTTTGACAATAATCTGTCGGCTAGCGGTAAGCAATTAGATTTATTGATGATGTCGCTACGGATTTCGTACAGTAATTGCTCGCTGATAGCATTGGCTGGCACACCTCTATGCTCAAGCGTACGCAAGGTATCGGCGATAGTTTGTAAATCGCCCGCACAATAAGCCTCTAGCAGCTGTCGAATTTCAGCCGTGCTTGCTAAGCCTAGCGAATCTTCGACCATAGCGGCAGTGACTGTCTCGCTGCTCAAATTTCGCATTTGATCTAACAAACTAATACTATCGCGGAAGCTTCCCTGCCCATAGCGAGCAATTAGCTGCAGGGCATCGTCGTCGATAGAAATCTGCTCGGCATCAGCAATGGTACGCAGATGCGCAGCAACTTCATCCTGGCTAATTGTTCGGAAATTGAAGCGCTGAACACGACTAAGAATCGTAGCTGGCAATTTATCGGCGTCAGTGGTTGCCAGGATAAACACAGCGTGCTCGGGCGGTTCTTCAAGCGTTTTGAGCAGTGCATTGAACGCTGATTTGCTCAGCATATGAACCTCGTCAATAATATAGATTTTTTTGGGAGCGCTAACGGGCGCAATCTGAACTTTTTCGCGCAAATCACGGATATCTTCAACTGAATTATTGCTGGCTGCATCAATCTCGATAATGTCGAGATGAGTTGATTCATCGCGGTATGGCAAGCGATTGATTTCGTGCGCCAGAATCCGTGCAATTGACGTTTTGCCAACGCCGCGCGGACCAGTCAATAAATAAGCGTGCGCCGTCGTTCCGTTAGCGATTGCCCGTTCTAAAATCGCCGTAATATGCGGCTGACCGACAATCTCGCTCAGCGACCGGCTGCGATATTTCCGATATAAAGCCTTACCCATTTGTTATATTATAGCGCAGAATCAGCGATTAAAATAGCGAAGCTTGAACTGGCGCTAAATCTAGCTGCTCAACAGTACGGCTAATGGTCATATCGTATCCGATATATTTTTTGATTGGCGAGAAAATAAAGCGGCTATTTTGCTGCATAATTAGCATACCGCCAATTAGCCCTGCGAAGCGGCCGGCAATTTTTGGCTCAATTATTTCCGTTAGATCATCGCTTTTTGGTTCGATAGTTAGCATGTATGGCGATAAATTCAAGAACTCGCTGTTATCAAATTTAACGCCTAACTGCTCTGCGATTAGCTGAATTGTTTGATGTAATTTCTGCTCGGCTAACGTCGGATCGTAATGCCCATTTGCTAGAATTGCTGCTTTCTTGCGCAGCTGCACACTCTCGCAAAGACCTGGCAGCCGAGCGATCTTCGCTTCGTATTGGCGAGCGATATTAGCGCTAGGAAACACCTCAAGGATAGCGGCATTGCGGGCACCTTGCTCTAACAATCGTGCTAGTTTGCGTTCAGCATAAGAAATACCAACCTTTATCACCTCTGGCGAGAAATAAGCTAAGTACAAGATATGCGGCTGCTGATTAAGCTCAGTCTGCTGCTGGCTGATATTGGTAGTATTGTAGAACGCTGGATTGAAGCCAGTCTTCTGCTGACACTCTGAACATTGCTCGTATTTATCATCAAGCTGGCGGTCACCGGGACAGCGATGGCATTGCTTAGCTGCCAAATCGTACCAACCAATACATTTTTTGGTACTAGTATCAAACGACAGAGTAAATTCGCCTTGCGGTTGCATACGCCAGAACTTACCGTCATTATCCATGACGCGCAAATACGGCAAGTTACTACTGGGATCGTAGCTGACTCGCGTAAATCGAAAAGTCCCCTCGCCTAAATCATGCATTAATACCCCTATTTGTGATGATTCAAACTTATAGATTATAGAGCTGCTTCAACTGCCGCCCAGGTGGCATCAGGATTGTCTTCTGGCACAATGATAGTAACCTGATCGCCAACATTGATACGGAAATAGGTCACGCTCGCCAGCAAAATCCGATATTCTTTGCCTTGCGCTTCAACATAGTAGGCGCCGTCATGCTGCGTAAGCGTACCAATGACTTGCTTGCGGGCAACCGGGCCAATTTGCTTGTAAATGAAACCGCCGTCATCAGCGATAGTTAGTTTGAGGATATCGCCCTCAACTAGCTTAGACTTGCTAGCATAATTAGCCGGTACCGGGTAATTTTTGCCATCCGGGCCGACCATCGTCTGGCCGTCGAAAACGCCCTCGATAACTTTGCCCGAAACATCCTCGCGGCTGTTAGTTGGCATAACGACTTGCCCATCTTCGCCCATTATGCTAATTAGTAGCTCTTTGGCGGCAGCCAAATTAGTCTCGGCGTCTTGAATAAGCATCTTGAGCCGCTTGACTTGTTTCTCTGGTAATTCTGACATACTAGTCTCGCAATCCTTTGTATGTTTTTATAATATCATTCCAATTATAACGCATCAGGATATAACGTCAACCCTTTAGGCTATCTTTCCACAAGTTTAACAGATATGAACGTAAAGTCGTTGTAAAAATCGTCGACCGCTTCAGGCATACAAAAACGCCCCCAGATTTTGGAGGCGTTTTCTAAAACAATACGATCGTGCGAATCTGGAAATATATTCGAGATTAAGCGACTTCGACGGTAGCGCCAGCCTCTTCCAAGGCTTTCTTGGCAGCTTCGGCTTCGTCTTTGCTGACTTTCTCTTTGATTGGGCTTGGCGCGTTATCAACCAAAGCTTTCGCCTCGCCTAGGCCAAGGCCAGTTAGCTCCTTGACGGCTTTGATGACGGCAACTTTTTGGCTGCCAGCGTCTTTCAAAGTGACGGTAAATTCAGTCTTTTCATCAGCGTCGGCCGCACCAGCGTCGGCAGCTGGACCAGCAACGGCAACTGCGGCAGCAGCTGGCTCGATGCCGTATTCTTCTTTGAGGATATTCTTTAGTTCATTTACTTCGAGAACTGTCAATTTAGTCAGCTCTTCGGCAAGTTTCTTTAGGTCTGCCATAGTAATTCTCCTTGTAGTTAAATTTTAATTAGATTGGTTGCTTAAGCGGTTGCTTTGTCTGCCACGCCGTCCAGCAATGCATGCAGATTGCCAGAAAGCGCGTTGGTGACGTCGTGCACCGGACTGAGCAGTTGTGCCACAGCCTCAGCGATAAGCTGATTCTTGCTCGGCAAGCCAGCCAGAGCTACCACATCGGCAGCACTCTGAGCCAAGCCCTCGCCGCTGAATCCAGCAACTAGCTCGACGCTAGGATGAGTCTTTGCAAAGTCGTTAAGGACTTTAGCAGCCATCACCTCGTCGTCGCTAGAAACAGCATAAATTAGCTGGCCTTGCAGCGCAGAAGTATCAGTCTCTTTGAACGTCTCGCTAGCGGCAAAAGCTACGCGCACCAAGCGGTTCTTGACAACTTTGACAACTACACCGTTTTCGCGAGCAGCTTTGCGCAGCTCTTGCAATTCAGCTACGCTAGTGCCCTGGTATTTAGCCACGGCGATAGCTTTTGCACTGGCAAACAACTCGCTCATCTCTGCAACCAAAGCTTGTTTCTTATCTTTGGAAATTGCCATTGATAATACTCCTTTGGTTTATTTGATATTTATGCGATCGTATTGTTAAGGGGCGACATTCGGCGAGCAACAAAAAACTTTGGCACTCGCCAAAGACTATAATACAGGAAAAGTTGATTCCCTCGGCGGCATATTAAGCAGAATTACTCCTGCGGCCGCTGTCTCTGGCAATGTCTAATATCTATTATAGCAAATTTTACTGCATTACACAATAGCAAATGCTTGACATATTCATGCGTTTCTGATACAATAGAGATTCGTGAGAACGAGGACAAGCCCTGGTGTTTGTACAAGGGAATGTAATACGCTTAACCCTGCTGACAAGCAGGAGTTTTCCAGTCAACAATATCCAGAGAAATATAATTCAGACGATCTAGTTGACAGCCTAGCTATTAATTACCTAAGAGCAGCCTCGCGGGAGCGTCCTGATCTGATTGAGCATGCTCATAGAGTTTATGGATTAGTTAAGGCTTTTGCCGGCGATCTTATGCCTGATACGCGCGATGCAATTATGCTGCATGATATCGTATCCCGATTCCGCAACCCAGACGGAAAATATAGCCAAGAATCGCGCGACGCTGCTGGGATAGCGCTATTAAGATACTTTACCGATCCCAGAATTCCCCATGATAAAGCACGCTATATGCGGAATCTCTTGTCAGATTTCGACGAGATTGAGGTAGCGGCCGGCAGACATCGAAAAACATTAGCCGACGAAGTCGCTGCAAGCTTGCCAAACGAGAATAATCGCCGCAAAGATATAGTCAGCGTCATTTCCGACAGGTACGAGGGTGTCGTTCCAAGAGAAGCTTGGGCTATATCGGAAGCTCGCATAGATCCGGAATACATGAAAGACTTCTTGCAGACTGTAAATATCGAATCTGTGATTATCAAAGCTTGCGAATTAATTGATAATTTGGAACATCCAGTATCCAACCGGGAGTCCGCGCTGTTGCAAGATGTCTTAGAAGCGGAATCGTTCTATGCTCCGCTGTGCGAAGTATTAGGATTAGAAGCTTTAGGCTCGAAACTGCTAGGCCTAGCAAAACGTATTCGCCTCGAAAAGTTGAACAAATTTGCCTCGATAGAGCAAGCAAGAGACATGTTATTCAATATAAAGACAGTCGGCGTCAGGCGTATATTGGAGAATATTTTCGGCGACAAATACGATGTTTCGCTTGTAGTCGGCCCTGATTATAGCGGAGAATGTCCTGCCGTAGTTGGCGAGTTCGCAGCTCAACTGCCCAGCGGTCGCCTAACCTCTGGCAATTACCGCTTGAAATCTGTCGGCTCGTATGCTGATAAATCAGATCGTGATAATGGCAATATGCCTATGGATCCATTTGCTCTGATGGATATCTCGCCAGACATAGAATCATCGGCGAAAAACTTTGCCGAAATAGTGCAAATCCTTTCTGACCTGCCAAATGTCGAGCTGCAAAAGGCAACTAGCAAAAAATCCGCCATCTACATCCAAGGTGCTAGCGATTACGTCGAGATTATGACCCAAACTTTAACCGAAGCTGGTATAGACAAATCGCAAATTCAAATAAAAGAACAAACTGAAGCGGACATCGAAAAAAAAGGATACAAAAAGATGGAAGTTTCAAAGGTAACGTTTATCACAAGGCAAGAACATCCGTACAAGCCTGGCGAAATAATCAATATTCCTATCGAGTTTCAGTTTTTGACTAAAGATGAGCGCCAACGATCGCGAACTGGCGACATCGCACATATTGCTTACAAATATATTGATGCTAAACTCAAAAAGGAAGACTACTACAAGCTGCCCGATGACGATCCTAAAAAGAAAGAACTGGACGAAGAAGCTCGTAAAATGCGCAAGCTATTCGTAGGAGTCCTCAACGATATCCATGATCGCATGAGCCGCTTGAACCCTGATAGCTATGAAACCAACGGCCAGTCAGACGAAGGCGGCGAGAAACTATTCCACGAGCTTGAGCATCTTTTGCAAGAGCTGGATATAATTGAATTATAGCTGCTGAACAATTGATTGAATTTCAACGTTTATTTGCTCGGCTGTCTTGTAATAACCATTGCTGTAACATTCTATAACATGAGATGAAGGCAATTTGCTAGCAATTGTACGATAAGCGGCATCAACGCGTTTTTGAAAATTACTGCCGCGCGACTCGAAAGTATCTGAAGTGTCTATACTTTGGCTGCGCTTAGCAATCCGTTTTTTACGCTCGTTCTCGTTGTCGAGAGCTAAAATAATAATGAGATCCGGCTTCATGTAACGTTCGTCTGTAAAAAGTTTAGTAATTGCCATAATATGATCCGTATTAACTCCCTCGCCATAACCTTGATAGGCTAAAGTTGAAATATAGTTACGCGCCGAAATGACAACAGCGCCGCGATTTAAGGCTGGCGCAATTTTTTGTTGCCATAGTTCGCGGCGAGCAGCGCTAAATAGTGCTAGGTTGATTTCAGGATCGCGGGTTAGAGTGCCGTTTTTGATTAGCGAGCGCAAGTAACTAGCAATGGGCGTGGTTTTATCTGGGTCGTCGCTGCCAGGCTCCTCTACAATTATTACTTCCCGGCCTTGCTGGCGGCAGTAATCAGCTAGTAGCTCAGCTTGGGTTGATTTGCCTGTACCGTCGTTACCTTCGATGACGATATAAGTACCGCTCATTACACAATCTCCAGCCTTTACAGTAATCCTTCGCTAAGGCCAGCGACAGGTTGCGGTAATTCTACCGGCGAAGCATAAGCTCGCGGCAATAACATCCACGGCCGCCAAGCAGCCTTAACAGCAGCAAGATCAGCGCTAATATTAGCTTGATAATTACCAGAAGCCTTGGCGTATTCGGTAGCCACTGGTCCGGTAGCACTAAAAACAATTTGCGCTATACGGTAGCCAACTGGTAGCACGATATACTCATTTTCGTTGAGATTATGAACCTCCATAGTCCAGCGGTTAATATAACCTGGATCACCCCAACCAGCGCAGTAGCAAGCCGAGATGCCGATACGACCAGTGGTGCTACGAGCTTGCATACTAGTAGTACCTGGCGGCAAAATACCGATAAATTCATGAGTATGCGCTAGAATTCGCTCGTTTGGCCGCAAGACGATGACCGGATGATCGTCATTAATACCTTTGATGCTATCAATGCTAGCGACACCTTGATCAGTAATTCGGCGACGAACTTCGTGCCACGGTTTGGCAATTTTGTATTCACCAAAGTAGCGCCGTACATCATTTTCATCAAACGGATTAAATAATTTACCCGCTCCCTGCCCGCCAGCTCTATAAAAATAATAGCCAAGCGTTACATCAACACTACTGCCATTGATACGCGCCGGTGCTGGGTCGCAAACGATATGACCGCCTGCTAGTGCTGCTGCGATTTCTCTATCGCTATAAATGCCGGTTGGCGATGATAGTTCGGTCGAATCTGTTTTCATGCCTCTTCATTATACATTTACCACTACCACTTACACAACTAGCCTGTGATATGATTAAGTTGATGGAACGCAATCAGAAAAAGCAGTGCAGCATAGTAGTCGCCTACGATCGCCGGCGCGGTATTGGCATTGACAACAAACTGCCGTGGGGGCGCAATTTGCCAGCAGATTTGCAGCATTTTCGCCAATTAACCACTGGCGGTACAGTAATTATGGGCCGCAAAACTTATGAATCTATTGGCCGTCCGCTGCCGAATCGCCAAAATATCGTATTAACTCATTCCAAGCTGGACGGTATCTCTACAGCTAGCTCGTTAGAAAATGCTTTGCAAATGGCAAGCAAAGATAAGATATACATCATTGGCGGCGCAACCGTTTACGCGGCCGCACTCAAATCAAATGTGGTAAGTAGAATATACGCTACAGAAGTCGACGCAGAACTTCCAGCAGATACATTTTTCCCCAAGCTTGACGATACTTGGCGTAAAACATCAGAAGAATCACATGCTGCTGATAATGCTAACGCTTATCCTTATATATTTGCGATATATGAAAAGTAGTCTTGCCATGCAGCAATATTTAGACTGAAATTGGCGCTTTGATGGCCGGCCATGGATCGTAGTTTTTTAACTTGAAATCATCAAGATCATAATCATCGATTGATGGTTTTGGTGTGATGTCGAGAGTTGGTAACGGACGCGGTTGGCGTGTCAACTGAAGTTTTGCCTGGTCAATATGGTTCAGGTACAAATGGACATCACCGCCCATCCAAATAAATTCACGCGGCCGCATATCAACCTGCTGTGCAATTATCATAGTCAATAATGCATAGCTAGCAATATTGAATGGGACGCCCAGAAATGTATCGCATGATCGCTGGTCAAGCCGGCACGATAACCAGCGCCGCTGGTCGGAGTCATTGGAATCAGCGGGTGCGGTATAGAATTGAAATAACATGTGACATGGCGGCAAAGCCATGTTGCTTACTTCGGCAGGATTCCAAGCGGTAACGATTAGCCGCCGTGAGTCTGGGTTGACGCGCAGCTGATCAATAACGTTAGCAATCTGGTCAATATATTCACCATTAGGCGCTGGCCATGCCCGCCACTGCGCACCGTAAACCGGACCGAGATCACCGTTCTTGTCAGCCCATTCGTCCCAGATATGAATTCCGCGTTCTTGCAGCCAGCGCACGTTGGTATCGCCGCGCAAAAACCAAATCAACTCGCCGAAGATGCCTTTGGTAAAGAGCTTTTTAGTAGTAAGCAACGGAAAGCCCTCGCGCAAATCAAAACGCATCATATGCCCGAAGATACTGAGCGTACCAGTACCTGTCCGGTCATGCTTTTCGACACCTTCTGCTAGAATACGGTCGAGTAAATCAAGATATTGTCTCATCACTGCCCTCCTTCTAAAAATAGAGCGAGATGCTAGGTCTCGCTCTAAAATTATATGAGTTTATTTTGCTTGATAATCAACTTTGATGCCGGGGCCCATCGTAGTGGCGATGGCAACCGATTTAATGTAAACACCCTTGATAGAGGATGGCTTCTGCGCCTGCAAGCTAGCAAAGAAGGTATTGGCGTTTTCAAGCAATTTTTCAGCGCCGAAGCTAACTTTACCAACACTTAAATGGATAGCAGCCTGCTTGTCGACACGATATTCTACCTTGCCAGCTTTGGCTTCTTCGGTAGCTTTGGCTACGTCGGTCGAGACAGTACCGCTCTTCGGGTTAGGCATCAAACCTTTCGGGCCGAGCAAACGAGCGTACTTACCGAGTTTTGGCATGTAGGCTGGCGTAGCGATTAAGACGTCAAAATCAAGCGTGCCCTTGTCAAGAAGTTTGACAATAGCCTCATCACCAGCCAGATCGGCACCAGCTTTTTTGGCTTTGTCAGCATCAGTGTCAGCTGCGAAAACGGCTACTCGGACAGTCTTGCCGGTACCGTGAGGCAGGACTACAGTCGAACGAATATTTTGGTCGGCTTGACGCGGATCGACGCCTAAACGAACGTGAACTTCAACGCTAGCGTCAAATTTGCTCGGATTGGTTTCTGTAGCAAGTTTGATAGCATCGGCGAGCGTGTAAGCCTTGTCTTTTTCAACTTTTTCGGCAGCCTGGCGGTAAGCTTTGCCGCGACGTTCAATCAACGGACGAACTTTTGGCGCTGGACCTTTTTTGACAGCCGCTTCAGCGTCGCCCTGCGGCGTAGTATCGCCAGCTTCTTTGCGAGCTTCTTTTTCAGCTTTAGCTTCAGCCTCTTCGATAGCTTTGGCGCTGCGCTTACCGGCTTTGGCAACTGTCGCTTCGCGGACTGAGTGCTTTTCAGCGGCAGCAATGGCCGTTTCAATCTCGGCTATAGTATTTTTTTCGCTGACGTCAAGCTTAAGCTCGGCAGCTTTTTCTAATAATTCGGCTTTTTTAGCCATCAGATATTTAATCCTTTCTGTGGTACAAGCGACTTGACGTCTCCCAACATTGATTTAATAAAACGTCTACGATTATACCAAAAAATAACTAGAAAGTCCACCTAATTTTCCAGAGGTAGTGTAGCATTACCACTATAAAATTATTGACCAAAATACTACGTTTTGCTATGATTGGTCTCATGTCCTGTGAAAATTACGATTAAAACAATAATAAGCCAGGACATAAATCCACGAGTATTTGAAGTTTAGCCTATCCGTGGGGGTATTTAACTAAGGAGATAATTATGCGTTTATACGGGGTCTTGACGACACTCGGCGCCGCTGGTGCAATATGCTTAATAGCAACACACCCAGCCTATGCCGAAACGAGTACGGGCCGCTCGCTACTACTCGCACAGCAAAATAAAAATAAATTAACAATCGCAAGGAGAACACCGCTGCTAGCTACCCAAAACAAGAAAGCTTTGCTAGCAAAAGCCGACGAAAAGCAAACCAGCGGAGTTGATGACGATAAAGCCAAAAAACCAACGTCTACACCAAAGGACAAATCTAACGAAACAAAACCAATCGAACAATCAACCTACGCGATAGTAGCCGCAGGCGATAGCTTGGCATCAATTGCCGAAAAATACAATACAACTTGGATGCGCATTTTCGACGCCAACGAATCACTTGGCAATCCAAATGCCATTGACATAGGACAGAAGCTGCGAATTCCTAGCGCAGAAGAAACCTTACCAGACCGTTCATCAGCGGTCGTCGCAGCACAGCAAGCAGCCGTCAGTTCTAATGCAGCGGCGCCATCAGCTCGGACCTCTACAGTTACTACGCGATCATATAGCTCAAAGCCGATTAACTCGTCAAGCTACTACGTCGGCAACGGCATGTGGTGCACCGATTACGTTCACAGCCGCCGCCCAGACGTCGCTGTATATGGCAATGCCGGTTATGGTTGGATTTCCAGCGCTCAAGCTGCCGGTAAATCAACTGGTAGCGCCCCGCGCGCTGGAGCTGTCGCGGTGACAAACGGCCATGTCGCTTACGTTGAGTCGGTTAATAGCGATGGCAGCTATACTGTTTCAGAAATGGGCTGGAATTACCGCGCTGGCAATTACAACAAACGTACAGTAAGACCAGGTACATTCGGACAATTCATCTACTAAATAATTATAACTAGTAGAATTAGAAAAACCGCTACAACTACGCTAGCGGTTTTTTAATTTAAAACAGACAAATTACCCGCGTAAAGACTTATCCGCAGCCTCAACTAGTTCGCGCACAATCACTGCATAATCGTCATACACGCGAAAACCTGCAGCATAAGCGTGCCCGCCGCCGCCGAAATATCCAGCTATCTGCTCTGATACTGGCATATTACTGCGTAATTTCCCGGTTAATTTACCGTCAGGGTAAGTTTTGATAGCGCAAGCCACTTCAACCCCCTCAACTAAACGCATTTCGTCGAGCACTAGAACGCTCGGGTTATACTGATCGCTATATTTCTGGATTTCTTCCCACGGGATGTGAATTATAGCTAATTTACCATCAAGCAAATATTCGATACGTTCAATCAAGCGGCCCTTGTATGCCAAAATCTCTGGCGACTTTTTCATAAATTCGCGGCGTCGTTCTTCAATAGCTGAGTTGCTAGCACCGAGCGCAGTTAATTCGCCAGCGACACGAAACGAGTCGGCTGTGGTATTTTGTGTTGTTAAGCCGAGACTATCGCTCATGATAGCAATCAGCATATTTTCTGCAGCTTGCGGATTAATTACCCAGCCAGCAGTATGCGCTAGATTGTAAATCAGTTCGCCAGCTGCGACTACCGGCTGGTTGACATGAGTAGCATCAAAAGTCAGCGTCGAATCAGTTGCGTGATGATCCAACACTATAACGGGACGCGTCTCAAGAAAATGACGCACACCTGGCATACTTAAGCTTTTACTGATTAATAGTTCAGCATTAGTATCAACGATAATTGCTAAGTCAGCATTCGTGTCAAAATCGCTAGTTATTCGATCCCAGCCGTGAATGTAACGTAAGTATTTCGGTGTATCAACTGGACAGTGCAGCTGAACATTTTTGCCGAGGTCACTTAGAATTTCTTCCAAGGCTAAGCTGCTGCCGATACTATCACCGTCAGGATTTTCCGCTTGGACTACAACAATTTTCTGCGCGTTATTGATGGCGTCAATGGCTTTGTCAAACATCACCTAATAGTATAGCAGCAATTAGCTGGCCTTGCATTCGAATTAGCCAGATAAACTCTGCATAGAAAGAGCAGCTTTACGGCTTCTTATCAAGAATGATTAAGTGTTCAATATGTGGCGTACGCGGGAAAAAGTTGTAGCCACGGTGGTGGACAATGTGGTAGCTTTGCTGGAGTAAGGCGACGTCGCGGGCTTGGGTAACGGGATTGCAGCTGAGGTATATGATGCGCGGCGGTAGTTTTTGCAATAATGTTGCAATAACGTCGGAATGTAGGCCAGCGCGCGGCGGGTCAACGATGACGATTTCCTTGCCTGTAATGTAGTCGAGAGCTTGTTCGCTAGGAGCGAGGACGGCGCGGGCATCGGTGCGGTCAAGTTCGGCTATGTTGCGCTGCATTTCCCGGACAGCGTCGGTGTTGATTTCCACCAGCGTGACGTTGCCGCCGCCAATGGTCAGGCCGATGGTGCCGACGCCGGCGTAAAAATCGAGAATTGGCTGGTCGGCAGCAAGCGGCACCTCAGAAAAAATCTGGGCAACTTTATGTGGGTCCCGGATTATTTTCTGATGGTGCCCGAGCTGCCAATACGAACTCTCGCGTGACACCCACTCCTGCATATCGCGCAGCGCCTGCTCGTAAACCGGGATGTTGACTTGGAAAAAGCCTTCGCAGGCGTAGTGGAATGGTACGCCAAGGATGGTGTCGGTCAAGGTGGTGTTACCGAAAAGCGCCAAGCGCTCGGTGATGCGGCTGGCTGGCGAGCGCGGGTCGGAATAGATAATTTCCCCGCCCTGAGCTGGTAGCTTGGCGGCTTCATCAGCAGTAATTATTTCGGGCAAGCGATCCTTAACATACAACTGCCATACGCAACTTCCGGACTGATCGCAGCGGATGAGCAAGGTTTTGAGCTGGCGAGCCGCGACGCGTTTATGGCGCAGCAAATCACGGATAGCCCGTGCCAGGTTATTGATTGCAGGGTGCGCTAAGCTCGTGCCATCGACGACAATCTTGCCTTTGCTGCCGCGACGGAAAAATGCCAAGTCAAGCGTATCAATAAATGACTCTTCACGGTCGCTATAAGCGTCTATTTCTCGGGTATCATCAGAAAATAATCCGGGACCCGAGACAAGCCCAGATTTTTTCTGAGATACTACTCGAGACACTACCGATTCGCTGTACCAGCTAAATTCGACTTTGTTGCGATAACCATATGCGACATTGTCGCAATAAATGTCAATCGCCGCCGGTAATGTAACATTGTGCAGTGTAAAGGCGTCGTCGATCAGTTGCCTTTTGTACGCCTGTTCAATCTCGAGCGGCATGATTTGCCACGGACTGGTCGAAAGATAACTGTCTGGGTCGTGCGGCTGGATGCGGTCGGAGCTTGGCGAGACCACTTCCTCGACAATTGCTTCGACGAAGTGCGACTTCTTTTTGGTAATGCGGACAGTAACCGTCTCGCCGGGCAATCCGCCCCATACGAAGCATTTGCGCCCGTCGGCCAGCGTCCCTAGTGTTTGTCCACCACCAACGATTTTGTCAAGGTGAATTGTTTCGAGTGGCTGTCTTTTCATCGTACTTATTATAACAAAATGAAAGATACCGTTTGACATAGATCACGAAGACTATCCCCGCAGCAATAACGCATACCTTTCCAACGACCAAAATTATGACGCTAGCAACTTAACAGTGTGGCGAGCGATTTCGACGCCTTCATCTGTCGGTATGACAATTATCGGCTTGCTGACTGCCGCTTGCGAGATGCTAGTGAACTCGGTCGGGTTAAGACATGATTTGTTACGATTACCGTCAAGTATGAAGTCGAGGCATTCCAAGTGAGCAACGATGCGCCGGCGCAAATTCGCCGAACGTTCTCCTACCGTGCCAGTAAATACCAGCAAGTCGGCACCGTTCATGGCGACCACCATGGCGCCGATAGCCTTATGGATACTGTGAATCAAGGTCATCAGCGCTAGATGAGCAATATGGTCGCCATTAGCTTCGCGATCAAGAATTTCACGAATATCGCTAGTTCCGCTGAGTCCGAGTAGACCGCCCTTCTCATCAAGATAATGTTCAAACTGATCATCGTCGAGACCAAGTTTGGTTTTGAGCGCCATAGCAGCAGTGTAGTCAATCGAGCCAGTACGCGTTGCCATAATTACCCCCTCTAGCGCCGAGTAACCCATGGTGTTGTCGATGCTGCGACCATGAAAAACTGCACTCACCGACGAGCCGCTACCTAGATGACAGACGACGATCTTTGGTGGTAATTTACCGCGGTTCCACAGCTCATTAACAGCAGACGAAACCGACAAACCATGATAACCAAAACGCTTAATCTCGAAGCGATCAGCGTCTTGCAGATTGATACCATAATTCCAGGCGTAGCTCGGCTTGCGAGCGTGAAAAGCACTATCCGAAATTAGCGCCACTGGTACAGTCGGCAGCGACGAGCGCAGAGCTTCTAGCTCTTGCAGCGTACCGGAGACGTGAATCGGGTCAAGCGGCAGAATATCGCGTATATGCTGGACAACGTCATCGTCAACAAGCCTGTCTTTGAGAAAATAGTTGCTCGGCGCAACAATCCGCAGGCCGATCGCGCGAACATCACTAGGACTTTCCAGTAAATGTTCGCGGTTAAAAATACCATACAAATGTGCGGCCGACTGGGAAATGTCAGCAAAACCAAGCGGTACTTGCCGCGTATCGCCGCCAGTACGCAGCGTCGCGATTAATTCACTGCCGCTCTGCTCGATATGCAACGCAGCAACCTCTTTGAGCTTGTCGTCGACCAGCGCGTATTTGCGGCTAGCGCTGCCTGGATTTGCGATTAGTAGTAATGACATTCCCCCACCCTTTTCTTTACGTTAATTTGTTTGCCCGTGCCAGGCTTCCTCTTTTGCCTCGTCTAGTCCGCGTGCTGCTGGCCACACCCAGGCGTCAATTTCTGGCAAGTCAACGCCGTTAGCCTTGATATAAGCAGTATTCTCATCAATCTTACCTTGGTAAATCGAAGCTAAGTGCTCGGCCTCCTCAAACGGAACGACGCCATTGCGGCCCAGCTGGCGGAATGCAGCAATTGCCAAATCATAGCGGCTGGTTTCATTGCGAACATGCATGTCAAACGGCGTGGTCGTCGACCCAATCTCTTTGTAACCGCGAATATCGAAGCGCGTCGAATCAACAGCATAGTTAAAGAGAATCGATTTGACTGTCTGCGGATAGCCATGGAAATTGAAGATAACTGGCTTGTCGTCAGTAAATACCTTGTCAAAGAACTTTTGGTCGGCAACGCGACGCAACGTACCAAAGCCAACAGTAGTCAGACTCGAAACGTTAACGCAGCGAATTTTAGCGTTCGGGCAATGCGTTTTGACAATATCAATAGCTGCCATAGTTTCTTTGGTCGGATAATCGCCGCAAGCGGCCATAACTAGATCAGGATATTCATCGCTAGCAAAATCCCAAACCATCAGACCAGCATCGACCTGCTGGCGAGCGAGTTCTGGCGACAGCCAGCGCGGCTCGAGAGTCTTACCGGCCACCAGCGCGTTAATCTGGCGAACGCTCGATAACATATGCTCTAAGCAAACTAGCGTGACATTACCGTCCGATGGGAAGTAAACATCACTGAAGTTACTCTGGCGGCGTAAAATATCGTCGATAAAGCCAGGGTTCTGATGACTAAAACCGTTATGGTCTTGGCGCCAGCCGCTCGAAGTTAGTATATAGTTAATACTAGGTATAGTACCGCGCCATTCGACGTTACGGCTTTGGGTGAGAAACTTAGCATACTGGTCAACCATGCTGCCGACGACTTGCAAAAATGCTTCATAACTAGCGAATATAGCGTGGCGGCCTGTTAGTACGTAGCCTTGCATTAAGCCTTGCATATTGTGTTCGGACAACATTTCCATGACTCGGCCATCACGCGACAGATCCTTATCCCACTCCATGATCGGCCATTGCCAACTGCGGCTAGTAGCCTGGAATATCTCGTCAAGCTTGTTGGAATAAGTTTCGTCTGGACTCATGAAACGGAAGTTCTTACTCTCGGCGTTGAGACGAAAGACCTCGGTCAAGTAAGCGCCAGCCCGGCGCATACTGCTAGAGCCAATAGTGCCAGGGATTTCGGCGTCTTCAGCGAACTGCTCGACGTCTGGCAGCACCAGCGGCTGATAAACAGTTGCGCCGCCACGAGCATGCGGCGACATACCCAAGCGCTTCTCTAGCTGTTCAGGCAAGATATCCTTGACAAAATCACCAAAACCTGTCGTTTCGTTGAATAGCTCGTCAAACTTATAACTCTTGAGCCATTGATTCAAGATTTTGAGCTGCTCGGGGTCGGATTTCGCTTCGCTAAGCACTGTCTGGTGCGCTAGGCAGTTACCTTCAATTTTGTTGCCTTCGACAAATTTCGGTCCGGTCCACCCCTTTAGAGTGCGCATAATAATCATCGGCATGCGCGGCGCTTCCGTGTTCGTACTAGCACGAATCTCGGCAACCAAATTGTGCGCCCACTCAAGCGCGTTTGCCATTTCGTCGTGCGGATCGACGCCGTCTTTTGTAGCGTCAACAATGCGCGGCTCATAACCGTAGCCGCTGAAGAGCGTCATCAGTTCGTAATTACTCATTCGGCCGAAAACAGTCGGCGCCGAAATCTTATAACCGTTGAGGTGAAGAATTGGTAATACAACACCATCTTTGCGCGGGTTAAGCAACTTATTGAGATGCCAAGCGCCAGCCGTCGGCCCAGTTTCGGCTTCACCGTCACCGACCAAACAAGCTACCGTCAAATCAGGATTATCCATCGCTGCACCATAACTAGTGCTGAGCGCGTAACCAAGTTCACCACCCTCGAGGATTACGCCCGGCGTCTCGGGATTAGAATGGCTCGGAAAACCGTACGGCCAGCTAAATTCGCGGCATAGTTTGCGAATACCATCCAGGTTAGTCTCCATCGACGGATCAAAATTAGCAAGCGTACCTTCCAAAAACAGATTAGCTTGCAGTGCCGGGAAGCCATGCCCCGGCCCCAGCACAAACATCATATCCTTATTATGTTTCTTGGCCGAATAGCTGAGATGCGCGTAAGCAAAGTTAATACCTGGCCCGCTTCCCCAGTGTCCGAGAATCCGCGATTTGATATCGTCAAAAGTTAATTCCTTTTTCAGCAGATGATTCTCTGCCAAAAATATTTGCCCCACCGTCAGATAGTCTGCCGCACGCAAATATTGCTTTATCGAGTGTTTTTCGTGTGCATTCATAACTTTATATTATAAAGGTTATGGTAAATATTGCCAACTGATTAGCCGCTTTTTCGTGGTAAAATCACATTATGAGACGCCAAGTCGCCACCCATTCGCAGCATTTTTTGCGTAATCCGTGCTTGATTGCCGAGCTAATAGGTCACAGCAACATACGTCGCGGCGATTTGGTAATAGATATCGGCGCTGGCAGCGGCGCCATTACGGCAGTGTTAGCACGCCGATGCCAGCAAGTTTTAGCATACGAAAACGAACCAGGTATTCTCAACAAACTACAGCAAAATATGCGCCGGCACAAAAACGTCAAAGTAATAGCACAAGATTTTCTGCAAGCGAAATTACCAGATGAACCATACAAAGTTTTTGCTAATATTCCCTTTCACTTGAGCGCCGACATAGTACGCAAATTGACTAGCAACAACGAGATGCACGCACCGCGATCAATTTACCTAATCGTCCAAAAGCAATTCGCGCAAAAAATAGTACCGAGCGACTGGCACTTTACCTCTAAATTAGGCACACAACTAGCTCCATGGTGGCAGACACGAATCCGCCGACCGCTACGCCGCACAGATTTCACACCGCCGCCAGCAGTCGATACCGTACTGCTAGAACTGAAGCCGCAGTCCGAGCCGCTCCTATCTACATTAGAACGCGACAAGTACCAAAGTTTCGTCGCGAAATGCTACGCTTCGCAAAAAGTCTTTGCTACCATACCGCGCGCCGAAGCCGGCATCAACCCTGAACGCAAACCGTCAGAATTGACCCCCGAGGAATGGGTGCGGCTGTATTCTATGTCGTAATTTCCATATCGTTGATGAGCGTGGTATAATACTTGTTGCACGCTCGTTTATTAGTGGGTCGTCGCCAAGTGGTAAGGCACTGGGTTTTGGTCCCAGCATTCGCAGGTTCGAATCCTGCCGACCCAGCCAAATTATGCAAACGAAAATATCATAAACCGCTCAAATCTGGACAACCTAAGCGGTTTATTTTTATGAATCGTATCAACATTTAGCAAATTCATAGTTTGCTTTGTTTTATTGACGCCACCCCCAAATACCATTAGTATAATAAATATGCGAAAAGTGTCTCTGCCGAGCATATTGCGGTACAAGAAATCTTACTTGCGGCATGATATCATAACGGCGTTGTTGATAGCCGTCGTGAATGTTCCCAATGCGTTGGCTTTTTCGGTAATTGTCGGACTACCGCCCGAGACTGGTTTATATACAACAATTATTGGTGCGCTAGTATTTGGGTTATTGGGGTATTCACATCGATTAGTGGTTGGCGCAGATTCAGCGACGGCCATTCTGCTGGCGTCAGGCGCAGTGCTAGTGGCGCAAACAGGTACGCCAGAATATGTTAATACAATCGCAGCGATGACGTTGCTATCAGGTGTTCTACTACTATTGTTGGGGTTATTCAAATTTGGCTTTTTGGCAGATCTGGTATCGCGACCAGTGATGATTGGCTTTATGGCAGGCGTAGGAGTACAACTAATTGTTACACAGATACCAGCTCTACTAGGCTTGAAAGCATCAGGCGGTTTCTGGAGTCATTTAGCGTCAATTACCGCGCAAGCTGGTTCAATCAACTGGATGACCGCTACGCTAGCACTCTTGGTGCTAGGTGTAGTGTTGTTTTGGCGATCATCGCGAATACCGAGCGAGCTAATCGGTATTGCTATGGCCGTAATATTTGCAATAGTATTTCATGTCGATGCGTACGGCGTAGAGTTTTTAGGTTCGCTGCCAAGCAACATACCAAACTTAATAGTGCCCACAGTGTCGCTCGAGATGCTAAATACAATTATGCCAACCGTATTATCAATTGTGCTCGTAGTACTAGTCCAGAGTTCTATGACAGCGCGTTCCATTGGTAGCGAGCACGACGATAAAATCCAGACCAACCAAGATACGGCAGCCCTTGGAATAGCTAATATTGCTTCAGCTCTATTCCACGGCTATACCGTTAGTGCCTCGCCGCCGCGCAGCCAGTTAGCCGACTCGCTGGGTATGCGTTCGCAATTGAGCGGTATTGTTGCCAGCTTAGCAATGATGACGCTGATCATTTTTGGCGGTACTTTGTTACACTACGTGCCGCTAGCAGCACTAGCAGCGATAGTCTGTACGGCAGGTTTACGCTTAATCCGTTTTCGTGAATTGCACTATTTGTGGGCTGTCCATCATGAGGAGTTTATGATCGCGCTAGTTGCTTTAGCTTGTACGGTACTATTCGGTGTACAGTTAGGTATTTTGGTAGCGGTAGCAGCCTCGCTGATGGAGCGATTGCGTCGGCAGTACCACCCTGATGACGCTGTGCTACTGCGCGATGGCGAGCTGTCATCATGGGCGGCTGATCGGGTAAAAGATAAGATAAGCTCTTTGCCAAAAGATACATTAGTTTATGCATTCGGCGAATCGCTTTTTTTCGAGAATATTAATTATTTCGCTGAACGGTTACGGCGAGCTATTCATCGCGCTAAACATCCAGTAACATATGTGGTGATTGACGCTGGAGCGATTGACGATATCGACTATACAGCGGTTGAAGCGCTCAAACATTTGTACCGCGAGCTTGGCGAAGATGGTATCGCGATTGCTTTTGCGCACGTGTCACCGGGATTGCGCAGCCAGTTTGATATCTATGGCATTACCGATATAATTGGCAGCCGCAACATTTACACAACATTGTCTCTGGCATTGGCGCATCAGAAACAGGCTTCGGCAATTGAAATGATCAGAGACCTTAAAATCGCTAGCGATTCGTATATCGTGGTCGGCGGTGCCGTGCTTGATATGATGTATTTGCGCGATACACCTAATGTTGATTTAGTAGTATCGCGCGAAGTTTATAACCGTTTCGCGAGTAAGAAACATTGGCGTGAGGTGACACTAACTAGCGGCAAGCGAATTTTGGTACATGAACAATACAATCTGCTAAAAAGTTGGATGGGTAATTCCTTGACAGCATTACAGCGAGATATGCAAACCATCGATGGGATACCCGTGGTCTCGACCGACCGGCTGATTGCTGCCAAACGAAAGATGGCTCGTCGTAAAGATTTAGCTGATTTAGAGCTATTGCGTGGACATATCAAGCGCCGGAATTAATTAGCAAACTTTTTATTTTTCTTGAGCGGCCGTTTAAGACGCTTGGTAATTCGCTGAAGATTCGGTCGCTTACCAAAGAACTTTCGCCCTACCCATTTATGCAGTTCAATCAAGACGATAGGTATAATGATAGCAGAGACAGTCACTAAGAGAAGATGCATGTTGTCTACTGGCGTAATATGCAGCAACCGTCCAAGCGGCGTAGCCAGGGCGGCAATCTGCAGCGTGACAGCGATGATTAGTCCAACAATGAAAGGTGCGTTCCGCTTGCGCAGACGACCGATCAATGATTCGTAATCACTGCGCGCCTCGATGGCGCTAGCCCACTGTGCGGTTACCAGCGAGCAAAAAGCAATCGTCCGAGCATAGTCAGCACCAAAGCGTTGATTGAAATAAATATAGAATCCCAGCGTCATTGATGACATAATTATGGCAATCAACAATATTCGCGAAGTCATAAATTTACTGAGTAGCGGCGCGTTAGCGCGTTTTGGCTTCTCTAGCATATTCCGAGGCTCGCCCGGCTCCAGTCCAATCGGAATTACCATGGCGCTATCAGTGACTAAATTAACCCATAAAATCTGCACAGGCGCCAGCGGCAGCGGTAAACCGGAAATCAACGCGCTCAGCGATACGATAACTTCGCCGAGATTAGTAGCCAACAGATACGTTACCATGCGCTTAATATTGGCGTAAACAGTCCTGCCTTCGTGAATAGCCGAAACAATTGAGCGAAAATTATTATCAAGCAAGATAATATCGCCTGCATCTTTGGCAATTTGTGCCCCTGCCCCCATAGCGACACCAACATGAGAATTAGTCAGCGCCGGAATGTCATTGACACCGTCGCCAGTCATGGCAGTGATATTATCACGCTTGAGTACTTCAAGGATGCGATGCTTATGCTCGGGCAAAACGCGCGCGCAAACACGGATAGTACGCAACCTTTCAGCTAGTTCGTCGTCAGATAATGTAATAATCTGCCGGCTATCAAATACTTGGTTGCGATGCTCGACTAAGCCAAGTTGCTTACCGATATGATAAGCTGTCTCGAAGTGGTCGCCGGTGACCATGCGTACGCTGATGCCAGCGGCTTGCGCGCGAGCAATGGCGCCTTTGGCTTCTGGCCGCAGTGTATCTGCCACACCTACAAAACCATCAAAAACCAGCGGCGTATTATCTGGAATGTTTTCAAGCGAATCAATTGGTTTACTGAGCGACGCATGCGCTAGCGCAATTACCCGGAAACCAAGTCCAGTCAGATGATGCAATTCAACTAAAGCTTTCTCGCGTTCGCCTTCGGTGATATCGCAATGGTCAACGATTTTCTCTGGCGCACCTTTGACAGCTAGAGCATACTTAGCGCCATCATGTCGCAAATTGCCGCTCATTGCCATTGAATGCTCAAATGTAAATTCCCGCAAAGGCTGGCCGAGTTTGGGAGCCGCTTCGGACGAGTTAATGAACGAAGCGAAAGCTTTATCAAGCGGATCAGCAGTTTTTCTCTTGTTTAATAGAATACTAGCAGCAAGTGTCTGCAAAATACGTTTTTCGTTGTGGCGCGGGTGCCAAATTTCTTGAACCGATAATTTGTTGCGCGTTAGCGTGCCAGTTTTGTCGGTGGCAATAGTAGTGATGGCGCCGATTGACTCGATTGAACCCATAGTTCGCACCAATGCTTTACGGCGAGCCATCCGACGCATTGCTAATACCAAAATGACTGATATAGCAATTGGTAAGTTCTCGGGCACTGCACTGACACTGAGAGCAATCACAAAGCGCAATGCTTCGCTCCACTCAACACCGCGAGCTAGCGCCAACCAAAAAGCAAACAAAGCAATGCCTAGAATAACAGCCACTATACGCGTGATAAGACTATCGATTTTCTGCTGTACAGGATTGACATTATGGTCGCCAGACGATAAATCGCTCAAACGGCCAAATTCGGTATCGTTCGCAGTAGCGGTTACTATCGCCATGGCAGTACCGCCAACGACAAATGAACCTTGAAAAACCATGTTGGATTGTTCGTAAATTTCGCGGTCGCTCGGCAGGACAACGCAAGTTTTTTCGATTGGTAGCGACTCGCCGGTTAATTGCGATTCATCAACACGAAAAGAGCGCGCCTCTAGCATGCGGGCATCAGCAGGAATTTTATCGCCCTCATCAAGGATTATCACGTCGCCTGGAACTAACAGTGTCGCAGCGATCATCTCACGCCGCCCTTTTCGCAATACCTCGACTTCAGCCACAGACTGTTTTTGCAGCGATCGCAAAATCCGCTCAGTCGAAAACCGTTGCACATAATAAATAATCGCGTTCACCGCCATGATAAAAATAATCAATCCAGCATCAAAATACGACTTGTGCCACAAACTAACAATTGCCGCCACTATCAGCACTGTTATAAAAACCGACTTGAACGGCTCAACAATTTTACGCCAAAGCGGGTCAGACTTAACTTTGATCGTGTTTAAGCCGTAGTGACGCAACCGCTCATCGCTCTCAATATCGGATAAGCCTTTAGTGGTTGACTCAAGTTCAACTAGTGTTTCTTTGATGGTTTTATCGTAAAAAGCCATAAGCACATTATAGCAAATTTTAGTTTTTAACAATAAAGCGCTATACTAAAAATATGAAGGTTAAAATCGAGATAGACACTATAACATTCGTACGTTTTTGGCTGGTAGTAATTGGCTTTGGGTTAGCAGGCTTATTAATTTGGAATGCTCGTACAGCGTTAGTAATTATTGGAGCGGCAGCATTCTTAGCACTAGCTCTCAATGGGCCAGTCAGCTGGTTGGCTAATAAGCTACCCAACCGCAGCCGAACTCTCAGTACAGCTATCGCTTTTATCGTTATTGTAGCAATACTAGCAGCAATTCTGTTTTTGGCAGTGCCGCCAATAGTTCAGCAAACAATTAGCTTTTTACAAACTCTGCCCGATACGATACGAACAATGTCGGCACAGTGGAAGGGCTTTGGTGCTATAGTATCGCGTTATCATCTAGAATCGCAGATTGATCAAATGGTTGTTTCAATACAAGGAAATGCAACGTCGTGGCTGGCAAACTTTGGACAGAACTTTCTTAGCGGCGTCGGAACAACAATGTCGCTAATCACCGAGGCCTCATTAGCGCTAGTTCTAACATTCCTAATGCTAGTCGAAGGACCGCGCTGGTCACGATACTTCTGGGGATTATATAGCAACGACAAGCGAATGCAGCACCATCGGATCATCTTCCGGCGAATGAATGCAGTAATCTCTGGATATGTGAGCGGACAATTGATCGTTTCGGGTTTAGATGG
The DNA here is from genome assembly GCA_938017675.1 of uncultured Candidatus Saccharibacteria bacterium. Classification (GTDB taxonomy): domain Bacteria; phylum Patescibacteriota; class Saccharimonadia; order Saccharimonadales; family Saccharimonadaceae; genus Saccharimonas. The sequence goes on from CALIJB010000002.1 coordinate 30,625, forward strand.
TGCTTTTGCCGGCTTAACAGTATTTATCTTGAGTCAAGTTTTTCCAGCAGTACCAGCAAACATTGCTTTGCCAACGATTGCTATCATGTTTATCTTGTCGCTGATCCCAATGTTCGGCGCAGGAATTGGCGGCATTATCGTCTTTGCATTACTGGCAATTAATAGTATGCCAGCAGCGATAGCTTTTGGTATTTACTTCATCATTTATCAGCAGATTGAGAATAATGTAATTTCGCCAACCATTCAATCCAAGCGTATTGAACTTTCGCCGCTAATGGTTTTGATGGCGGTAACTATAGGACTGTACATGTTCGGTATGGTTGGCGGTATTATCTCGATACCGATAGCTGGCTGTGCCAAAGTGCTTGCAACTGAATATATCAAGGTCGAACGCCGCGAAGAACCAGCTGCCAAACCAACAAAGCTTACTCGCCTACTCAAGCGTGCTCGCCGCGAAAAAAGTAAACCAGAGGCAGCTAAATCAGAAACTGAAGCCTAGTAAAAGATTGACCTAGCCAGCTCGCACCATTCAAAAAATCTTTTAAACACTTGAGTCTACTCTGGTTTTTCGTCAGCGTACGCCCATAAAGTATCATGTGCGGTGTCTTTGACAACTACACCGTATTCATTGAGCAGCTCATCGCGTAATTCATCGGAATTTACCCAATTCTTGTTATCGCGAGCACGGCGGCGTTCTACTAATAGCCGCTTACATTCATCATCAATATCGGGAGTTGAATCCAACAGCTCAAGCCCCAATGCCGCATCAACAAACTCCAAAAATTCGATTAATCCAGCTCGATAGATTTTCTGCGGCGGTTTTTTGTCGAGTTCAGTTAAGGCTTTATCGACAATAGCTAGCGCCCGTGGCGTTTCTAAGTTATCGTTTAGCGCTTCTTTGACAGCGCCGATAGCCGCGCTAGGCGAGAAATCATGTCGTAAATCGTTGTTCTCGGTATCGCTATGTAAGCGATCGTGAACTTGATGTCGCAAGCAAGCCACGTCGCGCCAATGTTGCAGCCGGTTGTGCGCTGCCTGCAAATTCTCGAATGAAAAATTACCTTCATTAGAATAATGTCCTTGCAAAATAAACATTCGCAAATCCATCGCTGAGAAACCATGCCGCTTTAGATCATCAAGCGTGTAGCCATTACCGAGGGATTTGCTGATTTTGCCGCCATTAATCTTCAGGTGGTTGCAGTGCAGCCAAAAGTTCGCAAACCTTTGGCCAGTTGCCGCTTCGCTCTGGGCGATTTCGTTAGTGTGATGCACCGGGATGTGATCAATTCCGCCAGTATGAATATCGATTGTCTTGCCGAGCAAGCTCATGGCGATAGCCGAGCATTCCAAGTGCCAACCAGGAAAGCCCATGACTGGCTTGTTATCTTCTGGTGGCGTATCTAGCAAATCAGCAGGCGTCTCCCACTCCATGTCGCGCACTTTGCCCTTCTCAGTAAATTTCCAGAGCGCGAAATCCCATGGTTGACGTTTCTCGCTATTAGCATCGACGCGAGCGCCAGCTTTTTGGGCGTTCAAATCAAGCTGTGCAAAGTCGGCGTAACGCGGAAAAGTACTGGTATCAAAATAGATGCCGTCGCTGGTTTGATAAGTGCAGCCGCGCTGTTTAAGAGCCCGCAGCAAAGAAATCTGCTGCGAAATGTAATCAGTTGCCTTGGCTATATGCGTCGTCGGAATAAGATTGAGCGCTTTCATGCCGTCAAGAAAATGCTGCGTGTAGTATTCAGCGATTTCCCAAGCAGTTTTTCCATCGCGACGAGCGCCCTTTTCAAGCTTATCCTCACCTTCGTCTGCATCACTAACCAAATGTCCAACATCGGTTATATTCATCACGCGATCAACCGTATAGCCGTCAATTTGCAATGTCCGAACTAGCGTATCCCAATAGATGTAGGCTGCCCAGTTACCGACATGCAAATCATCGTAGACAGTCGGTCCGCAAGTATATAAAGTCACTTTATCAGACGATAGCGGAGTAAAATCATCAAGCCGACGCGTCAGAGTGTTGTGGAGTCGTATCATTAATTATATTTTACGTCAAAAATGAGTATTTTTGAAGAGCGCTATTTATTCTAACCATTGCTTAAGTACTACCGCCTGGTTAAACTCCGCATCCTTAGCGCTATACAATAGCGTAACGATTGGATGACTAGGCCAGTCATTTCTCGCCTTGATGGCGGCAGGATTTTCATCTAACTCTTTTCTGTAACGTTCTGAAAATTCTGTAAATTTTTCTGGGTCATGATTAAACCATTGGCGCAGCTCATTGGTTGGCGCGATTTCTTTAGCCCACTCGTCTAGCGCCGCTCGTTCTTTACTGATACCGCGCGGCCATAATCGGTCAACCAGCACGCGGTAGCCATCGTCCGATTCTGGCGATTCGTAAATTCGTTTAATTTTATAAACTGTCATGACAGCACCTCCTTAACTATCGTTTGTAGAACTGGAATGACATCCGATTCAAACCAGGGATTACGTTTGCGCCAGCCAATATTGAGCGGCGATGGATGAACCAATGGAAAATAATCTGGCAAATACATATTAAAGTCCGCCACAGTTGCTGTCAAATTATGC
>CALIJB010000003.1 GCA_938017675.1 uncultured Candidatus Saccharibacteria bacterium
CATCGACGCGGTGAAGAACCTGGAGGGCGTGACGGATTACGTCAAACGCCAGAACGCTACGGTCGATTTTATCAATACTAAACTGGTGCCACTGCCAAGCGGTGGCAGCGGCTATGATGCCGAGAAAGACAAGCAATTTGGCAACGCCGCGACTATCATCGGCGTCAATACATCTGAGCTTGAAACCAAGTTCCGGGCTGGCGCGCTCAAGCTCATCGCTGGCCGGCACATCACCAAGAACGATTCACACACAATTTTGGTGCACGAAGCTTTTGCCAAGGCTAACAACCTGAAGCTTGGCAGCAAGATAAAGCTAAAGGCCAATCAATACGACACCGACAACGAACATCCATCTAAGGACGAGGTTGAGGTAGAAATCGTCGGTATATTTAACGGCACAAACCCAAAGCAGGCGATGTATCAGGTGGAGCTGTTTGAGAATTTGTTCTTGACTGACATCGCGACGACCCGCCAGTTGAATGCGTATACGGCGCACAATGAGATTTACCAGGACGCTACGTTCTTCACCAAAGGCACCAAGCAGCTGGATGAGGTGATGGCGCGGGCAAATAAATTGCCAGTCAATTGGCAAAAGTATCAATTGAATAAGAATAGCCAGGAGCTCGCTGGCGTGACGGGTGCGGTGAACGGTGTGTACGGCTTGATTGATGGTATGCTGTGGGCGACGGCGCTGGTCAGCGTCGCAATAATCGGCATGGTGCTGTACCTATGGATGAACGAGCGCAAGCGCGAAGCGGGCGTACTCTTGGCGACGGGTGTGCCGCAGTCAAAAATTGTGCTGCAATATATCGCTGAGCTGGTGATGATCGCGGTGCTGAGCTTTGGTGCGTCGTACGTTACCGCCGGGCTGATCGCACAACAAATGGGCGATCATGTGGTATCGCAGGCGGCACAGAATGCCACGCGTCAAGCTGGCAGTTCGCTTGGTGGTGCGTCGCTCGGTGCTGATGCTGATTCGGTGACGTCATCACGCACGCTCGACAAGGTAACGGTTGGTGTGCAACCGACGGATCTGCTGGCGGTGTGGGGCGCTGGGCTGGCGGTGATTATCATCGCGGTACTCTTGGCTTCGCGGCCGATTACCCAGTCAACGCCAAAAGAATTACTAACTGAAGTGGACTAGGGGCGAACGATGACGATTATCACACGAGCCTGGACGGCTGTGGCGCGGCGGCGGCGTCGCAGCCTGACCATCGCCCTG
>CALIJB010000004.1 GCA_938017675.1 uncultured Candidatus Saccharibacteria bacterium
CTTTCAAAGGTATATTAGCCTCAATAATTCGTAAGCCCGCTGCTTACAAAAAGCGCCTAAATATTCAAAAAAACCGCAAAGTCCCTGTCGACTACATCCGCAGCATTATCCACGATGGACCATTACCCAATCAAACTGGGCTGCTGAAATTTCGTAAGTTTTTTACTGAGAAATAAACTTATGATTGTGTTTGATTTTAACCATATTGAAGGGTGCACTCAATCATTTATTCATGCACTTCTAAGCAAACCAATCCGCGATTTTAGAGAAACAGCTTTTAATAATCTATTGTATCAAAATGCCAATCAAGATGTTAAAAAGATCATATCAATCGTTTATCGTTATATGCAGGAAAGTTTAGATGAATAATACCCGTAGAACGTTTTTATATCAAAACACGCTCTACGGGGAGGATTAATCCATATGCGCCTACTAGAATATGAAGCCAAAAACCTATTGTCAGCGTGTGGAGTGCCGATACCGCGCGGCAAAGTTTTCGCTACTAATGAATTACAGGCTATCGCTGCACCGATCGTTCTGAAATCGCAGGTTCCTATCGGCGGGCGCGGCAAACTTGGCGGCGTGCAAATAGTCCGGCAGCAGTCAGATGTAGAATCTATTGCCCGAAAAATGTTCAATCTTAAAATCAAGGGATTTTTGCCGTCAAAATTGCTAGCCGAAGAAATCCTCGATATCAGCCGCGAATTTTATTTTTCATTAAATATTAATCGCCAAACCGCCGCCATTGAATTACTTATCCATCCTGGTGGCGGTGTCGAAATTGAAAGCCAAGATACTGCGGATTTTTTTCGGCGCGATATCGTCAACGAAAAATTCGAAACTTTAGCTGACGAGCTCGCTGATTATCTCGATATTGCTAGCAAAGCGTTCTTGCTGCAAGATATTATTGAAAATGCTTATCGTTGTTTTATTGACAATGATTGCTTATTACTAGAGATTAACCCGCTAGTACTCACCTCTGACGGTAAGTTAATCGCTGGCGACGCTAAAATTACCGTTGACGATGCAGCTGCTTTTCGCCACTTGGATTGGCAATTCGAAGACAACTCTACCGAACACAATTTCGTCATACTTAATCGTGACGGCGCGGTTGCTACAATCGCCAATGGCGCCGGGCTCGCCATGGCAACGGTCGATGCGGTGGTGGCGAGCGGTTTGACACCAGCTAATTTCCTCGATATCGGTGGTACAGCTACTTCTGATAAAGTCCTCGATTGTTTCCATCAAATCACTACTCTCGATAATATCAACGTGATTATCATCAATATCTTCGGCGGCATTGTCCGCTGCGATGAGGTGGCCCGAGCCATTATCGATGCCCAGCGGCAAATTCCTGACCTACCGAAACTCGCCATTCGCCTATCTGGCAACCGCGAAGCTGAAGCCCGCCAACTGCTAGCACAATACAATCTACCGCTATTCGACAGTTTAGAAGCAATCCTGGAGGACATTTCATGACACCGCAGCTTTTTACTGGCAAAAATGTCATAATTCAGGGAATCACTGGAAAAAACGGCCGGTTTCATACGCGAAACATGCTTAATTACAAGACATCTATTGTTGCTGGCACCTCACCTAATCAATCCGTTTCCGAAGTTCACGGCGTACCTGTTTTTCGAACAATTGACGATATCAAAAAACGTTTTGCCATTGATATTTCCGTAATTTTTGTGCCAGCGCCGCACGCCAAAGCCGCTATTTTAGAGGCTATTCAGGCGCAAATCCCGCTCATCATCTGTATCACCGAAGGTGTACCAGTACATGATATGCTCGAGATTAAGCAAAAACTACGCCGCAGCCATTCAGTCTTGATCGGTCCAAACTGCCCCGGCGTGTTATTACCAGGCAGGCAGCTGCTGGGTATCATTCCAGCGTCACTGGCAACACCTGGCGACACGGCGATTGTCAGCCGCAGTGGCACGCTTACTTACGAAGCCATGTCGTTATTGACACAGGCTGGTTTCGGGCAGCGATATATCATCGGTATCGGCGGCGATATGATTAGCGGTAGTATTTTTGTCGATTGTTTACAGTTATTTCAAAACGACCCTAGCGTTAAACGTATAGTAATGATCGGCGAAATCGGCGGCATTAGCGAAATTACGGCAGCTGATTACATTAAGCAATCTATTAGTAAGCCAGTTTACGCTTACATCGCTGGACATAGCGCTCCTAACGGCGTCCAAATGGGACACGCTGGCGCTATCCTCGGTACTAACGCGCTTGAGTCAGCGGCTGCTAAAACGGCTTATTTACAGCAAGCTGGCACTATCACTGCCAACTCAATTAGCCAGCTTATTCAAAAAATAAAGTGATATAATTAGCCTATGAAGACCATTACCGTTCTAATACCAGCCTACAACGAAGAAGCGGTGTTGCCGCAGTTATTCGCGCGTCTAAAAGATTTGCAAAAAACGATCAAAAAATACCGCCTAGAGCTGCTATTTATCAACGATGGCAGTAGTGATGACACCTTGACTATGATTCAAAGAGAAGCCAAAAAGAATTCTTCAATTGCTTATGTTAATCTATCGCGCAATTTTGGCAAGGAAGCTGGCATGCTAGCTGGCTTTGATTACGCCAAAGGCGATGCAGTAGTAATTATCGACGCTGACTTACAAGACCCGCCCGAGCTAATCCCGCAAATGATTGAACTCTGGGAGCAAGGATACGATGATGTTTACGCGCGGCGCCGTAGCCGCCAGGGTGAAACTTGGCTCAAGAAAAAAACCAGCGAGTGGTACTACCGTATTTTGCAAAAGTCGACGCGGATTCCAATTCAGCGCGATACTGGCGATTTTCGCTTGCTTGATCGGCGCTGTGTTGAAGCTCTCAAGCTGCTGCGCGAATCGCAGCGCAACACCAAAGCCCTTTTTAGCTGGATTGGCTTCAACAAAAAAGAGTTGCTCTACGATCGCGACCCACGCGCTGCCGGCGATACCAAATGGAACTACAGTAGACTGGTTAATCTCGCTATTGACGGTATCACCAGTTTCACCACGGCACCGCTGCGAATGTCGTCGATTTTGGGAATGATTATATCATGCGGTGCATTTTTGTATATTCTTTATCTGCTAATTCGACCCCTATTCGGCGTACCTACTGGCGCTGGTTATTCATCGCTAATGGCAGTAATTTTGTTTCTAGGCGGCATCCAGCTGATTAGTCTAGGTATTATCGGCGAGTACGTTGCTCGAATTTTTAGCGAGTCCAAGAACCGGCCTGGCTACTTTGTCGAGGAATATCACGAGGCTAAGCGTGAAAAATAAGGCGCAAATTGGCCGTTTCGCTATCGTTGGTACAGCAAATACGATAATTGATTTTGGGCTATTATTTTTACTAACCTTTCTAGGACTACCGAAACTAGCCGCCAATACTGTCTCGACCGGTACTGCCTTTGTTTTTAGCTTTTTCGCTAACAAAAAGTACACTTTCAAATCCACTAGCAAAAATATCAAATATGAGATAGTGTCTTTTGTGATTGTTACGCTATTCGGCTTGTGGGTGATCCAAAACGGTATGATTTGGCTGACTACGCCGCTAATCAAAAACCTCATAACTAACGAACAAATTTCCTTATTTGTTGCTAAATTATTTGCCACGGCCGTCTCTTTGATTTGGAATTATTGCCTATACGAGCGAATTGTTTTCAGAAAGGAATCATCATGAGTCATATCGCTATTGATGCCCGCGTTATCAACTCTGGGACTGGTACTTACGTGGTTAAGTTGCTAGAATATTTGCAAAAAATCGACCGCCGCAATACTTATAGCGTACTAGTGCCAACCAAAGATAAAGATTATTGGCAGCCAACTAACTCGAATTTTAACGTCCTAACTATCGATTTCAAAAACTATTCGTTAGCTGAACAACTTGGCTTCAAAACCTTTCTCGATGACCTCAGTCCAGATTTGGCGCATTTTTGCATGCCGCAGCAACCAATCCGATACCGCGGCAAGCACGTCACTACCGTTCACGACATGACACTGCTCAATACTTATAATTCCGACAAGAATTGGCTGGTTTTTCATGCTAAACAACTGGTCGGCCGCTGGGTATTCAAGAAAATTGCCAAGACTAGCCAGCATATCATCACTGTGTCAAACACTACCAAACGCGAATATCAAGCATTCTGCGGGATAGCTGATGATAAAATTACAACGATTTATGAAGCTGCCGAGATTCATCGGGGCGGCCTACAGCCATACAAAACACCGTTTACGCGTTTTATCGCTTATGTCGGCCAGCAGCCTGATTACAAAAATATCCGCCGTTTGGGCGACGCCCACCAAAAACTACTACAAAAGTACCCCGACCTCGGATTAGTGCTAGTTGGCCGGATTAACGCTGCCACTCAGCGCAACAAAGACTATTTTGAATCAAAAAAGTACAAAAATATTCACTTCACCGGCTTTATACCTGATGCTGAGCGCGACTGGATTTTTACTCGGTCGCTAGCATATGTCTTCCCGTCGCTGCTCGAGGGATTCGGTCTGCCGCCGCTAGAGGCAATGGCCTATGGTACGCCAGTTGTTTCAAGTAATGCTTCTTGCATGCCAGAAATTCTCGGCGACGCGGCAATATACTTTGATCCGCTTGATATTGAGGACATTGCCAGCAAGATCGATACCGTTATTACCGATAAATCACTGCGCAATACTTTGTCTAAAAAAGGCAAGCAACAAGTGGCTAAGTATTCTTGGCGGCGGATGGCCGAGCAAACTTTGCAAATTTACGAAAACGCCATTAACAGCTAGAGTCTCATTTCTTTGAAGGCTTTTTGCGCTAAATCATACATGGTTTGGTACACAGCAATGTCGGCGCCTTGCTCAGCCGTGTGCAGATAAATCACGTTATCAACAACCTCAATTGACACTTCAAAACCGAGCGCTGCCAATTGCTCCATGTACGTCGGGTTGAGCAGCTCGAAGCTAGCTGCTTGGTCGGTATTAGAAGCATACACCTCATATAACTCGTTAAACTTACCCCACTCCATTTCGACTTTTTCCAGACCGCGAACACCGCCGAAACGCATCATTTTCTTGCGGCGAACAATAATTTGGCCGTAATCTTTCGGTACATTGATCTGGGCAATCACTACTGATGAACTATCAGTGGCGCGCTGGTAAGTATACAATTGTACCAGCAATGATTCTTTATACAAGCCGACTACGTGATTATTAATGTCTGACGTACCAAATTGTGCGCCGTTAAATAGTTGCCCGCGCTTTGGTATAAACAACCAGCCCATATCAGCGCTATAGCAATAATTATTCTGGCGGGCAAATTGGTCGATTTGCGGATTATACATCGCCGGGTTAGCTGTCGCCTGATCGACGCCGTCTAGTAACCAATCTTTGCCATGGCGGCGGAATCGCCAATATTCAGTGAACATACTATTGTCGGTAAATAATGTCTGATTGGTAGCGTTATCGACCAGTAAATCTTTAGCACTCGCCGAAAAACCAATCGTTACTGTGTCTTGGCTGTCATCTGGCGAATCTAGCATATCAACCACCTCGGCGTCGTTCACTACGATATCCGACATTTGGTTTGTCCGATTCATTAGCTGTAATGTATAAATCATCAAACCAGCATGATAAGCATAATTTTCGGTGGTATAGGCTTTAATCGCTTCGCTATCTTGTTTCGCCCAATCGCTTTGGTAGCGCAGGAATACTTGCTTGGCGTGATCGATTATCTGTTGTTCGTTCCATACCGGATCGGCAGCGCTAGCTTGCATAAGTTTATCGCGCAAGAACTTACTTTGTTTAATCTTATTAAACGCCTCGTAAAGTCCGGTAACCATACCGACGAGCGCGCCAAAAGCAATAGTTACACCCACCCAGCCTCTAGCAATCAGCGCAAAGGTTATTATTATCAAGACAAAACCAATCACGTTCGCAGCCACAAACCGCGCACCCTCTTGGCCTATGTGTTTGCGCAGCGCCGAACCGATACAATAAGCCGGTACGAAGCCAATCATCGCTATACCGGCCAGCAAACCGCCGCCTCCGCCGCCGCCAGAACCACCACCCGAGCCGCCGGATCCGCCGCCGCCAGCACGAGCAAAGAGCTCGATATTTGTCAAAAATAAATGTTTCATCGAGCTCCTTACTTTTAATTTATTATTTTATAATTAAAATTTGACTTCAACTGGCTTTTCAATTGCTGCCCGTTCGCTTTCGCTAACGTCGAAGAATTCTTTATCAGCGTTAAATCCTAACATTCCAGCGAAAATATTAGTCGGGAAGACTTTGCGCTTGGTATTGAACTGAGTGACGTTAGCATTGTAAAAGCGGCGCGAGGCAGCAATTTTATCCTCGGTGTCGGTAATTTGCGCTTGCAGCTCCATAAAGTTGCTAGAAGCTTTTAGCTCCGGGTAATTTTCGGATACCGCAAACAAGCTCTTGAGCGCCATAGTTAATTCGCCGTCAGCCTTGGCTGCTTCAGCCGGGTGTGTTGCCGACATGATGGCTGAGCGCGCCTCAGTGACTTTTTCGAAAACGCCGCTCTCGTGCGCCGCGTAACCTTTAACAGTTTCAACGAGGTTCGGGATTAGGTCAGCGCGGCGCTTCAACTGCACCGAAATACCGCTCCACGACTCGTCAGTTTTGATATTTAGCTTAACCAAGCTATTATACATGCCGATTACCGCGCCGATCACGACAACCAGCAGGATAACCACCACAGCTACGATTATTAGTACAGCAGCCATACTCCAATCCTTTCTTTTATACTTATGATTATAACGCTAAGAACTCGCCTGCGCAATAATAATATAGCGCTGGCGGCCTTCGCCCTCAGAGTAAGTGCGAATATCACTGTATTCGGCCGCTATCCGGTGGACAATCCGGCGATCAGCAGCGTTAATATGAGCAACATGCGAATCGCCGGTGCGGCGCACTTCTTCGATCCAACCGCGAGCCTTTTCGGCAATTTTTTCTTCGCGCTGCTTCTTATAACCGGCAATATCGACAATTACGCGGGTAACCGCCGCATTATTATTGCGCAGCACTGTCGATACCATGTATTGCAAGCTGCGTAGCGTCTCGGCATTACGGCCAATCAAAATACTATTGAGGTCGCTACTGGCAATGTCAATCGATAAAATATCATCCTGATAGCTAGTCTCAACCTCTATATTTTCGCCAAAAAATGACAAAATATCCTCGACAAATTTCTTGGCATAGGCAATTGACTGTTCTTTATCCATACTTCTCCTTTCCTACTTCGCCTTAATCCGCGTGATGTGCGCTTCTTTAGCTTTTTTCTCGCGGGTTTTGGCTTTTTTCGATTTTTTGGGAGCGCTAGCCTCTTCGGCAATTTCGTGCATTTCTTCAGCATCTTTTCGCAGCAAGAAATGCTGCTGAGCGGCCGCCACCAAGTTAGACGCCGTATAGTAAAGCGCCAATGCTCCTGGCAGCCCCACCATGATCAAAAACATCATTATCGGCATGACCTTCATCATGCCGCGCGTCATAATACCGCTCATCTCGGTCGGATCGGCCTCTTTGCCTTCGGCCGCCTCTTTCATCAGATCGCGGAAACGTTTTTGGTTTTTGCCAGCAGTTGGCGCGGTTTGCTTAGTGATAATATACTGAGTAATTGCCGATATGGCCGCCAAAGCCAACAAGAAAAAGTCAATGCCGTGGTTGCTAAAAGTTGTCTTAGTCAAATCAATAAACCCAAGCATTGTATGATTGAAATTAGCTGGATTTTGGATAATCGACTGAATAACATCAATATTTTTGATTGGCTCATAAAGGTATTGGCTAATCACTTCGCTTTTGAGAGAGATAATGACTCTAATCACCTGGTAAAGTCCAATAAATACCGGCAACTGGATAATCAACACTAATACCGAACGCATCGGCTTAATACCATAGCGTTTGTATAGTTCCATTTGCTGCATGGCTTCAGCCTGGCGGTCGCCTTTGGTGTTTTTCTTGATCTTAGCCAACTCCGGCTGCATTTTACGCATCAGCTTGGTTTGGTTGAGCTGGCTTTTGATTAGCGGATACATCACAAACCGCAGAATGATCGTAAAGATAATTATCGCCAGCCCGAAATCGTGCCACGGAATGATACTATACAATAACATTAGCGCGTTAAAAATCGGCTGAACAATCAATAATTGGAATAAATCATGCATAAAAGCCTCGTATTCTCCTCTCGGCAAGTACTTATCTATACCATTATATCATCTCTTTGGCTGGCAGCTACCGAATCAAGCGATTATTTGTGCAAAAATAGCATCAAGCGACGACTTCAACTCGCCAGGCGCCAAACTTAGCGCTTCGCCGTTGGTAACAATCACTGCGATATCGACGTTTTTAACGCGAGGTAAAACATCAACCCGCAAGCGTTCATAAACGCGGCGGCGGATACGATTGCGCCCAACTGCTGATTTGTGAACTTTTTTACTAATTACTACCGCAAAGCGCGGCTGCTGGCGGCGAGGATTGGTAATATATCTGACCGTGAAATAACGCGACCTAACCGCTTGGCCGTTTTTGTACAAAAATTTCAAGCTGCCATGCCCGTGAAATCGATATTTTGACGCAATCATACAATAAATTCCATTATAGCAAAATAGCGCCGAAAACTAGCGCTATTTACCTGTAGTTACCTCGACTAGTTAGAGTGCGATACGAGCACGGCCTTTAGCCTGGCGGCGCTTGAGTACAGCCCGGCCAGCTTTGGTTGCCCGACGGGCACGGTAGCCGTGCGTCTTGACGCGGTGTCGAGTATGCGGTTGAAAAGTTCGCTTTGGCATAATGACAGTTATTATAGCAATTTCACGCTCAATAATCAATATTTGATTGCTAATCTGTCGAGATTATACTATCGCTATATAAATTATCCACATTTTTGGCTGGTTTGTCCACAAATTTAACAGAGGTGGCGCTAAATTGTGGAAAAACTCACCTCTGTTTAGCCGCCTACATAACTATCAATGAACGTAACGTTCTTATAGTTGTGGAAAACTCGTAAATCAGCTATCATAGAGATAAGTTATTAACAGCTTGTGAGGGTATAAGTTTTAGATGAATAATTCATTATGGCAAAGTGTCCTGGGGGAAATTGAGCTTTCGGTATCGCATGCGAACTTCAAAACCTGGTTTCGCGACACCGAGCTGTTATCTTACGATAATGGCACTGCGACTATAGGCGTTGTTAATGTCTTTGCTAAATCACAGCTCGAAAAGCGTTTTGATACGCAAATCCGCGAAATCCTCAAGAAAAATAATCCTGATATCAAAGATGTTAATTATAAAGTCAAAAATACCAAGAAAAAAATCACTAGCCGCGAAACCACCGCTTCGCTGCGCGATCGCGCTAAAGAGTTAGTTAGCCGCGCGCCAGTTGACGCCAAGACGCCCACCGCCAATACCACCCTTAACCCACGCTACACTTTTGATAATTTCGTGGTTGGTTCGTGCAACGACCTCGCCTACACTGCTTGCCAGGCAGCCGCCGCCAATCCTGGCGCCAAGTATAACCCGCTTTTCATCTACGGCGGCGTCGGCTTGGGCAAAACTCACTTGATTCAAGCTGTCGGCAACGCCATCATCAAGCGTGATCCCAAAATGAAAGTTGCCTATGTTAGCTCTGAAACTTTCATGAAAGAATTTCTCGACAGTATTCGTTTCAAAATCGCTGGCTTCAGCGATAAATATCGCAACGTTGACGTCTTGATCGTCGATGATATGCAATTCATCGCCGGCAAAGAAAAAACTCAAGAAGAATTCTTTCATACTTTTAATGCCCTACATCAAGCTAATAAGCAAATTATCATCAGCAGCGACAAGCCGCCGCGCAGCATTCCAACCTTAACCGAAAGGCTGCGCAGCCGCTTTGAATGGGGTATGGCAATTGATATCCAAATGCCTGATTTTGAAACTCGCTGCGTTATAATAGAGACCAAAGCCGGTATGTCCGGCGTGACTTTAGAACGCGAGACGGTCGAATATTTAGCGCAAAATATCAAAACTAATGTCCGCGAGCTAGAGGGCGCGCTTAATCAGTTGCTGGCTTATTCGGAAATGCGCGGCACCACGCCAGATGCCGCCACCGCCGAAGGACTGCTCGGCAACGTTCGATCAACCAGGCCGCAACATCTAACCGCCAAGCAAATCATCGACAAAACCGCTCGCCACTTCCAAATCGATAGCAAAGAAATGTGCAGCAGTAAGCGCGACAAATACATTGCTACGCCGCGGCAAATTGCTATGTATTTACTGCGTAGCGAACTGCACATGAGTTTTCCGCGCATCGCTCAAGAGCTCGGCCGCAAAGATCACACCACGGCTATTCATTCGGTCAACAAAATTGAAAAGGCTATCAAGCTTGACCTCACTATCCGCGAGCAAGTCGCCGAAATCCGGGAGAAACTTTATGCTTAAATCCTGTGGAAATTTTGTGTACAGCTGGTTCAAAGCCCTGGGTAAAAATTGTGTTCGTTTATCCACTGTTTGGCGAGAGGCCTTGTTATCATTGTCATCAAGGTGGACAAACTGCCTAGTTTTACTATGTGAAACTCACTCTTTTTCCGCTAGATTTTCTCAGGCTAAAATTCGTCAATTACCTCTGTTAATCAGCTACTTTTCCCCATTGTCCACAGCACCTACTACATACATCACTAATTATAAAAAGAAAGATAGGTAATAATTATGGAATTATCGGTCACACAAGAAAACTTTGCGCGAGCACTGGCAATCGTTGGCCGGATTGCTAGTAGCCGCGCCGGACTACCAATACTTGGCAATGTGTTGCTGCGAACCGAAGCTAACCGGTTATTGGTCGCTGCGACTAACTTAGAGATAGCAGCGACTTGCTATGTTGGCGCCAAAATTACTAAACCAGGCGAGTTGACCTTGCCAGCCAAACTAATTAGCGAGTTTATAGCTAGTCTGCCGCGCGGTACGGTTGATATAGTCAGCAAGGGTACGTCGATGACGATTTCGTCGGGTAATTATTCATCAATTATGTCGGGCGTTGACGCTGGCGAATTTCCAGAATTACCGTCGATTGATGAAAATCAAGCTGTCACCTACACTATCGCAGTAGCTGATTTCAAGCAAGCTGTTAGTCAGACGATTATCACTACTAGCAATGATACCTCTCGTCCAGTACTAACCGGCGTTTATTGGCACACTGATGGCGGTAAATTGTATCTAGCGGGCACTGACGGCTATCGCTTAGCGCAGCGCCGCCTATTCGATACTACTAGCGAGATTGCGGCAATTGTACCGACGTCGAGCTTACAAGAGGTGTTACGAACGATTTCGGATGGCACCGATCAAGTTGAGGTGCTGTTTGACGACGAGCAAGTCCGCTTCCGGGTCGATGACTCCGAGATTACTAGCCGTTTAATCGAAGGCAGCTATCCGAAATATCAGCAGTTGATACCAGCAACCTCCGAAACCCAAGCGCGAGTCAAAATGGATGATTTTTCGCGAATTGTGAAGATCGCTGGATTGTTTGCGCGCAATTCTGGCGGCAGCGTGACAGTGACGGTTGACGGCGAAAAGAATAATATTAGTATTCACTCAATTGCTAGCGAACTTGGCGAGAATACTAGCTCGGCTGATGCTGAGGTTACTGGCGGTGGTGTTCTCACGTTGAATTCGCGTTATATCACCGACGCGCTTGGGGTTATCAATGGCGATAGCGTTGATTTCCGGTTTAGCGGCAAACTGTCACCATGCGTTTTGTCGCCGGCAAGCGAAAATTCGGATTATATCCATATAATTATGCCTCTGAAGAGTTAATATGAAGATTTTGCGATTGGCGGTGCAGAATGTTCGCGTTCATTCGCTGAAAATGCTTGATTTGGAGCCGGGGACGACGCTAATATCTGGCCCGAACGGTTGCGGCAAGACATCGCTTATCGAGGCCTTATATATCGCTTTGCGCGGCAAATCCTTTCGCGGCAGCGACGAATCGATTTGTTCGTACGGCGCTCAAATGTACCAGATAGACGTAGCTACCGATGAACTGCAATATCGGGTGACTTATCAAAATCAAGACGGCACCAAGCGCAAACAGTTCGTGATTGCTGGCAAAAAACACGGCCGCTTGCCTTATGCTCTCAAATATCCGATTGTGTTGTTTGAGCCGGATACGCTGCGGATTGTTAACGGCTCGCCGCAGCGCCGCCGCGATTTTTTGGACGGGTTGATTCAACAGTATGACCAATCATATTCACATGAGTTGAGCCGATATAATCGCGCTCTGTTGCAGCGTAATAAGCTCCTCAAGGATCCGCTAATTAACGACGACGAATTATTCTCTTGGAATCTGATACTGAGCGATTATGGCGCTAAAATTATTAGTAAGCGCCAAGCGGTTTTGAATGATTTTAATAGTAAAATAACTGCAATCTATCAGAGTATCGCTGGCACGAGCGATATGGTTAGTTTGCAATACTCCCACGAAAGCCGCGTGTCGGCGCAAAAACTGCTCAAGGAATATGAAGAAAAAATCACTTATGACAAGGCGGTTGGCGCTACTAGCACTGGACCGCATCGGCACGATATAGCGATTGGATTTGGTGATAAACCTGCTACCAAAGTTGCCTCTCGCGGCGAGGCGCGGACGATTATTTTGGCGCTGAAATTTCTCGAGGCAGCTTATATTGAGCAGCAAACTGGTAAAAGGCCGTTAATTTTGCTAGATGACGTCTTTGGCGAGCTTGATCGACACCGCCAAAAGCGGCTGATGAGCGAGTTTGTCGATAACCAGATTGTGATGACTAGCGCTGGCTAGCTGGTCTACATGTCTAAACGTCGGGCGTACCCTTTTTTTTGTTCAGATTATAATTCGGCATGAGCGGCCGCTGTGTAGTGATGTCGATAGTGTTAGCTTTATTGAGAGTACTTTGCGGCGCCGAGCAGTCGTATTTGCTGATCGAGATCATCGGCTTGCATTTAACTACCCATTTCGAATCTTTCTTCTCGAGAACGACTTTCAGAGTGTCTCGGTTTAAGTCGGTGCCAGCGCCGTTAAACACCAGGGCGGCAATCGCCCAATCGCCTTTTTCTAGTACAGCTTCGTTTTTGATAGTATAAAAGGTACTTATTTTGCTATTGCTGCCCAGAATAGCGCTATCTATAGCTTTTTTGTTCTCGTTTGTCAGTTTTTGTAAGTACGAATTAGTATATTTGTAGTCGAGAGAAACGCTTTTTTTGTCCGAGCCCAACAATATTCCTCGTTGTAAAATTGACACGATATTATCTTTACTCTTAGCTACTAAAAAGTAAGTGCCTTTCGGCAAGAAATACTCTTTGCCGGACTGAATGGATTTTTCGACAACTGTTTTGGTAGGAGCGATGGTATTTTCGGTCTTGGTGTCAGTGCCTTTATATAGTATAACGCTAGAATATTTCGATGAATCGAATGAGATTGTCAAATACTGGCGAGAAGTAATTACTGCCAATATAATCATCAAAACAGTAAATGCAGAAAAAGCGGCGGCAATTATAATGATTTTCTTCTTCGGCGTCATAAGTTATTCTCCTAGATGGCTTTTATAATCAGCATATTCTATCTGATAATCGCTTAATTTGATACCCATAGATACTAACCGCAGCGTGGCTTTGTAGCGGTATTGCGGCGATTCGGTACGAATAACGATTATTGGTCGGTCGTCTTTCTTGTAGTAACCAACCGAATAGTAAGGATCTTTGATTGGTAATTTAGCGACTACTGGATATTTTTCGGTGAATTTTTTGCCAGCCTCGCGGATTTGCTGGCCAGCAGTACCTTCAACTTTATCGTATTGATCCATGTGCTTTTTCTGCCATTGGCGAGCTTGATCTGATTGCGGCATGAGCTCAATGATGATAATATGTTGCGGTTTACTGTTGGCGTTGACCTCTATCTGGCTGCTGCGGAAGCCGTCTTTGGCAGCCGTGATTGAATAATCGCCTGGCGGCAGGTAATTGGTACCGTTTCTGGCAGCATACTCGACCTTAGTTTTTTTGTCTTTGAAAGTGATTTTCGCATCGTTAGGGGCGGCAGCAACTTCGACCGGGATTTTCCCCGACCGGTCGATAGCGGTGTAAATTTGATAAATTAGCGCACCAACGATCGCAATGATAGCGAAAATGATAGTGATAATAATAGTTTTGCGTTTATTCATGCTGATATCCCTGATGATGTTGTTGATGATGATTTCTTTCTAAACCATACTGCTCCAGCCCAATCAAACCCTTCGCCGCCAGCACTCGGAGCCTTTTCTCCTTGGCTGGCTGAGGCGTATTTACTTTCGAAACCGTTGATTTCACCTACGTATATCCAGGTATGACCTGGTGAGAAAGCCACGTCGCCTGGCTGTAATTTGTCGTCTGTAAATTTACTGCCGTCTGGCTCGTATGTACCATTAGCGCTACCAAGATATTGCCAATTAAGGGTAGCCCATAGTCTTTGCACAACAGTGTTACCACCCTTAGCATCAAAATTGTATGTCTTATCGAAACCGCTATCATAAATTAATGTTGTAACAAAGCCGCCGCAATCAACACCGTAATGACTTCCAAAAAAACGCCCCTCATCTGTAGCTTTATAGATTGCTTCAATGTATTCATCTTTTCGTTGAATGCGCGGTTCGTGATGTATCTGCGGCCAGGCGTATTTTAGAGTGTATTCTTGTAAGGATGAACTAGCCCCACCACCACTGCTGCACGATGCAGATGTTCCTGGTTCAGAGGTGCCAGATGAGGAGCCAAGTGTCGGACTATCTTTATATTTTTCATAAAGGGCTTTGGCATAGGCCTGACGTTTTTCCATCGCACTGCCGCCACTTCCCTCAAAATTTGCTTCAAAAACTTCGGTGGCCTGCTCAGCGCTGGTTGTAGCCCTAACGGCATCAGCGGTGCCACCGCGACCTGGCGTGTGATCTTTCCATTCATCAGTAAGGCCCATTTCCCAGGCTAGATAGCGTAATTGAATTGAGAAATCATATGGATCACTTCCCATATCAGCTGCAAATTTAACTAACCCATTATTCCAGCGATTAGCTTCATCCCACTGGGCAATACCAATGTGCGATCCGTTAGATGCTCTAGGATCTAGGGTTGGTCCTGACTCTTGTTGAAGGTTGCCGACGATACCGGCAGCTTGAGCTAAGGTCAATTTGGTACCGTTACCAGCACTCATCAGATAGCCTAGTGCGGTTTCTGGATTATCTGATAAGATTTTAACTATACCGCCACCTGTTTTTGGTTTGACGCAGCAATTAGAAGAGCTACTGCTAGATGAAGTGGACGATATTGTAGATGCAGTAGCGACTGAAGCGCCAGCATAGCCAGCCATCTCGTCGAGAGCGCCTTGCATAAAAGCTATATACCCTGCAGTATCATTACCGTCGTCTGGTGGAGCATATCTATTTGCGTACGCTGTCATACCTTGATCAATTTCATCAGAGAACACTGCCCTGTCGTATGAGAACCAGTCGCCGCTATCGACGTTCTTGTTTTCTTCGGCTTCAGCGTCTACACTAGCTTCGAAAGAGGTCCACATATACCAGTTTCGGCTAGCCTCTACAACATGAGGTTGAGAGTCGGTTGCGGTGCGTCCAAAAGCATTGTGCCCTTGATGAACTTTTATCTGGGCACCTGGTACATCTGTAGTGGCTAACGTTGATTCCATCATAGCATGGGCATACGCCAAAAAAGGACTAAGGTTGGCCTTTTTGGCGCTAGCGACAGCTTTTTGACTAGTACCTTTTAGCGGGCTGTCTGGCGCGTGAGTTTCAATGTATTTCTCAATTGCGTCTGCCATCTTTGCAGCGTCTAGGCTAGGATAAGTCATACCGTTTGGCGCGCCGCTACCAGGACTGACTGACGATAAATCGGTACTTGACCCTGTTGAACAGGCGGCATTAGTATCGTAAAATTCTATATTATTAGTAGCTGAATTTATATACAGTCTTTCTGGTGCAGCCGAGACTGTTTGGGCATACACACTAACTAATGTAACTACAGAAATTATAATATATACTATTTTTTTTAGTATCATTAATTAGCTACCTTTCTGGCATATTCCCAGTGCCATGCTTCAGGTTTGCTGCCGCCGCGTTCTGCCCATTTCGGATGAACAAAGCCGTATTTGTGAGCATTAGTGGTTAGCCAATTATATACCGGTGTATCAAAGTCGCCAACGCTAATATCGGCAGCTAATCCCCAGCCGTGATTAGAGCTGCATGGTGGAGCTGGTTTAGCTAGGCCACCTTGATAACGTGAACTATTGGGGTCGGCGTATGCTATTTGAGTCTCGCAATCACGATACGCCTCGTTAATACCTAAATCACTACCTGTTTCGGACTTGTAAGCCTTATTCATTTCTTCCATAGCAGCAGCGGCCTGTTTATGCATTCTTTCGCTAGAGAACGATAGAGTAACGAGCTCGTTGTCTGGAAGGGCGCCATTATTGAGACCCTTCCAGACAGATACATCATCACCGCCTTCTGCTGCAGGTTGAGCTTGGTCAAATTCTGGCTCACCTACAGCACTACCAACGCTAGTACTAGTGGATGCTGTTGAAGTTGATGTTGGTTTAGTTGTTTTATCTGGATCCTCATCCATACCATCGACAGTGCGTTTGTCGATTTGGTATAGGTTGTATAGGGCGCGCTGCCGGCTGTCGACGGTGCATTCTTTGGTGTTTATGATGCTAGCTTGGTTGCAAGTGTCTATCCAGTCTTGCAGCTCGCTATTACTCTTTACTTTGCCGTCTTCGTCGATATCGCCGGAAGCGCTCAATTCGCTAGCTACTTGATCAGGTTCTATACCCATATAATCAGTTGGTACGCCGTATTGAACGTCGCAGGCTGGACCGACAGCGATGTCTTTTTCGTTGGCTAGTACCGAGTTTTGCGTGCATTTGTTCTCGTCGATGATATTTTTGGCATAAGCCGACGGATTGAATAGATTAAACAGCGACGAGGTAGATATCGACGAGATAGCCGACACGAACGCTAATGGACTCGACGCCATACCTAAATACGGTACGAATCGTATAGCGATTGACCCCAGGAAAGTATTCGGACTAGAGATGTCGAATGGGCTGTGTGTTAAGCGGTCTTCTTCGGCTAGGGCAATACGCTCGGGCTGGACAATTTGCTCGTCGAAGGCAACTTTTTGCTGGACGGTTAGCGGTGCATTGCCAGTATAGCTGGCTTGGTCGGCCATGCTGTTTGATAAGCCCACGCCAGTGATGTCGCCGACATCAGTGCCAGTTGCTCCCTTGGTTTTGTCACCTAGGAAGTATTCGGCTAATGCTTTCATATCTACCCAGTTACCGAATGTGTCAATGGCGGTTTGTACGATACCTCCCATGGCTGAACTGAGCTGCTGCTGTACAGATTCAAGCGACAATATACCTTCGAGAGCAAATTCTCCTGCCGTCCAGGCCCAGCCGACTGGCCCTAGTCCGTTTTTGATGCCATCAAAAACCTCAACAGCAACTTCGGCCGCCGTCGAGCCGACCAGGTCGCACCCTACCTTGACAGGCTCGCTATTGACGACACCTAGGTAGGTAGCAAGCGCGCCGCCGACTCCTGGTATATAAGACGACGAACTGCCAGATGTACCTAGGCCCATAGTATATTTCATCAGTTTAGAGTCAGTGGCAGGTTTTTTGATAGAACCGTCTTTCTTGGTGTATGATTGAGTAAGGATAGTCGCTACGTTGTTGACCATTTCCGGAGTGGCCTCGCCCTTTTTGATGGCATCAGCGGCTGTCAAAAAGGTATAACCTAGTTTGGCGTACTGAGCAATTCGAAAAGCCTTATTGATGTTGACTATCACATTTGGCGCCTTGGCCGCCGCGCAAATGCCTTGAGCCATCATCAGTTTGGCATCGCCGCCTTTTTTGGCAGTTTTTTTGGCTTCTTTCTTGGCAAAATCACCAGCCTCTTCGGCGATTTCTTTCTTGATTTTGTCGCCGCCTTTGTCCTCAATTTTTGTTAATTCGTCTGTGGCTTCGGTTAGGGCTTTTTTGGCTTTTTTGGTGTTCAGTTTATCGGCGACTTTTTTAGTAACACCTATTTTTTTGAGGAACTTGACCGCAGCGTCGTCAACCCAGTTCACCCAGCGCGGATTATAGGCGCGCCGGAAAGCGTTGCGAAGTTTAGGGTTATTGCGCAGCGCCTTTTTGAAATCTTTGGCGGATATTTTTTCGCCGTCTATCAGATAGTGAGCTGGCCGCTTGCCGCCGATTAACTTGCCTTTTTCGATAACTTCGCCAGCTTCATCCAGAGCTTTGACGCCGGCTTTGTCGAGCTGTTTGAGCTGGTAATTAGTCGGTTTGTGAAAGCGGCAGGCGATTTTAACTAATGTACAAGAACCAGATGTGGCATTATCAGCTAGGCGCCGCGACAAAATCCGGTTTGATCGCGACGATGACGTATATTGCTGCTGATCAATATTGGTGACGATTGACTCTTTGATGGATACCAGTAACGAGCCCATGATGCTAGTCGACGAACCGATACCAACAGCACCGACTAGTAGCATGCTGGCTACCGCGCCAGTCGGGCCAAATCGTTTGAGCTTATTCATAGCCGAAAAGCCGCCTGATTTACCCTTGTCCTTCTTAGGCTTGTTTAGGTCTCTCGAGGTGTTGTCGCGCCAGCCGTCTTGCTGCTGCGATTGCTTCTCTTTGTTATTGATATTGCCAGCGGCGTCGCCATTACTGCTACCGCTGCTAGCCGCTTCGTTGCCGCGTTTGGCTGGTTTTTTGTTCTCCATCCTCGACAAATTTCGGCTGACGGTATCATCCCAGTGCGCCTGGCTCGGCGACATTTCGCGCTCCCAGGCGTCGAAATCGTCGGCATGGCCTTGGTCTGTGGGTGTCTGCATCTGACGCTCCCACTGGTCAAAGTCGTCGGCGTTGTCTTGGCTGGTGTCTGGTCTTTCTCTTGTACCTAGCGGCATAATCTTATTATAACCTTTTTAAGCTATTATGTCTGCTCCTCGGCAGCCGCGGCGGCGGCTTGTTGTAGCGTTGCCTGCGGGTTGGTGGTAATCAAGCCAGTTTCGGTGTCGCTGGCGACAATCTGGATATGAACGTGATTCTGCCCGGCAAAGAATAACCCCTGCCCGACCGGGAAATTGGCTAGGCGCTTGCGTTCTTCTTCGGTTAATTTGAAAACATCGCCAAGCACATCGACAGCGCTCGACGATTGCTTTAGCAGCAATTGCATTGATGAGTTCGAGACGATAGCGCGGCCCATTTTGCTACCCATGAAGTCCTCGACGTCCTGAGTGATAGTCGTCAGGCCTAGGTAATATTTACGAGCGCGCTTGGCTAAACTAAACATAAAGTTCGCCGAGTCGTCATATTTCATCAGCTGCCAAGCCTCATCGACGATTAACATGCGCTTTTTCTGCTGGGTACGGACAATATTCCAAATATGGCTAAGAACGATATACATGGCTACTGGCCGCAATTCGTCCTCGAGGTCGCGAATGTTAAAGACGACCATATTGTTGTTGATATCAATATTGCTCTGCTGGCTAAAGATACCAGCAAACGTGCCAGTGGTATATTTGCGCAGGCGCTGCGCCAACTGCGGGCCAGTACCGCCCATGTGTAGCAGGGTATCATATAGATCGCCCATTGTCGGCGGTACCGAAGTGTGCGTCAATGGATCGCTAGTGATGCCGACGCGAGCGTAAGTATCAATCAAGCCTTGGTCGAGGTCGGCCTCTTCGGATGGCGATAAGCCGATACCAGCGCTATTAGCCGAAGCTCCGCCCAGCATCAGCCGCAGCAATCCGTGCAGCGTCACTAGATTGGCGCGCAGGGCGTCGTCGGCTTCTTCGTTATCGATAACTTTTGGCAGATCAAAAGGATTAATTCGCGTGTCGCTGCTGAGGCTGAGCCGAATATAGCTGCCGCCAACAGCGTCGCTTAGCCGCTGGTACTCGTTTTCTGGGTCGATAATCAGGATATCGGCGCCCATCATCATGCTGCGAAGAGCCTCTAGCTTGACAGTAAACGACTTGCCGGCGCCAGATTTAGCGAATACTACCATGTTGGCGTTCTCTAGCGTGTAGCGGTCGAAAATCACCAGGCCGTTGTTGTGCATATTGATACCGTACAAAATACCGTTTTCTTGGGTTAAGTCGGCGCTAGTGAATGGGAAGCTGGTACTGACGGCGCCAGTGTTCATATTGCGGCGAATTTGTAGTTGGTCGCTCATTTGCGGCACCGTACTGTTGAGGCCTTGTTCTTGCTGGCTAGAGGCGGTTTTGCTATAAACCAGCATTTGCCCGAAGAATGTCTCGATCGAGTGCTGTACATAGCCTAATTCCTCTAAGCTATCGCCGTAAATAGTTACGTACAGGCCGTAGCGGAAAAAGCGCTCTGATCCGACCTGCAGCTCGTCGCGCAGTTCCTCGGCGTCCTGCAAGGCAGCTTCTTTGGCTGGGTCGCGCGTCTTGCCTTTTTCGGCATTAATCGCCATATCGGCCTCTAGCTGAGTAACTTTTTTGCGCAAGTTTTTGAGGACAATCGCTGTATCGACAGGATAAATAAACATGCTGATATCGAGGACTTGATCAATGTTAATTAATCCCGATAGCCAGCCCGTATACAACCGGCGCGGATAACCGTAGACATACATAGTTCGGCCGTATTTGGTGCCGATACGGAAATAAGCTGAATGGATTTCGAGGCTGCTCGGCGCGATTAAGTCGCGCAGCGTGGTCATACCCTTGAGGAAAGCTTGTTCGACCTCTGCCTGCTCGCGCTCGCGCTGCTGGGCGGCGATATCTAGCGGATCCATCTTTTTCTTGCGGGCCATCACCTAACCTCCTTGTGGGTGTACGGATTATTACCTTCGCCCTTGCGGACGTATAGCGACGCTACATCGCCAAAGTCGTCAAGCGGCTCTCGTACAGCTGTATCTGGATTATATATATTGTAATATAATTCGCCTAGCTGCTTGGTATTGAGCTGAATAGAATAAACGCCGACGCGCATTAGCCCGCCAATCACCGAATCGACGCGGTTTTTGATTTCTTCTTTGGCTTTGGCGTAGGTCTCAGTGTCGATTTTGGTGACATTTTCTTTTTTGCTACCAAATAATATCGAGAATATCCCCTTGCTCTGTTGGACGATATTGGTAACGTCGCCAGTCGGAAAATACGGAATGACCACAAAAAAGCTTTTGTCCATGATGTTAGCTTCTTGCGACAAAACATCGATAAAGTTGATATAATCGTCCATCAATACGCCTAGCAGCATGTTGTCCTGGTCGCGCCGCAGAGCGTCGAGCTTATCGAGATACGGCCCTATATCGACCCGCTGCGAGCGAATGAATATTTGAATTGGAAAATATAAAGCATTGAGGAAATCTTGATAGCTTAGCTCGACGCCGTCGCGTTCGCGCGAGCTCATCAGGTCGAAGTTGATCGATTTGCAAGCAACAATAGCGCGAAACGATCCGTCGTTCATCACCACCATGCTGTCGCGTAATTCTGAAAAAATCAGGGAATTTTGGGTGCTAGTGGCCTTTGGCTGTTCTTTACCTTTGCCCTTTTTCGGGTCGGTCGATGATGGTGCGTCAGGATTGCCAGCGGGGTTGCCTGGTGCCGCGATATTTTGCCCAGAACCAGCAACAGCCGGCGGCATCGGCGCTGGCATTGGTGCTTGATTCGGCGGTAAATTGTTTGGCGGCACCCCCACTCCTTTCTTTGCCTAGCGCAGCGAAATGAATACTTCGCTGTCTTCTTTCTTCTGTTTGACTCGATCTACTTCGTGCTGCAGGGCGGCGATCGACAAGCCGCTATTATTAGCTAAACTAATTATATCATCTGAAGCCGCTGTTGCGCTAGTGTTTGCTGTTGGTTCGGCTGGCTTGGTTGGCTCTGTTGAGCTAGCTTGAATAGGACTGTTGGCGGTTGTGTTGCCTTGCTGGTTCGTAGGCTGAATAACTGATTGGTGAATGGTCGGGTAAGGATTGAACTTTGGCAAATGTTCATCGTTTTGCATGGCCGTATCACCGACGTTATCATTATCAAAGGCTTGAGGCGCCTGAGGAGGCGGTGTCTGGTTGGTCGTCGGCTGCGGTGTTGGCGCTTGCGTCTGCGCCTGATAATACATATTTTGGATAATTCGGTCGTGGCGCTCTTGGTCTGCCCGCGAAATCATAGCGTCGAACTTTCTGGCGACACTGCCGTCTTCGTCGAGCATGCCAACTGTTTGCTGAGCTGCGTAATATTGGTCTGACACCATCGAACTGTTCGGGGTTGGTTCGGTGGTATGGCGGATCGACCAACCCTTGGTGTCGGCGATATCTGCTAGATACGACAGGCGCTTTTCGGTCTCCGTCTGCGATAGGTCCTTTGTCAGATGCTCGTCGACAGCCTTTGGCACGGTTATCTCGATCAGCGATTCGATACCGTCGGGCGACCAGACGCGCTTGTGCGGCTTCAGTCTATAAGAGATAATAGCTGCTACATAGATCTCCATCGGCTGATCCTTGCGCAGCGGCAGCGCCAACACGGTGAAAAATATGATAACTGGCAAAGGAATAATTGCCAAACCGATAAATATCTGACCCAATCCCCAGGCTAAGGCAACAGCAACAGCAGCAATTATCAGGTAGATGAACTGCCGAAAACTAAACGGTCCGATCAGCTTGTCTTCTGCCTCGACGTCTTGTGCGACTTTATATTCTGCCATACTGCTTATTATAGCGCATAAGAATACTTTATGTAGCTGCTAGTACGCCGTGTATCTTAGTTGCCGTCGCCTTGGTTGTTATCGTTACCGCCTTGGTCATTACCACCTTGATCGCGATTATTCTGATTATTCTGATTATTCTGATTATTACCACCGCCAGAACCATGATTTTGCGGTAAAGGAATATTATTAATCTCTCTACGTACTGCATTTTGAAGTCCACCAGCTCGTTTAGGGTCATTTTCCAGATCAGCGCGGGCTCTGGACAGTGAATGCATATATGAATTGTCGCCATTCTGAGAGTTTTGCGCAGCAAACGTTACCATTTGCCGAATTTGTTCTGCTCCCGCATTAGCTAGACCTTCGCCGCTAACCTTATCCCTTATGTAATCGCTCATAGCTGCTTGTTCATTGTAAGTACCCTGCCGGATAGCTTCGAGCTGCTTGCCGCCTACCCATGGTGCTTTTTTGGCGCCAGATTGACCGATGGCATCGGCAGCTTCTTTTTGTAGCGAGGCGTCCCCAAATGAGGCGGAAGCTGTAGCTAAGTCAGCAGCTTGTTTACCGGTCATATGCGGGGCTAGAGCCTGCATGGCGGCGCGTCGCTGATAGGATGATATACCTTTTAAATCTACTTTGTTACCATCTTTATCTACACCAGTAGCTATCTCAGCCAAACGATCAGACGACATATTGTTGTCGGCGATCCAGGCGTTAGCCATCTTCATGCGTTCTTTATCTTCTTCCAATAAGGCCATTGATCCAACCAATTTGCGTTTCTGGCCGAAATCGCCGCTCTTAGCATTAAGTCTTCTATTGGCTGCTGATCGCCAGTTTCTAAAGTTGGCAATACCTCCTCTACCTCGATAAGTGCCGCCACGTATCTGAGCGTTCCTAAGCTGCGCCTTTTCGCGGCGATGCTTACCAAACTGGCTAGTGAGTTTATTTTCTCGCCACTTGCCGACCTTGTCGGTCATTTTATCTCGACCCTTGTTCATCTTTTTATTAGCCCAGGCAATTGCTCCGCCAATACCGATAATTTCGACAGCGCTTCTGACTAGTTTCGGCACTACTAATAGAGGTGCGAATATCAATAGAGTAATAACAGATTTCAAGATAAAATCATTATCCTCAACGCTAGCACCAAGAATTCTTGCTGCTAAATTACTAGCTCCATATACTAATCCCACCATCGGGAAGACCATTAGAGCAGCCTTGAAAACATTCCACCATTTTTTATATAAACCTTCGGTATTTGGCATTATCATCGCGGCAAATGCTAGCGGTGATATCACGGTACATAGGATGATGATAGCCTCTCGTACGCCCAGCAAGAAAATCGTAGTCACTGCCGTGATTACCACGAACAGTAGTACCGAAATTACTGTCGCTAACGCGAAGTATCCTACTGTCAACAATAGAGCACCAGCCGCGATGCCGCTAATCCATCCTTGGTCGCTATCATTCCAATCTCCTGCTGGCATACCGCCGACGGCAACGGTCGAGATGAAATTGAAAGCGCTTGACCCAACGACGTTCGACAGGTCTACCAGTAATCCGCATATATAAAATGACGCATTGACTACAATTACGCCGATAATTAGCTTAGGTAACATGCGTTTAATGCCGTAATTATCTAAACCGTATCCAGTTATCTGCGAATAGATAACGAATAAAAAGAATATGACGAATAAGATATTCGCATAATCGCGAATCTTCGACCAATACGAATAGACAGAGCCCTCGGAAGTATCGCCTAGAATGCTTTTTGTATCAACAGTTAACATTTTGACTAGTCTCGCGCGTGCCCCCTCAGACATACTGGCTAGAGTATTGACGACTGGGCAAATTACCCAGCCAATATAGTCGATTTTGCAGTTTTCTTGGTCTTCTTCTGAGTTTCCTTGCGGGTTTGCGCTTGCTGTCGGATCTGTTATAGGATCGCTTCCGTTTGGATCCTTGGAGGGATTGGGTGCTTTCTTCGTTGCAAAGAAGATACCTAATTTACAACTTTCAATTTCTTCACTTCTTATAGTAATTTCACCGTTAGGTCCTTTGGTGGGATATTTTTCGTTACAATATTGTTCACCTTGACTTGCATGATTATATCCATCTATACAAGCTTCCTTATTGGTTACTGCTGGATCACTACATGCTTCCTCGGCCGTCTTAGGGGCTGGTACTGTTATAGCCGGGTTTGATGTCGATGATTCTTTGTACAATTTATAATCCTTAAGCCACCTAGACATGTATTCAGCTGCAATAGTTTTACACGACCATTCCATAGGCTTTAAAACTCCATTTTCTGTAGGATTAAAAGGAGATACTTTTTTATTTGGATTATTGAGTCTATATACATGGTTTTCGGTAGTGCCTAGTTGTGTTGTGCTATTGTATATAAAGACAGGAACCGTAGCATCTGTACTTGAATTTATGTCGGTAGACTGGATGTCCGTACCAACGATCCCCATGTCTGTAAAATCGCCGCACATGATATCGCTTTTAAGTGCTTGATACCCTAAATAGTAGGCGTATTCATTCAGCGGGGCGACTGCTGCTATGGCGTTTGCTATGTTGTGCTCTTTGATACCTACATAGTCGCTACTTGTTAGTTTTCCGCTGCAGGCTTTTTCTTTTCCATTAATATAATCTTCTCCCATGCCACAGAAAATACTAAAAAGAGTGGCGCCTTGCCAGCCTGCGTCGTGTAAAAGGCTTATTATGGTATCGTAATGATAACTTTCACAATTCATGTCACCGTTGTCTGTGTCAATAAAGCCTGCAGCCACTTGTCCAGTAAAAAACGATACTATACCTTCTGTTGGCGTGAGTTGAGATACGTAATAATCTCTAGAGTTATTGGGTTGTATCTCAAAACATGCGGCGAGTGAGTTTAATTTCAAACGTCTTTTGCCCTCATCTTCTATCGACTGCCTAGTATAGATAGGGTCGCCCTTTTTTGCCGTAGTAGATCGAGACAGAATTGTTACCACTGATGTCAATGATATAATAGCGGCTAGAGATATTAAGATTATTTTTTTTATTACTCTCATGGTTACTATATAGTTTATCAATATACAATATAAAATACCAGCCATTTTGACTGGTATTTTGCGCTTGTACTTTTATGCAAATATTAGACTACACTCTATTAAAGTATGCTTTTTGTATACGCATAGGCGTATAATAATCATCTCTGCGCGGCTGTTCAAAGACTAATGTGATTTCATTTTTTTCTATTTCTGGCTCTAGTGCCCGATAGTATTCTTCGCATTTGCTTGGACTCAAATTACTCTCTGTAGACATCTTGAAAGTTACTATTCGGTTTGAGTTTGAATCTACGCCATATTCTGTATTGCCATCCACGAGTTTGAATGTTCTGTAGAATTGGTCTCCTGTTGTCAACTTCCCAACGGAGCCGCACTCCTGGCTTAAAAATAGTCCAGTATCTTTAATGCCTCGGTTGTTTATCCATGCTAGGAACCTCTTTATTTCTACCACGTTAGGGTCAACTATTGCTGTGTTAGTGAATTCTAATGCGACATGTTCTTGGAGATCTTCAGCGAACTTTTCTATTGAATCTTTTTCCAGGCTAGCTCGCTTCAATTGTTCGGCGATTTCTTTGTCAACATGTAGCATAGGGTTTGCAAGAAAATTCAACATGCTAGTAGCAGAAGCAGCCAATTTGTCGCCAATCTTTTCTTCGCTATGTCCTCCGTTGACGGCATTTTGTAGCTCTGTTTGCCAATTCGGAAATTTAAATGCCTCTCTCATTTCTCTATCTGATAAGAGCTCTGAAGCACTTGGTATTCTTATCCTTGTTGGTATTTCTGTTGATGTTTGTATGTTGCTAGGACTAGTTTGCTTTGTAAAATTTCCAGTGCAAGCTGTTGTTGCTAGCGTTCCGATACCAGCAAGACCCAACAACAGCATATCACGACGACTAACATTTTCGGGGGTTATCATAAGATTTTTGACCTTTCTCTTGTATGTAAACTTACAACTCAGTTGTTATGGTTCGTTGGCTGACTTCTTTATCCTTAAATCTAACAGTTTCATAGAACCTTCTTCTTCCGGTGGTGTGAAGTCGAATACGAAATGCTTGCTTTCGCTACCTTTCTGTAAATCCTGGTCCACTTTTTGACAGACAGCTGAGTCAGACTTTGGTTCTAGGTTGTCTGTCATATCAAAGGTGGTCTCGATTCTTATTTTATGCGGTTGGGTTGGAGAATTAGTGAAATACAACACCTTTTGTCCATTGGTATTTACTTGACGCTTAACTTTTCTAGAGAATAACCGTCCCTTATCTGTGAGCGATTCGGGCTGGCTGCATTGGGTTAGGGCTACTAAAGTATTGTTCTCTCCTTTTGTTTCTAGCTGCTTCAGGGATTCTGGTATAGAACCTTGAGTATCGTCGACTACTGCTAGTTCAGAGAATTGCCTCATGACGTATCCTTGTAGATCTTCGCGGAACTGATCTAGTTTTTTGTCTTGAATGCGTTGTCCTAGACCTAGCTCTTCAATATTTTCTTCATCAACAAAATTCAAAGGGTTAAGAATGCCATTTACGACGTCTGTCATGTATGTAGCTATGGCATCGGCAGCGGCTTTTTCACCTCCGGCTGAAGCTTTGGTATCTTTCCAGTTTGGTAATGTGAATAACTTTTCCATTTTTTTACGCGAGACAATTTGTTCAGGGTTTGGTAGAGGCTTCTGCTCTACGGCTTCTGGGGTCGGTGTTGCCTCTTGGGTTGGTGGTGGTGTAGGTCGTGCGTCAGCTGTCTCCCTCGGTATGTTTGCGATACTTGGGCTGGCTGGCTTTGCAGAGCTAGTTTTTTCAGCGCAGGCTCCTGCGGCCAATATTCCTAGACCGATTCCTGCAAACTTTAGTAGCTCGCCGCGGCTAACCTTTTTATTGAGTAGATCTGGACCTTTTACCATAAAACTTCAATCCCCTCCTTCGGGATTAGTGGCTTATGATGTCTATGCGACCCACCTCGCATTTGTAGTATTATTATACATCTTTATGGCGAAATAATCAAGCTGGCGGTGCTATTTTTCGCTAATCATCATCGTCGCCGTCATCGCCGTCGTACAAATCGCCAGCGAATTCCTTGAGGACGTCGACGGCTTGGTCGGTCAAAGTTTGGCGGACGGTTGGCGTGCTGAGTACCTGGACAGCCATCTTGCGGGCATTTCGGCGCCGCTTGTTGAACCGCTTGATCAGGCTCTGGCGGGCGTCTGCTTCGCTGTTCGGTAAGCCTTTATCGCCGAGTTTCTTCTGCTCGGACCTAATGCTGTCTTTGATGAGCTTGTTGAACTGCGTCCTAGTCAGGTCGCTTGCCTCGACGTCGGCGAACATCACAGCTAGGGCGTTAGCATTAGCATTAGCGATAGTGCTGGTTTTGATGCGGCCCTCGAGAATCTGGCGGAAGGACTGGTATTGCAGGCTTTCGTCGCCGTAGAATTCGCCGTTGAGGACAGCCTTGAGCGATTTGTCGCTGAGGGCTGGAACTGCCTGCATGAATTTGGTATCGATGATAGCCTGCTCGACCGAGCGGCGGAAGTCGTAGTTGTAGCCAGTGGCTATCACATTGCCGTGTTCGTCGACTAACCTGCCGGTTTGTTTAACGACGTTCAACTTCTGTTCGACCGAGCCGACTTTGAACAATTCAGCGATCGACATGTCGCGGACGTAGTCGTCGCGGGCGTCGAATGCATAGCTGCGGCCAGCGGCGTCGGTAACATGCAGCTGGGTAATCGGCTGGCCAGCGGCGTCGGTGCCTAGTTTGCCGGTAGCCAGCGCTTCAATTTGTCCAGGGTCGAGTTTGAAGTGGTGGGCCAGTTCGGCTTGCTGCGCGATCTTTTCGCCGGCTTCTTTGCGCGATTTAGCCACGTATTCGGCCAATACCGCTGATTGGTTACCGATGCCAGCGGCGTATTCGCGGACTAGTTTGCCATCGACGCGGACGGTGTTGTCGAGCATCATGGTATTGACCTCGCTGGCCAGCGCCTGTTCGGCGGCGCGTTTGGCAGCGGCGGTCAGGTTGGTTTCGATGTTGGCGCGCTTGATGTCGCGGGCAACGTGCAGTACATAGTCCTGTGTTGGAGCATTAGTGCCGCGCAGGTTGACAACATGTTCGCTTTGGTCGCCCTGGGCGATGATTTCGGCGTGCATCTTGCCGAGTTTTTCTTTGGCGCGGGCAGCGTCGAATTCGCTCTTCTTGACGCTCAATTCTAGCGCTTTGTAGCCTGGGCTGGTTTGCGCCAAGGTATCCCAGCGGGCTTGCTGGTCGTTGCTGATACGCTGTTTGTGCGCCTCGACGGTGCGCCGGGCGGTATCGACTTCTTGGCCGGCTCTGCTTTCGTTGAATTCATTTTGGACGCGGGCTTTGTCGATTTCGGCGAGTTGTTGGCGGTGCGTCAGATTTTGATGGCCGCGGTCGAAAGCGTTGTCGAGCTCAGATTTGTGGATACTGGCCCGGCGCCGGCGCGCTTCAAGCGCCTGGCCGTGCGGCGTGGCGTAGAAGGTGTTGCCGATTTCTGACTTGCGGGCTTCGTTCTCACCCTCGACTGTCTGGACAGAGCGCCGCCCGTAGCGGTCGTTGTCCCATTCGGTGGCGTTGTTGCTGGCAGCAGCTTCGTAAGCGGCGGTTAAGCCTTTACGGCGCTGTGTGCGGCGATGTTGCCGCCGTACGGCCGAGTTGACAAAGTTAGCGCGGCTGCCGTGGGCTCTGTTGATGGCGCGGGCGGCTCTTTTTAGCTTCGGCGACCTTCTGAAGATACCTCTGTCGGTGTTGATTAGGCTCTTGCCAGCGCGATTTTTAGCAGCTTGGTAAGCAGCGCGTTCCTGCGCCCAGTTGCGGGTGCGATCAATGATGCCGCGGTTCGGATTGTTAACAATACCAGCGAGTTTGCCGAGCAAATTACCGCTAAGCTTGATGATAAGCGGTGTGATGGCGATCGGTGCAACCTGCACAGCTAAGCCGATGATAATTTGGGTAATTGAGTCGCCGGCATTAGCGATGATAGCGTAACCGGCTAGCTGCGCCGCACCGAAAATGAACGATATAAGCGGGAACATTAGCAGCATGGTGGCAAAAAGGTCTTTCCATTTATCAAAATATTTATTTGTGCTCGGCAATACGTAAGCCACGAAAGCTAGCGGCGCAACGATGATACACAGGGTGATTAGTGCTTGGCGCATAGCCAGAATCACCATCGCCACGATGGCTGCGACGATGGCGCCGACTAACATCGTGGTCAGCAGCGTTAGCGACGGGCCGATACCGCCGTTAGCGACGACCACCTTGCCGAGTATGCCGCCGCCAGCTAGCACTACCCCAGTGACGCCAGTCCATGATAACTCGTCGCCGAGACGGCCGTGGCTAGACAAACCGTGTCGGACGTCGGTAAAGAACTGTTGTATTGACGAGCCGAGTACATTCGAGGTATCGACTAAAGCGCCAGATATCCAATACGAAACGTTGACCAAAATGGCCCCAATGATTAAGCGCGGCAGCATTGATTTGATGCCATAGTTGCTCAGGCCTTGATTGGTGATTTGCGCGTAAATAATCAGCAAAAACACCAGGACGAAACAGACATTAGAAACGTCGCGGACTTTTTGCCAGATTTCGTAAATCGGGTTGTTTTTGGTGGTGTCGGTTTGCAGAGTGTGGACGATTAGGAAACTTTTGATGATGTCGAGTACGCCGTCCATCCGGTCGGCGATAAGCTGCGTAGCTGGGCAGACGAACCAGCCGACGTTAACTTTGCAGTTGTCGCCGTCGTCATCGCCGTCTGCTTCTGGTGCGTTGGCGATAGATACTTTGGTTGACGAGGATTGCGTCGATGGATCGTATATACCGCTGCGCAAAAGATAGCTAACCGCCTGGCCTTCGGTGGCAGTTTTGGCGTCGCCTTCGGTCAAGATGAGGTGGATACCTTCGTTGTCTTCGTATTTGTAGCCGTCGTAGCCAGCGATTGGCAGGCTTTTGGTTTTTTCGCCGCTAGCAAACGACGCTTTGTCGATTCTGGTATAGGTGTGTTTCTGGTAAATAACGGTATCGTTTTTGGTAGAACGCTCGGCATCGGCAGCTGCTGCTGGCCGCGATAGTGCTAGAACACTAGCAAATAATGCTATCGTTACTGCCGAGAGCACTAAAAATCCTTGCCGCAAGGATATCCTACCCTGCAGGCATGTTCTTACCCAATCCCGCATACTACTATTCATTATAGCACTTTTGCTACAAAAAGTCAATGAGCGCCATCAGGAATATTAATGTTTGTCAAAAATGTTTGCAAATATGGACTACCAGCGTTATACTCTAATTAGGAAGCTATACGCGTTATGAAACAGAAACTAACAACCTGTCTGATTGCTCTAACCAGCGCTGTTGGCGCGCTGTTGCTATTTAGCCGGTCGGTTTACGCGTTGGATTGCGCGGTGTTGCCGAGCGAGATCTGTTCCAAGGCCGAAGATAGCGAGGCGATATTTGCCTTACTCAATTTTTTCTTGACGATACTGGTTGCTTTGGTTGGAATTGTGGCGATTGGCATGTTTATTTGGGCGGGCGTTCTCTATGCTAGCGGCGATGCTAATAGTAACCGCGTTGCCCAGGCCAAAACAATTATGACGAATACAACCGTGGGTATTATAGCTTTTGGCTTGATGTATCTGGCATTAAACTGGCTAATTCCAGGGGGGATTTTCAACTGATGAAGCGTGTATTTTTGGCTTTAGCAGCGGTGATAACAGGTACAGTTTTCTTCTCTGCGACTGTCCCATCGGCAGCTTATGCGGCTGATGCGTCGTGCGATGCTTACGTCTTTGCTATGCCTGCTTGGTACAATGGTATGATGACTAAGGGGTCTAGCGGCGACTGCGAGTTTGAAGGTCTGAAATCGGCTAGCGAGCCTGATAAAATTGATTTTAGCCGCACTGGGTTCAAGATCGGCGCTAATGTTGTACGTTGTCTCTTGATAGCGTCTACGTATGTAGCTATATTCTTCTTGATCAAGGGCGGTATTGCCTATATGTATAGTACTGGCTCGCCAGAAGGCGTCGCTGGCGCTAAAAAGACGGTACAGAACGCGCTGATAGGTTTCGTGATTGCTATGCTCGCCGTGCAAATTGTTAATGTCATAGGAGACATTATATGATCTGGCAAACGATTGTCCTTGCTGCGCGCAAGATTGATGCAAACAGTATTCTTTATTTCCCGACCAAGACAGATAATGATGCTTTGCCAGGTATAATCAGGTTGGCGTATTTCTGGGCAACGGTTATTGCAGTTATTGTGCTGGTGATTGCTGGATTTATCTATGCCACGTCGCAAGGTGACCCTAGCAAGGTGGCTCAGGCTAAAAATGCTATGTTATATACTGTTGTTGGTCTAGTGGTTGTTTACATGTCGGCAGCAATAATAATGTTCGTGAACGGAGCATTTTTCTAATTATGCGTAGAATAGCCGTGTTAGCAGTTGTAATTGCTGGAATTGTGTCGCTGGTGGCGATGGTGGTAATGCCAACAGCGGTCCGGGCGGCTCAATTACATGGCGCCTGCGACAGCGGCACTTACGATAAAGAGGATTGCGATCTCATCAAGCACAATGAAATTGATAACACGCATACGACGATTTCCACGCCGATTAGTTGGGCATTTTGGTTGTTGGCGGCAATATCAGTAATTATGATTATTGTTGGCGGCATTCGTTATATTACCTCGCAGGGCAATCAGCAGCAACTACAATCAGCCAAGAATACTGTCTTGTATGCGGTTGTCGGGCTAGTGGTGGCGATAGCTGCTAGGGCAATTGTAATGCTGGTTGTTGATAGTTTTTATAGCTAGAAAGGAGCAATTATGAAAAAAAATATAATAATGACAGTGTTGGCGTTAGTACTGAGCGTATCAACGCTGTTTTTTGCTGGCACACCAGTCCAGGCTGCGTCGTGCGGTAGCGCCAAGCAATGCATAGATCAAGGTTTGTCAGCATCGGGGACTAGTTCTACTCCTAATAGTCTAAGCTCAGTATTAACGACAGTCACCAATATACTCTTGTTTCTGATGGGTGCCGTATCGGTGATTATGATTATCATTGGCGGTTTTCGCTATGTCACTTCGCAGGGTGACCAAACGCAGATGCAGTCAGCCAAGAATACTATTTTGTATGCCGTTATTGGTGTAGTAGTGTCGATAGCTGCTTATGCGATTGTTAGTTTTGTTGTTG
Source organism: uncultured Candidatus Saccharibacteria bacterium (assembly GCA_938017675.1). GTDB lineage: Bacteria > Patescibacteriota > Saccharimonadia > Saccharimonadales > Saccharimonadaceae > Saccharimonas. The sequence continues at coordinate 32,955 of CALIJB010000004.1, forward strand.
CTCAGTTTGTCTGATTCGGTTTTACTACCCGTTACTACCTCGTAATGAAGTGTAAAAGCAATCCCAATTATTTACCAAATGTTGTATAATAATCCGTATAAGACCAATAAATCATACAGAAAGGATCGATCGTATGAGAATTAAATTAAATAAAGACAGTATCGTCGGTTTGCTAGCGGTACCTGCACTGGTACTATCAGTGGCAGGCGTGATGTTCCAAACAGCACCAGCGTTTGCTGCTCCGCTGAAGAAAACCATGAGTGGTACTGGTAAGGAAAAGCAGCTAAGTATATCAGGTGGAGCTGAGTCTGCTAGAGGCGAGGATCAATCAGCTTGTTTGTTTGGCAACGAAAATGGTTGCGATCAGGGCCAGACGCCTATCTTCACTATTGTCACTAACGTTTTGCTATTTATCATCGGTGCCGTATCGGTGATTATGCTGATCATTGGCGGCTTTCGCTACGTCACCTCGCAGGGCGACCAGACGCAGGTGCAGTCGGCCAAGAATACCATCTTGTATTCAATAGTTGGTATTGTAGTGGCAATTCTAGCTTACGCGGCAGTCAACTTCGTGATCTCTAGCTTCGTCAAGTCAGAATAGTACCTGTTGCTTTCAAAGCATAATAACCGCGCTTGAATTGGCGCGGTTATTTTATATGTTTCGCTTTCTCCCGCCGGTACGCTAGTTTTTGGTTCATACAACAAAAAACCCGCTTGCGTCTGCTTGCGGGTTTTTTTATCTAATTTTCCCTGCTCTATTGGATAGCGATCTTTTTGGCTTGTTCTTGTTTGACCTTGGTGAAGCTAATCGTCAGGACGCCATCCTTGAGCACTGCCGAAACTTCGTCTTCTTTGACAGCTACTGGTAGTGCTAGTGTGCGGCTAAACTCGCCCCAATAGCATTCTTGGATATGCCAGCGCGAAACGGCGGTGTCGTCGCCGCTTGATAGCGTGCCGCTGATAGTCAAGATACCGTCAGAGATACTGACATCGAGGTCTTCCTTGTTGACGCCAGCGGTTCGAGCCTTGATCACTAGCAATTCGTCAGTCTCGTAGACGTCAACGGCTAGCTGGCCCGGAAAGTCTTCTTCTTGCTCTTGCCAGGCGCTATCATCGGCCTGCTGCTGAGGTGCCGCTGCGGCTGGCGAGTTATTATCGTTCGTTAAACTGTCATCGTTGAGAAATGCTGCAGCCAGCTCGTCTCCGATCAACAGATCGTCATCTTGTTTACGTGCCATTGATGTCCTCCACTATTCTCGTTGGCTGATTGAATTTATACTATCATTATAGACTATGCATAGCGTATAATCAACTGTATAAACCATAAGAGTGTAAAAAACACAATGATGATTTCCCTGTTCGATATACTAGCGCCCCACTACTGTTGTTCTTGCGGTGAAATTGGCAGGATTATTTGTGATGATTGTAAAAATAACATCATCTCGCGAGCTTCGCGGCGGTGCTTGCTATGCGCGAAAACTATTCGTAATTCCAGCGGTTTATGCCAGCGCTGCCAGCCGAGAGCGCCTTTTGAAAATGCTTGGTATGTTGGCGAACGAAACGGCGCTTTGAAGCTGTTGATTGGTGCTTATAAATTCGAACGAGTTGGCGGTGCTTATCGCGAGATTGTTGATTTGCTAGATACGCGCGTATCAGAATTACCTGTCGAGACAATTGTGGTGCCAGTGCCGACGATCGCGTCGCACGTTCGCCAGCGCGGTTTCGATCACGCAGCGAGGTTAGCCAAGGAGTTTGCTAGGCGCCGAAAGCTCCCCTATCGTACGATACTGCATCGGCGAACCTCATCAGTCCAGCATACTGCCGATAAGAGCGAGCGCTGGCAGCAAGCGAAGCAGGCTTTTGTTTGCGACAGCTCAGAGGCCGCTAGCTGTTTGTTGATCGATGATATTTACACTACTGGAGCGACATTGTATTATGCTGCCAAAGCTCTACTGGATAGCGGAGTCGAAAAAGTGTCGGTAGCAGTAGTAGCGCGGCAGCCTACCCAGGGTAGCTAATCTCTGATATAATGGGTTCGCTGGAGAGGTGACCGAGTGGTTGATGGTACTGGTCTTGAAAACCAGCGTGGGGCAACTCACCGCGGGTTCGAATCCCGCCCTCTCCGCCAAGAAAATACCTTATTTACTTTTATAAAAATGAAATTATTTTAGCGGCTGGAGGCGCCATAGCCGCCAGTAGTAGTACCGCTGCCGCCAATACCGCTACCTGATGGGCTAGGTATAAAATTGCCGATGACGAAATTAACGGCCGCGTAGGCCAGAATTGCCACGATTATACCGACTAGCGCATAAAGGATAGTGTTCTTGGCTGATTGAACTTTCGAGGCGTCGCCGCCAGATACGATATATTTTAGCCCGCCGATGATGAGCATGATTACAGCAACGGCGCCAACGATGAATAGCAAGACGCTGCTCACCCGTGAAAATACGCCAGACTCGCCGAATAAGGTGGTTGGCTGGTCGGCACCGCGCGCCGAACTAGCGCCGTCTGCGATTGAGCCGATAGCTGCTACCGGCAGCGGCGACAGCGCTGCCGCGACAATGCTGATTGAGGCTAAAATTCCGATGATGATATTACTGCGTTTCATAATAATCTTGAATCCTTCTAATTATTAGTATACATGGTTATCATCAAAAATCTATGCAGCAATGGTAAAATATGCTAAACTGGTAGCGATTGGAGCTTTACTATTGGTGATAGCTTCGTTCGGAGGAGTACCCAAGTGGCTGAAGGGGACGGTTTGCTAAATCGTTAGTACGGGGAGACCTGTAGCGGGAGTTCGAATCTCCCCTCCTCCGCCAAGAAAAGTAGAGGCCGTTTGTTGTCCTCTATTTTTTTGTGGTAATTACTGCAGCCATGATATAATGCGGTTATGCAAGACGACTCATCGCAAGATTGGCAAAAACCAGCAGAGACAGCTTCTGGGGCGCCTTTTCAAGCGGCTGTTTCAGAAGCAGAGTTAAATACGAGTGCAGAATCAACCCAGCCAGTTTCAGTTGATGCCGAGGCGGCAGATTCAGCTGCTCCAACTGGTCTTAACTCAGCAGAGAACGACACTCCAGTATTTGGCGATTATGCAACGCCAGCGGTCGAGCCTGACGATAGCGAAATTCTTGTGCGCTGGCAAGGTCCAGAGCATCTCTATAGCGAGCGTTCGATGGTGTGGTATGCGGTGTTGGCGCTAGCGACGCTCATAATGATGGCGATTGCTTATTTTGCGTTTAATTCGCTGACATTCACCATTTTGTTGCCAGTGATGGCGGTGGCGCTGGGCGTGTACGCGCATCGGCCGCCAGAAATTATTGATTACACCTTGACCCGCAAGGGTTTGTATGTTCGCGACCGGCTAATGCTGTATGATCAGTTTAAATCGTTTGATGTTGTCACTATCAATAATGTTCATCATATTGCGCTAATTCCGCGCAAGCGCTTCCAGCTAGGGCAGAATATTTACTTCCCTGAGGAATCAGGCGAGAAAATTGTCGACATGCTAGCGGCGCGCCTGCCGATGAAAGAGGTCAAGCCAGATTTTATCGACCGAATACTAGCCAAGCTTCACTTGTGAAAAGTGTTTGAGTATGCTATTATCAGCTAGTTAGCACCCGTAGCTCAGCTGGATAGAGCGTTGGTTTGCGGTACCAGAGGTCGTGCGTTCGAATCGCGCCGGGTGTACCACATGTTTTTATACGAGCCTGGATCGGATGGTTCGTGTTTGATGATTGAGAGCGTCTGCCCCGCTGGGCGGGCGCTTTTCGTTTGGCGGACAGTTGCTATGCTGCTGATGTTTGTGATTAAATAGAAGTATGACTAATGAGGAATTATCCAATCAGATACAAAAACTAAGTGATATCGTTGCCAATTTGGCGAAAACGATGAACGAACGCTTTGAAAAAAACGACGAGCAGTTTGCACAGATCGACGAACGTTTCAATAGAATTGATGAGCAGCTCGCCGATATTCGCAACGACCATAAAACATTGGTTGATATCGTGAAAGATATGGATTTGCGAATGGATAAGGGCTTCAATGAGCTAAAAGCTGAAGACGGCAAAATTCACGCTGAGATTGCTAGTCTGCGACTTGAACTTTACCACGAATCTGGCAGCCGCGAGCTGGTGGACGATACTTTGTATGGTTCGTTAGACAAGCGCTTGCGCCGACTAGAGGCAAAGTTTCCTGATTTGGCGTCAAGCCAAGCGGTGTGATATTTGGCGGAGAGACAGGGATTCGAACCCTGGGTACGATTGCTCGCACACACGCGTTCCAGGCGTGCACCTTCAACCACTCGGTCACCTCTCCTTCGCTTACAATTTTACCAGAAAACGCCAGAAATATGAATTGCGCTTTACTCTGCGCCCGACTAATTAAAAATGTGGTATTTTACACAATCTTCATCGGTTGATTTATTAAACGTCACTTGTCTATAATAGATTAATATGACAGCGCGAAAGACAGCAAGGCCGATAATTCAACTTAAAAAACTTACAAAAATATACGGTATAGGCGACGCGGCGCACGATGCGCTCGATGAAATTGATTTAACCATCCGCGAGGGCGAGTTTATCGCTGTGATGGGGCCGTCCGGCTGCGGCAAGACGACTTTGCTTAATATCATTGGTTTTTTGGATCGGCCTGACCAGGGCGAATATCTGTTCGAGGAGCACTCAACCGCTCGCCTATCAGAGCGGCAGTACGCCAAAATTCGTTCTAACAAGATTGGCATCGTTTTTCAGAGCTTTAATTTGATTAATCGCTTGACAGTGCTGGAAAACGTTGCTTTGCCGCTGATTTACAAAGGTGTACCGCGCGTCAAGCGTCTGGAAATGGCTAGTAGCATTCTAAAGTCGTTCCATTTGCAGGAGCGCGAATATTACATGCCGTGGCAGCTATCGGGCGGCCAGATGCAGCGCGTGGCGATTGCTCGGGCTTTAGTGAATAAACCGAGCATCATTCTAGCCGACGAGCCAACCGGTAACCTTGATAGCCGCTCTAGCCACGTTATTATGGAGGAACTGGCTAACTTGCACAAAAAAGGCAATACTATCGTTATGGTGACTCACAACCCGAATCTGACTAGCTATGCTAGCCGCGTGATTAACATGCTTGACGGCAAGGTTGCTAGCGACCGCCGCGTAACGGTTGAATCGCATACCGAATCAAAGGAAGTAGCAATCCCGCTGCATAAATCAGACGCTTCTAAAGACAAGAATGACGCAGATGCCAAAGACGCCAAGGATAAGGACACTAAAAAAGCCAAAGAAGAAACAAAAGAAGCTACCAAAGATAAGCCTAAAAAGACAGCCAAAAAGAGCGAGGACGACGAAAAATGAGGTTAATGACAGTTGAACACATCACCGATGCTTATCAAACATTGCGGCGTAGTCGCGCGCGTACGGTACTGACGGCGCTGGGTATTGCTATCGGCGTGGCTAGCGTGACGTGTATTTTGGCGATTAGCGACGGTGCTCGCGGCATGATTTCTAATCAAGTTAATACCTATGACGGCAAGCTAATGATCGTCCGTCCGGGCGCGCAGACGCGCGATTTGAATGCTTATCTCAATCCAGCCGGGCAGCAGTTATTTGGTACTAGTTCACTAACCGAGGCTGATATCGAGGCTGCTAAATCAATTGACGGTATTGAAGCGGTGGTGCCGCTAATGATTTTGAATGCTACTGCTAAAACCTCTCGAGCTGAGGCAGCTAATAATGTTGTACTTTCTACTACTCCTGCATTTGTCAAGACGGCAGATATCAAAATGAACGCTGGCCAGTTCCTCGGCGAAGAAACTGACGATTCAGCGGTGGTGATCGGCAGCGAGTTGTCAACTAAACTATTCAATACTGATCGTTCGGTCGGCCAGATGTTCACGATGTACGGCCAGCAGTTTACGGTTATCGGCGTTGTCAAGGCTGGCGCTAATCCAGTTAACTATAACACTGTCGATTATGGTAATGCGATTTTTGTTTCTTATAATCAAGGCAAATTGCTGCACAAAGGCAGTACGCAGATCCAACAAATTAACGTTTTGGCAAAGGACAAGGATAATGTCTCGGCTGTTAAAGATAAATTGAAAGAGAAAATCCTCAAACAACACCTAGGTGAAGCCAACTTTACTATTCTAAGTGGCGCTGATATTGGCCGGCCGACTGGCGAATTGTTTAGTGCCTTAACAGCGGTGATGGCGGCCATTGCAGCGATTTCGCTGGTAGTGGGCGGTGTTGGTATCATGAATATCATGCTGGTTGGCGTGGCTGAGCGCACCCGCGAAATTGGTATCCGCAAAGCAGTTGGCGCTAGCCAGCGGACGATTATCGGGCAATTTTTAGTTGAGTCGCTGATGATTAGCCTGCTGGGCGGCACTTGCGGTTATCTGGTTGGTTGTTTGTTAGCTGTGATTATTAGTTCACAAATGAGCTTTGGGCCGACAATGACCTGGTCAACGGCGATTGCGGCGTTGTTGATGGCAGTTGGTTCTGGCGTAATCTTCGGTACTTACCCTGCCCTGAAAGCGGCGCGCAAGAATACTATTGAATCGCTGCGGCAATACCACTAGAGCCCGAATTTCTACCGATAGACGATAAATAAAATAGACAGCGCTTATTCTGTCTATTTTATTTTTACTTATCTCCACGCGCGTTTATTTTTCGAGGGCTTTTTTGAACTTTTCAATCAAATTAACCTGGGTTGGGTCGACATTATTGAGAATTGCCACGTAAATACTGGCAAAATCTGCTAAAATACAACCCCACAGCATCTGCTGTAGCGGTGTTTTGCCTGCGAGTGGTACCACGTTTGATTTCGGGCGTTTGCCAGATAGCATCTGGTCGCTGAGCGAGAAGCGTTTGAGGATGCGCGGGTGTTCGAGATCGCTTAGCAAATCAAATACCGCGAAAGGCTTCTCGACAGGGTGGCTAGTCCAGCCAATAAATTCGTTGTGGCTGAATTCTGGCAAATAGTTGCAAAATGCAACGTTTTTAGCATTTTCGTTCCAACTAATTTTCCACTTATAAGCTAGCGGCGCCATCAAGCTGCCGCCGTAGAAAACCGGCGTTTTGCCGACAGCGATTAAGGCCAGCTGCTTGGCGTAGTTTTGCTTGGTCGGTACATCTTTGGTCCAGAGCGCGCTTTCTTTCTCTAGCCAAGTGCTAATAGCTGCTAGTTCGTCAATGTAGGTGCGGTCAATCAACTTGAAAGCATTAAGCACCTCAAATAGCGCTCGCAGCGAATAAATAACGGCCATGCGCGGCTGGCAATCTTTGGGAATGAGTGCTGATAGGATATGTTCTCGTTGAGCAATCTCGTTAAGTTCTCCGCCAGTAGCAATGATAGCAATTTGGCAGCCGTGTTCAATCGCCTGCTTGAGGCATGATAGAGTTTCCTCGGTGTTACCAGAGTGGCTGCTAGCGATAACTAAGGTATTGTGATCGGCGTAATGCGGCAAACCGTAGTCCTTGACGACGTTGAACGGAATTGATAGCGTGTCGTTGAGCAGCGACTTAGCGAGGTCGGCCGCTAGCGCCGAGCCGCCCATGCCAGCGACGATGATGTTGCGCAGTTCGCGGCCGTCGTGCTCGGTGTCGCGCAATTGGCAGTCAAAATTCGCCTGTTGATAGAGTTTAGCTGCAACTTCGAGAGCGCCCCCGTTGTCTCTTTGCTTCAAAATATTAGAGTCATCTAGCATGTAAAATCACCTTTCTCTTGCGATATTTCCTATAACTATGATACAGTATATACTAAATAAAGCATAAAAGTAATGAAGAGGGTGGGCACATGGATATAAAACCGCAAACAACGCAGCCAATTAGCGACGATCAGGATCTCGCTAAGGTTTTGGCTGGCGTAAGTAACGGCGCGAGCGCAACGAGCGCACAACCAGCAGCACAATTGCCGCCGCTGCCTGATTTGCCGCCAGAGCCAGCGCCGGAGCCGGAACCAGTTGCACAGCCAAAACCGGCTAAAACATCAGCTACAGTTATGCCAGTTGCTGACAACGATCTTGATAATGTCAAGAACGAAGCCATCAAAGAGCTTCGACCGCTGGTGGATAAGCTCAACATCTCTGCCGAAGAAAAATTTGACACTTATCTGCTATTGATCCGCTCGACGGACGACAAAACTTTGATTGCGCCGGCGCATGAGGCCGCCAAAAATATTGCTGATGAATCTCGCCGCGCTCAGGCTTTGCTTGATGTCATTAAAGAGATTGATTTCTTATCAAACCCGCAGCCGTAATAGGTTTTCTCTGTAATCACGCGATAACACCTCTGTAAGTCCTCCTCGGAGGTGTTATACTATAGTTATGACTATTCGTTTTGCAACTGATGATGAAATCAACCGCTGGGATAATCTAGTGGTTCATAATAGCGATCGCGGCAATATGCTGCAAGGGTCGGTTTTTTTAAATTTGAAACGGCTGGCTAACTGGCGGCCGCGTTTTATTATCTGCGGCGAGTTAGCAATTGGCGCTATCGAAAAGCATATTCCCCTATTCGGTAAAGTATGGTATATCCCGAAAGGTCCGGGTATAGCTAGCGCTAGCGAGTTAGCCTCGGTAGTGCCAGTGCTGCGTGATTTTGCTCGCCAGCAAGGTGTTTTTACTATCAAAATCGAGCCAGAATTACTACGCGGTACTGACGTTTCTGCGATTGAACTATTACCTACTCAACCGATTCAGTACAATGCTTCGACTGTGGTGGTTGATTTACGTAGCGACATCGATACGATTCTCAAGAGCCTGCCGCAAAAAGGCCGCCATGCTATCCGCCGCGCTGATCGCGACGGTGTTGTCGTCAAGCGGGTACCAGTCAATGATGAAACTTGCCAGGCGATGTATGATTTGTTCAAAGAAACGGCCGATGGCGCTGGCTTTACGATCCGCTCGCCGCAATACTACCGCGAATTCTACCAGCAATACGCTGATGCCAACCAAGGCCAGCTATTTTTTGCCTATTATCAAGATCAGCTGGTGGCTGGTGCCTTTGCGGTGATTCTGGGTACTAAAAGTACTTACAAAGACGGTGCTTCGGTTCGCAAACGTACGGCCTACGGTGCTAGCCACCGCCTGCAATGGGAAGTAATCAAATGGGCTAAAGAGCACGGCTCGCTCGAACACGACCTCTGCGGTACGCCAGCTTCCGATGAAATGAGTAACCCGAATCATCCGCGCTATGGCCTGGGGCGCTTCAAAACTAGCTTCAATAAGCATATCACCGACTATATTGGCGCTTTCGAGATTCCAGTTTCGCCTGTTAAGTCGCGGCTTTGGAGCAAATATATCGAACGATTAGTGCGCCGATTATACTTCGCCCGGCATCATGAATCATACTATTAGGCCGCTTAGAAGCACTCTCAGCCCTAATCGTCGCTACTTAGCTTTAATATTCAAAATAGCTTGCCGCACTGTTTCGATTTCGTTCCAAGGATGAGTTCCGTCGGCGCGCTCAATAGTTTTTTCGTGTCCTTTACCCAGGAATATAACAGTATCTTTCGAGCTGGACACCCGCGAGACGGCGAAATTAATGGCCGCGGTGCGGTCTGGTATTAGGAAGAGATTTTTCTCGCGTTTTTTGCCAGCTTTTTCGGCGCCTGAGGCGATTTGTGATAGGATGGTATTGCCATCGATATCGCGATCGTCTTCCTCGGTTAAGACAATCTCATCGGCGTATTTGCCAGCGATTTCGCCCTGAATGGCGCGTTTAGCTTCGTCGCGGCGGCCAGCCGAGCCGAACAATACCACTAGCTTGCCTTTTGTTGTGTTTCTAACATCACTCAACAATCGTTCGAACGAGTCTGGCGTGTGCGCAAAATCGACAATCGCCGAGAACGGCTGTTCAGCGTCGACCACTGTCATGCGGCCTTCTACGCCCGCTAAAGCGGCAATTCCGCGCTCGATCTGGTCCTTGGTCAAGCCAACCTCGCGGCCAACGGCAGCCGCCGCTAGGCTGTTATAAACATTGAACTCGCCTGGAATATTAACATGAATGTGGTAAGAATCGCCATCAATTAACGCTATGTAATCACTGCCGTGGGCGCTCAAATTGATATCTTGCGCCCGCCAATCGCCAGATTTGAGGCCGTAGCTGACCGATTGTTTGACGGCTTGGTGGAAAGTTTCAGCAGACGGATCGTCGGCGTTAATGATACCGACGCGGTTGGCTAGTTTAAATAGTTTGGTTTTGGCAGCCAAATAGCGCTCAAAAGTTCTGTGATAGTCGAGGTGTTCGTGCGTAACGTTAGTCATGACGGCGATCTCGATTGGTACGCCAAAGGTACGGTGCTGGGCTAGCGCGTGGCTAGTTACTTCCAAAATCACCCATTCGACATTTTGTTTCTTGAATTCTGCTAAGCGTTTTTGTAATAGCGGCGCTGAAACTGTTGTCATATGAGCAACTTGCGGCGTAATATCATTACCAACACCATAAGCGACAGTGGTCATCAGGCCTGCTTTAATGCCAGATTCGGTTAGCATTTTGTGGATCATGAAGCAGGTCGAGGTTTTGCCATTGGTGCCAGTCACGCCGATGACGCGCATATTGTGCGCTGGATAACCAGCTTTGGTAGCAGCGGCAGTAGCTGTCAATAGATGATAAGTTGGCTCAATTGATTGGTATAAACTAGCGGGAATGGCCTTTTTCAAAGTTTTCTTGAGTGAATTCATACCGATATTATAGCATCGACCTCTTGGCGGTGGTACAATTAAGTAGATGAAGGTTTTGGGAATTGAATCAAGCTGCGATGAAACCGCGGCAGCTATAGTTGAGGACGGTTTTCGGATGTTGTCAAATGTGGTGCAATCGCAAATTGATATTCACGCGCATTTTGGCGGCGTGGTGCCTGAAATTGCGGCGCGCAGCCACATCGAGGCTATCGGCCCAGTCGTCGACGAAGCTCTCGCTCAAGCGAACTGCACTTGGGACGACATTGATGCTATCGCCGTGACCTACGCGCCAGGTTTAATTGGTTCGCTGCTAATTGGCTCGCTAGCAGCGCGAACGTTAGCGATTTTACATCGCAAACCGCTCTACCCGGTGCATCACGTCGAGGGACATGTCTACGCCAATTTTATTACCGAGCAAGCACCCGGGCCTGTTCAGCTTGCCTTGCCAAAATCCCAGCCGCACTTTCCTCTTTTGGCCTTGATTGTTTCTGGTGGACACACGCAGTTGGTGCTCTTTCGCGACCACGGTGATTATCAACTGCTGGGGCAAACCCAAGACGACGCTGTCGGCGAAGCTTTTGACAAGGTGGCCAAAATTCTCGGCTTGCCCTACCCTGGCGGCCCGTCGATTGCGCGCGCGGCTGAGTCGGGTAATCCTGATAAATACCATTTACCCAAAGCTAAGCTCGATAATCCGTACAATTTTTCGTTCTCAGGCCTCAAGACAGCCGTTCTAAGGGCCGTGCAGCGCGAAGTGGGCAAAGACTTCACTTTTCCATCGCACGAGCTCCCAGGGCTTGTCACGAGTTCGCAGCAGCACGATTTTGCAGCTAGCTTCCAGAAAGTAGCCGTCGAGACGCTAGTTGAGCGTACCTTGCGTGCTTTTCAGGACTTTCAGCCGCAATCGGTAGTGATTGCTGGCGGCGTGGCTGCTAATCAAGAACTGCGCCGCCAACTGCGCCAGAAACTACCGATTAACATTGAGTACGCGCCGATTCAGCTGTGTACTGATAATGCGGCAATGATTGCGGCGCTAGGCTATCAGCAAGCTCGACTGAGTACTCCAGCCGATCCGTACACTCTCGAGGTGATTCCTAGCCTGTCAATGGCCAAAACCACCTGGAACAAGACCGGAGCGTTGTAAATGTCACAACTATTTACCTCTGTTAATAATGATGAATTGATCAATATTTTGAATGGCGGCGGTATTGGCGTGCTGCCTACTGATACAGTTTATGGTCTCGTAGCACGGGCCGCTGATCCAGCAGCGATCCAAAAAATGTACGACACCAAGAAGCGCGCTAGCCAACCAGGAACGCTAATCGCTAGTTCAATTAATGATTTGGCGAAATTAGGACTAGACTCTAGCCAATTATCGTTAGCAGCCAAGTTTTGGCCTGGTCAAATTAGCGTTGTTATTAATGCCTATAATGTCGCTACTTATCTCAAACAAACGCGAGATAACTTAGCCGTGCGTATTCCCGATGACCCTTCGCTGTCGCGGCTTTTAGCGCAAACTGGACCATTGATGACTACTAGCGCTAATGTGCCAGGCCGGCCAATTTCGTCGACAATCGCTGAAGCTAAAGCCTATTTTGGCGACAAGGTCGATTTTTATGTCGATGGCGGCACTATAACTAATAATCAGCCGTCAACTATTATTGGCCTCGATGAGCATGCAAATATCATTGTATTTCGCCGCGGGGCTGTTGATATAGATCAGTTATTTACCAAGTAATTTTTTGGTGCTGCGGACGACTCTTTTAGCTAGCGGTAATCCATGCCGCCAAACTGGATAAAACTGGCTCATTGGATAATCGTAAGTACCAGCTAATTTATTCTCATGGCTAGCGAAGCCGCGCTTGAAGTTGCTCACGCCGTCGTTGAGCAGGCCGTTCATGTCGTAGCGCCTAATTCCCTGCTGTTTACATTCGGTTATAGCGTGCCATTTTAGCGCGTAGTTAGCGCGCAAGGCTTGGCCGCGATCGTTCATACCGCCGTATAGCTCGAATGAAGTTTCGCGGCTAGTCGCCAGCCAAAGAAATGATATCGGACGATTGTCTTCGTAAGCAGCAAAAATCTGCGAGTACTCCCCTAGTTTGTCATGAATATCGTAATAGTACTGGTCGTCGTGCAGAGCGAATTTAGCGCGTTTAGCAGTTTGGCGGTAAATTTCGAGGCAAGCAGCGATGTCTTGGTGCGTTTTTACCGGTTTGATATCAAGTCCAGCCCGGCCGGATTTACGGATATACTGGCGGGTTTTTTTGATCATCGCGGCCAATAGTTCGTCGGTTGTATGAGTTAAATCCAAAATCAAAGTACGCGATAGCAAAATATTGTTTGGCGATTGGCGCCAGCCTTTGGCGCGTAGCGGATGTTCAGTATCTGGCTCAATAGTTAGCACAGCGCATGGCAGCTTATGCTTAACGTAATTAACAATTGCCGTCAAAACATCGTCTTCCCTACCTTGTTTGTAGACTGGCCCGCGCGGAATGTAGCTTAATTGATTAAGCGGTTTAGGCAGATTTCTCAGTAATATTTGCGCAGCGCCAATTGTTTCGTTGCCGTCAACTATAGTAATTCGCTGAACGCGCCAATTGTGCGCCGCTTTTACTTCTCCCCATCCCCAGAGCTGCAGCGGGTGCCCGCTAAACTTAGCAACAATCTTGTCCCAGGCAGCTTTTTCGTCGCATAGTATTGTATCAATCATATGTTTAGTATACATCGTTTGTGCTATAATAGGATAGAACACAAACACGTGGAATAAAAAACAGCAAGAGGTGAGGAATAGCAAACTGTGGAATTGCTATGCTTGGTTATTTTGCTAATTTTCACGTGAAATGAATTGAGAATGAAATGAGCTTAGCTAAAACTTATACTCCGAACGAATATGAACCGTCAATTTACGCCTTGTGGGAGGAATCTGGCGTATTTAAACCGAAAGGGCAGGGCCAGCCGTACGCGATTGTGATGCCGCCGCCAAATGCTAACGGCAATTTGCATGTCGGGCACGCTTTAGGGTCGGCGATTCAAGATATTTTAGTGCGTTATCATCGTATGCAAGGCTATGATGCTGTGTATATACCGGGGGCTGACCATGCCGGCTTTGAAACTTGGGTAGTTTACGAGCGCGAGCTAGAGAAGCACGGCCAGACGCGCTTTGACTTCAATCGCGAAGAATTATACGCGCAGGTATGGGATTTCGTAGCTAAACGCCGCGGCGATATGGAATTACAACTGCGGGCGATTGGCGTGGGCGCTGATTGGGACGATTTGGTATTCACGCTCGACGATAAAGTTATCAAAACTGTCTACGATACTTTTGAGAAGATGTGGCAGGACGGCTATATTTATAGGGGCGAACGTATCGTTAATTACTGTACGCAGCATCAGACGAGTTTTTCGGACTACGAGGTGGTTCACAAGAATGAAAAAGGGAAGTTGTGGGAAATCGCTTATCCGCTAATTGATAAAGTCGGCGAAATTATTATCGCTACGACGCGGCCCGAGACGATGTTTGGCGACGTAGCCGTAGCGGTCAATCCAAACGACGAGCGCTACAAAGACCTTGTCGGCTGCAAAGCGCTGCTGCCGATTGTCAAGCGCGAAATTCCCATCATCGCTGACGATTATGTCGATCCAGCTTATGGCACTGGTATGGTGAAAATTACACCAGCACACGACCCGAATGACTTTGAGGTAGGCAAGCGCCACAACTTGGAGTTAGTCCAGGTAATCGATTTCGACGGCAAAATGATCAATGTGCCAAGTCAATTTGTCGGTATGACGGCGCTAGAAGCTCGTAAACGCGTTTTAGCGGCGCTCGAAATAGACGAATTGCTGCGCGGCGAAAAAGACATCGAACATCAGGTTGGACATTGCTACAAATGCGGTTCGGTCATCGAGCCGCTTGCCAAAGAGCAGTGGTTCGTCAAAATGCGCCAATTGGCCGATAACGCTATCGCGGCAATTGAGTGCCAAGAAGTGACGTTTACCCCTGAAAATAAAGGCGATGTTGTCATTAAATATCTCAAAGATATCAAAGACTGGAATATCAGCCGCCAAATACCGTGGGGCATTCCGATTCCAATGTTTCAGTCCAAGACGGATTTGAACGATTGGCGTTTCAGCACGGATGTCGATAAAAAAGAAATCGTTGTAGATGGCACAACGTATCGCCGCGAGGAGGATACGCTTGACACTTGGTTCAGTAGCGGCCAGTGGCCGTATATCACCACCGATTATTTGGATGCTGGCAAGCTAGCCAAGTATTACCCGAATACCGTCATGGAAACAGCGGGCGACATTTTGTTTGCGTGGGTAGCACGGATGATTATGCTGGGCCTGTATCGGACTGGCCAGGTGCCGTTCAAGCATGTGTACTTGCATGGCTTAGTGCTTGATGAAAAGGGTATCAAGATGAGCAAAAGCAAGGGCAATGTCATCAATCCGATGGAGACAGTGGCGAAATATGGCTCGGATGCGCTACGTATGGGTATTATTGCTAGCCGCAGTGCTGCCCAGCCGCAAGCGTTTAATACTGGCAAGGTAGTAGCAGCTCGTAATTTCTGCAACAAGCTGTGGAATATTGCTCGCTATACTGAAAATTTGGTTGGCGACCGCACGCCAACGGTCAGCCCGCAACTGCAATCGCTAGCCGATCATTGGATTGCTCGCCAACTAGATGAGGCGGCGCAGTCGCTAGACCGGCAGATTGCGACCTATCATTTCGCTGAGGCTGGCGAGACGATTTATCACACCGTTTGGGATGATGTAGCCGACTGGTATATTGAGGCTAGTAAAGTTGAGCAAAATATCGACATGAACACGTATGTTCTAGACACAATTTTGCGGTTAACACACCCATTTGCGCCGTTCTTGACCGAAACAATTTGGCAGGCTTTGCCGTGGCACGATACGATCTTGGCTAGCGAAACTATGCCAGACCGCCTAGAGTACGACGATATCGCTGCTGCTGCATTCGGCCGCTTGAAAGATTTAGTATCAGAAGCACGCTACGTAGTTAGCGAACTGCCGGGCAATAAACGTTATGGTCTGTTGTATATGGACGATTCGCTGGTAGCTGATAATATCGAACTTGTCAAGAAGCTAGCGCGCGTTACCTCGGTAGAACATGTTGACCAGGCTAGGGGATTGCGCTTGGCGGCTAGCGGGCGAGACGTTTGGCTAGACATTGACGACGAAACGCTTTACGAGCATCAAGCTAACCTCGAGAAACGTTTAGCCGAAGAACGCCAGCATATCCGGACGCTCGAGACGCGCTTGGCAAACGATAACTATGTAGCCAAAGCTCCGCCGGCTCTGGTCGAGGAGTCGCGCAAGACACTCCGTGAAAAGCAAGAACTAATTACCCGGCTACAGAACGAGCTGCAAGTTGTGTCGAACAGGTAAAAGCTAGTCGATAACTGGTAAATTCGTGTTATCAAAAGCGTGCCGGCCGCCTTCTTCTAATAAGGCTAAAATGTTTTTGTGGTGATGGCGGCGATCTGGCGAAATGCTAGGCGATTGGTAGCGAAAACTGTTGTTGAGCATACCTTCTGATAGATTATGCTCGGAATGGGTGTGCTGCATTCGCGACTCGTTGATGGTTCGCAAATCTTGTGAACTGAGCTTTTGCATGGAATGATCATGCGTCAAACTGATATCAATAGCATGCCCGAAATGCCCGTCGTGGACAGCAACACCGCTAGCTATCAGCAGACTGAGCGCGGCGAATAAGGTGTTAATGATGTAAGTAAAATATGTCATAATTATGTTTGTTTTTTTGTTTTAAGGTATTGTGCTTACAAATATAGCACAAGTATGATAAAAAGTCAATAGTATGACATAAAATAAGATTATAAGTTAGTCTGAGATAGTGTTCGAACGATTTGCAAACAGATTATCGCTAGGTTTTAGCGTGCGAGTTGGCTATCTACTGGTGATGATATTTGCCACCTCGAGCAATCTCTTGGGCCCGGTATAGCTGCTCGGCGAGGATCAGTCGCACTAACTGATGTGGAAAGACTAATGGCGACAGTGACCAAACCAGGTTAGCACGCTGTGTCAGTGCTGCGCTGACACCAAAGGCGCCGCCGATAACTATCGTGATATTTTTACCTTGCACAAAGAGCTCGTTTAGCTGGCGCGATAGGGCAGGCGAGTCAAACGTCTGACCGTGCTCATCGAGCAGAATTACGAAATCTTGGGGGTGTAAACGCGCTAAAATTCGCTCAGACTCCTCTTGGCGGGCCTGCTGGCCATCTAGCTTGCTATGCGGTATCAATGCCACTCAAAACTCCAAGGCTGCTTGCAGCGCGTTTGGTAGCGTTTGATGCCGCCTGAGACCCAATCCTCATGCTTTTTACCAACGGCGATGACGGTGATCATATGGCAATCAAGCGCTCTTTGATACTGTTGGCGATATTATCGAGCCGTTCGTCTGAAATATCGACAGGGTAGTCGTGATGGAGCTGTAAGGTGTCGCGGTCATACAGCGGCACTAGGTGAATATGGGCGTGCGGTACATCAAGGCCCTCAACAACTACACCGACACGCATAGGGTTGAGTTCGGCCTGGATAGCCTGGGCGATATTTTTGGCAGTTTGCCAGAGGTGAGTGTAAGTCTCGTTGTCGAGGTCCCAAATTAAATCAACCTGTTCTTTGGGCACCACTAGCACATGTCCGTCGCTGAGCGGGTTGATATCGAGAAAGGCAATAACATCATCGTCTTCGTAAACTTTGCGGCAAGGAATCTCGCCTTTGATAATTTTGGTAAAAATTGAATCGTCCATGATTACTCCTTGTTTATCATAGTTTTTAGTTTATCAGACGCGTAGTACAGCACGGAAGCCCCCTGCTTAACAGAAAAGGTCAATCCTAGATTCAAGAGGCCTTTTATATCTTTATCGGCAGTCTGGCGAGAGATAGCGTTTAATTCTGCGTGCGAGGAAATGGTAGCGTAATGGCTATCGTCAGATATTAAATAGTATATAATTTGTTTTTGCCGGTCATTAAGGTTTTTGATAGAGTGAAGTTTCTTGGTTATAGCGCTATTTTCTTCATCGGTTCTTTTAGTATAATCTCGAAATTCCTTGATAGCCTCCAGAACTTTTTCGGTGTGATAATTAAAAAAGTAGGTAAAATCATATGAATCTTGTTCGGCGTAAATATAAGCGTAGGCGTACTGTGCTGGTGCTCGCTTAATGACTGTAGAAATTGGAAAATAAGCTAGCGCCCAATAACCGTTTTTCAGCATATACCAATAAAACAAGCTACGCGCTAAACGTCCATTGCCATCAGTGAAGGGGTGCAGATACCCTAGCCAAAAATGCAGCATAGTTGCTTTGACTAACGGGTGGATAAACTTACCGTTATCGTTGGCATATTCTATCAAGCGATCAAGCTCATGCTCGACAAAACTTTGGTTTGGCGGTACATGGGCGACTTTTTCGTTGAACCAGACGACTATATTATCGCTGTCTTTGCGAAATCTACCTGAATCGGCGTCGGGAATCGTGTGGCGGGTTAGCTCTTGATGCAATTCTAAGAGTAAATTTTTCGATAGACTGCGTTCGACGAAATTTTCTTCGATTTTCGATAAAGTTCGATAGTTATTGAGAATCATCCAGTCGCTTTTGTTGCGCGGCTTGATGTTGTCGGCTATCATATGCTTAGCGTAGCGCCGAGAAGTGTCTGCACCTTCAAGCTGGCTTGATGCGATAGCCTCCTCGAGGATGCCTCTTGCGATATATTTTTGCCGTTCAGATCGGGTAGTAATTGCCGGCGTATTTGTTAAGAATTGTCCGCCAGCATACATATCGACAGTTCGCTGCGCTTCGTCAACTTTCTCTTGTCTAACCCAGCCGAAATGAGCGCCGTTTTTAGCGTGAATAGGCGTCGGCTGCGAGTTAAAACGCCTAACAGTGTGGGCTAGCTGCCACGACTCTGCTGGGGTAAGCTTAGGAATCGGATCAACAAAGCGCGCCTTATTCCAGTAAAGGTATTTTGATTCGTTGACTGCTTGCAAGTAAGGAGATGCGGCCGCGGATTCATTAAAATACATGTCGATTAGATTTAATCGGCGTTTCGTAGATATAGTAGGCTGTTCTCGGATGATTACAAAATCTTTTTCCATAATATGTATATATTTGACATCATAATGGTAGCATAATGTAAAAAATATGTAAAGTATATGTATGTAGTTTACATATTTTTAACATATTAGCAAAAATGAGCAGCGTAGGGTATAATTACCTATGCAAGGAGAGGTGGCCGAGTGGTTGAAGGCGCACGACTCGAAATCGTGTATGCGGCAACGTATCGCGGGTTCGAATCCCGCCCTCTCCGCCAAGAAATAGCATGAATTTTTATACCGATTATGTTCTTGGCGAAAATTTTTAGATTGACTGCTTGCAAATATCGGGGTATTTATCGCGTCAGTACTAGCTGTGCTCATGGATTATTTGAATAGTGACGGGTGTAAGAATTGCCTAGTATTCTGGTAATTTATCAATTAGCTCTAGCAGCTTTTTCCATGAGGCTCTGTCAGTGTGGTCGTGATCAACAGCGCCAGCATAGTACCGTATTGCGTAAATGTCTGGATAGTTTTGGAGTGCAATCCACTCTTGCATATCTAGTGGATAGGATAGCTGGTCGGAGACTCCAACAGCTGCGCCCCAGTCAGTAGTCAACAAATCAAGCCCATCGGCTCGGATCTGCTCTGCCCAGTACTTGCAGTGCTCGATTGCTTGTTTGTAGGTCATTTGAGGGTATTGGCTGTTACTACTGTTCATAGCTATCGTTATAATGGTCTTGGTAATTTGTTTTACGCGACTCAATCTCGTCAGCAATCGCAAATAGCGCACGCCAGTCCTCTGGTTTATCGACGCCTTTGTCTAGGTTGCTCAATATAGACGATGCTTCATCAAGAGCGGGATCTGACTCATGTAGCATCAAACAAAGTAATTCATCGACGATACGTTCAGATTTAGTTTGCGGATAGAGTACGTTAGGCTGGTTATAATCTCCGCGCTTACACAATTCCGCGATATCCATAGCACGCGCAGCTTGAATTAATGCCAATACTTTAGTAGTATTACCATTTTGAACTATATTATCTGACGCTTTCTGTATCATTATATCTATACTATAAAACATCTACGTAAGTGAGTCAGTTTTTCGTCATGACTCAGGTCTGTATATCACAACCCTAATTGTTATACTCGTGTTTCAAAGCTACGTTGTTATTTGGTCCGCCACCAGGTTTGTAGTGATCATGATGCTAGCTATCGCGGAAATACCCTTCGCTCAAGCGTCTGGAATCTAAAGTGATAAATTGGACATACATAAATCTAAATACAGCAAAGAGCGTCCATACATTCTCTAATATATTGGTCTATCAACTCATAGAATTAGCTAAAAAATGAGTCCTCAACGACTTATCTTTGTTTGGCTCTGCTTATGAGCCACGAACCTTTGGCAAGAATTTCTGTATAGATCGCTCACACTGATTAAGCAGTTCGACATTAAGCGGTACTGGATTATTGTTGTTTAAAGAATAATACCTCTGGTCACATATACTAGCGAGATCATCCCACGACACAACAGACGAGTCATCAAGACCGCGTGCCAACGAGAACGCAAAACTGTCAAGATATTCAAGGACATCTGAATTATCGGCATATTTACGAATCATTTGAATCATATTACGTGCTAGAATTGCCTGTTCATCTTGCTTCATAATCTTATTCCGGTCTTATAATTTATCAATTAACTCTAGTAGCTTTTCCCATGATGCCCTGTCGGTGTGGTTGCGATCGACAACATCAGCATAGTATCGTATTGCATAAATATCTGGATAACTTGGGGCTGAGATCCATTCCTGCATATCCAGTGGATATGCTAACTGATCAGAAACTCCAATAGCCGCACCATAATCAGTGGTCAATAGGTCAAGCCCATCATGCCTAATTTGATCTGCCCAATATTTGCAATGCTTGACTGCTTGTTTGTAGGTCATTTGAGGGTATTGATTATTTTTACCGTATTCTTCTGGCAGATCATCAATTAGTTCCAATAACTTTTCCCACGAAGCTCTGTCGGTGTAATTATTATAGTCAATGTCTATAGCATATGTACGAACTCGATACAAATGATAATATTTTTGCGGATCAATCCAAATCTGCATATATAGTGGATAAACTAGCTGGTCGGAAACCCCAATGGCTGCAACATAATCAGTGGTCAATAAATCAAGCCCATCGGCTCGGATCTGATCCGCCCAGTGCTTGCAGTGCTTGACTGCTTGTTTGTAGGTCATTTGGGGGTAGTTATTTTTACCATACTCTTCTAGCAGATCATCAATTAGTTCCAATAACTTTTCCCACGAAGCTCTGTCGGTGTAATTATTATAGTCAATGTCTATAGCATATGTACGAACTCGATACAAATGATAATATTTTTGCGGATCAATCCAAGTCTGCATATATAGCGCATAAGCTAACTGATAAGAAATTCCAATAACTTCACTGTAATCAGTAGTTAATAAATCAAGTCCTTTATACCTAATTTGGTCCGCCCAGTATTTGCAGTATTCAACTGCTTGTTTGTAGGTCATTTGAGGGTATTGATCCTCGCCGTTATTCATATTTTATAATTATATAACATGAAAAAGTCCCAGACTAATAATATAATATTAGCCTGGGACAGTCGTCTCCTTTCTATCTATCGAGCATCTTCGGGCGGAACATGGTTGCGGGGATGGCTAGACGGAAGGTTTTGGTCTGTCCAGTGATAACCTCTGTCAGATTTTCCGTCGGTATCCCACGAGACGCGATAGTTATCTCCATAGTACTGCGTCACATGCAGGTCTATCTGACGACTCCTATCGTAGAACACTCCACTGCGATCATTGGTGTCGTTATCGCGGTTTCGTACACCGAGTGGTGGCGTATCTCTCCGGGCGCGGCGGTCATACAGTGTTCCACCAGGTTCATCGGTGAAATTCTGCGCACCATGTGGATCAAATGGATCGCGTCTATACGTCACGATTCCGCCCGGATCCATGACGTAGTGCCCATGCCCAGGACCATCAGGCTTGCCAACTCCACCGAAGTAGATGTTGGTGTTGCCATCTGAGTCTGTCGAGATCCAAACGCTGTCTCGATACTGAAGCGGGACTCCAGCTTTTGCGGCGAGCGACTTTTTGTCTTCGCGTCGCTTTCGGCTTGCCGACTTCAGTTCATTGAGCCTATCCTTGAACGCCTTGGCACAAGCATCAAACTCAGCCTTTGCCTTCTTAAATTCAGCTTGTGCACGTTCGTGCTCTGCTTTGGCAGACAGAAACGCCTGCCGAGCTCTAGCAAACTCGGCCTTAGCCACTTGGAAAGCTGGCTTAACAGCATCAAGCCGTTCACGAGCGGCGCGAATTTCAGAGACGAGCTGCCGCCGTTCGGCAACGCAGGTCTGAGATTCTGCTTTGTAAGCGTGTCCCTGATCTGCATACATACGTGCGCTAGCGCCGTCGTGCGTATCGTGAGCCAACGAAGCCGACTCGAAAGCCGACTTCATGTTCTGATACGCCCGCTCTTGCTGAGCATTCAAGCTGTCGATTCGCGAGCCGTTGGTCTGCTTGATAGACACGTAAGCTTCCCAGGCTGCCTGCTGATCCGCGTAGGCGGCTTGCTTGGCTTCGTAGGCACGGTTCATGACCGCGCGTGCCGAAGAGCGGTGCTCCCAGGCGGCTTGCTGAGCCTGCCAGGCTGCCTGCTGTCGCTGGCGGGCAGACTCGCGAGCTGACCGCAAACGGTCAAGCTCAGCGTCTCGCTGGCGAGACATGGTATCATCCTCTCTGTAAAGGAGCGAAGTTACAGCGGTTACTGCAACTTCGCTATTTTACAACGTAAAAAGAATTTTGGCAATAACTTGCTCAATAAAAAGCGAGTACTACTTGCGGGCGAATATTTCTTTGGCGCTGAGTTTGCGGTTGTATTCGAGTGCGCCGAAGCGGAAGATACGTACGGCGATAGCCATGATGATGGCGGCAGAAACGGCCAGCAGGGCGATACCGATTACTGCTTCGCTGATTCCCAGGTTGCCAGCGGCGTTGCGTAGCATCAGCGGGATTGGCGATGTCAGCGGGAAGAGTGACAAAAATTTTACTAGCGGTGCGTCTGGCATTGATATGAACATTGAAACGGCATAAAGCGGGCCGAACAGTAAAATCATTACTACGCCGAAAAAGCTGCCAGCTTCTTTGGCGGTTGGTACGGCGGCGCCGATAGCTACCAGCAGGCCGGTAAACATCATGAAGCTGCTAGCAAAGGCTAGAAAGCCGATGCCGATACGTAACGGGTCAATTGGCAAGCTACTGAGGTCGACTGACGGTAGCTTGAGCTGGTCGTGGAAAAACAAGTAGCCGATCAGTGCTGGCATGATAATCAACAGTCCTTGAACTATTGCTAGAATTATTAGCGAGATAATTTTGCCGACGATTAAGGTACGCGCTTCGATAGTGGTGAGAATCATTTCGATAACGCGATTTTCTTTTTCTTCGGTGGTGCTGGTCAGCATTTGATTGCCAAAGAAAGTGATTAGGAAATAAAAGAGGATCAAAAAGATACCTGGCAGAATCATCTCTTGGACGCTGTCGTGGATTTTGCCGTCGCGGTAAATAGTGCTGGTTGAGTTGATTTTGCCTTGGATAATTTTTTGAATAGCCGGATTAACGTCTGACTGAACAGAAGTGGCTAATAGACTGTTTGCCAGACTGCCGTAGCGGCCGTTGTCAAAAATACCGACATCTTTGCCGTAAACTTCGATTGATTGCTGGTCGAGATTCTTTGGATAGTAGATGTACGCATCAAGCTGGCCATTTTTGACGCGGTCAATAGCGTTTTGCTTGTCACTGGGATTAATTTCTGTGGCTTTCGAGGCGGCGATTAGCTGCGGTTTGACCATCTTTGACTCATCGGTAATAGCAATGCTGAACGACTGGTTTTTGAGCTTTTCGGCGGCATCGTCGGTAGCTTGATTGGACAAAAATACCATCCCGAAAATTGCCGCAAACATCAATGGAAAGCTAATTGCTAGAATCCAGAACGATTTTTTCTTGAGGGCGCGAACGACCTCGAAACGAATGACAGTTGATAAATTATGCATTTTGCTTCTCCTCGTTGTTGCGGCTGTAGACTTGAACAAAAATATCATCGAGCGACTTGCCGCCAAATTGTTTACGAACGCTGGCGACGGTGCCGTAAGCGCGCGCTGCGCCATCCTTCAGCAGTAATATGCGGTCGCATAGACGCTCAACTTCTTCCATTTGGTGAGTAATCATCACGACGGTAGCGCCTTTGGCCTGGTGCTCTTCAATGATTTCCATCAGTAGCCGGCGATTAACCGGGTCAAATCCTTTGGTTGGCTCGTCAAGAATTAGCAGCTCTGGGTTGTCGATGACTGTGATGCCGAGCTGGACTTTTTGTTGCTGGCCGCCCGAGAGCTTATCGAGGCGAGTTTTGGCTTTGTCGAGCAAATCAACGCGCTTCAAAAAATCAAGCGATTTTTGCCGAGCGTCGAGGCGGCTCATGCCTTTGAGCTGGCCGAAATAAGTCATGATGTCGATAACCGGCTCTTTTTTGTAAAGGCCGCGTTCTTCGGGCAGATAACCCAGTTTGATACCGCTTGATACCGAATAGGGTTTGCCGCCGACTAATAGTTCGCCGGCGGTCGGCTGATAAATACCGAGCAAGGCGCGAATGGTAGTGGTTTTGCCCGAGCCGTTACTGCCGAGAAAACCAAACGTTTCGCCGCGCTTGACCTCGAAACTGAGATCTTTGATGACTTCGGTCTTGCCGAAACGCATCTTGAAATGAGCAATAGAAATAATAGGTTCCATATTTTCCATGATAGCATGGGCCAAGCTAGTTGTGAAAATTACTAGCAAAAATGCTTGAAAAATCCATATTTAGCGTTTATGCTTGGTATATAGACGCTATATGTATAGTGTTTAGCAAAATAGACAAATATGCAAATAAATTGCGCGAGACGGGTTCAAGCAGCCTGATTAGTTTTTTGCGCTCAAAAATAGCAGCTAAAAATAAGAAAGGAAACGATGGCAGATATTACAGTTGTGAAACGCGATGGTAGTAAGCAGCTTTTTGATGCGAACAAAATTAATTTAACTTTGCTGGCAGCTAGCGAAGGCTTGCCAGACCAAATTGCGAAGGTAGCGCAAATAGCGGCCGAGTTGCAGTTGACGCTGTTTGACGGCATTACTACCGAGCAACTTGATGAAGCGCTTATCCAGACGGCAGTCCAAAATGTCAAAGACGACCCGGACTTTGACACAATTGCGGCGCGATTGCTGCTGCGAACTATATACCAGCAAGTACTCGGCGATTATACTAACAAAACTGAGCTTAAAAAGCTGCATGCGCAAAAGTTTCCCATCTATATTCGCAAATCCGTTAAAGAGGGTTTACTAGATAAACGAATGGCTGATTCGCGGCTATTTAACCTCAAAAAGCTAGCGGCGGCGCTTGATCCGAGCAAGGATTCGCTCAGCAAGTATCTCGGCGTAGTAACCAACCGCAATCGTTACGCGCTGCGGCGCCAAAGCGGCGATCCGATCGAGGTGCCGCAGTTCACTAACATGCGTATTGCTATGGGTCTGAGTTTTAACGAAACCAATCCGACCGAGGCAGCGATAGATTTTTACCGCCACATGGCTAATCTGGAATATAGTCCGGGCGGCAGTACGCGGGTTAACGCTGGCGGTTCGTTTCCGCAGCTAAGCAACTGTTTTGTTATGGAAGTTCAGGACGATATGGCTTCGATAGCCAAAAGTATTCGCGACACCATGTTTATTGCTAAAGGCACTGGCGGTATCGGCATTAGCATGAATAAGCTGCGCGCCACCGGCAGTCCTGTCAAAACCACCAATACCGAGTCAACCGGTCCGATTCCGTTTATGAAAATGATTGATACGGCGCTGTTTGCAGTGTCGCGCAAGGGTAAGAAAGCGGGTGCAGCAGCGGCGTATATGGAGAACTGGCATCTTAATTTTCCGCAATTCCTTGATTTGCGCCAGAATTCAGGCGATCCGTACTTGCGGACGCGATTTCTAGATACAGCGGTGTTTATTTCGGATGAGTTTATGAAGCGCGTGCAAGACGGGCAGGATTGGTATCTGTTTGATCCAGCTGAAGTTAGCGACTTAAATGAACTATACGGTGAAGCGTTCAGTCGCCGCTACCAGGAATACATCAAACTAGCAGAAGCCGGTAAAATTAACCGCTTCGAAGTCGTGCCGGCTCGCCAACAATTCCGCCAAATTCTCAGTAGTTTGCAAGCGACTGGACACCCTTGGCTAACTTGGAAAGACGCTATCAATTTGCGGGCGCTTAATAACAATACTGGTACGATTCATCTTAGCAACCTTTGTACGGAGATTACCCTGCCAGAAGATGAGAAAAATATCGCGACCTGTAATTTGGTGAGTATTAATTTATCGGCGTTTCTGGGAGCTGATAAAACTTGGGATTGGCAGCGGCTAGAGTCGGCGGTGCGGTCGGCTACGCGGCAGTTAGATAATCTAATCGACATAACCAATACGCCAATCCCTGAGGCGATGCGCAGCAACGAGCAAAATCGGGCGCTTGGGCTCGGCTATATGGGGTTATCGGATGTTTTGGAGAAGCTAGAGATTAGTTACGAAAGCGAGGCTGCCTACGATCTGGTTGACCAGTTAACTGAATTTATCAGCTACCATGCTATTGATGAATCAGCCAATCTAGCAGCTGAGCGCGGCAGCTATCCGAACTTTGCTGGCAGCGGCTGGAGCAAGGGTTTATTACCTATCGATACTGTTGATAAACTTACAACAGAGCGCGGCGTTAAGGTAAAAATTGATAGTAAATCGCGTCTGGATTGGGAAGCGCTGCGCCAAAAAGTCAAAAAAGGTATGCGTAACGCGACCTTGATGGCGATCGCACCGACTGCTAATATTTCGCATGTGGCAGGTACGACGCCGGGACTTGACCCGCAGTTTAGCCAAATTTTTAGCCGTAGTACGCTTAACGGCAAATTCCTAGAGGTTAATGCTAATTTAGTGCGTAAACTCAAACAACTTAATCTGTGGGAATCGCTCAAAGACGACTTGCTGGCGAATCAGGGCGATATTCAAGGTTTCGATCAAATTCCGCAAGCAGTCCGCGATGTTTACAAAACTAGTTTTCAGCTGAGCCCGTACGCCTTTATCGAGGTAGCGGCGCGAGCGCAAAAATGGGTTGACCAAGCGATTAGCCGCAACATGTACCTAGAGTCGCGCGATATTGATGAATATATCGAAATCTATTCAGAAGCATGGCGCCGCGGTTTGAAAACGACATATTATCTGCATGTCAAGCCGCGCCATCAATCCGAGCAAACCACCGTTACATCGCAATCGGTACAGAAAGTTCGTACCGACAGCGCGAAAAGGGTAAGCGGTTTCGGCTTTGCTCGGCGCAAACAATCATAAACGTTGCTAAAATCACAATAATAAGGAGGAAATATGACGCAAACAACACAACCGCAAGGTATTTTGGGATCAGGCCTGCGCGACGGCTTGCAACTCAAGCCAGTACGCTACCAATGGGCAATGGATTTGTATAATCAGGCAGTTGCTAACACTTGGTTCCCGAATGAAGTACAACTAGTGCAAGATTTGGCGGCGTTCGAGAAGCTGACCGACGACGAAAAACACGCGTTGAAGACGGTAATCAGTTATCTGAACCCAAACGAATTGCTTATCAATAAGTCGTTAGCTTTTGGTATTTATCCATACGTCAATGCCGCCGAGGCGCACTTGTATCTATCGAAACAGATGTGGGAAGAAGCTAACCACTTTATGACCTTTGAATACATTATCGAAACGTTTCCGTTTGATCGCCAAGAAATTTACGCAGCAGGCTACGGTAAGAAAAGCCTGAAAGACAAATCTGACTTTCAGACCAAGTACGTCGGCCGCATGCTGAATGATAAGCTGGACGTTACTACTACCGAGGGCAAGAAAGATTTTGTGCGTAATCTGGTAGCTTATAATATTGTGCTCGAAGGTATTTGGTTTTATAGCGGTTTTATGGTTGGTATGAGTTTCCGTCGGCGCAATTTGCTGCGCAATGTCGGCAGTTTGCTAGATTGGATTACCAAGGATGAAAATCTGCATTTAACTTTCGGTATTAACCTGCTGTTGACAATTCTTGACGAGAACCCAGATTTGCAGACACAAGAATTCGCCGATGAGATTCGCGATCTGATTTTGCAGGCGGTGGCGCTTGAAGAGGCTTATAACAAAGACATGCTGCCAAAGGGTATCTTGGGCTTGAATGCGGATTATGTGAACCAGTATGTCAAGTTCATGACTGACCGCCGCCTGGAAGAACTGGGTTTCGAGAAAGAGTATAACGTAGCAAATCCAGCCAAGTGGATGGCAGCGGCCAATGATACGCTTGAATTAGTCAATTTCTTTGAAAGCACCAATACTAATTATGAAGTTAACACTGTAAAGTAGAGTTTTAGCAATTGAATAAGCGGCCTATTAGCCTATAATGAATATAAGCAAAGGGGGAAATAATGAATCCATCAGCGATAATTAACGACGACATGACGCTCGAGGAAAAACTCGAGGCGATTGAACGCGAGATAGCCAAAGCGCAAGCTGAAGCCGATCAAAAAGCTGAAGCTGACGGCCTACCATCAGCGCCAATTGATCCGGCAACACTAACTATGTGCGAGGGCTGCCAATAGACACGCTACATATAGCGTACTCTAAGCGGTTATGCTATAATAAGGGCCCATGAAAGAGCAATCATACATGGGCAAACAGACAAAATATATCTTTGTAACTGGCGGCGTTCTCTCGGGGGTAGGGAAGGGAATTACCGCTGCGAGCATCGGTGCGGTTCTCCAGGCCAAAGGTATCAAAGTCTCAATTCAGAAATGCGACCCGTATCTCAATGTGGATGCGGGTTTGCTTAATCCGGCAGAGCACGGCGAATGCTTTGTGACGCGCGATGGTGCTGAAACCGACCTTGATCTCGGCCATTACGAGCGCTTTCTAGATATAGAGTTGACGCAGAAAAACGCTACGCTGGCGGGACGCTTATTATCAGAGCTGATTGCCGATGAACGCGCCGGTAAGTTTCATGGCAAAACTGTCCAACTAATCCCGCACTTAACGCACGCCATTCAAGAGTCAATTATTGCGGCTGGCGAAGGCAGCGATGTGCACATCGTAGAAATCGGCGGTACAGTGGGCGACTACGAGGGGTTAAGCTTCATCGAGGCAATCCGCGAATTTGCTCACAAAATCGGCAAGGAGCGCTGCTTGTATGCGCACGTGGTTTATGTGCCGTTTATTGATACTAGTAAAGAATTCAAGAGCAAGCCGGCGCAAAATGCCTTAAACGATTTGCGCGGTTTCGGTATCGTGCCAGAGATTGTGGTTGTCCGCAGCGACGAGCCAGCGCCTGAGTCGGTTGCTCGAAAAATTGCTTTGTACGGTGGTGTTGACTTGCCGGGGGTGCTGATGCTGCCAAATCTCGATACCGTATTTATGATTCCCGAGCGGATAGCCGCTAGCCCGCTGATGACCATTCTCGATAAGTTCACTGGTAATTTTGCTCAGCCGAATCTCGCGAAATGGCAAGCGTTAACTCAATTGCAAAGCAAAAAGCCAACCGATATCGTGACTGTCGGTTTAGTCGCTAAATATATGGAAAACAAGGATACTTATCTATCGGTGACCGAGGCGCTCAAGAGTGCAGCTTGGCATGAAAATGTTGGTCTGCATATCAAGTGGCTCAATGCCGAAACAGTTACCGAGCGCGATTTCGAGACGGTTGATGCTCTGCTGGTGCCAGGCGGCTTTGGTCCGCGCGGGATTGAGGGCAAGATTGCGGCAGCGCAGTATGCGCTTGAGCGCGATGTGCCGTATTTGGGGATTTGCTTAGGTTTGCAGACAGCGGTAATTGCGGCGGCGCGTCGAGCCGGGCTCGACGATGCTAACAGCACGGAGTTTGATGATGCTACGACGCATGATGTGGTGTATATTATGCCTGGCCAAGAGGGCAAAGAATCGACTGGCGGTACGTTGCGGCTGGGCAATTATCCAGCAGTATTCACGCCAGGGTCGCTCGCTTCTAAGGTATATCAGTCGGATCACACCGAGGAGCGCCACCGCCACCGATATGAGGTGAACCAGCAGTTTCTAGATGAGATTGCCCGCGGCGGCGTGGCGGTGTCGGGCTTGTCGCCAGACGGGCGGCTAGTCGAATTTGTCGAGGCGCCAAATTGCCGCTATTTTGTCGCAACGCAAGCGCACCCCGAGTTTCGTTCGCGGCCAATGCGGCCGCATCCGCTGTTTGCTGGACTGATTAGAGCGGCTGTCTCTTGACAAATTATACTAGTTATGCTAATATGAAAATATGGCAGAAGAAGAAAAACAAAAAGTAGAAGATTTCGAGCCAGCTTATGATGACGAGAGTAGTGACGATACAGCGATGTTGCGAGCGGTACTGCAATCGGATCATGCTCGTAATATTACGCCAGTATCGGTGTATCGCCAGCCAGATTTTGACGGCACGGAAGATTAACCATAGCAAAAAAGTGTTATAATATAGTCTATGATTGATTGTGTTATTACACTGAAGAAAATAATTGACAAACTGTATCAGCAGCAGGTTGATGTACAGTTAACGCGCCCCGACCCAAAGTTTGGCGACTTTGCGACGAATGCGGCGCTGCAGTTGGCGAAGCCGCTGGGTAAAAACCCGCGCGAAATTGCCGAAGCGATTGCTGAGGAGCTGCGTGGCCGCCAGGAGTTTAGCGAGGTCAATGTAGCTGGGCCGGGTTTCATCAACATAACGTTAAGCGACCAAGCGGTGCTGGAATCGTTGAAAGTGCGCCCAGCGACTAATCGTGCAGGAAAAACAGTGGTCATTGAGACTAATTGTCCGAATCCGTTTAAGGCCATGCACATTGGCCACGCCTTGAATTCAATTCTGGCGGACACGATGGCAAATTTGCTGGCAGTGGACGGCGCGGCGGTACACCGAGTGAGTTACCACGGCGATGTCGGCACGCACGTTGGCAAGAGTATGTGGGCGATTCTTCGCGAGATTGACGGCGATGTCAGTAAATTAGACGCTATTCCGGCCGACAAACGCAACGAGTTTATGAGCCGTATGTATGTTGAAGGGGCGCGGGCAGCCAAGGAATCGCCAGAGGCGCGGGCAGAAATCGACGAGCTAGCCAAGCAATCATTTGTGTTGGACGATCCGCTGTACAAACAAGTGTATGAGATTTGTAAAGCCTGGAGTTTTGATGAAATTGATGCCAATGTGGCGCGGCTGGGGAATGTGCCAATTGAGCGGCGCTACGTCGAGAGTGAAACTGAAGTGCCAGGCAAGGCCTTGATCAAAGCAAAAACCCCAGAGGTCTTTACCAAGTCGGACGGCGCGTATATTTTCAAGGGCAGCCAGTATGGTGCATTTGATAACATATTTATCGGTTCACACGGCAATGGATTGTACGGTGCGCACGATATGGGGTTAATCCAGCTGAAGCATCAAGATTATCCAAACTTGGACTTGTCGATTACTGTCAATGGCGAAGAGCAGGCGGCGTATTTCCGCGGGGTGATCGCGGCTAGTGAATTAGCAATTCCAGAATTGAAAGGTAAATTGTTTAATTATGCGACTGGCCTGGTTAAACTAACGACCGGCAAGATGAGTTCGCGCACCGGTGAGGTAATCACTATTGATTGGCTGTTCAACGAATTCAAAAAAGCCATCGAGCAAGCTGGCGGCGAGCCGACCGACGAAGTAGTGGCGGGCGCACTGCGCTATCAATTTTTGAAAGTGAAAATCGGTAGCGACGTAGTGTTCGACATCAATGACGCGGTTAGCTTGACGGGTAACACCGGTAGCTACCTGCAATACGCGCACGCTCGGGCGCGGGGTATTTTGACAAAGTCTGAAGAGGTGGTTACGTTCCCGACGGAATTGTTTGACGAAGATCGGCTGCTGGTTAGGAAAATGAGCGAATATGCGGGGGCGGTTAATCGCGCTACTGAAAGTCTGGAGCCGCATCATATTTGCGCCTACCTGTTTGAGTTGGCGCAGGAGTTCAATCGTTATTACGAGAAAAATCAAGTCGTCGGCAGCGACAAAGAAGCACACCGCGTCGGTATAGTGGCGGTGTACGCTGATATTTTGAAGGCGGGGCTGACGATTTTGGGAATCGCGGCGCCAGAGCGCTTGTAAGGTTACGTTGTAAGGTTGAGGAATAAATAATTACAAAGCGATTTATCACAAGAAACCAGGTTATAACCAAACAGTTAAAGGAGGCTAAATGCCATCAGAAACAGTCAAAAAAGCCAAAAAATTAGCTGCCAAAAAGCTAGCTGACAAAAAATTGGCGCAAACAATAGTTAAAGACACCCATATGGGCGGCTTCATCAATTTCATTCGCGAGCAAGGCGTGGTCGGCTTGGCGGTTGGTTTGGCAATTGGTACGGCAGCTGGCGATACGGTCAAAAAGCTGGTGACGGCGTTCATCGACCCGCTAGTACAGTTGATCGTCGGTTCGCAAAAAGGCTTGCAGGCGGCATCGTTCACGGTTGAGTTTGCCGGGCGTAAGGGTGAATTTCTGTATGGGGCGTTTGTCAGCTCATTAATTACACTGCTAGCGGTGGCCTTTGTGGTGTATGCGATTGTGCACTTTTTCAAGCTGGATAAATTAGACAAGAAAAAAGATTAACGTTTTTGAGGCTCGGCCGTGGCTTGACGGAACGGCGGTTATTGCGGCGACTTGCTTCGGCGGTATTAAAGATGCTAGCTAATCAGCGTGCCGACTGTCTCGCCGCGGGCGGCTCGGGCGATATTACCGTCGGTGAGGAGGTCGCAGATAATAACCGGGATATGTTCGTCCATAGCCAGGCCGATGGCAGCTTTGTCCATGACGGTGATATCAGGGTTGGTTAGAGCGTCGTGATAGCTGAGCTTATCAAATTTGGTGGCGTCAGGGAATTTGGTAGGATCTTTATCGTACACGCCATCAACTTTCGTTGTTTTAATCACAACATCGCATTGCATTTCTAAAGCTAGGTTCAGGGCGGCAGTGTCAGTGGTTAGGAACGGCCGGCCAGTACCGCAGGCAACGATGACCACGCGGCCTTTTTGAATGTGGCTGAGGGCGCGGCGAAAGGTGTATTGGTCGATAAATTGATTGATTTCGACGGTGGACAGGGCGCGGGTCGGCAAGTCAGCGTCGTTGAAAACGTCAGCTAGAGCTATGGCGTTCATCAGGGTAGAGAGCATGCCGATATTATGGGCTGAGACAGGCTGGATGCCGTGGCCGATGATTTGGTTGCCGCGGACATAATTGCCGCCGCCGACCATGATGACGACTTCGGCGCCAGTTTCTAGCGCTGGTTTGATTTGTTCAGCGATCCAGCGGGCGCGAGCGGGGTCAAAACCGCTGGCGAACTCGCCCTGGAGCTGCTCGCCAGAGAGTTTGAGGAGAATACGTTTGGTCATGGGTTTAGTATAACACGAGAGGCTCTTACGTGTATTTATCATGCATTCAAATCGGGATATTATATTGGTAAATATTCTAGTAATACCTACAACAGTGTGTTATAATAGTAACGAGGGGCTGGTTGATGATCGGCCTCTGGCGCATTTTAGAATATAGACGGCAGAATCCGAGCTCTCTTGAGTACTGTGAAATGGTGGTTTTCACGGCGCTAAAGAGGGCTTGGTAACAGATCAAGCTCCACTATTGCCCCAGATGGGGCAGAAAGGAGGCCAGAGATGGTCGAGGAGGAGGATCAGGAGCAGGAGCTCCCCCCTATTCCATACTTGGTAGGGAAGGTGCTTGACATCTTCCCTACCCCCTGTTTTTCCCTAGGAGAGGGGGGGTGGAGCTTCATTTACCAGGACGGCGTGAGCCGTCCTGGTGTTGAGATGAATATCCTGATGAAGCCGCTTTCGGGCGGCTCCATCAGGATTAAAGTAGTCTTTTGGGGGAATGGTAACCCCCGGAAGGCCATTTATTACGTCAACTCCACTTCTGCAACAGAAGTGAAGTTGACGTACCCAGGGGGCGATCCCTGGGAGTTCATCCGTCGGCTGAGGGAGGGGGCGGCTGCGCTTAGGTGATGACCCCCTCCCACCCCGCCCCGGCGGAGGTTGCCTGGCCTTTCTTGGCCGCAACTTCCGCCGGGGCGGCAGACCCCTCTTCGCGCCAGGAGGGGTATTTTCTTTGTGTTAGAGCGTTTGCTGCAGCAGCTACCAAAGCAGTTTTCTCGAGATTACTACGACGCCAAAAAGTAGTATACTAGAGATATGAAAGCTAGTTTTAAGCCGAAAAAGATTCTATGGATGGATTTGGAAATGACCGGGCTAGATCCGGTGCGTGATGAGATTTTGGAAGTGGCTGCGATTGCTACTGATTGGGATTTTACGGAAATTGCCACATATGAAGGGGTTGTACGGCATGATCCGGAGAAGTTGGATAAACTGCTGGATCGAAACGCCAGTTTTTGGAATGAGCATCCAGAAGCACGGCGTGGTTTGGAGGAACAGAACGAAGCTGGTAAGCCGTTGGCGGCGGTTGAGCAAGAATTATTGGCATTTTGTGATGAGCATTTGGCAGATGAACCGCGGATTTTATTGGGTGGTAATTCAATCCATCAAGATCGGCGCTTTATTGATCAGTGGTGGCCGGTGTTGTCAAAAAGACTACACTATCGGATGCTGGATGTCAGCGCTTGGAAAGTGGTGTTTGAGGGCAAATATGGCAAGAAATTCGCCAAACCAGAGGACCATCGGGCGCTGGAGGACATCCGCGGCAGCATCATGGAACTGAAGTATTATTTAAAAAAGGTGAAGGCGTGACAGATAAAATATGGCATGATATCAGCGAGGATTCGCTGGAAGTACGGCAAAGCTTAATTGAAAAATTAAACTTATCGGAGTTGCAGCGGCGGATTTTGATTGAGAACCGTTGGCTGCCGCAAGCGGTCGAAGGCGGCGATTGGCTACTGATTAAGGCGGAAATCCCGAGCATTGAACGCCGCAATGTCCATTGGCAAGGGTTGACGATTTTGCTCAGTAAAAACAAAGTTATCACCTTGCACCGCGACGAATTAGATAGCGAGGTTGCCGAGCGGATTGAAGCGTACCGGCCAGGCGCTCTGTCGCCGTCGCTAATTGCAGCAACGATGATTCAATTTACAGTCGAGCAGTATATGCCGATTCTTAACTCAATTGACGACGTAACCGATCAATTAGAAGATACAATGATTCGCGACCCGGGCAAACATCAGTTGCAGCAGCTTTTCGTGTATAAGCGCCAATTGGCGGATTTGCGCAAAGTGATTTTGCCGCTGATGAATATGCTGAATGGCTTGAGCAACGGCCGGTATAGTATTTTTGATGAAAAGTGCGCAATATATGCGCGCGACAGCTATGATTACGCTTGGCGAGTGCACGAGCTGATCGATACCATGCGCGATTTATTGACTAGTGCTCTGGATATGTATCTGTCGGTGGTGTCCAACAGAATGAACGATGTGATGAAGCGCTTGACGATTGTAACGACGATATTTATGCCGATGTCGTTTTTGACGGGTCTGGCAGGCATGAATTTTTCGCAGCTGCCGTTTCATAGCGATGTAATGTTTTGGATAACGATAGCGCTGCTGGTCGTTTTGCCGATATTGATGCTGGTATACTTTATACGGAGCAAATGGCTATGACGCACCAGCAGTTTGAAGAGTTTTTGCTAAGTTT
The DNA here is from genome assembly GCA_938017675.1 of uncultured Candidatus Saccharibacteria bacterium. Classification (GTDB taxonomy): domain Bacteria; phylum Patescibacteriota; class Saccharimonadia; order Saccharimonadales; family Saccharimonadaceae; genus Saccharimonas. The sequence continues at coordinate 68,475 of CALIJB010000004.1, forward strand.
GCCAGGCGCCTGGTTGGACTATCCGTTTGGCGATAAGGTGGCTGTGTACAAAGTCGGCCGCAAAGATGCTGGCCAAAGCGAAAAGATGTTTGCGTTGATAGCCGAGGGTTCAAAGCCGTTGCGGATTAGCTTGAAATGTGATTCGCAATTGTCGTTAAAGTTACAACAAAAGTACGAATCGGTTCAGCCAGGCTTTCATCTCAATAAAAAACACTGGATTACGGTGATTTGCAGCGGCCAGCTCAGCGACGAAGAACTTTTTGATCTGGCGCGATTAAGTTATCGGCTGGTGACGGAATAGCTGCTACTGCTTGGTTGAAGCGAAGTCGTGGTAAGCTTTGAGGATAACATTGATATTATTAATGGATTCGTCGCAGAACGAGCGGATTGATTTGGAGTCGCTAACCTTTTTAAGCTTGTTGAGTTGCGACTTTAAAATGGTTAATTCGTAAGTCATGGCGGTGGCGTAGCTGCTGTCGAGCTTGCCTTTTTGGTAGGAATCGTTGAGCTTTTTCTGCAGGGCTTCTAGGTAGTTTTTTTCGGTACTAGAGGATTTTTTCTGGATTTTGCGCTCTTTGATGATGGCGTCTAGACGGGTCTGCATGGTCGTCAGGGTGCTGTTGAGCGCAGTGTTGGCCTCGGCAATTTCAGTCTGCGTCAGGCGGCCTTCGTTTTCGTCGACGACTTTGTTCAGCGTATCGGTGCGGTCGCGGATCGGCTGGATCAGACTGTTGGCATCAGATGCGCCAGGGTTGATGATTAGAATCAAAATGATGATGACGCTAGCAATAACAGTGCCAATGAGCGCAAATATAGCAATTCGATTGATGGTGTGCTGTTCTTGCGGAGCGATACGGTTAAGGTAGTCAACAGTATTATAATCATCATCCGAGCTGCTGGCGTAAACTGGGAAGGTGCTTAGCGGCTGTGGTCCTGTGTCGTACGATGGCGCGGTTTGGTTAATTTGCGATAGTTGATCAGGCTGATTAGCTGCCAGGCTGGATGTTTGCTGCGGGTATGTCGGCGGCTGCGACTGGGCGGCTTGGCTATTGTAATACAGATTAGGCGCCATTTGCTGCTGCGGTGTTTGCTGGCCGTAGACCTGATTGTACGGTGCAGCTGGCTGCTGCGGGTTTTCTGGCGGTAAATTATTAGCAGAACCCTGCGAATACGGTTGTTGCGGATTGGTGTACGGGTCCTGATTCATATCTATATTTAACCACAACCGATAACAGAGGTAAAGAGTGATATACTAAAATGTATGGATGCCAAGGAGGAAATTCGCTCGCGGCTCAATATCGAAGATGTGATTGGCGAATATGTTGAGCTAAAGCGGGCAGGGCGCAGCTATAAGGGGTTAAGTCCGTTTACTGGCGAGAAAACGCCAAGCTTCTTCGTAAGTCCTGAAAAAAATATTTGGCATGATTTCTCGAGCAACAAAGGCGGCGATGTCTTCGCTTTTGTAATGGAGGCCGAGGGGATGGATTTTCGCCAGGCGATGGAATTTTTGGCGCGCAAAGCTGGGGTTGATCTCAGCGAATATCAATCGGCTGGTGCCAAGAAGCGCAGCGCCTACAAAAAGCGGCTGTTGGCAGCCAACGAGCTAGCAGCACGATATTTCCAACAGAGTTTATTGCGTAGCCAGCAGGCGATTGAATATGTTTTTAAGCAGCGAGGATTGTCGCGGCAAACCGTCCAAGATTTTCAGATTGGTTATGCGCCGGATAGCGGCACGGCGTTGCTGGCGGCGCTCGAAAAAAGAGGTTTTACTAAGCGAGAGATCAACGATGCGGGGTTATTAAACCGCTATGGCAAAGATTTGTTTCGCGGTCGAATGATGATTCCGTTGATGGATCAGGGCGGGCAAGTGATTGGCTTTACCGGGCGGATTATTAGCAATGTGCCGAATGCGCCAAAATATCTGAATACGCCGCAAACATTACTGTATGATAAGGGTCGTCATATTTTTGCGTTGAGCCAGGCCAAAGAGGCGATCCGCAAAAGTGGCTTCGTAGTGATGGTTGAGGGAAATTTGGATGTAGTTAGCAGCCACCAAGCGGGCGTAGCGCAAACAGTAGCGACTGCTGGCACGTCGATGACCGAGAATCACCTCAAGGCGGTCAAGCGGCTGACAGGCGATGTACGCCTCTGTTATGACGGCGATCAGGCGGGCGTAGCGGCGACTGAGCGGGCAATTGAGCTGGCCTCGCATGAGGGTGTTGAGCTAACAATTATTTCGTTGCCAGATGGCGCTAAAGATCCAGATGAATTGATCAAATCGAGTGTTCAGGCGTGGCGCGAAGCGGTAACTCGCAACGAGTCGGCTGTCGAATGGGTATTGCGCCAGCATGCTGGGCGCTGCGATTTGGATACAGCGGTTGGCCGGCGAACTTTTACTACGGCAGCGCTGCGAGTAGTGCGCGGGCTAGCTGACCCCGTCGAGCGCGAATACTATATCAAGCGGATAGCCGCTATGTCGTATACCAGCGAGGAAGCGGTTCGGCAAAAACTAGCCGGCGATCCTGCCAAGAAACGGACTTTTAAACCTGTTGTTGCAAATACATCGATTATTAAGAGCGAACAGGCGGTGCTAGAGGATGATATTTTGGCTTTGGCGCTTTATGATGCTAGATGCTTGGAAGAATTGCGCCGCGCTGGCCGCCAGCAGTGGAGCAGCGCTGAGCGAGAGTTATTAGCGACGGTACTCCTCGAAGAAGACGATCCGCAAAATCGCCCTAAAAAGTTGCAAAAAGCTGATATTTATGTAAAAATGGTATCATTGCGCGCTGAGGAGCGTTATGCAGCATGGGATAGCGGCGATCGCTATGTCGCGATGTGCCAACTGCTGCGGGATAAAGAGGATAAACATAACAAACAAACTCAACAAGAATTATTAGCTAAGTTACGCGACGCTGAAGCTGCTGGCGATGAGGCAGCGGCTAGAGAGTTGCGTGCGGCACTCAATAACATAATCAAGGAGAAAGCTCGTGACAAACGACGACCAAGCGCAGAAGCCATCTGACGACAATATACAAGATCAGGACATCAATGAGCCTGATATCAACGATTTGATGGACGAAGATACTCCTGAAGATGTACTGAACGCTAATCAATATTTCGATGATATTTCGGACGACTCAGTGCGGCTGCATTTGCGCGAGATTGGCAAAATCCCGCTGCTGAGTGCCGAAGAAGAGCTAGAATTGGCAAAACGGGTCAAAGAAGGTGACAAGAAGGCCAAAGACAAGATGGCCGAGGCGAATATGCGTCTGGTGGTATCGATCGCTAAGCGGTATTCGGGCCGCGGCTTAGACTTCTTGGATTTGATTCAAGAAGGCCACACTGGCTTGTTGCGCGCGGTCGAAAAATTTGATCCAGATAAAGGCTTCAAATTCTCAACCTATGCCACCTGGTGGATTCGCCAGGCGATTACCCGGGCGATTGCTGACCAGGCGCGGACGATTCGTATCCCAGTTCATATGGTGGAAACCATCAATAAATTGTTGCGCACGCAGCGGCGAATGACGCAGGAGCTGAACCGCGAACCGACGATTGAGGAGCTAGCTAAAGAGCTAGAGATGGAACCGGAAAAAGTCGAATATGTCATGAAGATCAAGCAGGACATTTCGAGCCTGGACGCTGGCGTTGGCCGCGACGGCGATGACGAAGGCGAGTCGGTGCTGGGCGATTTCATTGAAGATGAGGGTACGATTAGTCCGGAGGAATCGGCCTCGAACCAGCTGTTAAAGGAACAAGTTAAAGATTTGCTAGGCACGCTGAGCGAGCGCGAACAAAAGATTGTGCGGATGCGCTTTGGTCTGGATAATGGCAAGAGCCACACGCTCGAAGAGGTCGGCCAAGAATTTGCAGTGACGCGCGAGCGAATTCGCCAGATTGAAGCTAAAGCGCTAGCAAAATTACGCAAGCATAAAGACGCTAAAAAACTTTATACTTATCTGCAATAGCTTTGGTTTTAGGTGTTATAAGTTAACAAAACCAGTTGTACTGAGTAGCGAATTAATCTTGGCGTATAGCGCAGTGATATCGCTGTCGTTAATTAAATAATAATCAGCGATAGCTATTGGTCCGCCTTTTTCGATGTCTTCGATCTCTGACCAGTCGCGCTGGTTGGCTTGTTCGGCGGTGAATGGCCGCTCGGGACGAGTTGCGAGACGGCGGTGGCGCAAATGTTTTGGTGCGACAATGGCAGCAACGATGAGCTCGCCAGGAAACTCGTGTTTGAGGAACTTGTACTCTGTCCAAGAATAGAGCCCGTCGAACAATAAACGATGCTGGCCAGCATCAATTAAGCGGTGTAATTGTTCGGCGGCACGGCGGACGATAACGTCTTTGCCGTCGCGTTCGCGCCATTGTTTACGAAACTCGGCTTGCGATTCGGGTGTGATTTCAACGCCTCGGGCGCGCATTTCGTCGTACAAAATGCCGCCGCCGTAGATTTTGGGAAAACCTTTGGCGGCTACGAAATTGGTTGCTTCGGTTTTGCCGGCGCCAGGCAATCCGACGAATGCCAAAATCTTGGCTGGTTTTTCTTGTGATGTCATAACCTTAGTATACATGATTATGGCTATATTCGCTTGTAAGTAACGGCCCTTAGATAGCGTATAATATAAATATGGCCAAACGCTTGGTGATTATCGACGGTAAAAGCGTGTTCTATCGCGGTTATTATGCTATGCCTGGGTTATCGACCACAGACGGGACACCGACCGGCGGCGTGTATGGTTTCGCGGCACTGAGTTTAGAATTAATTAAGCAACTTAACCCGGATTATGTCTGCGTAGCGTGGGATAAACGAGGAACGAATATTCGCCGCCGGTTGGCGATTTATCCTGATTATAAGGGTGGGCGCAAACCAGCGCCGCCAGATTTTTATGCGCAGATTCCGATTTTACACGAGCTACTGGCGGCTTTTGGCTGGCCGCTGTACGAATTTGATGATTATGAGGCTGACGATATCATGGCAACGCTAGACAAGCAGGCTGAACAGCACGGCGACATCGAAACATATTTGATTACTAGCGACTTGGACGCGCTGCAAATTCTCGACCAAAATACGTATCTTTATGCGCTCAAAAAAGGCCTGACTAACATTGATAAATTTGACATTCCAGCGTTTGAAAAGCGCTACGGTATTCGGATTGGCCAATTTCTCGACTTGAAAAGCTTGAAAGGCGATTCGTCGGATAATATCCCTGGGGTGCCGGGGGTCGGCGAGAAGACAGCTGTCAAATTACTACAGCAATTTGAAACGCTAGACGGTGTTTATGAGAATCTATGGCAGATTAAAGACAGTTTGCGCCGCAAGCTAGAAGCTGGCAAAAAATCTGCCTATATGAGCAGGGAATTGGCGCGGTTGTTTACAGATGCGCCGGTAAAACTTGATTTGGCTGCAATGGATGTACGCGACTTAGACACGGCAAAGTTGCGAGAGCTACTTGAAAAGCTGGAGTTTCGCTCATTGTTGCGAAAATTACCACAACACATGCGCGATGGCGCTTCAGAGATGACTAGAAACGACATCCTTGCGCCGGCTGTTGAAATATCGGGCGATAAAGTCATACCAATGTTGGTAATGGCGCCGGAATTACTGGTAATTTGGGATGGTGATACGGTTTGGCTGAGCCATGAAAAAGGCAAGGTCGCTCGCTTGCCGCTGGCCAAGGCTAGTACTATTCTACCCGAGGTCTCGATAGTTGGCCATGATACCAAGGAGTTTCTCAAAGCACTTCTCGGTGCTGGTTGCCAGAAATTGCCGATTATTAAACACGATACCGCGCAGGGCTCATTTTTGTTAAATCCTTTGCGCAAATCGCGCGCACTAGCGGATTTGGCGGGCCTAGAATCTTTGGACGACCCAAAATTGGCGATGGCAGCGCTTTGGGCAGTTTATGAACAACAAAAGTCGGCATTGGTTGAGCAGACTGACCTCCAGCAAGTGGCGCAGACGATGGACTTTCCACTGATTAATGTTTTAGCGCAAATGGAATTTCGAGGCATCAAAATCGATGCTAGCAAACTCGAAAAAATGAATAAATCATTAGCGCAAGAGATTACAGCGGTTCAGCAAAATATTTATGATATGGTCGGTTATGAATTTAATGTCGCCAGCCCGGCGCAGTTGGCTAGCGCGCTATTTGATAAGCTGCTCTTGCCGACAGCCGGTATCAAAAAAGGCAAAACTGGTTACTCCACCAACCAAAAGGAACTCGATAAGCTGCGCGGGCAACATCCAATCATTGAGTTGGTCGAGCGTTTCCGCGAACTGTCGAAATTACAAAATACCTATGTGGCAGCCCTACCAGAGCAAACGGACGCTAACGGCTATATCCACACGACGTTTAATCAAGACGTGACAGCGACCGGGCGGCTATCGAGTACTAACCCGAATTTGCAGAATATTCCGATTCGTACTGAGTTGGGGCGGCAGATTCGCGATGCCTTTGTGCCAGCGCCTGGCAATGTTTTCGTAAATGCTGATTATTCGCAATTTGAGCTGCGTCTGGCGGCGGTGATGGCTGGCGAAAAACAGATGATTGAAGACTTTAATGCAGATGTTGATATTCACGCCAAGACGGCAGCAGAAGTTTATAACGTACCGATTAATGAAGTGACACCAACGCAGCGCCGCCGCGCTAAAGTGGTGAATTTCGGCGTATTATACGGCATGAGCCAGCATGGTTTGGCGGCTGCTGCTAATATGAGTTACGGCGAGGCGCAGCATTTCATCGACGAGTATTATCGTATCCGTCCGCACATCAAAGAGTTCATGGAACAAACAATCCGTCAAGCGCACGAAGATGGCTTTGTGCAGACATTGTTTGGCCGTCGCCGGCCGACACCTGATGTTAGATCGAATAATTTTGCTGTTCGCTCGGCTGCCGAGCGCGCAGCAGCTAATATGCCAATACAAGGTACCGAGGCGGATTTGATGAAGTTGGCGATGCTGGCGGTCGAGAAACGACTGATGCCAGCGGCAGATGCAGATTTGCTACCTTCAGAGACCGGCAAGTTCGAAAAGAACGAATTCGCCTTGCCGGAAAGGCAAGTCTCTTCAGGCAGCAAGTCTGGGCTTGTACATAAAAATATTTCGCTCGGCCATCAAATCTTGCAAATCCATGACAGTATTATGGTTGAATGTCCGCGCCAAAACGCTGAAGTGGTCAGCAAAATGCTGGTAGAGACTATGGAAAATATCTACCCACAGCTCGGTATTAAGCTCAAAGTCGACGTCAAAATCGGTAATAACTGGGGCGAAGTGTAAAAAACTTAAAATTTGCTGAAAATTAGCGAAAACCCGGACAAATATGGACAAATAACTGCAACTGTGGTATAATCTAACTACAGTTAGCTTAAGCAAGAAGGCGGATGTTATGGTACGGAATATGTCACCAGAAAATAGCAACCCTAAACCTGAAGGGCCTGGGCCTTTGTCTAGGCAAGAGCGCATAGCGCAGCTAAAAGAGCAGCTAGAACAAGAGAAGTCTCGTCTCAGCAAGCAAGTGGCTGCTGCGAACAAACTTTACGAAGAGCTTAGAGAAAAAGACGGTTGTAACGATTGTCATTTTTTCGTTGGCGAATTTGTAGACGCTGATAGTACCGTTTGGCGAATCTACAATAATTATGCAAATAAAGAAAATCCTTACGGTTGGCTAGTAATTTGCTGTGGCCCTGATGCCAAAAACGACAGCGACGATCCAGAGGCGGCAGTACAAGAAATTTCTGAAAACAGCTGCGCAGAAGGGCAGTACATGCCGTATGTTATGCCAAAAGGCGTTAAGGCTATTGACACACTTCATTTTGCTCGTAGACGCAGTATTAATGTTTTTTGGAAAGGTGGTGAAGAGTTGGTAGTAGCAGATAGTCTTGGCAGAGAGCTTTTACCACTTGACGAATTAATCGCTAAAAAGAACGATACAGATAATAAACGACCTGAAGAAATAACAGCTGATAATAACGATGACGATACAAATAAACGCTTTGAAGAAATAACTGGGCCTCTTGAAAAAGAGGGTTTAGGTGCTGCCGCAGAAGAAGATTTAGGTGCTACGGCTGTTTCTACCATGGTACGCGTAGCTGCGTGATAAATGTGTTAAAATACAAACATGTACAGAGGATCCCGACCGAGAATTTTACCGATAATCATTACTATTATTACTGTGGTGGTTGTTATTGCCATTTTGGTAACACTTGTGCGATCATTGCTGAATCCGGATAAAAAGATCGAGCAGCCGCAAACTCCCGAACAGTCGCTAGAGAGCAAAATCAAAAATCAAGACCCAATTCGCAGTGTGCGCTGGACAGTGCGCGGTCCGATTGTTGCCGATGAAGAGTTCAAGAGCTACCAGATTACAGTTAGTCCAACATCGCGTAAATATGTTATTTATTCGGGTTATCTGGATAGAGTTTTGGACAAGAAAGAATATGCTAATAACAGTAATGCTTATGAACAGTTTACTTATGCGCTAGTCAAGGTCAACATTCAGGCCTCTGATAACAAATCAAACGATGATATTCGCGGCGTATGCGCCACTAAAGGGCTGGCTTACGTATTCGAGACGCGCGATGGCGACAATACCGATACCAATTTGTGGACTTCAACTTGCAAGGACTCGCCTGGTACGCTTAACGCGGATACTCTGAAGCTCCAGGCTCTTTTTGTCAATCAGATTCCAGATTTCAAACCGTCATTTAATAATATTTTCTAACCATGGCGATAAAAGCAGTTATTTTCGATTGTTTTGGCGTACTGTACGGAGGCAGTATTGATACGCTAATAAGAATGGCCGAGCCAGAGGGCAAGGTAATGCTGCGCGACCTCAGTAAACAGCACGATTACGGTTTTATTAGCGGCAGCGAGTATGAATCGGGAATTGCTGAGTTGTTTGGCTGGACACAGCAGCAGACGCATGATTTCTTGATGCACAAGCGGATTCGTAACGAGGAATTGATAAACTATATCGTAAATTTACGCCAGCAGTACGCTAATTTGAAGATGGCGATGTTGAGTAATGTTGGCGGCGGTACGCTGGAGTATCTATTTGCGCCGGGCGAATTAGAAAAAATGTTTGATGTGCGCGTGTTGTCGTACGAGGAAAGCTTGGCCAAACCAAACCCAGAAATTTTCACGCTGACAGCTGGCCGCTTAGGTGTCGCCACTAGCGAATGCGTGATGATTGACGATCGTGTCGAAAATTGCGAAGGAGCCGAGGTAGCGGGAATGATGGCGTTGCAGTACACCGATAATGAGCTGCTTATTAAGCGTTTGAACGCTCTGTTGGAGGCATAGATGCCGGAACTTCCCGAAGTCGAGACGGTTCGCCGCGGATTGGCAGAATTACTGCCGGGCCGAGTGGTGACACGAGCGGTAGTGTTCGATTCACCAAAAAGCTTCCCCAACGCGCCGGCTGATGTTGAACAGTTTTTGCATGGTGCGCGCGTGACGGCGGTGCGACGGCGGGCAAAGGTGCTGATGATTGATCTGGATACGCATTATTCGCTGGTGGTACATTTGAAGATGACGGGGCAGCTAGTTTTTCGCCAAAACTCTCGTCACAACGCTCGGGTATCCCCAAAAAAATCTCGGGGCCCACGTAAAGTTGCCCAAGATTTTTCTGCGGATACCACTCGCGAGGTCGACGACTTTGCTGGCGGCCATCCGAACGATAGTTTGATTGGCGAGTTGCCAGATCGGTCGACGCGGGTGCAGATTGATTTTGTGGACGGGTCGCGGCTGTTTTTTAACGATCAGCGCAAGTTTGGCTGGGTAAAATTGCTGCCGACTGATGAGGTGAAGAACTTGCCGTTCATGCAAAAAGTTGGGCCGGAGCCGCTTGATCCCAATACACGCGCCGAGGATTTCATCCAGCGGATTCGCCGCCGCCAAAACTCAATGATCAAGCCAGCGTTTCTTGACCAGGCGGTGATTGCTGGGGTTGGTAATATTTACGCTGACGAGGCACTGTGGGCGGCACAGATTCATCCGCAAACGCGGGTAAAAAACATCAGCGATCAGCAGCTGAATACATTATTTAATGAGTTGCGGCAAATCTTGCAACTCAGTATTGATCAAGGCGGCTCAACCGATAAAAATTACGTTGATGCCGAGGGTCGAAAAGGGAATTATCTGACATTTGCTCATGTATTTCGGCGTGAAGGCCAGGCTTGCCATCGCCATCCCGACCAAGAGGTCATCAAGCTAAAAGTCGCTGGCCGCGGTACGCATATTTGCCCGGTGTGCCAGGTGGAGGTTAAATGATTTATTTGATTATTGGCACGAACGCTTACCGTGTGCAGCATGAGCTGCAGCAGTTAGTGAAATCGTTAGGCGTTCGGCCCGAAAAAATCGACGCATCCAGTCTTGATTTGAATAAATTAGCCGACACGGTGCGCGGCCTGAACTTATTTCAAGAACGACAGCTGATTATTGTCGAGCATCTTTCGGAGCGAAAAGATTTGTGGGATAAGCTTGGTGAATGGGCTAGTGATATTGCAGCAGAAACCTACTTGGTATTGATCGAGCCGCGCCCGGATAAGCGTACTAAAACTTTCAAAATCTTGCAAAAAACTGCAAAGCTAGTTGAAGCAATGCCGCTGACTGATCGCCAGCGTCCAGCGGCCGAAAAATGGCTGTTAGACTATGCAAGCGAGCACGGCGTACGATTGACGAAAACGCAGGCTAGCAACATGATAGCGCGAGCGATTGTCGCCGACGAAAAATCGCGTTCTGCCGAAATTGATCAATTGCAATTAACTCACGCTGTAGCTGCCTTGAAAAATACTGTGAAAATTGATGATGCGGCGATTGCAACGGTCTTGCCACCAGCACGTGAGTTTTCGGTGTTTGATATCATTGAATTGGCAGTGTGCGGCAAAACGGCAAATCTACGGAGTGCGCTTGACGAACTTCGCCGCAGCGACGATGTTTATAAAGTGGCGCCGTTAGTTTGGTCGCAGTGGTCGCAGCTGGTGTTATTAGCTAAGGCCGAAGCGGCTAGCACTAGCGATACGATTGATCTCGGCATACACCCGTTTGTTGCCAAGAAATTGCGGCCGCTTGCTCGACAGCTGTCGCCAAAGGACTTGGCGGAATTAACCGAATTAGCGGCGGAGCGCGATTATCAGATGAAAACATCATCAGTTGATCCGTGGATAGCGTTGGAGGATTTTTTGTTTCGGGTGGCTTTGCGGCAAAAATAAAACGCCCTGGTTACCGAGAGCGTTTATTTCGATAAGGTTAAACTTAGGCTGTTTTGGCTGCAGTTTTCTTAGGTGCGGCCTTTGCGGCTGGCTTTTTGGCAGGAGCTTTTTTGGCCTCAGCAGCTGGCTTAGCGGCTTTCTTTTCTAGTTTGACGCCAGCAGCTTTAGCGACCTTGGCCAGGGCTGATTTGTGGCGGCTAACGGTTGCCTTTTTGAGCAGTCCTTTCTTGACGGCAGTATCTAGCTCGCTTTGAGCCTTGCTTAGAGTAGCAGCGCTCGGATTGGACATAAATTCCTTGATGGCAGATTTGATGTCGCGCTTGATACCAATGTTGCGCTGGCGGCGCTTGGCGGTCTGCTTCATTCGCTTAACGGCTGATTTGATGAGTGGCATAAATTTCCTTTACCTCTGTTATTGATTTGGTATATACAATCAGTTCTCAATTATAACTTATACACCTCTGTTTGTAAAGTGGCGCTTGCTTGTTTTGTAAATTAGTATTGACTTTGTCGTGATGCTTATGTTATAGTACATAAAGTCTATAGCGAATAAAAACAAATAGGATAAAATATGGCAGACGTGCTAAACCAGATAGTAGAGAAAGTCAAAGAAAGTAATAATATTCTCGTTACGGTTAGTGCCAATCCGTCGGTTGACGAATTGAGTGCTGCTTTGGGTATCACGCTGCTAATCAATAAGTTAAATAAGCATGCGACGGCGGTATTCAGCGGGGCGGTGCCGCCAGCGATTAAATTTCTACAGCCCGAGAAAACGTTTGAAAGTACAGTTGATAGTTTGCGCGACTTTATCATCGCGCTGGATAAGGAGAAAGCCGATCACTTACGTTACAAGATTGTCGATGATATGGTCAAGATTTTTATTACGCCGTACCGTACGACAATCAACCAGAAAGATTTGGATTTTAGTCAGGGCGACTATAATGTCGAGATGGTGTTGGCTATTGGCGTCAAAGATGAAGCTGATTTGGATCATGCGCTCGAGAGTCATGGACGAATTTTGCACGATGCGGTGGTGGCGAGCGTGTCGCTTGGTGAGTCGACTCAGCTCGGCAGCCTAGAATGGAGTAATCCGCGAGCTAGTAGTTATAGCGAGGTTCTATGCCGGTTAGCCAATGAATTAAGAGGTGAAAGCCGGTTGATTGACGAGCAAATCGCTACAGCGTTTTTGACAGGTATCGTGGCAGCAACTGAACGTTTCAGTAATGCGCATACTAGCTCGGCGGCGATGACCGTGGCCGCTCAATTGATGGCAGACGGTGCTAACCAGCAACTAATTGCCACTAAACTCAAAGAATCGCACGATAAGCCGATTCCAGTGCCTGAAGCAAAAAGCAAGGACGAAGAAAAATCCTCCAAAAAGGATGAGTCTAAAAATTCTGGCGATATTGGTGCATTGTCGATTTCGCACGAGCCAGTCGGTGATGTTGACGACGTCAAGAATGCAGTTGATAGGCGCCATTCCGACGAAGCTCTGAGGGCTGCTAATGAAGAATTAGAGAAGCGAAGCAGCCGAGATGCCGCCGCTGCCGCCGAAAAGAAATTAGCCGAACAGTTAGCATCAATTCCTGCTGTTGAGCCTGAAGCTGATAGGCGAGATATGCCGTCGGTCGCCGATTTGCAGCGCGATATTGCTGCCAGCTCAGCAGAAGTAGATGAAGCGGCCAAAGAAGATCTAGCTTTGCCGCCAGTTGCTCCATTTGCGCCAGGGCCAGGTCTAGCGATGCCAGTTAGCCCGGGCGAACCGTCGATTGGCGGTACTTTCAACGCGACAACCGAGCAGGCTGCCGAGGAAGCTAGAAAAGCTGAAAAAGACATGCATAATCGCGTTATTTTAAGCCACGATCGCGGTGCGGTAGCGTCGCAGCCGCCGTCAATGCAGTCGCCATTTAACGCTGTAGCCGATAAAACTGAGGTAGAACCGACGGTTCGCGATGTCTTATCAGAAGTTGCGCCGGTTGATGCGGCGCCCGAAGCAGTTTCTTCGAAGGGGATAACGGTACAGCCGAATATGCCAGCAATGCCAGCGCCTAGCGTAGAAGCTGCGCCAGCCGCAAATCCTGCTAGTTCAGACCAAGATCAAGCGCGGGCCGCCATTGACGCAGCCTTGTCGGCAGCGCCAACTGTACCAGCTACACCTCCATCTGGTGCAATTGACGATTTGCCGCCATTACCGCCATTACCGCCGTTGCCAGATTTTTCATCCTTGCCGCCAGTACCAGCTAATGGCGGGGTCGGAGCTGACACTTTAGAATCTACTCTACCGCCGCCGCCAACTCCAGCAGTTTCGGCGCCAACATCAAATGATCCGGCTCAGTTCAAGATTCCAGGGCAAGCTTAAGTTTGCGGATAGACTTCAGATTGGCCCTGAAAAGATTTTAGAATCAATGCTACGGGGTATGCTGATATACTTGAAGTATGAATGACAGAGTTATATTGATTGATAAGCCGCCAGGCATGACTAGCTTCGGGGTAGTGGCGCGAGTTCGCCGCGTGCTTAGCCATCGGGCTGGCAAAAAAGTCAAAGTCGGTCATTGCGGGACACTTGATCCGTTTGCGACGGGCCTGTTGATTTTGGTTACGGGCAAGGAATGCCGCAACGCGATGCGTTATACCAAGCTTGATAAGGTTTATGAAGCGACGTTCCGGTTGGGGCAGACTAGTACAACTGGCGACCCGGAAGGTGAAATTACGCCGTACGTTGCAAATAGCAATCTACAGAATAAGTCTCAAGCTTCATCTACCTCTAAAAAGCCGGATATGACAGTCATCAAGTCTGTTCTAGCGCAATTCGTTGGTGATATCAAGCAGTGTCCGCCAGCGTTCAGTGCTATCAAAATTAACGGCCAGCGGGCTTACAAATTAGCCCGCAGCGGTAAAAAAGTTGATATACCAGAACGTACAGTGACGATTTATGCGCTGGAGCTGCTTGATTACGCTTATCCGCTGCTCAAAGTTCGAGCCCATGTCTCTAGCGGCACCTATATTCGTAGTTTGGCAGTTGATATCGGTGAGGCGCTAAACACGGGCGCTTACTGTCAGGAGTTGCGTCGTACGCAAATTGCCGATTGGCAAGTCAGCCAAGCGCAGAAATTGGCAGATTTTGGTGTTGAATCATAAACCAATCCTGGCGCTAGCAATATTATGTAAGATTAATAGCAGAGATGTTATGTCGTACGTATTGTTTAGTTTTAGCTCAAAGCTATGGCTTAATCTTGACTGATTAGCGGATCTCTGCTAAAGTTATTAGCTATGATATCAAAGGATAACAAAGCGAAAGCTATTGCTTTGACTCAGGTCAACGAGAACGATGTCGGCAGCCCGCAAGCGCAGATTTCGATCTTGACGGCTCGTATCAAAGAGGTGACTGAACATCTCAAGTCCAATAAGCACGACCGTATGGCGCGCCGCGGACTGATTCAGATGGTAGGTAAGCGCAAGCGCCTGCTGAAATACCTTGAGAAGACGAACTTTGAGGCCTACAAGGCAACGCTAGAAAAACTTGGCCTGCGTAAATAAACGCGTAGCTCAAGTTAAAAACCGTCTCGTATCGAGGCGGTTTTTGGTTTGTAAAGGTAGATCGCAGCTACCGTATTGCTAAAATTACTAATCTAAGTAATAATATTGACAAAAAGCATAAGCTGTGTTAGCATAAAAAGGTAAGTAAACGGCAAAAATAAAAATGATTACAAAAGAACGCTTCCCAACATCTTCTCATGAGGTGACTAACAGCCGTGGCGAGTCGTTTGACTATAAGAAGTACGGTATTGAGCCGATAGTTAAGTCTAACTCTCTTGATGGTGATAATTTTAGTACGCCGCACGAATGGACGCCGGCTGGCCGGGCCGAGAAAGTCAATGATGCTCGCGATGCGGTGGCGATTGCTTTCGGCGATAAGCCGCCCGCTATGGCGCGCCAAGAGTCGAATACTGGCAGGCAGCTGCTGGTCGGCGAGGCTTATAAAGCCGCTACTGACGGCGGCGCGGCACCGACGAACGAGCGTGCATCTACACGGCGAGTCTTTATGACTGGCGAGAAAATAACTGGTAAGTTACCGTCGCATGCTGATGCCGAGAGAGGGCCGCAAAGTGTTGATGAAATGCTTAATCGGCGCGCTGATTTGTTGGCAAAAGGCGTTCCAGAGGATATGGTTGATGGTATTGTCAGGGGTGAGCATAACAAGGGCAGAGGCGATAATCTAGTCCAACATGCTTCGCGGCCGTCAGTTGAGCAAGCAGCATACGAGCAGCCAGCGATACGCGAGGAGTCAAATGAGCTGGTATCGCATGAGACCAGTGCTAGCGATGCCGTGCCCAAAGTAGAAGAAACACCGTTACCGCCGCGTGCCGAGATTCCGAAAGCAGAAACTGATGCCGCTAAGTCTCCTAGCGAACCTGAATCTAAAGCGTCGAAAGAAAACACGCCGCCAGAAACCGCCAGAAACGAAAGCCCAAAGGCAGAAACTAAACCTGCCACAAGTAATCGCATCGCCGAGAAAAATCCGGCAGAACAGGTTGAGCAGCCAGATGGCAATCAAAAAAATACGGTAAAATCTGAAGCAGACGTATCGAAGTCAGATGGAAAACAGGCCGCTGGAGAGCAAAATACGACAAAACCTGGCGAGCGCCAACCATTCGACCAAAAAAGAGCCAACAAATGGGCGGGAGACTTCTTGAGGGCTTATGGCAGATTTCTTGACCAAAATGTTAGGGCAGAGTTAGCCGATAGGCTAAAATCTAAAGGCGGACTAAATGTCGATCGAGAAACTCTTCAAGCAATGTCTAAGCTAGCGAGAGAAGCTAACCCGCAGTCGCCAGTATGGCAAACTGAACCAGGTAGCGGCTCAACTATACAGATGGCTGCCGATGAAGCTCGCAGCAGGTTGCAGAGTATAGTTGAAAGTCTGTAGTTAGTGTCGTTTTTGTGTACCAAGTTATCGTAATTGTGTATAATATAAACACAATTAAGCGAAAGGAGTGCGCAATGGCGTTTGGTCCGATGATGAGATTAACAACCGATAGAGGTTTGTCGGTTGAGTTAGCGCCGTTTGCGCGCGATAATCTAAACGTGTTTGTCGAGGGTTTTGCGCGCGGTACGGTAACGCAATACTTGTCAGCGCACCGAGTACAGACGATTGAGACCGAGCAGGCCTGGTATGATGAAATGATCAAGAATAAAACCAGCCTAAACTGGGGTATTTGGGTTATAGATGGCGACAAGCGCCAGCTGATCGGCAACACAGCGCTTACCGAGATAACCAAAGATCACGTTCATTATGCGACAAGCGGTATAGTTATTGCCGATAAGAAATATTGGGGCCAGGGGATTGCCAGTGCTTGCCATCGGGCACGAACCTGGTATGCTTTCGAAAATTTAGGGCTGCACCGAATTAAGTCGGCAGTCATCCACGGCAACGCGGCGAGCTGGCGAGCGCTTGAGAAGTGCGGCTACGAACTTGTCTATACCGAGCGCAATGAAGAGTTCGTGAACGGTAAATTACGCCACATGGATTGCCTGGAATGCCTCAACCCGGCAGATTGGGCCTGGCGGCAGTGGTGGGGCGACGACCGTCCGCCGCGAAAGAGTTTGGAAGCTCGCAAACGGGCGCAAGCGGCGGTTGATTGGGCGCGGCAAAACGTGACACTAGAGTAGTTGTTGGTGCTGCTCGTTGAAATTATCGACGACGAGAACCGGCTGGCCGCCGTTGATGTATAGTGCGATATCTGTGTTTTGTAGAAACTCTGGGTAAAGAACATGCTGCGACGGGTCGATGTACTCGCAAACGGCTAATTCTTGAGCGCCATGCGTTGTCTGGCTAATATCAATATCGGTAAAGTCATCAGGATTATCGACCGCGAAGAAGAACTCTAACTCTTCTTCGTAGCTGGCCCGCGATGATGGGAATTGCTGGATGAATAGCAATTTGCCAGGTTTGGCAGTCACGCCAGTTTCTTCGCGTAATTCGCGGATTAAACATTCAGTTAGCGACTCGTGCGGGTCGAGACCGCCGCCTGGTACGGCGTAATAAGGGGCTGCTTGGTCGCCGCGGCGATGTTTGACGGCGAGTATCTTTCCTTCGCGATAAATAATAGCGCGTACATTAATGCGCCGCCCAGTATATAGACTTTCGGTTTGTGGCATAAGGCCTCCTTGTTGATTAAGTTTGAATAGCTTGCGATTAGCTTAATTTAGCAGGGGCTAGCATTAAGATATAATATCAAGGATATTCTTTGGTTGCCAGGAAAAAGTGTCCGGAGCTAATCTTATTATCGCCGCTTAACTTGATAACGACGGTTAGATCTTGTTTATTGCCGCCATTCGAACCTAGAGGATCGGAATGATTGGTCACACCTCTAGCCTCGATCTGAGGCGAGTCATCCCCGAACAATCCATCTGCCTCTACTCGGTAGAGCCCATTAAACGAAGCTTCAACTTGAGTAGTAGCGTCTCTAACTGATATTTCCCCTATACCAGCAGACACTCTCGCTGCCAGTTTAACATTTTCTCCGTTCTGGATTGAGTTGGTAATGTCTTCATACGCCTTTTTTGGATTAACCAGATCGTATTGAGTAAGCCATGAGTCTGCTGAGCCGCCTCTTTCTATGGAGCCGGTTTCGCTAGACATGAGCTAGTTTTCCTCTGGATGCCGGATTATTATTTCTCTCACGCAGATCTTTCATCTGTCTCTCTAATTCATTTATAATTCTAGTATATTCATGCTTATCTACAATACCAGAAGTATATAGATTTGCAAGCATCTCTTTTGAAGGTTCCAGCATTTGCCCGTATGGATCGGCAGGCAAAACCGTATGAATACTTTCGAGGGTTTCGGGCGAAAATGGACAGATAGCTATAGTACCGTCATTATAATACTTAGCGTTTCGATCATTGGTTTTGTTCGCTTTAAATCTTGAAGATTTAATATCTACCGCTGTCTGCTTTCCTTGGCTGTCAGTTATAAGATAATCAATACCTCTCTTGTCTTGTTCGGTAGTCGCACGGACCACTTCAAAGCCCATGTTTTCGAGAGCTAGCTCAGCTAGTAATTCTGTACGTACACCTTTTATGCTTGTTTCCATTTTTTGCGGTAGTGGGGTTTGTCGGCTATAGGGATAAAATTATTTAGAATCTGCATTATATCAGCTGGCGTGATAGTAGTGCCCCAGCGGTTAAAAATTTCGCGTAGTGAGTCGTTGAATGAAGAATGCACACTAACAATTTTTTCGCGATCTTTAGGAGAAGGCCTCCTATTTGAGTCTCTAGCTGTTTTTTCGGTAGTTACAGCAGCAATCCAGTCGCGATAGGTGCCGTAGAGAATGTAGAACTCTTTTTGCTGGTTAGTTTCAGCAGTTGGGTGTTCAATCTGATTCATCACGCGTAGTAGATTGTGTGCAGCTTGGCCGATACCGCGCCGCGGGCGTTCTGGATCAATCGTATGCGCTTCTTGCCGTAATTTTCTCGCAGTCTCTTGGCTTTTTAGCCAGAAGTCTCGGCGGTGCCTTAGCTGAGCTATAGGAAGCGTACTCATATCCTTATTGTAGCATAAACATGATAAAAAAGCAATAGCATGACGTGATATAGATGAAATAACCTTTGTTGTCTGCTATAATAAAGTAGTTATTGTTAACGCGGAAGTGATAGAGACGAGAATTTGCGGCGCGCGGCTTTGAATCGCCAAGCCTAGCCAAGACGATTTTTCATCCCTGTTACTTGCCGCGAAGAAAGGAGCTCTTTATGAGTATTATCAACCCGAGCGGCAAAGAGATTTTTGCTGTCGAGACGGAATTATGCGGCCGGCCGCTGAGTATTGAAGTTAACCGCGTTGGTTTTCGGACAACTGGCAGTGTGCTGGTACGCTATGGTGACACGGTGGTGTTGGGTAGCGCCCAGGTCGGTTCGCGGCCAGTGCAGCTAGATTATTTCCCACTGTCGATTGATTATGAAGAACGATTTTATGCGGCGGGCAAAATTTCTGGCTCGCGGTTTATTAAGCGCGAAGGCCGTCCTAGCGACGAGGCGGTGCTAATAGGCCGGTTAATCGACCGTCCGATTCGGCCGTTGTTTCCGAAAGGGTACCGCCAAGAAGTACAAGTGGTGGCGACGGTGCTGAGCATGGATCCGGATTTCCGCCCGGACGTGGTGGCGATGATTGCGGCGTCGAGTGCCTTGATGCTGACCGGTACGCCGTTTGACGGGCCGGTGGCGGGCTTGCGGGTGGGCCGAGTGAATGGCGAGTTTAAGGCCTTTTTGACGCCAGAGGAGCGCCAGCAATCTGATTTGGACCTGGTAGTGGCTGGCATCGAGAGCGGCATCACTATGGTAGAGGCCGGCGCTAAGGAGGTATCAGAAGAGGTGATTGTCGATGCCATGGCCTGGGCGCACCAGATGATGCAGCCAGCGATTCAGTTGCAGCGTGAGCTAGCTGCCAAAGTTGCGCCAACTCCGCAGGAATATGAATTAGTTTTACCTGATGAAGCAATTCAGCAGACAGCTGACGAATGGGTTGACGGTAAATTAGGCGAGAAAATCCGCCGGCCGTATCCAGAGCGCAACGAGGTGGTCAATGAGATTCGCTGGGCATTCCACGAAGCGATGACTGAAAAGCTGGGCTTGGGCGCTGAGGAATACGACGAAGTACGCGACGAATACGATGAAGCATTTACCTTGGCGCTACACAAAGATGTTCGCCGCGGTATCGTCGAGGACGGCAAGCGCCCGGATGGCCGCGCTTTGACGGAAATTCGCCCGTTAAGCTCAGAGGTTGGTTTATTGCCGCGAGCGCATGGTTCGAGCTTGTTTACCCGCGGCGTGACGCAAGGTATGAATATTGTGACCTTGGCGCCGCTGAGTTACGCGCAGTTGGTTGATACTATGGAGGTTAATGATGGCGAGCGGCGCTACATGCATCATTACAATGCGCCGGGCTATACGGTTGGCGAGGTTAAGCGGATGGGCAGCCCGGGCCGGCGCGAAATTGGCCACGGCTACTTGGCGGAACGGGCCTTGACGCCAGTGTTGCCGAGCGAAGAAGACTTCCCGTACGCCATTCGCAGCGTTACCGAAATTATGAGCCAGAACGGTTCGACGTCGATGGCGGCGACCTGTTCGAGCTGCTTGGCACTGATGGATGCTGGCGTGCCTTTGAAGGCGCCGGTTAGCGGCATTGCTATGGGTCTAATGATGGACGGCGATACGCCGTACGTACTGAGCGACATTGCCGATGCCGAGGACTTTGCCGGTGACATGGATTTCAAGGTGACTGGTACAGCCAAGGGCATCACGGCGCTACAGATGGATATGAAGGTACATGGTTTGCCAGTGGCAGTGCTGCGCCAAGCGATTGAGCAGAGTAAGGCTGGCCGGGCATTTATCCTTGACCATATGCTAAGTATTTTGCCAGCGCCGCGGGAGACGCTCAGCCCGTACGCGCCGCGGATTGAAAAGCTAAAGATTGATCCAGATAAAATCGGCGCGGTCATCGGCAAGGGCGGCGAGGTGATTAACAAGATTACCAGTGAGACTGGCGCTGAGGTTGATATCAAGGAAGACGGCCTGATTACCATCGCCAGTCCAGACGGTGCATCAATTAAGAAAGCGCTCAACTGGATTAAAAGCCTGGTCGAAGAGCCAGAAGTTGGCAAAATTTACCAAGGCACGGTGGTCAGTATCAAAGATTTCGGAGCGTTTGTGAATATCTTGCCGGGGATTGACGGGATGTTGCATATTTCACAACTATCGGATAAACGAGTCGGCAAAGTAACTGATGTCTTGAAAGAGGGCCAAACGGTACGTGTTAAATTAACAGAGATTGATAACCGCGGGCGCCTAAGCTTGACAATGAAGGGAATTAAACAGCGATAATATTTCTACGTAAACGAATACTATACGGAACAGCTTGAGTTTTGCTATACTTAATAGAGATACACTTATAAAAGAGGGGAAGTCTATGAACAATCAACCGCAACCACCTGAATCGCCGCAGCCAGTGCCGCCTGCGCCGCAGCCAGCTCCAATGTCCGCGCCGCCTATGCAACAGCCGGGGATGCCGCCGCAAATGCCGGTCAAAAAAGGTCTTAGTAAAGGGGCTTTGTGGGGGATAATTGGCGGTTCTGTTGGATTTTTACTGCTGATTATCGTAATAGTGGTTGTTTTGCTGCTTAATATGGGGCCGAACAAAGAAGATTACCGTCAAGCCGTTTCGTGGATGAATGATGAAAGCTCGAAATTGAACAGTTTGCAGTATTCATCTGTACGTAATCCAGAAGCCTACAAAGAAACGGTTAATAGCGCTATCAAGAGCCGCGATGAGCTAAACGACAAATTATCGAAATCTAAGATTATGCACGATAAAGCTGTCAAAGAAGCTTACGATAAGTATAAGAAAGCTTACGATGTTGCTAAGCCGGAAATGGAGGGCTTGTCGCAGTACGTAGAGGTTTATAGCGAGGTCAGAAAAAAATGCGATAACGTATTTTATCTTGGCCATATAAGCAAGAAACCAGATGAAGTTGATAAGGAAGTCAGTCAAAAATACGGCGATTGTACATCCTTGATGCAGAAACTGAGCAAATCAAATAATAGCAATGTGGCTAATTTCGGCAAAGAATGGAGCGATTACTATGCTTCGCTGAAGAAATACTATGTCGAATACGCTAGAGCCTATACTAGCGGCAATTTCAGCGCTCGGCCGCGCCGTCCGATAGAGCCGTCGACTACTGGCTATACGTTAATTACTAACGCTAGCCGCAAGGTTACCGATAGCGGAATGGATCGGTACTACAACGACTTTTCAAGCGTTGTCAATCAAAAATTAACTGCGCTGCGTTAATATTCGCCGCGCCGGTAGTACCCTCTGTATCAGCAGAGGGTACTATTTTGGTAAAATGTAATTATGGATAAGCAAGCTGAATTAGACGCATTAGCGGCGGAAATTATCGAAGCTGGGATTTGTTCGGAATTGGCGGCTCAAGCGACGCAGCTGGTGATGGGCGATGGCAATGCTGATGCTGATATCGTATTCATTGGCGAAGCACCAGGTAAGAATGAAGATTTACAAGGTAAACCATTCGTCGGCGCAGCGGGCAAATTCCTCGACGAGATGCTGGCGGCAGCTGGTTTGCAGCGCCCGGACGTTTATATTACTAATATCGTTAAGTACCGGCCGCCGAATAATCGCGACCCGCTGCCAGAAGAAAAGCGCCAGTTTTGGCCGTATTTGATGCGGCAATTAGAGATTATTCAGCCAAAAGCGGTGCTGACATTGGGGCGGCACAGCGGCGGCGGTTTTATCCCTGGATTAAGGATTAGCCAGGACCACGGACGGCCGCGGCGGGTGCGTTTGCATGAGCTGGAATTCGTGGTAATTCCGCTGTATCATCCGGCGGCGGCGCTATACAATGGCGGCATGCGCCAGACGCTAATTGATGATTTTATGCGGGCGGCGGCGTTTGTGCAGCAGAATAATCCTGAATCGTAAGATTGACACGCTGGTGACCTATAGATATTTGCTCAAAAGCCGGGGCTTATTCCCAATTCGTTTATTAAACTCTTGCCAAAATTAAGCAACCGTAGTATAGTGGATAATTGATATCCACTATATCTAATTTACGGAAGGACTAATATGAAACTATCGGGAGCTGTTGAACAAGCATGCTGCATTATGGCAATTTTAGCTGATCCGCAGCGAAAAGCGCCGATGACCAATGATGCTTTGGCGGAAAAGATGGCAGTATCACCGACGTACCTGAAGAAAATTAGCCGCAAACTAGTGGTGGCGCGGTTGATTACTTCGACGCAGGGTGCTGGCGGCGGCTTCATTTTAGCGCGGGAAATGGGCCAAGTGACGCTGCACGATGTGGTGCTGGCGATCGAGGGCGAAGCGCCGTTTTTCCAGCCTCAAGGAATTGTCGAAAGAGTGTTTGCGTCGCGGCCTCGCCAAGTAGAAATCGGTATGACTATGATTGAAAAAGTCTTTTCCGAGGCGCAAGAGAAGTGGAGCGAATATCTAAAGACGGTAACGCTAGCAGACGTTGTCAAGGAGGTAATGCATGGTTGAAAAATTAAAGCGGCTGTCAAGCAGACGCCGCGTTAATATGGTGCGAGCTGAATGGCAGCACCTCTGTAAAAACAAAATATTACTGCTGTCGATGGCGGTTATTTCGTTTATTCCGATTATGTACAGCGGTTTTTTCTTGGGTTCCATCTGGGATCCGTATGGGCAGGTAAAAAACTTGCCGGTGGCATTTGTCAATGAGGACAAAGGCGCGCAGCTGAACGGTCAAACGGTCAATATTGGGCAATCGGTCGAGCAAAAACTCAAAAGTAATCACGATTTGGGCTGGGAATTTGTAAATAAACAGCAGGCTGATGACGGAATCAATAGCGGACATTTCTATGCGGTAGTGACTGTTCCGACGGATTTTTCGGCAAAAGCGGCGTCAATTACCCAGAATAAACCGCAGCAGGCGGTGATCCGCTACACGACCACGCCAGCCAAGAATTACATCGGTTCGCTGGTCAGTAATCAAGCGGCTGAAAAGGTTAAATCTTCGGTGGCCGAGCAAATTACTCAAGCGTATGCTAAAGGCGTTCTGGATAATGTAAATAAGCTCGGTGGCGGCCTGGAAACGGCGGCGGGCGGCGCGACACAACTACACGATGGTTTGACGACCTTGCAAGCAGGTGCGCAAACTTACACTGGCGGCGTCCGGCAATTGGCGGTAAATCAGCGGGCGATGGCTAATGGCTTAGCGCGGCTCGGCGATGGATCGCGCCAACTGCAGGCAGGCTTGGGCCAATTGTCGAACGGTTTGCCAAGCGAATCGCAAGTTGTGCAGTTAACAAACGGCATGAAACAATTGCAAGCAGGCCTTAATCAATTAAATACCAGCGTACATAATCCATCGCCAATGCTCGTCAGCCAACAGAATGAGGTACAGAGTGAAGCGCAGGCTTTGGCGCAAACGATGCAAACGTCATCGGCGGACTTAGCGGCAGCGAGCGGGACGCTGCAGACACTGAGAGCTAATGCGGCAAATTCTGGCGGTTCGACAACCATAACTTTGCCACAAATTAACCAGCTTTCCCGGGCACTTAATAAAACGCAAACGATTAGCGTCCAAGCAGCTGCGCTGCTTAAAGATTTGCAGACGCTTACTCAAAGTCTGTCAGTGCAGCAAGCACAATTACGGGCTGGTGTTTCGACGCTGACCAATGGAGCTAACCAGCTGGCGCCGAATGTAGTCACTGCTCTTAGCGGCTATAACAGCGTCAGAGCAGCGAATAACCAATTGCTGGCTGGCTCGTCATCGCTGGCGAATGGTCTGGCGCAGGCGCAAACTGGCAGCCAACAGCTGGCGAATGGCGCGCGGCTGTTAGATAGCAGCTCTGGTGTACTGACGAATGGTGCGGCGCAATTGGCAGACGGCGCGGATACTCTGGCTACGAAGCTAGCGGACGCTTCCTGGCAACTCAAAATACAACCAACTGGCGCGGCCACTCAGCAACAAATGGCCAGCCCGGTGAAGTCGGAAACGGCCAAACAGGGCGACGTGCCGAATTACGGCTATGCGCTAGCGCCGTACGTGTTGTCGCTGAGCTTGTTTGTCGGGGCGATTGCTCTGAATATTATTTATCCAATCCGCAAAACTTTTGCCGAGCAAGAAAACGCTTTTCGCTGGTGGCTGGCCAAAGCTTCGGTTACTGGCGTAGCAGCTTTTGTTCAGGCAACAATTTTGATGCTGATCATGGTTTACTGCCTGGGTCTAGTGCCAGATCATCCAATGAATTTCATCGGGGCGATTTATTTGACGTCGTTTGTCTATATGTCAATCGTATCGCTTCTGGTAATTGTGCTGGATAATCCAGGACGCTTCTTGGCGATGGTGCTATTGGTATTGCAGCTGGGGTCAAGCGAGGGAACATTCCCGATTCAAACAGCCAATGGCTTTTTCCAAGCAGTCAATCCGCTGGTGCCGATGACTTATTCTATCCGGGCGCTGCGCCAGGCTATATCGGGAGGTTTAGGCAGTTCGTTCTATAGCGATAGCATGTGGGTGCTAGCGGGCTTCTTGCTGGCGGCTAATCTGCTGATGATCGGCTTCTTCATCTACCGCGGTAAGCGCAAGTTCGCTCATACTTCGGTGGATGGCGACGATTAACCTTCTTTGAAGCTTTTAGAAAATGCCAGCGTCTTAAGGGAAACGGCGCTGGCATTTTGGTTGGCGCAGGGTCATTTTTGACAAAATACGGACAGTTTGCTAGAATAAAACTACTAACGAGAGGGATTTCTAGCGAGTAAAAGCACCTCTCTACCTGGTTTTTAGATTATTGTAATAAAAAAGGAGTATAACAATATGGGTCAGCGGCGACTGGCAACCCCCAAAGGCGACGATACTGGTAAACGCCCTTTGCAGGTTAAACAAAAATCAACCAATACTGTACTGAACGCGACAACTACGCGCAAAGGCGAAGTCTTTCGGGCGCAGCGGCGGATGTCGGAAGGTGTGAATGCGCAGGCTAGCCAGCATCTGATTAATGTGCCGGTCAACAAATCGGTATATAACGGCTATGGCGGCAAGCAATTCAGTCTAAAAGATCAGCCGAAACGTCCTCGGGCGCCGCGGCCAACATTGAAGGTGATTCCGATTGGCGGTGTTGGCGAGATGGGTATCGGCAAGAACATGACGGCGATTGAGTACGACAACGATATCATCGTCATTGATATGGGGTTCTTGTTCCCAGGCAGCGATTATCCGGGTATAAATTATATAATTCCTGATACTCAGTGGCTGGAAGAAAATAAGCATCGGATTCGAGCGCACGTCTTTACGCACGGCCATCTCGACCACATTGGCGCATTTCGGCATATCATCCCGAAATTGCCAGCACCAGTTTATGGCACGAAGTTCACGCTTGGCATGCTGCAGCGGACGATGGAAGAGACAGACGGCGCTTTCACGCCAGAATACCACGAATTAAATCCAGAAAATCATGATACTGTACAACTTTGTGATTCATTTAGTGTTGAGCTGGTACGCGTTAATCACTCGATTCCAGATGCAGCTGCCGTAGTGGTGCGGACGCCAGTTGGTAATATCCTCTCGAGCGGCGACTGGCGCATTGAAGAAAATCCGGTTGATGGCAAGAAATTCGATTTTAATCGGATTAGCGAAATCGCCGAAAAAGAAGGCTTCTTGCTGTTTATGAACGAGTCGACTAACTGTGAAAGCGACGGTACGCATACGCACGGTGAATTCGATATTCAGCACAGTATGGGCGAGGTGATGGATAAATGGTCGAAGAGCCGGATTATTGTCAGTAGCTTTTCTAGCCAGTTGCATCGAATTCAGCTACTTCTCGAGGAAGCGAAAAAGCATGACCGCAAAGTGGCGTTCGCTGGCTTTAGTATGATTCAGAACCTAGAGGTGGCGTTGCGTTCGGGCGTGATTAAAGTGCCGAAAGATACCGTCGTTAAGATGGAAGATTTGATTAAATTGCCTGATAACAAGATAACAATCGTCTGTACTGGCAGCCAAGGCGAGTTCAATGCGGTACTTAACCGGATGGCGACTGGCGCCCACAAATACGTTAAAATTAAGGGTTCAGATGTGGTAGTGCTGAGCTCGAACCCAATCCCTGGCAACGAGAAATACGTAGTGCGGACAGTTGATGGCCTGATGCGCGAGGGCGGCGAGATTATTCAAAATGGCAAAACACACCTAACTGGTATCGGGCCGCTGCACCTATCGGGTCACGGCTATTACGATGACCACGTGCGGGTGATTAATGCGGTCAAACCGAAGTATTATCTGCCTAATCACGGCGAGTTTCATATGTTAGTACACAATGCACGCTTGGCCGAGAAAGAATGCGGTATTCCGCGGCAAAATATATTTGTTTGTGATCCAGGCGATATCATTGAGTTTACTAGCGATGGCGCGCATAAAATTGGCCGCATTGTTCACTCTGGCGGTACGATGTATGATGATGCTGGTGCGGTAGTCAGCGAAGTGGTGCTCAAAGACCGTATCCACATGAGTCAAGAAGGTATATTTATAGTCATATTGACGGTTCAGCGCGGTACGGGGCGGCTCTTGACTAGTCCAGACATTATCAGCCGCGGGTTTATTTATATGCGCGATAACGAAGAGCTAATGGGAATGATCCGCCAATATCTCAAGCAGAAAGCGGTGCGTAGTTTCTCTGGTAAGTATGACATAGAGGTGGTCAAAAAAGAAATCAAAGACGAAGTAACGCATATCTTGTATGATCAGACGCGACGAACGCCGATTGTTATTCCAGTAGTTAATGAAGTTGGCGGCGCAGCGAAAGCACACGGCCGCGCCCCGCAAGCTAGATCTGCTGGCCAGCCGTTGATGCCGCAGCCGTCAGGCAAGCGTTTCCCGCGCAAACAGACCCCTGATACCGAGACAGTAGTGCCGCGCGACCGCTCAGACAGCCGCTCGTACTAACAGATATGTACATGAGGTTTTCTAGATAAAATTAGATATTGTAACATAAAATTGATACATTAACTATTTTTAGTTACGATCAAGACATGAAGAATATTGAATCTATCCCCCATCTTTATCAACGCCATTAGCAAGTATTAGTGTTTGTCCAGAACTCGCTGCAATTGAACCGTGGTCTACGCCAAATCCAAAAGTTAGAGTTTATTTTGAAAAATCTCGTCCGGACGCCTGGCCTATACTTCCGCCAAGAGATCAGCTCAATCCGCAAGCGCGGGAGGCGCTGGCTGTCTTTGATAAGGCAGACGAATTGCGGGCAGAACCTGGATATGAAGAAGTGTTGGAGCTGGCAGGCTTACGGGTAGAAGTAGACATTAAAGATAGTAAAAAGCAGGCAGCGGAAAAACTAATAGACAAAGGGATTAGACTAGGAAAAATACCTCCAGAAGATAGGGAAAGTAAACTAGCAAGATATACAGAAAGATCCGGATGGGTAAAATATGGGATAGAAAGACAAGTACTTAGTGGTGAGTTGCCTGGGGATAGCTTTCTGTGTAAACCTCTTCAACTAGGAAGTTCGGCTTTAGAAAGGCTGGCCATATTGGAAGCTCTTGGTTTTAATGAAGGAAACATCAAAGGTTCTATTGTATTTGGAAGTAAGCATAGATATGACAGAAAAGTTCAAGAAAGTGATAGGTTCTTTAGGTCAACAGAGGAAGAACAGAGAGAGCAGTTAAAACGTCTGCTTGATGACGCTAAGACAAATCAAGCGAACGAAGAAAAACGTAAAAAAGAGGCTGCTAGGGTAGCTGGTATTGAGAGAGTGTCTGGAGGTGATGTAGAAAGGGTTGTTGAGTGGTTTGAATCTTGTGCGGAATCATTGCGGCAAGATGGCTATGTATTGAGTTCAATGGTAAACCTTGAGTCTAGCAGAGAGAAAGCTGAGCTTGTCAAAGGAAGTATCGCAGAACTGCGCCAATATTTTCCAGATTTGCGCTATCCAAGCGGCTTGAGTGTACTTGATTATTTATCAGAGACTTATGGTGCGGATTCGACAGCAGCAGTATTGGTTGGCGCGCAGGTCGTAGGAACAGGTAAAGTTTATACTCTTGGTCTAGACTGGGCGACTGTTTATAGAAAGTTAGATTCCTCAGATAGCCGCTCGTACTAACAGATAGCGCTATTGCTTTTTGTAGTAATTTATGCTACAATAGTAGTATACCCTTTTAGATATAAACAGAGTACAATAGGTAACGGTTATGGCAAAGAAAAAGACGACGCGAACTCGAAAATCGACTAAAACAACTCGTACAGCACGCGCTAGCAAAGCAGCGAAAGCACCAGCACCGCAGCATGAAGTACCCTCTGGGTTTTGGCCGCAAGTTGCGGCGGTGCTATTGATGGCGCTATCGGCATTGCTGGTGGTGTCGTGGTTCGGTGCGGGCGGTCCGTTACTTAATCAAATGCTAGAAGTGTCTAAGCGAACGATTGGCTGGGCGGTTTATATAGTGCCAGTTGTCGGTTTGTATGTAGCTGTTAGAATATTTGGCGCCGAAAACAACCGATTGCCAGCAGTCATGAAATTTGCCTCAATTTTGATAGTTATTTGGTTCAGTGGCTTATTCGGGCTGTTTCGTGAAAAGGGTGCGCCGTCGACTGGCGGTGTTGTTGGCGATGGTTTGAACTCAGTCGTCTTGTCACTGGTCAATATACCAGTCGGTGTTTTTATTTATATTTTGCTGATTGCGATTACGCTGTTGTTTGTATTACAACTGCGATTTAGCGATATTGCAGCAATGTTCAAGACGACAGTAGTCAGCAACGAAAAGGCAGAGAACGAAGCTAATGTCCAGGTTATGCGCAAAGCTGCCGAAGATGATCACGGCAAGATGGACGATTTCAAGCTTAATGAAGGCGTACCGACAGTATCACAAGATGATAGCAAGCAAAGTGCGAAGCTTAAAATCAAACCGCAAGCTAAAAAAGCCGAAGCCGATCGCGACGACAAAATGGCGATGCTGGCGGTTAGCGACCCGAACTGGCAATTTCCGAGCCTTGATTTGCTAGAAAAGAAGGAAGCGCCAGCTGATGCGGGCGATATCAAGCAGAATGCGCGCATTATTCAAGATACTTTGCGTGAATTTAACATTAATGTCGATATGGAAGGCGCTAATATCGGCCCGAAAGTGACTCAGTATACACTGCGTCCGCCGGCGGGCATCAAGTTGAGCAAGATTACAGCGCTAGAGACTAATATTGCGCTGAATCTGGCGGCGTCGAGCTTGCGTATGGAGGCGCCGATTCCAGGTAAAAAAGCTGTCGGTATCGAAGTGCCAAACAGGAAAGCGGCCGACGTACGTATCCGTTCAATCCTCGAGAGCGCTGAATGGCGCCGCCGCAAAGAGCCGCTGAGTTTTGCGATTGGTAAAGACATTTCAGGACTGCCGTTTGTCGGCGAACTTAACAAAATGCCGCACTTGCTGGTCGCCGGACAGACAGGCTCTGGTAAATCGGTGATGATTAATACGCTGCTAAGTAGTTTGCTGTATCGTAACGCACCGAGCGATATGAAGTTGATTTTGGTTGATCCGAAGCAGGTCGAGATGGCACCGTATCAGGATATTCCACACCTGTTGACGCCAGTGATTGTTGAGCCGGAGAAGACAATGAGCGCGCTAAAGTGGGCGGTTAACGAGATGGAACGTCGTTATAGCTTGCTAGCCGAAGAGCGGGTGCGCGATATCAAAACTTATAATGAACGGGCT
The DNA here is from genome assembly GCA_938017675.1 of uncultured Candidatus Saccharibacteria bacterium. Classification (GTDB taxonomy): domain Bacteria; phylum Patescibacteriota; class Saccharimonadia; order Saccharimonadales; family Saccharimonadaceae; genus Saccharimonas. Next base: position 98,944 of record CALIJB010000004.1, read on the forward strand.
AAGGCAAAAGGTAAGAAAATTGGCGTTGCCGATGAAAAAGGCAATGTACAGCAAGTCGATGAGGGTACCATGCCGTATATCGTGATTGTGATTGACGAGATGGCCGATCTGATGATGGTAGCCAAGCGCGATGTCGAGGGCTTAATTGTTCGTTTGGCACAGAAGGCGCGGGCGGTTGGTATTCACCTGGTGCTAGCGACGCAGCGTCCGAGCGTTGATGTGATTACCGGCCTCATCAAGGCAAACGTACCGGCGCGGATTGCCTTTACGGTGGCCAGCCAGACTGACAGCCAGACGATTCTCGACCAGGCTGGCGCCGAGAAATTGCTGGGCCAAGGAGACATGCTGATCAAAACTGCTAGTATGCCGAAGCCGAAGCGTATTCAGGGCGCTTGGGTGATGGACAGCGAGGTGAACAAAATTACTGATCAGCTGCGGATGCAGGCGCCGCCTCAGTACAATGATGAAATCGTTAGCCAGCCAGTGCAGCTAAACGGTAAGGGCGGCGTAGTGATGGACTTCGGTGGTAATAGTGGCGACGATATGTTCAAAGATGCAGTGCAAGTGGTAGTGCAGATGCGCAAAGCCTCGACGTCGCTATTGCAGCGCAAACTGCGAATTGGGTACTCGCGAGCAGCGCGGATTATTGAAGAAATGGAAGAGCAAGGTATTATCGGGCCAGCGGATGGTTCGCGGCCGCGCGAGGTATTGATATCTAGTGTGGACGAGATTAGCGCTGGCGGTGATTTCTAGGATTACTAAGCACCGACATATTCGCCGAGGATAGTCACCTCGTGGTTGCTATGCTCGATGTCGCGGATAGCTTGGTAAAGCGGTTGTCTAGCGCAGTCGACAACGATAAAGAACTTATACTTCCAAGGCTGTCCGACGATTGGCTGCGATTGTAATTTGGCGAGATTGATACGGCGCTTGGCGAATATCTGTAATACCTCGACGAGGGCGCCAGGCTGATGGTCGGTGGTGATGACCAGAGAAGCACGATTAGCATCAGCAGGCGTATTAGACGGTTCAATTACCAAAAAGCGGGTGATATTATCGGGATTGTCGTGGATGGAATGCTGTAGTATTGGCAAATTATATAATTCAGCAGCAGTTTGGCTGGCGATAGCGGCGCAGTGCCGGGAGCCGTTTTGCTTGATAAATTCGACGGCGCCAGCTGTATCAAAAAATTCAATTGGTGTTGCCTGCGGTAGGCATTCCTGCAAGAAACGGCGGCATTGAGAAAGAGCTACCGGGTGAGAATAAACTTCAGTAATATCGCTGAGTTTGGCGCCTGGTAAACTTACTAGCATTTGCTCGACGGGCAGCTTGATTTCGCCGACGATCGGCGCACTGCATTCCTCGATATAACGGTAAACTTCGTTAATGCTGCCAAATAGGGTGTTTTCGACCGCTGTAACGATCGCGTCGGCGCTACCGTCGTCGTAGGCGGCGAAAACTTCGCTAAACGTTGTACAGGGGATGAGTTTGGCACTAGCTCCGTACCATTGGCGGGCGGCCTGGTCGTGGAAGGAGCCGGCTTGGCCTTGGATTGCGACATGCATTCTAGCATCATAGCACAATTGCGATTTTGACTGCAAAATTAGATGGTAAAAGCATTACAATCTTCTGACAAAGTATCCAATGATTGCAATGACTAAATAATTGCGGAGATATACTTGACAAATTATCAAATATGGAGTATAATATCAAGATATTTTATTTACAATTAATTATCTGTAGTTAGAAAGGCTACGATAAATATATGGGTAAAACTAGAGAGTTTAGCTCTATTTCAGGCACTGAACGGCCTGGCAGAGGGGAAAAGTGGAAACGCCGCGCGAAGGAACTAGGTGCTCTTGCTCTATCTGTTGCGGTAGCTTTTGGTCTCTATCATGAAGCACATAAGCCCGCGATGAACGATGGGCAAATGCGCGATATGACAGATAACGTGCGTGCAGTCGTTTTGAATAAGGCTGAAGAAATTAGAAAAGATGGCTCTAGAGAGGGAGGTTCTTATCTAACTGGCGACGGCAGATCTCTTCGTATCGATGTAGCTGCTGGAATGCCAGCTGGCAATACATCAGGGACTGGTGTCGGTGAAACTGCGGATTATAATAGAGATGAGGGAATGAGCGTTGAGCTATGTTTACGAGAAGAAGGAAATCCTAAATATAACAAAGCTGATCACGCTTCGTATTTATGCGCTACTTTTAGCTCGGAGGACGGTTCAGTATTGAGGAGTATAAAAACAAATGACGGTAAAGTTGATCCTGATAAAGCTATAAAATTTGTAGAAAGTGATGGTGTTATTAGCAGGATTTATTACTCCTGGGATTCCGACGAAAACGGGCGCGTTGAACCTTTTGAATGCCCTCCAGGGAAAGAGTGCAGGGGTGATTTGAGCTGGACTATTTATGTAAATAAAGATAATGGTGTAGATAAGAGAAAGGAAGGTGTCTACTCGGGTGACGGCGCAGTCCGTCGGGTGGATGAGCTACTCGCTGAGGTCGAAGATCGTTGGGGTGACTAAAAGCTTCCAAAGAATATACAAGAATAAAACACCCGTGTAACAGCGGGCATTTTAATTTGGGCTGAGGCGGAAAATTGCGGGCAGCTAGCTTTTTCATAGCAGATAGGGTATAATATTAAGCGATATTAAACCTAAGGTTGCGTGAGATAACGTAACCATCCGTACGGATACCAAGGAGGTAATGTATGAGAGAATACGAGCTGACGGTTCTTATTCGGCCTGATTTGGAGGCGAATTTGGACGCGGTGCTTAGCAAGGTCAAGCAGCTGATCGCCGATAACGGCGGTTCGGTTAAGGCCGAGGACAATTGGGGCAAAAATCGCCTCGCTTACAGCATCAAAGGCGAAGATTTTGCGGTATATGTATCGATGGATGTCGAGCTGCCAGCAGACGCGCCGCTCAAGATTAACAATGCGCTGAATATTAGCGACGAAGTTATCCGGTATTTATTGGTTAAGATAGATCACAAAGCGCGTGCCGCTCTGGCGGAGGCCAAGAAGCGCGCGGCTGAACGCGAGGCTGAAAACAGCGAAGATTAAGCCATAAATAGGAGGGAGATCTATCATGGCAAAGGGGTTTAACAAAGTAATATTAATGGGAAATCTGACGCGCGATGTTGAATTGCGAACAACGACGAGCGGCCAGAGCGTAGCTAATTTCAGTTTAGCGGTTAGCCGTAGCTGGCGCAACCAAGACGGCCAGCAGCAGGATCAGACCAGCTTTATCAACTGCGTGGCTTGGGGCAAGCCGGGCGAGATTATCTCGCAATATGTCAAAAAAGGCGCGCCGCTTTTGGTGAGCGGCCGGCTCGACCAGCGTAGCTACGAAGATAAAGACGGTAATAAGCGGTCGGCTGTCGAGGTGGTTGTCGAAGATTTCAACTTTGTTGGCGGTCGTAACGACGGCAATGCGCCGGTAGCAACACCGCCACCAGCAACTAGCGCTAAAGACGTGGTAGTCGAGGATATCGACGACAAGCCAATCGACTTAAGCGAGATTCCATTTTAACTATTAGAAAGGATTATAAAATATGGCAAAAAAAATGCGCAAGGATGCTCCAGTAGTGTTTTCGTACAAAGAGGTGAAGACACTGTTGCGCTATATTAGTCCGGTGAGCGGCCAAATCGAGCCAATTGCCAAGACGGGCTTGAGTGCTAAATTGCAGCGGATGCTGGCTCGCGAAGTAAAGCGGGCGCGTCATCTGGCGCTGCTACCGTTTGTGACGCGAGATTAGGGAATTTTCCAGCGTACGAAATGCTTTATCGTGCGCTGAAGGGTATTTCTAAAGACGCAAAAGGAGATGAAATGTATCAACCAACTGATTTGAAAAAAGGTGTAGTGTGCCAAATTGATGGACAGCCATATCGAGTGACTGATTACAACCAGAAAGTGATGGGCCGCGGCGGTTCTATCGTTAATGTCAAATTGAAGAATTTAATTACTGGTGCGGTTATTCCCAAAACTTTCAAGGGCCAAGACAAGATAGAGCCGGCTGAGGTGACTAGCAAAACTGTCCAATATTTATACAATGATGGTTCAGCTTTCTTTTTCATGGATCCGAATAGTTTTGAGCAGTTTGAGCTGTCGGCCGATTTGGTTGACGAAGCTAAAAACTTCATGAAAGAGGGCGACGAGCTGGCTTTGCAATTCTTTGACGGTAAGGTGATTACTGTCGAGATGCCAAAAAATGTTTATTTGGAAGTGACCTATACAGAGGCGGTGGTTAAAGGTGATACGACTAGCAGCGTTTTGAAAGATGCGACACTTGAGACGGGCGCAATTGTCAAGGTGCCGGCTTTTATAAAGGTTGGCGATATTATTTCGGTTGACACGTCTACAGGCGAGTATCGCGAACGCAAGAAATAAACTGTTGAGCTGAGCCGATGTTTCCCGCAGCGTGCTAAAATATACACATGACGAATAAGCGAGCGCGTGCTGCTGATAAAGCCAAACGCCTGCATAAAAAAGTTAAACAGGTGTATCGTTCGACGATGCCAGAGCAAAAACGCCACCGGATGTTAGTTTGGGCGGTGTTTTTTGTTGTAGCGGCGATTTTGGCTGTACAAATATTGTATCCGCTTGATCGAGCGCTACCGCTGGCGCGGATGAATGGTCGTTGGGTTGGCTGGCAGAGCGAGACAGATTTGGCTAACCAAGCGACGTTAGTATTCCAGCGGTCGAAAATTAAATTCATTATTGGCGGCAAACCGAGCGGTGTTTATACGCTGAGTGAAGCTGGTGCTGATATCAAGGCTGAAGAGATGGCGAGTCGACTAGCGAACTATCCATTTTGGCTGCGTTTGGTGCCGTTTTCGATATTTTGGCAGCTGCCAAATGTGCAAACGCTAGATCTAGCTTTCGCGCTGCCGACATTAGAGGTTTTTGCACAAAAAACTAGTTCGCAACTGTCGCGGCCGCCAATAAATGCTGGCGTAGCGTTTAAAAACGGTCAGCTAGCGGCGGTTAATGATGTGCCGGGACATTTGGTGAGTGTGCAGGCTATCAAAAACGTGCTGCAAACGGCTAAGTATTCATTTGCTGGCATGACGGAGCTTCGGATTGATGCTAAGCTGCAAGAGGCGTCGCGACGTAGTGCGGCGTTTGCTTCTGTTCGCAATCAAGCCGAGCAAGCATTGGCGCGTCCCTTGACGATTCGCGCTGCCGATCAAACGTTTGCAGTTGGCAATGCCGAGAAAGCTTCATGGCTAGAGTTTGGCGAAACAGCGGAAGGTGGCACGACCCTGGTGATTAACAGGCAAAAACTACAAACCTCAATTGATAATTGGTCGAAGGCAGCTGGACGTCCGGCTGGCCAGACAAATATCAATATTGAGAACGGGCGAGAAGTGTCACGGACGACGGGTGAAAAGGGTAGCCAGGTTGACGCTGATTCAATAGTGCAACCAGTCACTGATTATCTGCTGAGAGGCCAAGGTAGTGGCGTGATCTTGGCAGCGATGACTGATTTAGAGCCGAGCGTAATTTATAATAACCGCTATACTCCTACCGAAGATGGCTTGCGAGCTTATGTACGCGATAAGGCACGTCATGGCGCTTGGTTCTCGATTCGCCAGTTGGGCGGCAGCGGTTGGTCGGCGGATGCCGATGCCGAGGAGAGTGTCGTTAGTGCTAGTACTTATAAACTGTTCGTTGCTAAACGATTGTTTGATGAGATAAATGCCGGGGGAATTAGCTGGAGCGACCCGATGCTTGACACGACAGTGTCGGGCTGCTTTGATAGGATGACTATTGCCAGTACTAATCCATGCGCGGTGGCATGGCTAGATAGATTTGGCCGGCAAAATCTGAACGATTTTGTTTATCGACTGGGATTTTCGCGGGCAGTGACTTTCACGCACGCGCAGGCGACTCATGTGTCGGCGGGTGATCTGACGAAGTTCATGGTCGGATTGGAAACCGGCTCGCTAATTAGCGGAGCTCAGCGCGATCGGCTATTGTATTCTTTGTCGCACCATCCTTACCGTTATGGTATTCCGACGGGTAGCCAGGCGCGTGAAGTGTACGATAAAGTTGGTTTTTTGTGGAATTACGTGCACGATACGGCGATTGTCCGGCATCCGCGCGGTACTTATGTAATGACGATCATGACTCAGGGTAAATCGTACGCAGCAATTGCGGCGATGACCCGCGACATTGAGCGGATTATGTATCCATAGTAGAATTGAGGAATGAAGCAACGGTTAGATAAATTGATGCTGGCGCGCGGATTGGTAGGCTCGCGTTCGGAAGCCGAGAATTGGATTCGTTTGGGACGTGTGCGTGTTGGCGGACGAGTAGTAGCCAAGCCGGGGTTGTTCGTTGATGAATTGGCGCCGATTGAATTAGCAGCGTCAGAGCGTTATGTGTCGCGGGCCGGATTAAAATTGGCGGGCGCGGCGAAAGCTTTTAATTTGAATTTTCGTGATAAGATGGTTTTGGATGTCGGCAGCAGCACGGGCGGCTTTACTGATTTTGCGCTGCAGCACGGCGCGAAGAAAGTATACGCCGTGGACGTCGGTACTGATCAGCTGCACCCGAGCTTACGCGGCAATAAACGAATTGAGCTGTATGAAAAAACTGACATTCGGGATTTTGTACCAAGTGAAATTCCGGATATAGTGGTGATCGATGTGTCGTTTATTAGTCTGAGGCAAATTTTGCCGCACGTTGCGAAAATAGTTGATAAAAATACAACGATAGTAGCAATGGTTAAGCCGCAATTTGAGGCGCAACGCCAACAGCTGACTCGCGGCGGTGTCGTCAAGAATGACGGCGTGCGGCGGGCAATCTTGCGCGAATTCGAGCAGTGGGCGCGTGCTAATTTCATAATTATTGATAAAGCAGACAGCGAAGTGAAAGGCGCGCACGGCAACTTGGAGCGGTTTTATATATTGAGAAAAGCTGGAAGTTGTTAGCGGCTTATGCGGCTGGCCGGCAATTCGCTGGCAAATTAGCCTAAGCTATATCAAATTTAAGCGATTAAATGCTAAATTATTTACTAACGTTAAATCTAAATTCAACTACATCATCTGGCTGCATGACGTAAGTTTTACCTTCGGTGCGGATTTTGCCGGCGGCGCGAGCGTTAGCCTCTGAGCCGGCAGCGACTAAATCGTCGTAATTAACAACTTGGGCGGCGATAAAGCCCTTTTCGAAATCAGTGTGAATAACGCCAGCAGCTTGCGGAGCGGTCCAGCCCTGGTGGATTGTCCAGGCGCGAACCTCTTTCGGTCCGGCGGTTAAGTAGCTTTGTAATCCGAGCAAATCGTAGGCGGCGCGAATCATTTGCGTTAGTCCGGCTTCTGGCACGTCGTAACTTTGTAAGAGTTCGAGTGTATCGCTGGGGTTAAGGCCTTTAATCTCGTCCTCAAGCTTGGCGCAGATAAATAGGCTGCGAGCATGCGGCATGAGATTGCGCAGGCTCTGCTTCTTGTCTTCGCTAGCTAGAGTTTCTTCATTGACGTTGAACACATAAATTACTGGCTTGGCGGTCAAAAGGTGTAAATCGGCGATGTCGTCGGGGTCAACGTCGGAAATTTCGTTAATTGGCGTTCCAGAGCGCAGCTTTTCAGCGAGCGTTTCTAGGCGATTTTTGATAGTGCTAGCTTTGGGGTTGGCTTTGGCCTCTTTGGCGAGGTGAGCTAGGCGAGTTTCTAGCGTTTGCAGATCAGCCAAAATCAGTTCGGTATTGATAGTATCGATATCGCGTTTTGGATTGATAATATTCTCGACATGAACGATATCGTCGCTTTCAAAAGCGCGGACGATATGGACAATGGCATCGCATTGGCGGATGTTGGCTAAGAATTTATTGCCTAAGCCTTCGCCTTTGGAAGCGCCGGCGACCAGCCCGGCAATATCGACAAAAGTCACGGTAGCCGGGGTAATTTTCTCGGCGTGGTACATTTTGGCGAGGACGTTTAGGCGATCGTCGGGTACCGGCACGATGCCGGTGTTTGGTTCGATAGTGGCAAAAGGATAATTGGCCGCTAAAATATTATTATTAGTTAAAGCATTAAAAAGCGTGGATTTGCCGACATTCGGCAAACCGACAATTCCGATAGATAAACTCATAATCCTACATTATAGCATTTAAAGGGTATTGTCAGAAAAGTAATTATCTAAAAAGCTTGCGTTTTTTACTTTACTTATGCATAATATAAAGTATATGAAAATTCAAAAAGGGATGGGCGATTTCTTTGCACTCGACATCGGTACCAACGCGGTGCGAGTATTGCAGCTAGCTGCTTCTGGCCAGGGCAGTTGGAATCTGGTTGCATACGGATATGTGCCTGTCGATCACAAAATTACCGCGAGCGACTCGCCAGAAGCACGGCGCCGGCTCGGCGAGGCCACGATGACGGCAGTAGGCCAGTCTGGTATTCGTACTAAAAATGTAGCGATTGGCTTGCCATCGAGCAAGACCTTCACTACGGTTATTGACGTACCAGCGATGAGCGAAGCGGAACTGCGGGCGACTATGAAATACCAAGTTGATCAGTATATTCCGATGAGCAGTGACGAGGCGAAAGTTGACTGGGCATTGCTAGGCGGTTCGCTAAAGTCGCAAAACCAAAATGAAGTATTAATCACCAGCGTGTCCAAGCAATATAGCGAAGAGCGTTTGGAGTTAATTGAATCACTTGGCCTGAATGTGATAGCTGAAGAGCCAGATCCGTTAGCGATGGTGCGAGCGTTAGTACCAGCGACTGCTAGCAATTCAGCTTATATGCTGGTCGATATGGGCGAGTTATCGACAGATATCGCTTTGACTTACGGCGATACGCCGCGATTAATCAGAACGATTCCGACTGGGCTGAACTCGCTAGTTAAGGCTGTGGCTCAGAATCTGAGTGTCCAAGAGGATCAGGCTCGCCAGTTTATCCTGAAATTTGGTCTAGATCAAAGTCGTCTCGAAGGGCAAGTCTTCCGTGCTGTCGAGATGACGCTTGATAATTTTGCTTCTGAATTGTCAAAATCGATTAAATTCTTCCAGAATAGGTATGAAGATGTGGCAGTTTCTCAAGCTTTGTTATCTGGATACGGTGCAACTGTGCCGCAAATTGATTCGTATTTGGCGGGCAAGATTAATATATCAGCGGTTGCGACTAGCCCTTGGCAAAATATAAATGTCTCGCAGAGCATGCAGCAGCAACTAGCGCCGATTGCTAACGAGTTTGCTACGGCGGTTGGCCTAGCGAAACGGAGAAACTTGTCATGATTGAAGTAAACCTAATACCAGACGTTAAGCGGGAATATTTGCACGCTCAGCGGGTTCGCAATACGGTGATATCGGTATCAATGTTAGTGGCTGCAGCTGCGGCAGGTACTGTGATTGTGCTGGGGCTTGCTTTGGGGTCGCTGCAGTTTGCTAGCGGCCAGGCTGATAATGCTATTAAAAGCAAATATAAAGAACTTAGCGATAAACCAGATATTAATGATCTTTTGACCATTCAGAATCAGCTAACTCAGATTGATATGATCAGTAGCAATCGAGGTGTTAATTCACGCATCTTTGATACTTTGAGCGCGGTTAATCCACAGGCGCCAAACAACGTGACTATGTCAACAGTGCGTTATAATGCGTCAGAAAAAACGATTACCATAGAAGGCTCAACCGCTGGCGGTTTTAATGCGGTAGACGCGCTTAAAAAAACCATTCTTAATACTAAATTGAAATACACGAAAGATTCGGAATCTGCAGAGACGCCGCTATCTAGCTCTGTGAGAATTACCAACACGGCGTATGCCGAAGATTCTGGCGGAGAGAAGAAACTGACGTTTACTCTGACGTTTTCTTATCCCGAAGAATTGTTATCGAACAGCGTTAAAAGCTTAGTAATCGTTTCGCCGACTGGCTCGGTAGACGTGACTGATTCAAAAAAGCACGTGCCAGATTCGCTGTTTGAGGCAAAGACTTCAAACAAAAAGGAGGATAAATAATGGCGGAAGCAAAGAAAGATACCTCGCTAAATAAGCGCCGGCAAATTGATCGTAGCGGCCGCGTAATGTTCGGCTGGGTGGCAGGCGCGTCGGTTTTGGTTGGCTTTGCGCTGGTTATTGGCGGTTTTCTAGTACAGCGTATAGTTTTTGAGACAAAAGTTCTAGCTGAAAAGAATCAAACAACATCGACGCTCGATAGTAATATTAAGACGTATGACGGTTTGCGCGACAATATCCGCGTGTTAAACACCAATTCGGCGCTCGGCTCTGCAAAACTTAATGATAAGGAAGATCCGCTGCGTGTTATCTTGGATGCTTTGCCAGCTGACGACAACTCGCTAGCACTTGGCGCCTCTGTGCAGAATTTAGTTGGCCGAGTGCCTGGCGCTAAGCTTGAGTCTTTCCAAACAGTTTCTTCGAACGAAAATTCCTCTGACAGTAACAAAAATAACAGCTCGTCAAGCGACAACAATGCCGATAATTCTAGAAGTGTTCAACAGATAGCCTTTACGATGGAATTATCAGCCAGCAATGCAGATATACTGCGCAGTGTTTTGCGTAATTTCGAGAAGTCAATTCGCGTGATTGATATTGACGAATCGACGATTGAAGCGTCAGATTCTAAGTTTACGATGTCAATTTCTGGACATGCTTATTACTTGCCAGGTAAAACAGTTCAACTTAACAAGAAGGGGATAAAGCCGTGAAGAAGAGCGATATAGCGATGATTGTACTGATTGCCGGTTTATCTATGCTAATAGCGTTTACTATTGGTAACAATATTCCTGCACTTAAGGCGCCGCGGGTTGGCGCTAGTGTTAGCACTATCGAGAAAATGAGCAGTGATGTCAAAGAGCCAAGCTCGGAAGTTTTTAATTCTAATGCCATAAATCCGACAGTAGAAACAATAATTGGTTCATCTAGCTCGCCTAATTCATCTGATGCGACTAGTCAGAGTCAAGATCAGAAGCAGGACCAGAAGCAAAACAGGTAGGAGTTTTTTCTAGTGGCGCTGATGACCGATGACATTCAGGAGAAACTCATCAAGCTCTTGGTTAACGAGGGCTTGGTTTCTCGCGAGGTTATTGATAGAGCCACTAAGCAGTCGGCTAAAACGAACAAGCCGTTGTTGACGGTTTTGGCAGATATCGGCGAGATAGACGACGAGCTGTTGACTCATGCCATTGCTCATGTTTCGGGTGTGCCGTATGTTAATTTGACGGCTAGTATCATTGATCAGAGTATCCTATCGCTGCTGCCGAGCGATATTGCCGAGCGTTTCATGGCGGTGCCGCTAGCCGAGGTGAACAATCGTCTGGCGGTGGCGATGATTGATGCCAATAACGTCCAGGCGGTAGATTATTTAGCTAACCGTATTCAGCGGCCGCTCAAGGTCTTTATGGCATCGGAAGCGGGTGTCCGTCATGTTCTCGACCAGTATAAAACCGACTTATCAACCGTTGACGAGGCAGCGCAGGCTACTCAGGCCGAGGCTATTCAATCGTCAAGCGATATCAAAACTATCGTCCAAGATTCGCCGATTAGCCGCGCATTGAGCACTATCCTAGAGTATGCGGTCAAGAGCCGCGCCAGCGATGTGCATATTGAACCACTCGAAAAATCGCTGAAAATACGCTGTCGCGTCGATGGCGTATTGCGCGAGGTTATGCAGCTGCCGAAAAGTATTGAGCCAGCGCTAGTTAGCCGCATCAAAATTTTATCCAATTTGAAAATCGACGAACATCGCATTCCGCAGGATGGTCAATTTGCCGTTAATGTGGCTGGAAAGGAAGTTGATTTGCGTATAGCTGTTAGTCCGGTTGTTTGGGGTGAACAGGTGGTGATTCGCTTGCTCGACAAAACTGGCAACACATTCGATCTAGAACAAATGGGCTATGTTGGTAGAGCATTACGAATGATTCGCAAAGGTATCAAGCGTCCTAACGGTATGATTCTGACAAGCGGCCCGACTGGTAGCGGTAAATCGACCAGCTTATACGCGCTGATTAAAGAGATCAAAACTGACGCGATTAACATTGTGACGCTTGAGGATCCGGTTGAGTATAAAATGGACGGTGTCAATCAAATCCAGGTTAATAACGACGTTGGTTTGACGTTTGCTAATGGCCTGCGCAGTATCTTGCGCCAAGATCCAGACGTAGTGATGGTTGGCGAGATGCGCGATAGCGAGACGGCTAACCTTGGCGTGCAAGCAGCACTAACGGGACATCTGGTGTTCTCGACACTGCATACCAATTCGGCGGCCGGAGTATTGCCGCGCTTACTTGATATGGATGTCGAGCCGTTCCTGATTGCTAGCACGGTCAACACAGTAATTGGCCAGCGGCTAGTACGCCGCGTGTCGCCGCATCGCGATGCTTACTGGTCGAACCCGCTTGAGACGCAGATGATTCTCGAGACGGTGGGGCATTTATTGCCGAAGACCAAAGAGGACGTAGCACGCGTGTCCGAAGATTTGGGCTACAAGGACTTGCCATTAGCCAATCAACGAGCCTACGTGCTGGTCAAAGGTCGCGATACGCCAGCGACGCCGCACGGCTACAGCGGCCGCGCCGGGCTATACGAGGTAATGGATGTAAATGAAGGTATTCAAGACTTAATTGTTCGCCGGGCCACTAGCAACGAAATTCAGCGCAAAGCAGTCGAGGATGGTATGATTACAATGCGCCAAGACGGCTACTTGAAAGCCTTGCAAGGAATTACTACACTAGAAGAAGTAAACCGCGTAACGTCGGCAGACACAGCATAAAAGGAGGGGACAATGCCAGAACAAGAATTACGGATTGAAGTTTTACTAGAGGAAGTTATCAAGCGCCGAGCTAGCGACTTGCATATTCAAGTTGGTTTGCCGCCGATGCTGCGAATTGACGGCACATTGATAGCTATTGCTGGCTTTGATGCTCTCGATGAAGCGCAAGTCGAGTCGCTGGTATTTGCAATCCTCGACGAAGATCAACAGCAGATTCTTCTCAAGGATAAAGAGTTTGACTTTAGCTTTGCTTTCGGTACGCTCGGACGATTCCGGGTTAATGCTTTCCATGAGCGCGGTAATTTGGCAGCAGCGCTGCGCTTAATTCCAAACGAGATCAAGTCGGTGACCGAGCTCGGTATGCCGCCGGTAGTGATGAACTTTGCTGATTATCCGCGTGGTTTGGTGCTGGTGACTGGGCCGACTGGCTCGGGTAAGTCGACTACTCTGGCAGCGCTGGTTGATAAGATCAACTCTGAAAAATCGCAGCACATCATTACTATCGAAGACCCGATTGAGTTTACGCACAAGTCGAAAAAATCGGTAGTGGTGCAGCGCGAGGTTCATTATGATACCTATTCATTCTCGGCGGCGCTGCGCTCTAGCCTGCGCCAAGACCCAGACGTGGTACTGATCGGCGAGATGCGCGACCTCGAGACGATCTCGGCGGCGATCACCATTGCCGAGACCGGGCACTTGGTGTTTGCGACGCTGCACACCAACTCGGCGGCGCAATCAATCGATCGTATGATTGACGTCTTCCCGCCGCATCAGCAGCCGCAAATCCGCGCGCAGCTCAGTAATATTTTGATGGCAATTTGTTCGCAGCGGCTAGTGCCAGCGATTGGTGGCGGGCGCGTCGTGTCGGCAGAAATTTTAATTGCTAATCCGGCAGTTCGTAACGTTATCCGCGAAGGCAAGACTCATCAGCTTGACGCGATTATCCAAACCGGTGCCGACCAAGGTATGCAGACAATGGATCGCACATTGGTACAGTTGGTCCAAAGCGGCACGATTACTTATGATAGCGCGCGGGAATTCGCTGTTGACTTGACCGAGTTTGAAAGGTTAATCAGGGGATAATTAATGAAAAAGTTTACCTACGAAGCACGCGATAAAGCGACGGGCAACATTGTCAAATCGCTGGTTCAAGCTGAATCCGAGAGCGAAGCCGCTAAAGCGCTGACCGCTCAGGGCTATATGCCGCTATCAATCAAGGAGGAAGTCGAGGGCGGCTGGCTAGCGCGCTTTACCAACCGGATTTCTAGCAAGGATAAGATTGTTTTCTCGCGCCAGCTGGCAACATTGATTGGTGCTGGATTACCGTTGACACAAAGCCTACATACGGTATTTGAGCAGACTGCCAACAAAAAAATGCAGGAGATCGTCCAAGAAATCATTGCCGACGTTGAAGGCGGTAAGACATTATCTTCGGCCTTTGGCAAGCATCCAGAAGTGTTTAACAAAATTTTCATTGCGCTAGTTACCGCTGGCGAAGCATCGGGTACGCTTGATGATGCACTAAAACGGATTGCCGACCAGCAAGAAAAAGATGCAGCAATGGTTAGCAAAATTCGCGGGGCCATGGTGTATCCTGGTATTGTCCTAGCGGTAATGGTTGCGGTTGGCGTATTTATGATGGTAACAATCGTGCCGCAGGTTGCCAAGTTGTACTCTGATATGAAGAAGACCTTACCAGTTTTGACATCAATTTTAATCGGAATATCTAATTTCGTAATTAATTTTTGGTGGTTAACCTTAATTCTATTAGCGCTAGCGATCTTTTTTGCGCGGCAATATGTTCGTACTGAAGCAGGCTCTCGCTTATTGGATAATCTGAAGCTTAATATGCCGCCATTCAAAGGTATGTTCCGCCGTCTTTATATGGCGCGGTTTACGCGTATGGGACAGACTTTGCTAGTCACTGGCGTGCCAATGTTGGATATGCTAGCTATTGCTGCCGAGGGTGTCAATAACGCTGTTGTAGCCGAAGAGATTACTAGAGCTGCCGGTAAGGTGCAGAGCGGTAAAGCGCTTTCGGCTGCTTTGCAGACAGAGGATTATATTTTGCCGATGGTGCCGCAAATGATCAAGATCGGTGAGCAATCGGGTAGGATCGACGAAATGATGGGTAAGACAGCGCAAGCTTACGAAGACGAGCTTGACGAGGAGATTCGAGCAATTTCGACAATGATTGAGCCGATTATGATGGTGATTCTGGCTATATTTGCCGGCGTGCTGATTGGGGCGGTATTATTCCCAATTTACAGTCTAGTCGGTGGTGTGCGATAGGCCTAGACAACTGAAAAAACCTACGTTATACTGGGTACAGTTGAGCATAAGTTCAAAGGGAAAGGTGGAACTAAATTATGACAAAACAACAGATTAAAGATCGCGGTTTTACAATTATCGAGGTCGTTTTGGTGCTGGCGATTGCTGCATTGATTTTCTTGATGGTGTTTATTGCGTTGCCAGCACTACAGGCTAGCCAGCGCGATACAGCTCGCAAGAGCGATGTTAGTATCGTATCGGCTGCGTATAATAGCGCTTTGAGCAACAACCGCGGTGGTACCGCTGTAAACCAAGATGTGCTTCGAAGGTTCGTCAATGGCGTATCGGAAAATACTAGTATTGATAATATAAACATCGCTGACTTTAGTAGTCAGATAACTGTTAACGATGCACAAATCATTGTAGTTTTAGGGGCTAGGTGTGGCACATCAAACCCTGACGGGCAGCAGGATCTAATTAGGGGTACTCGTCGTCAGTATGCTACGTTTACGCGCTTAGAGGCTGGCAATCATGCTGCGTATTGTTTAGACTCGTAAATCTGTGATATCTACAGTTTTTTGAAAAGGTTGCGCAAAAGCGTAACCTTTTTGCTATACTAGACGTATGATAGTTATGTCAATTGCTATAGTGTGCGGGGTATTCGGGCTGGTGCTTGGCAGCTTTGCCGGAGCGCAAGTCTGGCGGCTGCGAGCTCGCCAGCTTGTCGCCGACAAAAAGGCCGGCGAATCGTACGACAAGGCCGAATATAAGAAATTATCGCCGCTCCTGAAGAGTAAAAAGCAGCAAGATCGCTCGCGTTGCTTGAGTTGCGGGCACCAACTCGGTTTACGCGATTTGATTCCGTTAATCAGCTGGCTATCGACGTGTGGTCGTTGCCGATATTGTGGTAAGCGCATTGGCTGCTTTGAGCCGTTGATGGAATTATCTCTCGCGGTGGCATTTATGGTGTCGTTCTTGGTCTGGCCATGGCACCTGGCGGGGTTGCAGTGGGCATTGTTTGTTGTTTGGTGTGTATCGTTGGTAGCTCTAATCATGTTGGTCGCTTACGATATCAAGTGGCGAATTCTGCCAGACTTTCTTACTGTTTCGTATGGCCTGGTCTCGCTAGTCTTTGTGGTGTTGCGTTATTTTATAGTTAATGATGTTAAATTATATAGTTTGGCAATAGCGCTAATAATTATGTCGGGTGTTTATGGTGTACTCTATTTGATATCGAAAGGTAAGTGGATCGGTCTAGGCGACGTGAAATTAGGTGTTGGCTTGGGGTTGATATTGGCTTCGTGGCAGACGGCTTTTGTTGGGCTGTTTCTAGCTAACTTAATTGGCTGCGTCTTGGTGATTCCAGGACTTGCTAGCAAGAAACTCAAAGCTAATAGCGAGATTGCTTTTGGCCCGTTGTTGGCCTTAGGATCGTTTATTTCGTTTTTTGTTGGTACGCGAATTATGGACTGGCTAGTGATTGCATCGTTTTTCTAGTATCAATGTGATGATGCTTATGCTAAAATAGTGATATGAATAAGTTGTCGGGGGGCTTCACAATTATCGAGGTAATGTTGTTCCTGGCTGTTTCGGGGGTGTTGGCTGCTGGTATATTGGCGACAGTTGGTGGTACTATTGGCGCTCAGCGTTATCGTGATGCTGTTGACTCGTTTGCCGATTTTATCCAAGGCCAATATGACAAAACCGTGAATGTTCAAAATGACACAGAAAATCACAATGAGTGCGGGCTTAATGCCGATAAAGACCGGATAGTCGTTAGCGATAGCAGTACAGTATTGGCAGGCACTAGCCGCGTGTGCATGATTGTTGGGCGTTTTATATCGTCGGTTGATGGCGTTAATTTTACAGCACGGCCGCTGTATATAGCGACAGAAAACGAAGACCAAATGAACAAGGCTTTATTATCGCAAGGCGATTATGATTTTTTGCAGAAGGCAGCCGATAGGAGCGCGTTGTCGGCTACTAAGTCGGCGCTGTTAACCACATCAAATACTGGACACTCTGTTGATAACTATGCGCTCGGCTGGGATACTCGAATTGATGAGAGCAAAACTGATCGAATAATCTCGATCGCCATCGTACGGTCGCCAGTCAGCGGTGTTATCCACACGTACTTTTCTAGCAAGACAAGCGTTAGCGACACGATAACGGCAGGCGGGTTAAATCAGGCAAGGCTTTGCGTTGATCCTAGCGGCTGGCTAACTGGCGCGCGGTTAGGTGTGCGGATTGACCGCGATGCAGCATTAGAGAGCTCAGTACAAGTTGTCGGGGAGGGTTGCTAAATGCGTTATAGCCGCGGCGACACCATTATTGAGGTAATGTTTAGTTTTGTGGTATTCAGCTTGTTGACCGTAGGAACTTACATAGTTATGAATCGCGGTACGCAGATTGCCCAGCGTTCGCTTGAGATTACGCTTGTCCGCCAGCAACTTGACGCTCAAGTGTCCTTTATTAGATATGTTAAAGATACTAATCCTGCGCAGTGGGCGGAGTTAACTAGCAGCAAATTTTTGGTCAATAATCCACTTGACGTTGTGAGTGCCAGCTCAGATGGCTGCCCTGCACCTGGCGGCCGTGTTGATTTAGCTACTGGCACAAATGCCTTTTTTATGTCAGTTGATCAAAAGAATGATACAGTTCTGCCGGTGCGCGTTTTGAACACGACCTATTCGCCACCTTCGGTTTACGCTAACGTTGATTTAATTAACGCTAAAACATACGGTGTTTTTGCCCAAATTGTTCGAGCCGAGCAGAACTCAGGCGTAAACACTGCTGGGGCTTACGATGTGTATGTGAATGCTTGCTGGGATAGTGTTGGTGCGGCAGCGCCGTTAACCATAGGAACGGTGACGAGGATATATGACAAGTAATAAGAATGCAAATCAGATACAGGGTTTTACTTTAGTAGAATTGCTTTTAGCTATGACTGGGGTGGCGATACTTTTGGTGGCGGTGGCAACTACTACAATACAGCTGATGAACATGTATCACAAAGGTATCACGATTAAAACGATTAATTCTGCTGGCCGCGAGGTTGGCGATATGATAAAGCGTGATGGTTTGTCGGCAAAGGGCCGAGATATCGTTCAGGTGGCTCCTAGCGATAGCGGTACCGGTGGTTTGGGTCGATTGTGCTTTGGCTCGTATACTTATGTTTGGAATACGCCAGAGAACTTGAGGTCAAGGGACGCTAGTGCTGGCGTGGTTTACGACGATGATCCTAGCCACAGCAAAATCGTTTTTGCCCGCGTGGCTGACCCGGATGGCTCTCTATGCAAGGCGACGAGAGGGCAATACCCAAAAGTGATTACTAAGAGTGCTCCGATGAATGCTGTAGAAGTACTAGGCGATAAAGATACCGGTCTAGCAATTCACAATATTTCTTTGACCGATCTATTCGTCGATAGTAATAGCCGGGCTGGCTATACGATTGGTTATACGCTTGGTACTTATGAAGAGGATACCTATCGTAATGGCATAATTAATTCTAGCGATGCGCAGTGCTTAGCACAGTCTGAAGAGACTAATAACTATACTTTTTGCGCGATTAATCAGTTCGCGGAAACTATAATTACAGAGAGGGCATCATGACGCATTCCAAGCAATCCGGCCTAGTTTCAATTATTGTTGTAATGTTTACAGCTATATTATTAATGGTAGTGTCAACTGGCTTTATTCGCATCATGGTTCAAGAAGAATCGCGCGCTTCCAATAATAACTTGTCGCGTACCGCCTACGAATCCGCGGTGGCGGGCGTCGAGGATGGCAAGCGGGCGATTATGGCTTGCCAGCGCAGCGGCTCGGCTAGCGCTGCTTGTAAGGCGATTGCTGCTAAACGTTGCAGTACAATACAAGATGCTGGCATAATTAGTAGCATAAGTAATACTGCTATCACCATCAAGAGTGGTACTAACTTACAGTACATTAGCGGACAGGCTTATACTTGTGTATTGATTGATTCGCAAACAAGCGATGTGGTGTATAGTCTCAAGGAGGGCAGCTCGCGCGTTGTGCCGCTGCGCGTCAACAAAGATACCTCTATAGTTAGACTTCAATGGATGATGAAAAATGATAAGGTGTCGACAATATCGTCTGCTGATGGCAGCGACACTTTACCAAAACGCGTGGAATGGCCAGCTGATGCGCCGGCGCTGTTACGCATCCAGGCGGTTGTTCCAGAGAGCACGACAGTTAACGGGCAACAAAGTTTTGATAGCTCAATTGTCTCGACTGCCTTCTTGCGTCCGTCTGGTATTCGCGCGCTGAGAAATTTGTTAGATAGTACTGCGTTTAATGCGGTGGCGCCACAATCGGTTCGTGCTGCTGGTAGCGCTACAAACGCGATAGCAGGCGTCTCACCAATTACGTGTTCAGCGGAAGCTTTTGATAATCATCAATATGCTTGTTCGGCCTATGTCACATTGCCGCGCAATCTTGTTGCTGGCAATCCAATGGCTTTTTTGCGAATCACCAGTATTTATAACGACACTGACGTTAGATTATCGTTTGATAATATCGGCGATGGTACGATTAAATTTGACGGCGTGCAGCCAAAAGTCGATTCAACTGGCCGAGCCGGTGATGTATATCGTCGCGTATCTAGCCGGATTAGCTCGTCTAGCAATATCAATTATCCTGAATATGCAGTTGATATTACGGGCAGTCTTTGTAAAGACTTCTCGGTAACTAATCAAGGGGTACCTTCGGCATTAACATGCAAAGTTATTCCAGAAGAGCAGTAAAACCGTAGAACAATAGAGATAATTGAATAAAAAATTTATTCAGTGTCGGTGTGAAATTGCTCGTAAATATCTTTGAGATGCTGGTCGGTTACATGGGTATATACTTGAGTGGTAGCGATACTGCTGTGTCCGAGCATACTTTGTACGCTTCTGATATCGGCGCCGTTCATTAGCAAATCGGTCGCAAAGCTATGCCGCATAGTGTGCGGACTGACGTGTTTGGTGATGCCAGCTAGCTTAGCGTATTTTTCGATAATTCGCTGAATGCTGCGCTGCGATAGCCGCCGATAATCGCCAGAAGTGCTAGTCGTGCCGCTATTGCGGCTATAGCTCAGGAATAGAGGTTGTAAAGAATCGGTTCGCGCTGATAAGTAATCCTGGACGCGTTCAGCTGCCCGTTTGCTGATAAAAACTGGGCGGTCCTTCTGTCCTTTACCGCGGACAGTAAACTCGCGGCGCTGCATATTGACGTGATCTTTATTAAGCCCAACGAGTTCCGATACGCGCAGTCCGCTAGAAAAGAGAAGTTCGAGAATGGCTCTATCGCGAAGTGCTGGCAAGCTATCATCATTAGGTACTACATCAAGCATACGCTGCACCTCGTCGCTGTACAAAAAAGTGACTTGTTTGCGGTGAACTCTCGGCAATTCTATTTTGTTTGGCGCCATACTTTTGATATCGCGCTTACTTAGGTAATTCAGGAAACCTCGCAGGGCAATGAGGTGGTAATTCTGAGTAATAAGCGATAAAGTGCCGCCGCGATCTGTCTGATAGCGATTGAGCCATAAGCGATATTTTCTGACCAACTCTGGGCGGATATTATCAACCTTTAAGTCGAACCCAGCGAATTCTAGAAAACGCTCTAGATAGTGGCGATACGCCTCGCTAGTCTTGATCGATCGTCCGCGTTCAATTTGGAGATACTCCATGAAATCTTCAATCAGCTCTGACATATCCATAAGAATATTGTACGTCGTTAAGGGTAGATAAACAATATATCGAACAAAAAAGTTATTCAAAATATTCATAGTAAATAACTTAGATATATCTGATATAATAGCGGTAAAGCAACCGTATAAATAGGAGGTATAAATGATGGGTGATGTAGAAAAAACACTAATTGTCTTTAAGCCGGATTCGGTGCAGCGGGGCTTAGTTGGGCGTATTCTGACGCGTTTCGAGCAGGTTGGACTGAAAATAGTCGCTACTAAAATGATTGCGCCCGACAAGCAGCACTACTACCGTCACTACGAAGAAATTGGCAAAATGATCACTCGCCGCGGCAAAGAAAAGTTTGACGTTACGTTAGAAATGATGGTTCAGGGGCCGGTTATCGCGATGGTACTTGAGGGCGTTGAAGCGGTCGATCTGGTTCGCAAACTTGTCGGTGCGACAGAACCAAAAAGTGCTGCCCCTGGTACCATTCGCGGTGACTTTTCGCACATGAGCTTCCAGTATGCTGATAGCGAAGGCAAGGGGGTACCTAATCTAATTCATGCTAGCGGTAACATCGAGGAAGCTGCAGAAGAAATATCGCATTGGTTTAGCGATGATGAGTTATATAGTTATCATCGAACTAGCGAGCGCTTTACTCGCTAGTGCTTGCGATGTTACACTAATCCCAGGGCCCCGGTAGCTCAATTGGATAGAGCAGTTCCGTCCTAAGGAAATGGTTGTAGGTTCGACTCCTGTCCGGGGTACCAGGATATTACTATGGCAGCAGAATTTGAAGGATTACACGACGGTGAGAAGGTATTGCTAGTTTTTCGACGGCACATTATTGCTATGCGGAAGGGTTTTTATTCGCTGCTAATTCCGATGACTGTCGGTGCAATACCGTTCTTGATCTGGCAGACTAATCTTGATTTGCTATGGATATTTTTTGGCGGCTTTGTGCTTGGCTTAATCTTGTTTATTTATCACTTCTTGATGTGGTTTTATACTGTGTACGCGGTGACTAACGAGCGCATTCGCCAGATTACTCAGCGCGGCTTCTTTGGCCGGGATGTTGTAGAAATAAATCTAGATAAGGTCCAAAGTATAAGTTATAATATACCTGGGTTTAGCGGTGAAGTGTTCAAGTTTGGCACCATCATCATGCGTACTTACGTTGGCGATCTGGTTATTCGGCTAGTCGAGCATCCTAGCAAGATATATAATGAGTTGCAAGATGCAGTTCACGAAGCCGAACTAAGGAGACAGAAAATATATGAAGAAAATAAAGTTGAAGCGAAGTAAAAAACAACCGGCTCCAGCGGCGAGCCGTATTACTAATGAGACTATCGCTGAGCATCGCGAACAGATTTTAGCTGGCGGCCGCAGGTTTAAATATCCGATTCAATATACCAAGCATAAGCTGATTATTAATACAGTACTTATTTCGATGGCCAGTATCATTCTGCTATTAGTTGGTTGCTGGGCGGTAATGTATCCGATGCAGAATACTAGCACTATAGCTTATCGAATTTCTCGCATTGCAATGTTGCCAGTTGGCAGTGTTGACGGCGAGCCAGTCCGGTATAGCGATTATTTGGTGCAGTACCGAGCTTCTGAATATTACTTAAATAAATATGGTGAGGTTAAGGTCAACTCCAAAGACTGGTATGTTCAGCTTGACGACATTAAATATCGTTCAATGAATCTAGCTCAACAAGCAGCTTACGCTCGCAAACTGGCTAAGCGCTATAATGTTAGTATTTCGCGAAAAGATGTTAACGATTTTATTGACCAGGAACGCACGACGATTAACGGCCGCGTGTCGCAAGAAACATATGATGCGTCGATTCGTATGCTTTACGGAGAGAGCGCTGATGACTATCGGCTAATTGTTGAAAACGGGCTGCTAAAAAACAAAGTCGCCTTTGCTATGGATACAACTGCAAAAGATCAGGCTGATAAAGCCTTATCTTTACTGAAGTCTAATGGCGACTTTGCCAAAACGGTTGAAACTATCAATAAACAATCGACCGAGGGCAAATTATCAGCTGGCAATAGCGGATCGGTTGATATTAGCAGTAAATTTAATGGACTTAGAGTTTCGGACATTTCAAAAACTCCAGTCGGCAGCCTATCTGGTATTACAAGGAGTACTAATGACGATGGTTACTACATAGTAAAAGTTGTTGCGAAAACTGACAAGAAGATAACCTTTGAATATATTCATATACCGTTGACAGCCTTCAAGTCGCAATTTGAGCAGCTAAAAAAGAGTGGTAAGATTAGCGAATATATAACCATTCCAGATAACAGCCAAACTGGCGGCGCGGTAGTTAACCAGTAGGCGTTTTTCGCTTGCACATAACTAGGTAATGATATATAATGCACACTGAATAGTTTGCGCTCGTAGTGAAGCTGGTCTATCACGCCTCCCTGTCACGGAGGAGATCGCCGGTTCGAATCCGGTCGGGCGCGCCATAGAAAGCGTCCCACGAAGTGGGGCTTTTTCTATGGTAGGATTGTTTGGCTTTTGTTATAATATAGACGTATTGCCGTCTTAGCTCAGTTGGTAGAGCGGCGCATTCGTAACGCGCAGGTCGCCGGTTCAATCCCGGCAGACGGCTCCATAGTTTATAAGTTATGAAAAGCGAAATCATTAAGTCGTTATTAGGTATTCTCAAGAATAGGACTCTTGTCCTTTTTCTCGTAGCGATGCTAATTTTAGATATAGTTTGTTCAGTTGCCGTGTCTATGCAGATTACGCCCAGCGAGATTACAGTTTATTCGCGTTATACTGCTTTCGGGCAAGTACATTTTTACAAAGATCACTGGCAATATTTATTATTATTTTCTGGATTTTTCACGTTAGTAACTATCATCCACGGCGCGCTAATGATAAAGTTTTATCTATTGGAAAAAACAACAACTGCTAAGGCAATTGGATGGTGCGCGTTTGTTATTATGCTGATTGCTGCTATGTACGCTTTTGGCGTCCTATCTTTAGGGCGGGCGGCATGAATTGTCCAGACTTAGAAATTCCTCTTGGCAAAAGGTCGAAGCTTTATCGTTTTTTTGAGATGCTGCCAGCGTTAATAAGCTATGGCATGTTAATTTTGCTAGTAGTTTTATCAGTATTTAGTCCTTTTCTGGCAGCTATTTACTTATTGTTATTGGTGTTAACTACGTTTGTTAAGGCTATAGGCATTTCTTATAGAACTTTACTGGGCCACCGGCAACTTGTTCGGGCCGAGAAAATTGATTGGAGTGCTCGACTTGATGATCTATCGCAGGCTGCCGCGGGCAAGTCGCCCGAAATTAAAATTAATAAAAAAGATTTTGAAGCTGATGTGCATCAGCAAACTATTCTGTCTATCGAAAAAGGCGAGTTGCAGATCATAGATCCCAGAGATATTTATCATGCAGTACTAATTGCTGCTTATAACGAGTCTTACGAAGTATTGAAGCCGACGGTAGAGTCAGTAAATAATACAACATATCCGAACGAGAGGTTGATTGTATATTTGGCTTACGAAGAACGCGGCGGCGAGCAGATGGCAGAGACTGCCAGACGTCTTCGCGATGAATACGCTGGCGTATTTTGCGACTTTCGGATTATTCAACACCCTAAAGATTTGCCGGACGAGATACCGGGCAAGGGTCCAAATATTACGTATGCAGGCTATGACCTCAAGCAGTGGTGCGACAATAAAAAGATTGAATATAACCAAGTAATCGTTACAACCCTTGATAGCGATAATCGGCCTTACTCAACCTATTTTGATTATGTGGCGTATAAATATGCTGTTACCCCTAACCGCGAAAGACTATCATATCAGCCAGTGGCTTTGTATTTCGGTAATATTTGGGATGCGCCAGCACCAATGCGGGTGCTAGCAACGGGCAATTCGTTTTGGACTATTATTGGTAGTATGCGGCCGCATACTTTGCGTAATTTTGCAGCTCATAGTCAGCCGCTTTCGGCGCTTGTGAGTATGGATTTCTGGAGTAAGCGCAGTATTGTTGAGGATGGGCATCAGTATTGGCGTAGTTATTTCTACTTTAAAGGTGATTATAGTGTTATGCCAATCCATGTTCCTGTATATCAAGATGCCGTGTTATCAGACACATTTAAAGCAACGCTTATTAGTCAGTTTAAACAGTTGCGGCGCTGGGGGTATGGTGCTTCGGATATACCATATGTAGCAGTCAGATTGTTTACGCGCCAGCGAACAGCTCCTTTTTGGGAAACATTGGCAAGATTCATACGACTAATTGATAATCATGTTAGCTTAGCTACGATGTCAATATTGGTTGCTTTTGGCGCGTGGGTGCCATTATTAACCAATCCCGAAGCTTCCAGAAATATTTCTGCGCATGCTCTGCCGCTAATAGTTAGCCACATTCAACAGGTAGCAGTTATCGGAATATTTATTACGATTTTACTGATGCTGAAGATGCTGCCTCCTCGTCCAGAACGCTATAAGCGTTCGCGAACCGTTTTTATGGTTTTGCAATGGTTTCTGATGCCTGTTATATCAATCTGTTATAGTTCTGCAGCATCAATGGCAGCGCAGACGCATTTGTTGTTAGGTAAATATCTTGAGAAATTTGATGTAACCGACAAGGCAACACTATCGTCGCGTGCTAAAACAAAGGCCAAGAAGGATGCTCTCAAGAAAGCTAGACGTAAATCAAAATTATAAAATTATAAAATTATCACTAAGTTTTAAGCTAAATAAAAATGGGTGACAGGTGAGTTTATATTAAAAACAAATTATTATAGTAAACGAAAGGTTAGTCTTTTAGCTGAGACTACCAACACTGGTCGCGAGACACTGAATTACTTTACGTGATTACAATACCAAGCGAAGCAGTTCAGCTTGTTACGTTATTTGAGCTCGTAGTAAATGGTATAGCGGCTTAGCCGAGATTGTTTTTTATATGTTGTAGATTTTGTTTTGGTATGTTGTTTAGCCATAACTCTATATTAGCATAAGTAATATTTTTTGTCAAATTAGATAATCTACGAAAATATATCACCAGACGCATAGAAATGTTGATTAGACATCAAATAACGACGTGGAAAACTTTTAGTATTTGTGCATAAAATATTATGCAAAATAAAAAACTTGCCGTCTAAATTACGGCAAGTTACATGATTGCTCTGGTGGGCAATAGAGGATTCGAACCTCTCACCTCTTCAACGTCAATGAAGCGCTCTAGCCAAATGAGCTAATCGCCCAGCTGCACTTAATGGTAGCAGAAATCAATACGTATTGCAATATGACAGAATAGCCAGTAATATACTAAGTAGATGTTGACGGAGTCTAACCACCTCTTGAGTCTCGTGTTGGCGGTTGCGGCGCACGTAAAAAGTCGGAGCAAGAGTAATAGCCAAGGTGGAACCTCCCGTTTTTGGGACCGAGGCACGCGCGTAAAAACGCTTGCGTGCTTTTATATTTTCTAAAAAGGAGGTTCATTATGAACGAACAGCAATTACAATCAATGCGGCACAGTCTAGCGCATATTATGGCGCAGGCGGTGCAGCATTTATGGCCGCAGGCTAAATTCGGTGTTGGGCCGGCTATTGATAATGGTTTTTACTACGATATTGATCTTGGTGATGTAAAGATATCGGAGGATGATTTTAGCCGTATTGAAAAAGAAATGCGAAGTATTATTGCACGCGATCTGCCGTTTACGCGTCAAGATGTGCCGGTTGATGAGGCGATAACTTGGGCGAAAGAAAACGATCAGCCTTACAAAATTGAATTGCTTAACGACTTGAAACGGTCAGGTACGACAATAGCGAAAGATCTAGCGGGCCAGAAGCTTGGTTCTGTCAGCGATGATGAAAGCAAGGTTGACACTGTATCGTTATATTCGCAGGGTGATTATACTGACTTATGTCGTGGCGGTCACGTTGGAAGCACCGGCAAGGTTGGAGCTTTCAAGTTAATGCTCGTTGCTGGTGCGTATTGGCGCGGTAATGAGAACAACCCGCAGATGCAGCGTTTGTACGGTGTCGCTTTTGCGACTCAAGCTGAACTGGACGGTTACTTGGATATGCTAGAAGAGGCAAAGAAGCGCGATCATCGTAAGCTCGGTAAAGAACTTGATCTTTATACTATGTCGCCGCTTGTTGGCATCGGTTTGCCGTTGTTTACGCCGCGCGGTACGGTTCTGCGCGAAAAGGCAGCGCAGTTATCGAACGAGCTGCGCCAAAAATACGGTTTCACGAAAGTTTGGACACCGCATATCACCAAGAAGGATTTATACGAAGCATCAGGACATTGGGCGAAATTTGGCGACGAACTTTTTTTGGTGACTAGCCAAGAGACTAGCGACAAGATGGCGCTCAAGCCGATGAACTGTCCGCATCACACTCAGATTTTTGCCTCGCAGCCGCGCAGTTATCGCGAGATGCCGATACGTTATTTAGAAACAACGACCGACTACCGCGACGAGAAAACTGGTGAATTAGGCGGTTTGAGCCGCGTGCGTTCGTTAACTCAGGACGATAGCCACGTCTTTTGCCGGCCTGACCAAATTGAACAAGAAATTAATAATTTGCTAGCTTGCGCGCAAGAATTGTACGATATCGTTGGTATGAAATTGCGCGTGCGATTAAGTTACCGCGACGATGGCGAAGGCTATTTGGGCGAGTTAGAATTGTGGCAATCAGCTCAATCGCAACTCAAAGCTGCAGTTGTCGCTAAAGGTCTTGACTATTTTGAACAGGAAGGCGAAGCAGCTTTCTATGGGCCAAAAATAGACTTCATGGCGACCGATGCGATTGGACGAGAACATCAGGTTGCGACAGTGCAGTTAGACTTTGTCCAGCCTGAACGTTTTGGTCTTGAATACATAAATGAGTCTGGCGATTCGGAACGTCCAGTAATGATTCACAGTGCATTGCTTGGTTCAATTGAACGCTTTTTGAGCGTATTCATTGAGCATACAGCTGGCTGGTTTCCATTCTGGATTGCACCTGAACAGGTTCGTATTCTTACAGTTAATGATACAGTAAATGACTATGTTTATGAAATTACATCAGTGCTAAAAACAGAGGTATTGATGCGTCCTATAAAATACAACGAAGTAAGATTCACAGCAGATACGCGTAATGAGTCTTTAGGCAAAAAAATCCGTGAGGCAACTGTTGTAAAAATTCCAGTACAAATTATAGTTGGTCCAAAGGATAAGGCTGCACGTGTCGTTAGCGTTCGTACTCGCGCGGGCGAGGAGCAGGTTTCTATTGATCAACTAGCTGAATACATTCAGAGCATTCAATAATGAAAAAAATAGCTGCCGCTGTTGAGCGCGATAATAAATTGCTAGCAGCAGCTGACGTAACAGATTTGCCGCTAGTCGTTATTGCTGGCCCGACTGCTAGCGGCAAAACTGAGCTAGCAATTCGGATCGCTAAAAAATTTAACGGTGAGGTCATCTCGGCTGACTCGCGAGCAATTTATCGCGGACTCGATGTTGGTACAGCTAAACCTACGTCTGAAGAACAACAAGGGATACCGCATTGGGGCATTGATATGGTCGATCCAGGAGAGAGGTTTACGGCAGCAAATTTTAAGGTGTATGCTCAGCGAAAGATTAGCGAAATTCGTTCACGCGGGCATCTGCCGATTATAGCTGGCGGTACTGGTTTGTATATCGATAGCGTACTGTACGATTTTAAGTTTACGGCATATTCAAACAATCTTGATGAACGGCGTAAACTTGAGAATAAATCGTTAGAACAGCTTATATATCATTGCGAAAAAAACAACATTAAATTGCCGAAAAATATAAAAAATAAGCGACATATTATTAACGCCATTCTACGCAAAGGGGAAGATCCTCTCAAAAATGATAAAATAATTAGCAATACTATACTAGTAGGTATAGCGACAGACAGAGACATCCTAAGAAGCAGAATTGAAGAGCGGGCAAAGAATATTGTAGGTAATACAACAATAAATGAAGCTATACGCGCGGCAGAGAAGTGGGGCTGGTACAACGAGGCAATGACTGGGAATGTCTATCCGCTTATCAAACAATATCTAGATGGCACAATTAACGAGATTGAACTTGAGCGAAAACTTTGTGTACTAGATTGGCGGTTGGCTAAACGCCAGCTTACTTGGCTGAGGCGTAATAAGGATATTAAATGGTTTAGTATTGATGAAGCATGGATCTACATCGTGAACAATCTAGATAAGAGCTCTTAGATATGATACTCTTATACTAAAGGGTTTACGGTATGATTGACGCATTATTTGGTTCAAAAACGAGGGTAAAACTTCTGCATCTCTTTCTTAACAATCCTGGAAAGTCGTTTTATGTCCGCGAGATTACGCGGTTGATTGGCGAACAGATAAATTCTGTGCGCAGAGAGCTATCTAATATGCTTGATGCTGGTGTGCTGCTGAGTAATACAAACGATAATAAACTATATTACGAGATTAACCGCTCTTACATTCACTACAAACCGCTCAAAGAGATTTTTACTAATAATGATGTTAGCAAGCAAAAACCAAAAAGATTTTCAAAACAATCTGCTAGTAGCGAGACAGACGATTGGCGAATTGCTCTGGCGGCTTTGCCTAAAGCAAAAATTGTGATAGCAGCAGGTGTATTGGTTCGCGGTTCAGCGAGCAAGGTTGATTTATTGATCGTCGGTAATGTCGAATCTAAACGTGTAGCGGATGTAGTAAATGGAATAGAAATAAAAGTCGGTAGGCAGCTAACGTTTAGTAGAATGCTGTACGACGAATTCTATTATCGTTTGAGCGTGCATGATAGGTTCATTAATGATATATTATCAAGCAGACACGAAGTTGTAGTAGATAGTGAAAATATTCTGCAGCGATAGAAATGAAGGAGGAAAAAAGAGTGTTTGACATAGAATACAAAGGCGGAAACACGATTGTACTTTCGGGTAAAAAGACTACTATTATTACAGATCCGAAATTGTCGTTGATTGGACTAAAAGATGCCAAAACTACCGGTTGCGTTGAACTTGCTACCGAGGATCGCTTCGCTGTTAAGGCAGATGGCGCAAAGCTCGTAGTTAATGGTCCTGGCGAATACGAAATAGGAGATTTTGTTATAAAAGGAATTGCTGCTGTTCGACATCTTGATAGCGGCAGCAATGAAAAACTAGATACAATTTATCGGGTAGAATGCGGTAATGTTGCTATAGGTGTTATTGGTAACATCGAACCAAAATTAAACGATGATCAATTAGAAAATCTTGGAGTGATAGACATCCTAATAGTTCCAGTCGGTGGATCTGGCTATACGCTTGATGCCACGAGCGCCGTGGCTCTGGTCCGCACTATTAGCCCGAAGGTTGTCGTGCCGATACATTATGCTGATAGCGGTATATCTTACGAAGTGCCACAGGACTCGGCCGAAGTTTTTGTTAAAGAAATGGGTGCGCCTGTCGAAAATGTATCTAAACTAAAAGTAAAGAATGACTCCTCGCTATCAATGGTATTAACGACGTATATATTGTCGCGAACGAGATAATATAGTCTAAGGTTAAATAATAAAATCCCCCTGTTGTAGGGGGATTTTACTTTGTGGCTTAGGCTGAAGCTATGATACCTTTTTTCTTGAGTGTGCGTATAGCCTTCGTTGAAAGTACCATGGTGATTTTTTTACCATTAACAACGAAAGTCTTTCTTTGAAGGTTGGGTTTGAACACTCGCTTATTGCGCTGCAGAGAGAAACTTACTTTGTTTCCGAACTGCTTGCCTTTGCCAGTCAGCTCACATCGTGCTGCCATTGTAGATTCCACTTCTTAATTACGGTTATTATCAATCTGTCCTAGTATACTCTGGTTTTGATTCTTCGTCAAGAGCTGGTACAATGATAAATTAGATGGATATTCTGTATATAATTATTGTTTTGGTGGTGATATTTGTGTCGATGACGTTGCATGAATTAGCTCACGGCTTGGTGGCAAATAGTTTGGGTGATCGAACTGCGTATGATTTTGGCAGATTAACTTTGAATCCGATAAAACATATAGACCCGTATATGACTATATTAATGCCGATGATAATAATTATCACAAACATGACGACTGGGGCTAGCGTGCCAATCTTTGGTGGTGCAAAACCAGTACCTTTTAACCCAAACAATATAAAGCATGGCGAGATTGGAGTGGCATTGGTAGCTATAAGCGGTCCGTTAGTGAACTTCTTTTTAGCGTTTGTAGCGTACGCAATACTTGTGGTCTCTAAGTCCGAGGCAGGTTCTTTGTTTAATTCTGTACTAACGGCTTTTACAATGGTGAATTTAGGGTTTTTTGCTTTCAATATAATTCCGATACCACCATTGGATGGATCGCGGGTACTGTATGCGCTTGCTCCTGACTTTGTGAGGAGTATTTTCGATACCATAGAGAGATATGGTG
The DNA here is from genome assembly GCA_938017675.1 of uncultured Candidatus Saccharibacteria bacterium. Taxonomy (GTDB): domain Bacteria; phylum Patescibacteriota; class Saccharimonadia; order Saccharimonadales; family Saccharimonadaceae; genus Saccharimonas. Next base: position 130,080 of record CALIJB010000004.1, read on the forward strand.
TTTTATTGATTTTTGCCATAGTTATGGTCGGCGGTTCGTTAATAGTTACTTATATGAACTTTATAATCGTAAACATGCTAAAAGGATTCTCTATCGTTTTTGGCGGGTAGTCGTGGTACAATATAATTAGCCTCTTAGGCACCAGCGTATATGATTTTCCTAACAAATCATTGATAGGGATCTCAACAGCAGTATTCTCGTGGGAATATTGTGAGAGAACCCACCTTGCAATAAGCGGGGAATATCAGTCGCTAGCCTGGAGGCTTTTTGTGATATAATTACGCTAGGCTATCGGGTAATCGCTGGTTCTTTACAGAACAAGAGGAAAGTCCGGGCAGCGTAGGACATGGCAGTCGCTAACGGCGACCAGAGGTAACTCTAGGGAAAGTGCCACAGAAACGATACCGCTATCTCAAATCTGCTTAATGCACGATGACTGATAGTAAGGGTGAAAAGAGCGGTGTAAGAGACCGTAGCCGACTATGGTGACATAGAAGGAGGGTAAACCCTGCCAGCTGCAAGGTGTATTATCGCATAAGTTGTTCGCTTGATAATACTAACATCCGCTTGAGCTGTGCAGCAATGTGCAGCCTAGATAGATGATTACCGATAACAGAACCCGGCTTATAGATAGCCTAATAAAAGACCGCTAGTTGATCTCGCGGTCTTTTATTAGGCTTAAGTTCTAAGTAGAAGAAGGATTTTTATTGCTTTGTTGCTTCTTTGACGATCTCAGAAAAAGCTTCCGGCTCGTTGACGGCTAAGTCAGCGAGGACCTTACGGTTGATTTCAATGTTGGTCGCGCGAAGACCTGCTATCAATTTACCGTAGGTTGTGCCATTTTGGCGGGCAGCTGCATTGATACGAGTAATCCACAGGCTGCGCAGATCGCGCTTTTTGTTGCGGCGGTCGCGATATGCGTACTGCAAGGCACGAATTACGGCTTGCTTAGCTAAGCGAAAGCTTCGGGTGCGGTTATGCTGCATTCCCTTGGCTAATTTTAAGGTCTTCTTATGTTTCGCCGAAGCGGCGACTCCTCGTTTGACTCGCATATATTAGACTCCCAATGCTCGCTTAACGTTTTTTGCTATGCCGCCTTTAATAATAGCGCTGGTATTAATATTTCGCTTGCGCGACTTGCTTTTCTTGGATAGCATGTGGTTCCCGAATGCGCGGCGACGGGTAAGTTTGCCGGTACTGGTTAGCTTTATGCGCTTAGCAGTGCCCTTGTGGGTCTTCATTTTTGGCATTATTTACTCCTTATTACTATGCTGAGATTTCTCCCGGCCATCGTTGGTTTTTGCTCGAGCGTAGCTTCGTCTTTTAGCTGTTCCATCATCTTGTCTATCAAGTCATAACCTAAATTTTTATGGGCTATTTCTCGACCGCGGAAGAAAATAAGGATTTTTACTTTATGTCCGTCCGACAAGAAAGCGCGTATTTTGCGCAGCTTGATCTCTAGATCGTTACTACCGATTTTCAAACCAAATCGCATTTGCTTTAGCTCGTTGGCTTTATTATTGCGCCGTGCTTTTTGCTGCTCCTTCATCTTCTGATATTGATATTTTCCCCAATCAACAATCTTAGCTACAGGAGGGTTAGCTTTAGGCGATATTTCTACTAAGTCAACGCCTGCTTTTTGTGCAATATCTAGAGCTTCTCTTAAAGACATAACGCCAAGCTGCTTACCATCAGCCCCGATCACGCGAAGCTCATTGCTGCGGATAGCGTTATTTATGCGAGTTGAATTATTAATCGTAGTTCTCCTTTAGAACAGTTGTTTTACTGAGTCTATACTCGCTGTACATGGTAACAAATTACCGATAATAAATCAAGCTCGTTATCGGTATTGGAGAGCTTCTGCGATATGTGCAGCTTGTATTTTGGCGCTATTGTCTAGATCTGCAATAGTGCGGGCGACACGGATGATTTTGAAATAGCTGCGTGGGCTCAAGCTCAGTTTATCCGAAGCCTGTGACAACATATTTTTTGATTTCTCATCAAGTTTAGCAAATGTATTTATTTCTCTATTTGTTAAATTGCTGTTGTATTTATCGCTACAGTTGTATCTTATTGATTGGATATTGAGGACATTCTTAATCAAGTTTGCTGCAGTTTTGTGTTGTTTACAAGACAACGAATTATACGAAGACAACGTACTGTTCGGTATGCGTGAGACGTGTACGACTAAATCAATTCTATCCATAAGCGGACCCGATAGCTTGCGTTGATAATTAGCTATTTGCGCTGGAGTGCAGGAGCATTCCTTGGTTTGATCGCCAAAATACCCGCAAGGACAAGGGTTCATGGTAGCAACCAGCATAAAGTTAGCAGGGTAGGTGGCACGCATACGCGATCTGGTAATAGTAACTTTCTTGTCTTCTAGGGGTTGCCTCAGGGCTTCAATAGACGAATGCGAAAACTCAGGTATTTCATCTAAGTAAAGTACTCCTAGGTGCGCTAGGCTAATCTCGCCAGGTTTCGGGCTTGATCCGCCGCCGATAAGCGATGTCTGGCTGGCTGTGTGGTGCGGGGAACGAAACGGACGCTGACGGATAATAGATTCTGTCGAGGAACCCTCTATGCTGTATATTTTTGTAGCCGCTAGCATTTCTTCAGGCGAGAGCGGAGGTAGTAGGTTGGGTAGGGTTTTTGCTAGCATTGATTTTCCGGCTCCTGGAGGTCCGGATAACAATATATTATGATGTCCTGCCGCTGCGATTATGAGGGCACGTTTTGCTTGTTCTTGACCGGCAACTTCATCGAGCAGGGTTTGTTTGTTGGGCTCGCTTTCTTCTGAATAAATGTGCGGACAAACAGCATCCTTGGTGATGGTTTTTTCTTTCTTTAAATGTAGGTAAAGCTGCTTGATATTATCTACAGGTATGATATTTATGCCGCCTACGAGAGACGCTTGATTAGCGTTATTAGAAGGTAAGTATATAGTATTAATACCAGATTTTTTTGCGGTTTCGGCGATATTGATAGCGCCGCTAGTGGGGCGGATGTCTCCGTTGAGCGCTAGCTCGCCAGCGAATATAGAATTTGCAATATCCTGTTCGCGGAGTTGTCCGGCTGATAATAAGATAGACAAGGCGATAGGTAGATCATAATGTGTACCTTCCTTTGGAATTTCGGCAGGCGCAAGGTTGATAGTGATACGTTTAGTTGGGTATTCTAGGCCAGAATTGACGATGGCGCTGCGGACTCGTTCTTTAGATTCGTCGATTGATTTATTACCGAGACCAACTATGCGTATACTAGGCAGCCCATTTGATATGTCACTTTCTACTTCTACGATACTGCCATCGTATCCAACGGGTGAAACCGTAAGGATTTTAGCGGTTGATGCCATGACCATATAGTTAAAAGTTAATCATACTATACGGATGATGTAAATAAGTGATATAATATCAAGAGTAACGTGGGGCTGATATAGCGTTCGACGTAGAGAATTTAACAGGTTGTTTTGCGTACCGACTTCTGACGTTATCAGAATTAATAGTTGCAAAATTTGCAAACAAAGCGAAGGCGTTTGTTGCATCATTGATGCCACGGCAGACAGCCTTTGCGCTAGCTGCGTAATATTACTGGCAGCCGCATCCGCCTAGACTCTTGCTATAGGCTAGGTGTGTCATATCTAGCAAGATCGGTTAATTGATATTTCTGCTATATCATTAATTAAGATTTTAAGCAGATCGCTAGTTCGTATGTTTGTCTAGCTTTGAGCGGATAAGCGATTATTTAACGAGTTAGACTATGTGCGTAGACAAACAACAGGTTACTCTGCGGACCCGGGGGCAGTACCCGGCAGCTCCACCACATCGTTTGTCGTAGAGCCTTTCGGGCTCTTTTTGATTTATGCGATAAAAAAGAATGACTACCTGCGAGTAGTAGTCATTCTAATGGTTGTGGAGTTTTCTGAAGTGTTTATTTCTGGTTCCTGTATAATTTTTTTATTCAGGAACTATCTCTATAGTAATGTGAAAATCTGCTTGTGTCAATGTTTTTTAGCAAGATTGCTAGGTAAAAAATACCACACTAGATAACGGGATAATTAGAGCAAATAAATGTGTTTTATGCCTTGAAACGATACGATAGATATGTTGATTTGTAATTCTGTAAATATCGGTTAGCAACTAACGACTGAATGTAGAGAGGGCTGTTTCTGGTGAATAGCTTAACAGAATTATTACCAGAAATTTTATCGTATGGTGCAGGGAGGTCTAACGTGTAAGGAATGCGGAGGCAAGGAAATCTGCACCTTAAGCTGGTGCTGGCAGCATAAATGTGGCGTCGGCAAAATAAAAATAATTCTATGCTTATCGTGTCCAAATGTTAGCGATTGGCTAAGGAGGCTCAGGCCAAGCTCTTCCGGCTTCATAGACAAGTTCTGGAAGGCGATACTGAAACTGGCGGTGACTGTTTTTTGGCAGACGAAGTTTGACGGCTAGATATCAATCATTGGCGCTATTAGCCCAATAGATATTACGTATTTGCGTGTAAGTTGTGTTGTGTCTATTAAAAGGATTCTTATGAATTAAGCTGTTGAATTTTTGTTTTTGCAGCTAAAGTATATTGTTGCTTGCATGTGCATAGCTCGACATGCTGGGTTGTCTCTGATTCTGGTTCGTTGCTGGGTTGTTTTGCTGTACATACGGTACATACGGTACATTGCAGGACAGATTATATAGTAGACTTTTTCATCGCGTGGACACCAGCTTTTTATAATATTAATATAATTTCTGCCATGCTGTATGTATAGTTGTCGTATTTCGGATGCCATAAAATGTAATGAAGATTTTGCTTGGTTTTATATAAACGTTAATTATATAAAGGATCTTTGAATACAAATAGTGCAATGAATTTTAATGAAAAATAGTTTGTATAAATGTATCGTAGTTAGCTGTTTGTTATAAGTTGAATTCGCAGTGTAGAGCCTGATGTAGTGTTGTATTTTTTAAATTCGATATGATTCTAAAGTCTATTTGTTGTAATAAATAATTAATAGTAGCTTGATGAAATAGTTATCATTGTAATTATTACACTGTAGAAAAAAATGCAACAGTACAGTAATAAAAGAGGTGTGTATAGTAAAATAGTGAGCTGTAGTATAAATAACAATATTTATATTACGATAGACGTTGACTTTTTATCATTGATTTGCTATAGTGTGAGTAAGCTTTTAGAAAAACAAAAAAGCAAAACAATACCAACCAAATAAGCCTCCACGATAATAATCGACGGAAACTAGGTGGCGCCAAATATATAACTAATACTATGGTTCCACCTAAGCTCCGCCTATTAAAAAAGGCGTTGAGCGCGCGATATGTGCGCGCATTACACACCTGATTAATCCTTGAGATTGCGATGTCAGTGACCATCAGGTGTGTGGTGCAGGTCCGCGCGATCGCAAGTCTTTTGCTCGCTAAGTGCGAGCGGTCAATCGGGCAAAAAGCAGTTGTTGCAGCGACCCTAATAGTTGTTTACAAAGGTGCTTCGTTATATTGCGACGCTGCTTTTGCCTCCTAGGTGTTATTATTTAAATCATGTATAAACGCTTAATTGCATTTTCGATGTTTTTGTCGTTAGTGGTGTTGCTAGCGATAACGCAGACGACCGCGCCGTCCAAAGTTGGTCCGGCTATTGTAGTCGTTGTGTTTGTATTAATATATATATTTCTTACTTGTACATTGACTCTCTTGCTTCTATTTATAAACAAGATTGTGAGTAAGCATAAATCTGAGCCGTCTAAGCGGAGTGCTGATGACATGTATATCTTAATGTATGGTGCAGTGTTAGCGTTGGCGCCGACTGTGATTATTGCTGTGCAATCAATAGGACAAATTCAAGCAGGTACATATGTATTAATTACGCTCTTTGTATTGTTGGCTCTTTTGTATGTTCGGCATCAGAAACGTGTGAAGTGAGGGTTGAGGCCTAGAAAAATTGTAAACGCATATGGTATAATTTACTTAATATGGAACCGGGTATAAGAGAACAAGTTCCTGTGCAGAGAGAGGTGCTGCCGCAGAATAGTTACGAGACACCTACTTTTGGCATAGATGGCGGTAATCTTGAGAAACAAAATACTTCTAAAGAGGTGATGAATGCTGCTTCTGCAGAGGCTGTTGCTAATGCGGTTCCTCAAATAGTGCTACCTCAGCCAATTCCTATAGTTCAGCCAGCCGTGGATCCTGGCGCTGCTCAGTCTGCGACATCTGATGACACCACAGCGCTGATAGCCAATGATGATGACCTTATTGAAAAGGAGTGGGTTGATAAAGCTAAGAAAATTATCGCAGAGACCAAAGACGACCCGTATCGTCGCGAGGTTGAGATCGGCAAACTTCAGATAGAGTATATAAGGAAACGCTACGGGCGCGAAATAGGGAAAGTAGAGGATTAGGTAGTGTCTGGCGGCGGGATAGGCACTCTTGTAACGTTGTTTGCAATAGCTTTGGTGATCGGGCTAGGGTCTTTTGTTGTGTTTATGGTCTATCGTAATACTCTTCGTGAGGCGAAGAACTATGAGCGCGGGCTTAAGATGGTGCCGATATTAATTCATCTACCGCCAGCTAGCGATGATATTGTTAGCGACGGGCGTGATAAACGAGATTTGACGGAAGAAGTGTTGTCGCAAGCTCAGGTTATGTACAATATTATATCAAGTACTGCCACTAAAGGTTTTAAGAGTAAGATTTATGGGCAGAGACATTTGTCGTTTGAAATAGTGGCTCGCGATGGCTTGGTGTTCTATTATGCTGTTGTACCTACAGTGCTCACCGAGGTAGTTCGCCAGGCAATTGCAGCAGCCTACCCATCGGCTCGGCTAGAAGAGGTGTCGGAGCATACTGTTTTTAGCAAGGTCGGTAAGATGAGCGGTACGATTGGTGGCGAGTTTACTTTGAGGAAGAACTTTGCTTATCCTATTGCAACATACATGGAATCTAAACGTGATGCATCGCGCGCATTGCTGAATGCTTTATCAGCAGCGACTCGCGAAGATGGTATAGGTATCCAAATATTAATCCGTCCAGCTAATGAGCGATGGGCCAAGTCGGCAGTTTCTGTCTCTGAAAAAATCATAGAAGACAAAGACAAAAAAAAGACTGGACTTTCGGTGTTCTTCTCGCCGAGCGAAATTATGGAGTCTCTATGGAAGCCTCCAGAGAGCGATGACAAAAAGCCAGAGGATAAAAAGCCGCTTAACTCCGTTGAGCAGGCGACTGTTGATGCTATCCAAGAAAAAACCCGTTATCCGGGGTACGAGGTACTGATACGGGCTGTTGTTTCGTCTAATACAGCAGCCCGTTCTCAGGTAATATTGAAAAACATTGTTGCAGCATTTGCATTATTTGACTCGCCGACGTTTAACGGATTTAAATTCACGTTAGCAAAAAACATCGAAGAACTAACTTCGTCTTATATTTTTCGTTTCTTCCCGCAGCAGGTTAATAAGAATATATTAAATAGCGTAGAGCTGGCGACGATTTTTCATTTGCCGGATCAGAATAGTATTCCAAGCTCGCAAGTCAAGCGCCAGATGAGTAAGCAAGTCGATGGACCGACGCAGGTGATGGAGACTGGTTTGCTGTTAGGATACAACGAATTTCGCGGTGTTAAGAAGCCAATTAGATTAAGTGATAAAGACCGCCGCCGCCATATACATATTATTGGACAAACGGGTGTTGGTAAATCAGTTTTGCAGGAAAATCTAGCCTACCAAGATATGCTGGATGGGCGGGGTTTTGCCCTAGTTGATCCGCACGGGGACCTTGCGGAGCATTTGCTAGAAAAGGTGCCAAAGGAGCGCGTTGAAGACATTATTTATTTCAACCCAAGCGATATGGACAATCCGATTGGTCTGAATATGTTTGAGTTTGACCACCCAGACCAAAAAGATTTTTTGGTACAAGAGGCTATCGGTATGCTTTATGGTTTGTATGACCCAGGACATACTGGTATCGTTGGTCCGCGTTTGGAGCATATATTCCGTAACTGCGCGCTGTTATTAATGAGCGATCCGGCGGGCGGTACTTTTGTCGATATACCGAAGCTCTTGGTTGATGATAGTTTCAGAAATAACAAGCTGAAATACGTTACCGACCAGCAGGTGTTAGATTTTTGGACAAAGGAGTTTCCGGCATCGCAGCGATCAAGCGAGGCAGGCGAGGTTATCAGCTGGGTTATTGCTAAATTTGGTCCGTTTATTAGTAATGATGCTATGCGTAATATTATTGGCCAGACAAAAAGTGGCTTTGATTTTCAAGACATCATGAATAATAACAAGATTTTGCTGGTGAACTTATCGAAAGGTAAATTAGGCGATCTTAACTCTAAATTGCTTGGTATTGTCTTTGTGATGAAGTTTCAGGCTGCAGCGATGGCGCGGGCCAAGATTCCAGAGGACGAGCGCAAAGATTTTACGCTGTATGTTGATGAGTTCCAGAACTTTGCGACTGATAGCTTCGAGACTATTTTGAGCGAGGCTCGCAAATATCGATTGAGCTTGGTATTAGCTAATCAGTTCATGACGCAGCTGAAGGAAGAACTGCGCGAGGCTATTCTCGGTAACGTTGGTACAACTATCACCGGCCGGATTGGTATAACCGACGCAGAAATTATGGTTAAGCGCTATACACCAGTGTTTGATGCAGAAGATTTGACGAAATTGCCAAACTTTGAATCTGTCTGTGTCGCCCAGATTGAAGGTGTGCCGTCTGCTCCGTTTAGTATGGCATGGATTCCCCCGATGGGCCACCAAAATGCTCAGTTGGGCGATGCTTTGCGCAGACTGTCGGCTGCAAAATACGGACATCCGCGGGCTCAAGTTGAGCGTGAGATAGCGGCACGTACTAGCATGAATCAATCTTCTGGAAATAATAAACAGTTGAAAAATACGGCTGGAGCCGCTGCTAACGCCCCTAATAAAATAGCACCGAGTAGTAGTTCATCTTTTTTGGATGAATGGTTAGCGAAACGCAAGCAAGTAACCGGTAGAAATAGCACTACGCCGCGTCCAGTATCTTCGCCGCTACCAGCTAATACCAAACCGCCGATGCCTTCGACTGGCAATGCAGTGGCCGCTGGACCCGCTCAATCTCAAGATTATACTGACGCTTATTCTCGTGCTTCTAGCAGTACCTTGCCAGCTCAGTCGCAGCTACAACAGCTTCCGCAGCAGCCGTCTAATAATCCAATAAATTTGACACAGTCACAGCTTGGTGCAGTACCGCCAGCAGTTACTGTACCGCCGCAAGTTGGTGAGCCTCCTAATGCTAATTCTACTACGCAGAGTGTCAATTTGCCGACAGAGCCAATTGCAGATAATGGTTCGATTTCGACACCACAACAGCCTGCTAGTAATACTTTAAATATGCGCGATAGCGACAATAGCGGTGAAGTTTCGATAAAATTACGTTAGTTGGCAAAAGTTACTTGGATTTACCGAATATTAGGACGCGAATGTAATCGTAAATCAAGCCGATAACCCACCCTAAAACGAAGGTGGCAATGGTCTCTGTGCCAGATAGCGAATATCCGAAGTGCTTAGCGACTAAATATATACCAGCTGTAAGGATAAAAGCTACAGCTGACCCTGACAATATGGCATTAGGACGTGCTACAGTATTACCAATCACTTCGCTGCTCTTTTCGACGGCGGGGTTATGAATAACTTTACTGAAAGTTCTGCTGGCAGGTGACATTTCGGATTGAATCTCGGTCATAGTCTTGTCGAAGGCGGCTTTGCGCTCTTGTTTAGAGGTAGGGCCGCGGCGTTTCTTCTCTGGACTGACTTCATTGGTTTTTATTTTGTTTTCTTTACGTTCTTGGGCGATTTCTCTAGCTTGGTTTAAGGCTTCATGGCGTGCTTTTTTCAGCTGTTCCTGAGAGGCTTCAGAGCTAGCTTCTTTCTCTGTTTTATTTTTAGCGTTAATATTCTCTTGAGTTTTCCGATGGATTACTTCAGAGCTAGTGTACTGCTCTTTATGCTTATCGCTAAGTGATGGTATTTTTTCATTATTCATTGATAGCTACCTCATCTTTGTTTTATATAATCTTATAGTTTATATAGTGCCTGAGTTAAAATCTCGACGGATTAAGCGGACTTCCTTTTTCAGCTGACGCGATCGTGCGTAGAAGAATGCGACAACAGCGAAGGTGATTCCGGCAAATAGCATGTTTTCGCCAGGTCCGGTGTGTGGAAGTTGAGCAACAGTTTGTTCAATTGCTTGCTTTTGTGCCGGACAGTCTACATTAATGGTCACGGAATTGCCGAAAGTATTGGTCATCTTGCAGTCGTATGAATTAGGGTTGCCGGTGCCAGTGGCTTTTGGCGAGATCGTGCTTTGGAGCTTCATGCTGAATACGCGAGTTTGAGTTTCACCAGGCTTTAGCGTGATTTTTGGCCATACCAATAGAGTTTCTGTGTCTTGGCTGCCAGAGGTGTCCTTGGTTAAGGTAGCTCCTCCTTTGTTTTCTAGCGAAGCATATTGGAGGACGTCGGCGAGATTCTCGGTGATGGTGTAATCGGTAGCTTTCAATCCTTTGTTGGTAACAGTAATCTTGTAAATAATTTGATCAGACGCCTTGGCGGTAGTTGTCGAAGCATCGGCGTTGCCTTGCGAGGTGTTTTGGGCGGTTTTTGTTTGAATGATATCTTCTTTACACTTAGCATCTTTTATCCACAAAGTTGTGTCGCCTGGACATGGTTGGCAGTTAGGATCTGTGGCAAGCAAGGCAGGATTTTGCGGACACTTAGCTGGCTCTACAATCTGAAATTCCTTGGTACAGCTATCACTAGTACGGTCGCCTAGAGATGTTTTCAAGATAGCTTTAACTGTATATTTACCAGCTACAGTTTCTTTGTCGGTGACAGTTCGAGTCTTGCTTTCGATGGTTTTTAATTGTTTACCATCTCGATAGACAACAAATCTATAACCGGTAATTGAAGCGCCATTGCTGGTGTTACCGGAGGCGGTGTATTGGTAGGTATTCTTGTTGTTAACGATTGCTAGCGATGAACATACTGCGACAGGGTCAGCTTTGCACCTCGGGTCGTTCGCAGGCAGGTTAGTCTTGCCAGGGACGGTGCACATCGGAGTATAGCAATTTGGATAGGTCCCTGATTGTCCAGGAGGGCAAGCGGGAGCTGGCGGGACGGTTAGTGTAATTAGGTTACCGCAGCTGCGCATAATTCCGAACCACATTCCTGTCTTTGATGAACGAGCAACGTAGGCTGAATAAGCGCCTGAATTACCCCAAAGCCGCTGCGGTCTGTAATAAAACGTTCGCGTACCACCGCCAGTTTTTACGGTGTAGCCGCCTTCACCTTGGCTTGCACCGAATACAGGTTTCATGCCCCAAGAATATAAGCCTTCGTTGCTCCTGTGATACTCCAAATTATTACCAGCTTGGTCAATATCGCTGCGAGAAATGCCGACAGCATCGTAGAGGTCACGGATATTGTTGACGTTGCTGTCATAGGTGCTTAGTAAGGCTTGCTTACTCCATACGCCGCCATAAACCATATCAGTAGCGTCGGCAGCGGTAGCTGGCTCTGGTGCCTGAAATACGGCAAAAAACTGTACAATGAGCGCAAAAGCTGTAAAAATAAGTCCTAATCTGCGCACCGATTCTTCTTTGCGTAACCGTTTTGCATAAAAACCTAATTGTCCGACTAATGCGGGGCTAAAGGCGAGATTTGATACTAGCTTTCTAAACATTTTGCTTACCTTTTTGTGTTATTTTGAGATATATTTTCCTCTCTTTTATAATATCATACTTATGGCAACCGCAGCAATACCTTGAATGAACAATTTTTTTTATGGTATAATGTAGGTATTAATAGACAAGCTGAGCGACTGTAAATAGGGAGTGATTTCATTATGAGTAAACAAAAAAATGATGGTTCGTATGATAGTTCGCAGATCCAAGTTCTTGAAGGTCTCGAGCCAGTACGTAAGCGTCCAGGAATGTATATTGGCAGTACGGGATATGACGGCATACATCATTTAATTAAGGAAATCGCTGATAACTCGGTAGACGAAGCTATAGCTGGTTATGGATCGCGGGTTGACGTGAGGCTGTTGGCGGATGGCGGCGTGACAGTAATTGATAATGGTCGTGGTATTCCAGTAGATAAGCACCCTAAGACTGGCATTAGTACGCTTGAGACAGTCCTGACTGTGCTGCATGCTGGCGGTAAATTCGGCGGCGGCGGCTACAAGGTGTCAAGCGGTTTGCATGGTGTTGGTTCTAGCGTGGTTAATGCTCTATCTACTAAGCTGATTGCTGAAGTTGTTAGGGGCGGTATGTTATATCGTATCGAATTTTCTCGCGGTAAAACTGTGGTACCGCTCAAGAAAATAGGAAAAACCGATCGGCCAGATGGTACCTGTATCACATTCTATCCAGATGCTGAAATCTTTAAGGAGACAATTAAATTTGATTATAAATGGGTGGTAAATTATTTACGCCATCAGGCATATCTAACTAAAGGTGTTTATACCTCTGTTTATGATGAGCGTACTCGCGAGCGCCAGGCGTTCTACTTCGAGGGTGGTATCAAGAGCTATGTCAAGAATTTGAATAAGGGTAAAGATGTGCTTGGCGATGAGATATTCTATGTCGATAAGCAAGTCAGCGATTCGGTTGTTGAAATAGCAGTACAATACAACGATTCCTATATCGAAACCGTTAAGCCGTTTGCAAATAACGTTTTGACACCGGACGGCGGCACGCATTTGGTTGGCTTTAGGTCAGCGCTTACCAGGGTGATCAATGATTATGCTCGTAAAAATAACTTGCTCAAAGAAAAAGAAGATAACTTGACTGGCGATGATATCCGCGAGGGCCTGACGGCGGTGATATTGGTAAAATTGCCAGATCCGCAGTTTGAGGGCCAGACTAAAAATAAACTAGGTAATCCAGAGGTGCGTCGCTATGTCGAGCAAGTAATGAACGAATATTTCGCATATTATCTAGAGGAAAATCCAGCTATTGCTAAAAAAATTATCAATAAATCCTTGTTGGCGGCGCGAGCGCGCAAGGCAGCGCGGGCAGCGCGGGATAATGTAATTCGCAAAGGGGCGCTTGATGGTGCTAGCTTGCCAGGAAAGTTAGCTGATTGTTCTAGTAAAGATCCGTCGGAATGCGAATTGTATATAGTTGAGGGAGATTCGGCTGGCGGTTCAGCAAAAACTGGCCGCGATAGCCGTACGCAGGCGATTTTGCCTCTGCGTGGTAAAGTGCTCAATACCGAGCGGGCTCGTTTAGACAAAATGTATGCTAATCGAGAAATATTGAGCTTGATCAAAGGGGTAGGCGTAGGTATTGGCGATGCTTTTGATATTCGCGGACTACGCTATCACAGGATTATTATCATGACCGATGCCGATGTTGATGGTAGCCACATCGCGACGCTACTGATGACGTTTTTCTTCCGCTATATGCGGCCAGTTGTGGAAGGCGGGCACATATATCTAGCTAAACCGCCACTGTTTAAGCTGAAATTATCCCAAAGCAAACAAGAGTATTTATATAATGAGGAGGCGCTTGAAGCACGGTACGATGAGCTAATTGCGGCACGCAAAGAGAAGGGTGTTCAGATTGATTTAAACGATTCGCGGGCAAAACAAGCTGGTCTGAGCGAGTCGGCCCTACAACGCTATAAGGGTCTCGGTGAAATGGATGCTAGTCAACTCTGGGAAACGACTATGAACCCGGAAAATCGAGTGCTGGTACAGGTTAAGCTCGAGGATGCTGAGCGCGCTGATGCTATCTTTACGAAGTTAATGGGCGATGATGTTGAAGTGCGCAAGAATTTTATTCAAGCTAATGCTAATAAAGTCAGTCTTGATGAGCTAGATGTGTAAATGGACGAGAAGAAGGATAGGAATATGAAACCAGAGTCAAAAAAACCAGTCGAAGGCGAGATTATCGAGCAGGCTAACGACGTCAGCCATTCAAAGTCTGTCGAAATTCGAACAGTAGAAGATGTCATGGAGGATAGCTTCATCCGGTATTCAATGTCGGTCATCGTTGATCGTGCTTTACCGGACGTACGCGATGGTATGAAGCCAGTTCATCGTCGTATCGTATACGTGATGGATAAAATGGGTATCGGGCCGACAGCTAAGACCGTGAAAAGTGCGCAGATTGTCGGTGAAGTAATGGGTAAATACCATCCGCACGGCGACAGCTCAATTTATGATGCGATGGTACGTATGGCTCAAGATTGGGTGGAGCGCTATCCGTTGGTTCAGGGCCAAGGTAACTTTGGTTCAATGGACGGCGACCCGCCAGCAGCTATGCGTTATACCGAAGCAAAAATGACTCGGGTGTCAGAGTCGCTTTTGGCAGATATTGATAAAGAGACGGTTGATTTTCGCGATACATATGACTCTACGCGCCAAGAACCGATTGTTTTGCCTGCTAAATTGCCGAATTTACTGTTGAATGGGCAAGTTGGTATTGCTGTTGGTATGGCAACTAATATTCCGACGCATAATCTAGGCGAGGTGGTTGATGCAACGGTTACGCTGATTGATAATCCGGAAGCAACGCTTGATGACCTTATGAGGTGTATCAAGGGGCCAGATTTCCCAACTGGCGCGGTGGTTTATGGCGGCGCGCCGATGCGCCAAGCTTATGCGACCGGTCGCGGCAGTGTGACGATACGGGCGGTGGCAAATATTGAAGAAACCAAACGCGGCCGTCATCAAATTATAGTTTCTGAGATGCCTTATGGCGTGAATAAAGCAACGCTTATCGAAAAAATTGCCGATTTGGTGCACGAGAAAAAGATTACGGCGATTAGCGCTTTGCGCGATGAGTCGGCTCGCGGTAATGTGCGAGTAGTTATTGAGCTCAAAAAAGACTCCTATCCGAAGAAAGTACTTAACCAATTATACAAATTGACGGCGTTACAGACTAACTTTCATTACAATATGCTAGCTTTGGTGCCAAGCGCTGATGATGCGACACGTCTGCAGCCGCGCGTTTTAGGTTTGCATGATATTCTGAATGAGTTTATCAAACATCGCCGCCAAGTGGTACGCCGCCGCACAGAGTACGAGCTACGCAAGGCTAAGGAGCGAGCGCATATTCTGGAAGGTTACAAAATTGCACTGGACAATATCGACGAGGTAATTAGAATCATCCGGGCTAGCAAGACGCAAGATGAAGCCGAAAAGGCGCTCATCGAAAAGTTCTCGCTGAGCGTTATCCAGGCCAAGGCGATTCTGGCAATGCAATTGCGCCGGCTGACGGGTCTAGAACGCGAAGCTATCGAGAATGAGCTAGCTGAGTTAATGAAAAAGATCGCGTATTTTGAAAAAGTTTTGGCTGACGAAAACGAAATCCTTCGCATCATCAAAGAGGAGTTGCTAGAAATTAAAGATAAATATGGCGATGACCGTTGTAGTAAAATTATCAACACCGAAGTCGGTAAGTTTAGCGATGAAGAACTAATCCCAGAAGAGGATACTGTTGTACTGTTGACAACGGAAAATTACATTAAGCGCACCTTGGCCAGCGATTATCGTCGTCAAAACCGCGGCGGTAAGGGTAAACGCGGTATGACCACTAAAGAGGAAGACGTTATTGATCAGCTAGTACCAGCTGGAACACATGATTGGCTGCTGTTTTTCACGAACAGGGGTAGAGTGTTTCGTCTGAAGGCCTACGAAGTGCCGGCAGCTAGCTTAGCGGCGAAGGGCGTAGCAGCGGTCAATTTATTGCAGCTGCAGCCAGAGGAAAAAATTACTTCAATTATCAATCTAGCTAAAGATGTAAATGTTGATGAAGGTTATCTATTTATGGCGACGACCAAGGGTACAGTCAAGAAGACAGCGATTGCTGACTATTCAAATATTCGCACCAATGGTTTAATTGCTATTAATTTGGATGAAGGCGATGAGCTGCGTTGGATCAAGCAAACTACTGGCAAGAACGATGTGATTATCTCGACTTCAGCTGGACAAGCGGTTCGCTTTAGCGAGGAGGAGTGTCGTCCGATGGGACGTGCTGCTCGCGGTGTGCGTGGTGTGCGACTACGAACGGACGATAGTGTTGTAGGTATGGATATTGTAACTTCAGCTGATCAAAAATTGCTGGTGATGAGCGCAAACGGGTTCGGCAAAGTAACCAAGGTAGCTAATTTTCCGAGTCACCGCCGCGGCGGCGTTGGTGTGAAGGCTGCTGTTGTTACGGCAAAAACTGGTCCGATAGTTGCTGTTCAAACGCTTGAGAAGGATGCGATTGAGGCAATTATGATTAGTCAAAATGGACAGACTATCCGAGTGTCGCTTGACGATATTCCAGCACTTGGCCGTACTACTCAGGGTGTTCGAGTGATGCGTATTAATGACGGAGATACAGTTTCGTCAATGGGGATTATACGTGATACAGACGAAGGAGAAAAATAGCGGATGGTAGTATCCCCTTATATAATAGCTTTTGCTGTCGGTTGGGCTATGGCGCAGTGCGGTAAGTATGTCGTTGCTGCTATTAAGATGCGTACCTTGAAAGTGTTTGATCATCTGTACATATCGGGAAATATGCCAAGCGCTCATAGTGCTACGATGATGTCGCTAGTATCGATTATCGGTTTGAAAGACGGAGTCGGCAGTGGTTTGTTTGGTTTGGCATTAGCTCTAGCAGCGATTGTGATGTACGACGCATTGATGGTACGGCGATCTGTTGGCGAGCAGGGCGAGGCTATCAAGCAAGTTATTGATATCTCGAAATTTGATGTATCGAAGCCGCGTAGCGCTAAGGGACATACCCCTTTGGAGGTGGTAGTCGGTGCTGTAATTGGCTTACTAGCGGGTATCGTTGTATTTTTAGCTACAAAAAACTAGCGATAAGGTGTTGACTTGATTAGGTTAGAGCGCTACAATAGTGAACAGTCTGGTTGCGAGAGGTAAACTTACAAATTGCATCTTAGCAGTCAGGTTAAGTAATTTAACAATTTGATTGTGCAATTATCATCGTCAGTCTATTTTTGAGTAGACGCTTCAAATGAAGCATCTTTATGGAGAGTTTGATCCTGGCTCAGGATGAACGCTGGCGGCGTGCCTAACACA
>CALIJB010000005.1 GCA_938017675.1 uncultured Candidatus Saccharibacteria bacterium
GATGTAGTCGACAGGGACTTTGCGGTTTTTTTGAATATTTAGGCGCTTTTTGTAGGCAGCAGGTTTACGAATAATTGAAGCTAGCATGCCTTTGAAAGCTGGCCAGCCGTTGCCGTGGCGGACGGCGCTGGCGAAAATTAGCCAATATGTCAAGAAAAAACGCAGGCCGATATACCAAAATAACTTCCCTGGAACGTTTTTAATGAAAACTAACGGCAGGTTTTTGAAAGTGTTGTAAACAGCCAAGCCAGGAACCTTTTTGCTGCTGGCGCCAACCTTGTGATAAGCGATGGCTTTGGGCGTAAAGCGGACTTTCCAGCCAGCTAACTGGGCGCGAAAACTGAGGTCGACATCTTCGTAATACATGAAAAAGTCCTCGTCGAACATATCGATATCGTTAAAAATTGCCGCGCGATAAATCGCTCCGCCACCAGTCGCGCCAAAAACCTCGTCAGGCTTACTCGGCGCATTTTTAACAGGCTCGTCGCGGTTGCGCGGGCCGGGCAGGCCCCAGGTGGTGTAAAAGTCACCAGTTGTATCAAGCGTCTTACCATCGCGCCGCTGTAAAATACCAGTCGCAATGCCACATTTTGGCTGGCTTGACAGTTCGTCGACGAGCGCTCTACACCATTTTTTGTCAGCAATGGCATCGGGATTGAGCACGCCAATATATTTAAAACCTTGTTCGCGTGCATAAACCAGCCCGGTATTAATACCGCCGGCGAATCCCAGATTCTTTTCATTATTAATAATTACACAGTCTACAGACGGATGTTTTGCTTGGTATTGCTTGAAGCGTGCGACAGAGTCGTCGTGAGAATGATTATCAACGACTATGATAGTCGGTTTGAGTGTCTGCTGGGCCAGCGAGCTAATGCATTCGAGCGCGTCGTCGGCGCCGTTCCAGTTGAGGACGATGATGGCGAGATTGTTTTTTGTCACAATCTTATTATATAATGGCTGGAGAGACTATGAAAGTAGCGAGTGTATGGAATAGACGTAATAAAATATTGTTACGCGAGCTGGTTGTAACGGATTTTAAATTACGCTATCAAGGATCAGTATTAGGTTATTTGTGGTCAATCTTAAAACCAATATTTTTATTTATTATTCTATATATAGTATTTGATAAATTCTTACGTCTAGGTAGAGATATTGAACATTTTCCAGTGTATTTATTAGTTGGTATTGTATTATGGAATTTTTTTACCGAGGCAACCGTACAAGGGTTACAATCAATAGTCTCGCGGGGCGACTTAATTCGCAAGATTAATTTCCCGAAATTTATTATTGTTGTGTCCGGCACTATTTCTGCATTTATCAATCTTATAATAAATACAATTGTTATTTTGGTGTTTTGCGTAATCAACAGCGTGTCTATATCTGCAGAGGCGTTACTTATAATTCCTCTGATAGCTGAATTGTATGTCTTTTCATTGGCGGTAGCATTTTTTCTAGCAACGCTTAACGTTAAATATCGAGATATCGGTTATCTATGGGAAATATTCTTGCAAGCAGCATTCTATGCTACTCCAGTAATATATCCGTTGCAAATGGTTGTAAAACAGATGCCGTGGGCTGCCTCATGGCTAATGCTTAATCCGGTTGCTCAAGTAGTTCAAGATGTTCGTAAGGTATTAGTGACGCAACAAACACTTCAGCTGTATGATTTGGTGTCGTTTCCGGTGATGTTGACGCCGTTTACTGCAGTTATCATTGTAATATTGCTAGCGGTTTTTTATTTTCGATCTAACCAGCGGTACTTCGCGGAGAGTGTTTGATGTCTAAGGCAATTGTCGAGATTAGCAAACTAACGAAATCCTTCAAAATTCCGCTTGAAGCCAGTTCGGGTGTTAAACAACAGTTGATAAATATACTAAAAGGTCGCAAAGGGTATCGTGTGTTTACGCCGTTAAAGGATATAAGTTTTACTATAAACGAAGGAGACTTTTTCGGTATAGTTGGCCGCAATGGTTCAGGAAAGAGCACGCTGTTGAAAACGATTGCTGGTATTTATACGCCAAATAGCGGTAACGTTAAAGTGCACGGTTCGCTAGTGCCGTTTATTGAGCTCGGCGTAGGATTTAATCCAGAGCTAACTGGCCGCGAAAACATCTTTCTTAATGGTGCGCTGCTAGGGTTTAGTCATGAAGAAATGGAATCTATGTATAGCGCGATTGTTGAGTTTGCAGAATTAGAAGACTTTATGGAAGAACGGCTTAAGAATTATTCAAGCGGTATGCAGGTCCGTTTAGCCTTTTCAATTGCAATTCGCGCTCATGCTGATATTTTGTTGCTTGATGAAGTGCTTGCGGTTGGCGATGAGGCTTTTCAAAAGAAGTGCTATTCGTACTTTGATAAGCTTAAGCGTGAAAAACGTACCGTAATTTTAGTAACTCACGATATGGCGGCAGT
This sequence comes from uncultured Candidatus Saccharibacteria bacterium, assembly GCA_938017675.1. Classification (GTDB taxonomy): domain Bacteria; phylum Patescibacteriota; class Saccharimonadia; order Saccharimonadales; family Saccharimonadaceae; genus Saccharimonas. Next base: position 2,416 of record CALIJB010000005.1, read on the forward strand.
CGAGAGGTTTTGTACAAAAGCAGTATTTATTGAAGACGGCCACGTTAAAATGATTGGCAAACCGTATCGTATTGCGGCGGCATATAGTCGTAGCAACAGCCAGAATTACGACCAGACAACTGGACTAAACGGCGATAACGAAGGGGCGGTACCGTTCAAAATAGTGTTGCGCGGCACTGATGGTAAAGAAAAGACTATGTATGATTTCGAAGAAACTATGACAGTAGATTTATCATGGCAGCAAAAGGGTGTTAAACATGTAGGCGTTGCAATTTTTCGTGAAAACGGCGAGTATGTTTACGGACCGAATACTTACCAGGAAAAAACTAGCGCTATCAAAGATCAAACAGCTCGCTACACTGTAAGGTTAAATCTTAACGAAGGCAGGTATTTTATCAAGGCGGGTTTGATGGGGGCTAATGATACAAAGGTGATTGCTTTTATCGAGGAAGGACCGTTTTTTTCAGTCCAACGCGATTATAGACATGGCCGCTGGGGCGGTGTGACGAAGCTAGATCACACATGGAAATAAAATATGCTGCAACGCTTGAAAAATATAATAAAACACAGTAGAGCACTTTACTCTTTCTTGCTGTTACTGATTTCGCCATATCGCAATTATCTTGATTCGCGTCAGCGCAGGTTATATGAGTCATGGCAGTGCAGGTATGAAGATAGGCCTATAAATTATAAATTACGCAGACAGCCGCTAGTGTCGATTATTGTACCGACTTACAATACTCCAACTAAATACTTTAGGGAAATGGTTCAGTCGGTTGAATCTCAATCATACGATAATTGGGAGCTGATTATTGTTGATGATGCGTCGCCTGATACAGGCTTGAAACAAGAAATCAGCGCTATAGCAAAGACTAATGCAAAAATAAAGCCTTTTTTTCTTAAGGCCAATTGCCATATTGCCGGGGCGACAAATTACGGTATCCATAAAGCTAGCGGGGAATACGTGGCGCTACTTGATCATGACGACGTGCTGCACCCAGACGCTTTATTGCGAATTGTCGAAAAGATAAACAATTCGCCGGATGTAAAATTTATATACACTGACGAGATTAAGCTTGATGAACGCGGACGACAATATCAACCATTTTTCAAACCTGATTGGAATGCTGATTTTTTGCGGTCGGTCAACTATATTACGCACTTTGCTGTCATACAGCGGAAACTTTTGCTAGAGTTGGAAGGTGAAGATGGCAACTACAACGGAGCTCAAGATTGGGAGCTTTTTTTGCGCATAACAAGAATACTGCAGCCACAGCAGATTGCACATGTTTCGCAAATACTTTACTATTGGCGTGTCCATAAAAATTCTACTGCACAAGGGTTGGATGCAAAACCTTATGTTATTGATGCTCAGAAGAGGGCTTTAAATGACGATATCAAGAGCCGTCAAGTTCAAGCTCAAGTTGTGCGCGATTCAACATATGGCGCTCAGTGGCGGCTAAAATATTCTACGCCGCAACATCTTACCATAAAAAATGTATTATTTAGCGAATCAACCACTGTGGGCGATGTCATTCGTGATGAAACTGCTGATATAATAGTATTCTCAGAGAACTATGTTAAAGACATTGATAATTATAGCGATATGGGCGATGTGATGCGACTTGATATCGGTGCAGTTGTTCCGTCTATAATTGAAGAGAGTCGAGTTATAGAAAACCTTACGTCAATCTTAGATAAAAAAATAGTAGAATGCATACAGACGCTAAGCCGGCGATCCTTTACGAAACACATTTATCTAACCGCTAGATACAATCTAGGTGCGATAGATCTTCCCGTGCTATTTATTGAACGGAATAAGTTGGCTTCGATTGATGAATCAACAAGAATAACTAGCCGATTGCTAACTAAAGCTCTTTGCGGTAAAGGTCTAAAAACGTTATATAATCCATATATGACGGCTAAGGAGGAATAATAATGATACGTAAAGTTAATAATCTTGTAAAGAAAAGTGTTGTAATAATTAAAGACGATGGTGCTGTCCGCTTTGTAAAACGCGCAGCAAAGTATGCGTATTATAAGAAATTTCCTGATAAAAAACAGCAAGTATATAAAGATATTTTGTTTATTAACGGCTGCACTTTGCCGCACCCAGAACGCTATCGAGTTGCTCACCAGATGGAGCAGCTAATGTCGCAGGGGTTGACTGTTGAGAGCGTTTTTTATGATAGATTATCGCTTGATCAATTGAAGTATTACCGCGGATTTGTATTTTTCCGCTGCCCAATAACTGATACGATTCGCGAGTTTATCAAGCAGGCGCATTATTTTAATAAAACCTGTTTTTTTGATATCGATGATTTGGTAATTGACCAGAAATATACTGATTCAATTAAATATGTTCAACAGATGAGTGCCGATGATAAGCAGCTCTACGACGACGGTGTTAATCGAATGCGCGAAACGCTGGAGTTGTGCGATCATGTTGTTACCACGACCGCTCAACTGCAAGAGGAGCTACAGCATTACACGAAGGGTAGTGTGTTGATCAACCGTAATGTCGCATCTGATGAAATGATTAAGCTATCTAATTTAGCACTAGAGGCGGTTAGCAAAGATAATAACAAAATTATTATCGGCTATTTCAGTGGTAGCATTACTCATAATGAAGATTTTGATCTTGTTATTCCTAGTCTTATTAAAATATTCGAAAAGTATCCGCAAGTTTATCTTAAGATTGCTGGTATTCTGGATGTTCCAAACGCCCTTGATCCGTATAAAGAGCGTCTTATTACGTCAGGATTTGTTGATTGGCGAGAATTGCCAGCTGTTATGGCGGAGTGCGATATTGTTTTGGCGCCGCTGGTTGATACGATTTTTAACCGCGCAAAATCTGAGAATAAATGGGTTGAGGCGGCTCTTGTAAAGATTCCAACCATAGCCAGCAATATTGGCGCTTTTGCAGAGAAAATTCAGAATAACGAAACAGGCATACTAGTAAACAATACTGACGCAGAGTGGTTTAAAGCGCTTGACTTACTAGTATCAGACTCGGTTTTGCGCGGTAAACTTGCAGATAAAGCTCACGAGGAGATAATTCATAACTATTCGACGGTGTACACTGGCTATAACCTAGCTTCGTTTATTAGAAAGCATTTGGCGCGAAATATCGGTTTTGTTCTGCCTTCAACTGATATTTCAGGAGGAGTAATTGTCGCCTTAAAGCATGCTGATGTGCTAAGAAGGCATGGCTGGGACGTGACGCTAATTGATGCAGTCAGTAAGCACGCTCTAAAAATTGCTAAGAAAACCTATAGCTATAGATATGAGTTGCCTGGATTTAATGTCGTTGCTACGCACAAAACTAAAATGAAAGCGTTTTTCGACACGCAGGTTGCAACGTTGTGGTCAACTGTCGAGCTAGTTAAGAGGCAGCCTAATGTTCGTAATCGGCTTTATTTTGTGCAAAACTTTGAAACGGATTTTTATATACCAGGCACTGGCGAACCGCGCTTTTTAGCGAACGCTTCTTACTGCGATCAATCTGGTATACGGTATATTACGATGTCACTATGGTGTCAGAAGTGGCTGAAAGACGTCTTTCATAAAGAGTCCGAGTATGTCTCAAATGGAATTGATCTTGAATTGTACCCATATCGCGAACGGGACTTTACGGGCAAAATAAAGATACTTATTGAAGGCGACAGTAAAAGTGAGTATAAAAATACTGACGAAGCCTTCCGTATCGTTGAGAGGCTTGACCCTGAAAAATTCGAGATTTCGTATTTATCATACCGCAAGGAACCAAAAGATTGGTACCGAGTCGATAGATTTTATAATCGTATTGCTCCAGAAAAAGTTGGAGAAGTGTACGCAAGCTGCGATATTTTGATTAAAACTAGTATCGTTGAGAGCTTTTCATATCCGCCGCTTGAAATGATGGCGACTGGCGGCGTATCTGTTGTAGTACCAAATGGTGGCAATGTTGAATATCTGAAAGATGATTACAACTGTCTGTTTTATCGCCAAGGCGATATCGATGCGGGCGTTGCAGCTGTCAAAAAGTTGCTAAACGATAAAAAACTGCGCGATAAAATCATTAAAAATGGTCAAAAAACTGCTCAAACTTATCAGTGGAGTAAGCTTGAGCAGCGGATTGTTAATATATACAAATAGAGATTTTATTTTTCAACAAGCTTTATTCTAACAGCTTCAATGTGTGATCCTGGTTTATCGCCGGCGACCTCACCGTTCTTTTTCCACTCTTGCCAACCAATCCATGATAGGTGAGTTTGGTAGTAAATATCATATTTCTTGGCGTCGGCTTCACTGAGGGATAGTTTTATGCCATTGAGCGCTTTTGTTTGGCCGGTAGTGCCGCAGATTTGTTGTTCAGTCACAGGTATATCTGCCGACCAAGGGTCGTTAGCTGATTTTGACGAGCAGCGTATGGTGATGGTCGATCCGTCGCGTTGTGATATAGCTTTGGCAATGCGTAGTGCCTCAACGGCGAACGATCGCCCCGTTGTGCCAGACATGACACCCTGAGAGACGTTCGGCATCCAGCCAACGTAGCTGACGTGAGTTGCATAGTTGAGATCATACAAATCTGGGACAGGCGTATTGGCTGGGTTGTAGAATGCACCGCTAGGTAGGGCGATTGAATTTTTTGGCGCTATACGAATCTGGATGGCCTCAAGCTGTCTGGTTGCGCCAGTTGATCCGGCTGGTTCGCCATTTTTTGCCCAGCCCATCCAGCCGACATACTGCGAATAAGCACGATACCAGATATCGTATGATTTTGCAAGGTCGCTAGTGAGCATAAAACGAATTGCTTCGACTGATTTGAACTGACCAGTAGTGCCTGATATTTCGTTTGCATTTTTCCAGTCTTGCCAGCCAACCCATGAGACGTGAGACGAGTAACGAAGATTGCCAGAAATGCCAGTTTTATTAATAAGAGAAGCTTTGACGGCTTCAATCCGACGGCTTTGGCCGGTAGTGCCGCTAATCATTTCATCAGTGACTGCTGGTTGCCAGCCAACCATGCCAACGTGCGAGCTAATTGAGACTGCTAACGGCGAAGAATCTCCCTTTGTGCTAATATTCTTGAAAGCTTGGCCTGAATCTTCTGGGGCACTAGATCCTTTGTGAACAAGCCGGATTTCTAAGGCCTCTATGTTATTTCCGGGTCCGCCCGTTATGCCGGCTGGCTCGCCATTTTTTGCCCAGCCCATCCAGCCGACATAGCTGACATGAGCGCGGTAATATAAGTCATATTTTGCAGCAAGCGATCCAGTTGGTTGAATTTTGACTGCTTGAATAGGTCGGTTGAGATCGGTTGTGCCAGATTGCATACTTCCATAGACAGTTGGCTGCCAACCGCGTTCCTCGCTATACGATGAATAGGTAACTTCACCGTCGATACTGAAAGCTTGCATGGATTTACTTTGGCCGGTAAATCCAGTAATACCACGATTGTGTACTAGTCCGGTCCAGCCATAGTAGCTAATATGCGATTTGAAACTAATGATTGGACGGCTGTACTGGGTCGATCCAAACCAGTCGTTCCAAACGCGCCAAAAGTTACGATTACCATAAGCGCTGCAATGGTCGCCTAGTCCGTACATATTATTAAGAGCGGCCTGATTTGGTTGATACGGGGTGTAAGTATATAGTGCAGCTGTTGCTTTGCTGGCAATATATACGTCTCCAGCGCCGCAGCCGCGCTGCACTACATTCCACAAAATTGAGTTAGTAGCGAACGGTTTTTTATAAGTCCACCAAGGTTTATCCATATTATCGAGATACCAGCGCATTAATTGGGCTCCAGATTCGACTTGTATTGAGAAGCCGGCATAATTGCGGTCGCAATTTGCGCTGCCGCCAGGTCCGCTATCTGGGCAATGCGAGCCCATGGCGTAAGTATATTGGCTTTGCAAAGGCCAATTATCCGTGGTGAGCGGGCCGGCCGATTCAGTAGCGATTTTAACTAAGATAACTTTCGGATTGAGGTTATTGCGTTTTGCTGCATCGTAGATTATTTGTGCTGCGCTAACAGCTCCTGCTGGTATTGAACCGCTAAAGTTATTGGCAGGAATGTAGTTGCCTGGCGAGTATTTAGGAACTTCATAATAATCTTTTAGACAGACATAAGGCGGACCTGCCCAGCCCCGCGAAGCGGCATATTGTGCGCGTGTAATATCGCCTCTGCCTTTTTCGACAGCGCGCCCAGTTCCGTATGTGTCGCAATTTGGGTTGACGCTGTTAAGAAATGCTTGAATGTCAGCAACTGTCATGTCATCAGAATTAGTAAACACAAAGTCGTCAACGATATTTCCAGCGCGCCAATCGCTAGCGGTGACGGCACTCGATTGATTAGCAAAAAACACTAAACTAAAAACACCAATTGCAGCAACGGCAATGGTAGAGATAAATATTCTCGTTTTCACCATTAAATCTCCTTTGTTAAAGTTTTAGTTATAGGCTTGCCATTGAGCGGAGTTACCGATAATGAAATAGTCCATTGGCCACTGCCGACTGAAGATACGGGTACTGAAAATCCAGCACAGGTGGAATATTCTGGCTGGTATATAATATCAGCATTCTGCGCAACCTTTTTTCCATTAGCAGCTACAGCTAGAGAGCATTTGCCTTGTGAATAACCCTGTTCTTTTAATTTTACGATAATTGTAACGTTATCCCCATCTTTATCGGCTGAGAGCTCGATTGACGAGTTGTCTGTTGGTACTGGTGCAGGTTTACTTTTCTCAACAGACTTTTCTTCGTTATCTTTTGCTGTGCTAAGGAATGATTCTTTAGTGTCCTGATTGGCTTTTTCTTCAGATTTTTTTTCTTGCGGCGTTGGCTCTTTACTGATATTTGGTACGGTTTCTTTGGGAAAAATTGAGATAATACCGATCTTATCAAGCGCGAAAACACTCCCGCAAATCGCGACAGCTACAGCAAGGGTAGCTACTAGAATTTGCTTTTTTGAAAGTTTTTTATTTGTAATTCTCATATTTACATTATTTTAACACAAGCAAGCATAAGTGCAAAGATTGGATCGAGTTTATTTATAAGTCCACACCGTCTCAAAAACATAAAACCCAAGCACTAAAGCTAGCCCAAAGAACATAATAAGGTTAAATACCTTTTCATTCTTAGTTCTCACATTAATATATCTTTGCAGCCATAACCCTACCGGCACTAACATAACTGCTGTTGCCGTAAAATATCTACCCTGAACACCATCCGCATAATACGCTCCCTCGCCAAACCTAAACGGCAATAAGGCCCACGCTGTATACATAGCATACGACACTGCACAAACAAACAACCCAATTGTCGCCAAATTATACACTGCCAATTTACCAGTCTGCTCTCCTAATAACTCCTGGTCTTTCTTGTTGTAATGAAGGAGAGAGAGGAAGAGGAGGGAAAAGAGCGGTATCAGCACAAACAAAGGCAGGTGGTATTTAAAGGATGAAAATTCACCAACACTACCGCGTAATACAGTATCCGTATACCCGATAGTTGGACTGATGTATGTATTAAACAATATGGTAATAAACTTAAGAGGGTTGCTATGTAGAGGGTTGTGAGCTGCTCCGGTGGTGAGTAGAGGCTGACCATATATTTTTTGCCAAATTAGTATGCTAATTATCGCGGCGATACCAGTTACTACCAATATAGTCCACTTCTGAACATTAAATGGCAGACGTTCGTTTTTGTTGGGTGAGAATAGACGCTTTGGTAAAAACAGAAGAGGAAATAGTAGTAAGGCATTTACAGATTTGGTTAGAGTAAGGAATACTCCTATACAGATAAGAGTGACTGTTTGTTTATGTGATAACTTATCCTTTTGGGTGAATAGGTTCAAGGTAAAAGCAGTAATTGTAAATACTGCCACATTTGTCATGCAGTCGCTGGATAGCGACGCCGCCATGTGAATCATTAGTGGAATAAGTCCAATTGCTGTAAAAGCCCACTTACCGATGCGCACCCACTTGATAATGAGATAGACAGCAATTGAATAGAAAAGTACGTTAGCAAGACGCCCAAATAAGATAGTTAAACCAGTAGATCCATTAAATAAACTTGCTATACCGATGCCGATTGTTTGCGGCAGGTGCATAATTGGTGGGTAGCCAGAGGCGCTGCTGCACTTATGAACGTCCATTATGTTTCGATCTATAGGTTTAGAATAATCAGCGGAAAAGTTACCTTCGTAAACTGCTTCAGCTCTTTTGATAACATCTTTCGGTAATGTACAGGGTGAGTTAGATTCTACGCGACCTTGAGATATTCCGTAGGCGCGCATATAGTGCATGTTCTCATCGCTAACAGATAACTGAGGGACTAGTATTGCCGACAACACCCCAAAAAATAAAGACAAAGATATAAAGACATTTTCAGGCTTTTTAATAAACGATAGAAAGTGAGACCAAGATTTTTTCATAACTGTTTTTATTCTAGCACATTGTCATGATTAGGATAGCTACTTAAATTTCCACACCGTCTCAAAAACATAAAACCCAAGCACTAAAGCTAACCCAAAGAACATAATAAGGTTAAATACTTTCTCATTCTTAGTCCTTACATTAATATACTTCTGCAGCCATAACCCTACCGGCACTAACATAACTGCTGTTGCCGTAAAATATCTACCCTGAACACCATCCGCATAATACGCTCCCTCGCCAAACCTAAACGGCAATAAGGCCCACGCTGTATACATAGCATACGACACTGCACAAACAAACAACCCAATTGTCGCCAAATTATACACTGCCAATTTACCAGTCTGCTCTCCTAATAACTCCTGGTCTTTCTTGTTGTAATGAAGGAGAGAGAGGAAGAGGAGGGAAAATGATGGTAGTAATATAAAAAGTGGCAGCCCGTATTTAAAAGCAGAGAATGCGCCAATCACGCCCCTCAGGATATCGTCGGATACGGGCAGGTTTGGGTTTAGGTAAGTATTAAATAATATCTGGATAAATTTGAGCGGATTGCTATGAAGCGGATTATGCGGTGCGCCAGTGGTGAGTAGGGGTTGTGTGTATACATGAAGCCACGCTATTAAACAAAGGCCTGCTAATATTGCTGCTGCTGAGAGAACCAACCATTTTTGCGGAATAAAAGATATTTTTGATTTTTTATCTGAAACGAAGAGGCGCTTCGGCAAGAAAATAACTGGTGATAATAAGAGTATTGTTACCGACTTTGTGAGAATTAACAAGCAGGCTATAGCAATAATAAGCAACTGCTGTTGTCGAGTTAACGGGCTTTTTTGGCTAAAGAAATTTAATGTAGCAGCAATAGCGGTAAAAATTGCGATATTTGTCACACTGTCTCCTGAAAGTGATGCCGCCAAGTGTATCATTAGCGGAAAAAGGCCAGTTGCTACAAACGCCCACTTACCAACGCGTACCCATTTTATGATGAAATACAGAGCAAATGAGTAAAATATTAGATTAGCTAATCTTCCGAACATGATGGTTACTCCGAGTGAACCATGTATGAGATTTGCCAAAATGATACCAATTGTCTGCGGTAGATGCATAATTGGAGGATAGCCAGTTGCGCTGCTGCATTTCCCTGTCTCTGTATCGCTACGATTTATAGTTTTCTTATAGCTAGTTACGAAATTATTTACATCTGCTTCTTTTGCTTTTAATACCACTTCTTTAGGTAAAGTACAGGCAACTCCTGATTCAATTTTTCCTTGGGATAACCCATAGGATCGCATATAATGTACACCTTCGTCATTGACTGACAGCAGAGGTACGGTGGCTGCAGACAACACCCCAAAAAATAAAGACAAAGATATAAAGACGTTTTCAGGCTTTTTAATAAACGATAGAAAGCGAGACCAATATTTTTTCATATACTAAGCAAATTATAAAGTAGAGTAGTTTATTGAGCAAACTTGCTATACTAATGACATGCAGTCGAAAAAAAAGGATTACATCTGGAACTCACTAGGTTCACTGTTGCAGAGTGCAATTTCACCAGTATTATTGATTGTTATTACGCGGTTGAATGGCATCGAGGATTCTGGGTTATTTTCGTTTGCGCTGTCGCTTTCGGTGGTGTTTTGGGCGATATCTTTATGGGGCGGCCGGACTTATCAGGCATCTGATGTCAAGCGGGAGTTTTGCAGCGGCGGTTATGTCGCTGTGCGTTTCGTTGCATCGCTTATTGTGGCAGTTTCTGCAGTGGTGTTTTGTGTATTGAATGGATATAACGCTACTAAAACGGGCTTGATTATGATTTTGGTAGCCTTTAAAATTTTAGAATCAATTGCCGATTCGTTGTATGGTGTTTTGCAAATCCATCGTAAATTGTATATCGCTGGTATCTCACTAACCATGAAAGCGATTCTTGGTTTTGGGGTATTTATAGTGGTTGATATTGTAACTAAAAATGTCATGTATGGCACATTGGCGATATTGCTAGTCAATGCGCTCATTATCCTTCTGTACGATGTGTTATGGGTGCGACGTGTTGAGGCTATTGCTATGAATAAAAAGTTCATCGAAGAATACGCCAGTCAGGCTGCTGTCATCATGAAACGTACTTCAGCGGTATTTGTTGTGATGTTTTTGACGATGTTTTCACTCAATATCCCGCGGTATTTTTTGGACAAGTCCCATCCTGATCAAATTGGTTATTTTGGAATTATGGCAATGCCAATTACGCTCCTTGGACTTTTCATATCGTTTATTATTCAGCCGAATGTCGTCAATTTGTCTGAACTATTAGCAAAAGGAAAATTGAAGGAGTTTGCGCGAATCGTCGGCAAGATTAATCAAATAACCTTTGGGATAGGCGTACTTTCAGTTATTTTGAGTTATTTGATTGGTGTTTGGGTGCTTAATAATATTTTTGGCATCAATATTAATAATTTCCAACTTGATTTAACAATTATGGTTATTGGTGCGGCGGCGAACGCTTTTGTGTCGATTTATGTTAATTTGCTGATAATTATGCGTCGGTTTAAGGGGCAATTTTACACACTACTACTCACGGATATTTTGGCGGTAGTGGTGTCTATGTGCCTGATTGAGCAGTTGGCGATGTTGGGTAGCGTGCTGGTTTTCATGATGATCAGCTTTTTGCAAGTAGCACTTCTGTTGGTCATCTACAAGCGGTCGCTAAAAGATGCTATAATAATTGACAAAGATAAAGGGGAATTATGAGTAAGAAATACGTAATTTTGGGAGCAGGTGGACAACTAGGTAAGGCATTGTGTGCCATGTTTCCAGATGCCAAGGCTTTATCACGAGAAGAGTTGGATATAGCCGATGAGGAACAAGTAAAGGCGTTTGACTGGTCGAAATACGACGTTATCATCAATGCAGCAGCTTTAGTTAATGCTGATGGGTCTGAGACGGACGAGCTGCGTGCTAAGACGTGGCTGGCTAATGCTTATGGTCCACGTAACCTCGCTAAAATTGCGATTGAGCAAAACAAAACGCTTATCCACTATTCATCAGACTATGTTTGGGATGGTCGCCAGAAAAACCATCAAGATGATGAGGTGGTTGCACCACTATTGGTCTATGGAGAAAGTAAGGCGGCAGGTGATTTGGTAGTTAGTTTGGTGCCAAAACACTACATCATGCGAGTGTCATGGGTTGTTGGCGACGGCCACAATATGCCAAAAACCATGAAAAACTTGGCGGATATGCGCATCAATCCGAAAGTCGTCAATGATCAATTTGGTCGGCTGACGTTTGCGTCAGAGATTGCCCGAGCTACCAAATATTTCTTAGACAATAATGTGGCATACGGATTGTATAATGTGTCCAATGATGGTCCAGTCAAGTCGTGGTACGAAATTGCTGCCGATGTTTTTGAATATGCTGGACATGACCGCAGCCGCGTGCAACCAATTTCTACCGAGGAATACGCTGCCAGTAAGCCAGGCTTTGCGCCGCGGCCGCTCAATAGTGATATGGACTTGTCGAAGTTGCGCCGAGCAGGTTTCACACCAAGAGACTATACGGACATGTTGAAAGATTACATTAAACAACTACCGGTTAATGGATAGGAATTACAAGCATGAATAAAGGAATTCTAAACGTTATATATCAGAGTGATGACAATTATGCCGTAGTGAGTGCAATTTCTATTGTGTCGCTTTTGGAAAACAATAAACATTTAAAACAGATTAATATTTTTTACCTCGGACATCAACTGAAAAAAGATAGCATCAACAAATTCAATAAAATGGTTGGAAATTATAAGAACGCGACAATTACTTTCGTTGACGTGTCAAGTTATCCTGACGAATTGAAAGAGATTGGCGTTAAGGCTTGGAAGGGGTTATATATCACATGGTATAAGATGCTGGCGTTTGCCAAGCTCGATATTAAAACGGACCGAATTTTGTACATTAACCCGCACACGGTGATTAGTGGTGTGCTTGATGGTCTTTTGGAGCTTGATTTCGAGGGTAATGTGATGGCGCTGTCGTACGACGCTACCATGGTAAACGCGCACAAGGATGTCATTGGTTTGAAACCAACTGACGGTTACTTTAATTGTGGGGTTATGCTTATCAATCACAAAAAATGGATGAAAGACAAGATTGATGCCAAGATGCGCGAGCATTTGCGGCACAATCGCTACGAGGTGGCTGACCAAGATTTATGCAACGTGTTTTTCAAAGGCAAGATCAAGAAAGTCGGTGTGGAATATAATTTCTCGACCGTTTTCTATGGCTATGACATTAAAAAATATATTAAGGCCAATGGTTTCTTGCCAGAGAGTTTTTATAGTTATGATGAAATCATGGAGAGTTACTACACGCCGAAGATCATTCATTCGCAGTTTGGTGTGAACGGTAGGCCGTGGCAGCAGGGTAACGATAATCCAGTTGGTTTTTTGTGGCGTAAATATTTGAAACTAACGCCCTGGAAAAACGCTAAAATGCCAGTAGCCAAGAAGGACATAAACTGGCGACTGTATGACCTATTGCCGCAATCGATAATCGTCAATCTGTATGCGTGGGCGGTTAATCGTAAGTTTGCAAAGACAAAATAGTAAATTAATTAAGTTATAGGATAAGCATTAAAACCGCGACAAGAAACTATGAATACGTGATGTCACGCGAAGTTTTGCTGCTCGTGCGGCTTTTTTCCAGCTAATCTCAGTAAACCTATCGGAAAAATTATCGTAGACTTCTTTCTCTTCCTTGAATCGGATACCATTTTTACCTTTTTCCTTGCTGGATAACGACTCGGCAAAACGGCGGTATTGAAAAGTTTCTGTTGTGTCAAAATAAAGCGAAGCGCCATCAATAATCATAGTTAATTCGACGATGACGTCTTCAAGGATTTTGTATTTTGTATCAAATGAATATCGTTTGAGAGTATCGGTTTTCCAAGTGATGGATGGAAAATAAAGCCAATTACCGTGGCAAAGCGACGCAGCAAGTTTTTCGCCAGATAGTATACCGGATTTTTTAGGCTGCAGTATTCTTTTCACTTTATCGACAAGCGGTAGATATACGTTACTTTTGTCGTTGATTATCTGTACGCGAGGCTGATAAAAATCTGCTTCACCAATGTTTTTTAGCGCAGTATCAACGTAGCTAGGTAATAGTTTATCGTCGCAGCCGACGATCATACAATACGGTGCGCTTGCGTGTTGAATAGCGTAATTAAAGTTGGCGGTGATACCAATATTTTTACGGTGTCTGATATACGTGATGCGTTTATCGTTTAACTTTTTGTAATAATTATAGGCGGTTTTATCTGGATAATGATCGTCAAGAATAGTCAAATGCCAGGCTTTGCTGGTTTGTGCTAGCACTGAATCGACAGTTTGCTTTAGTAGTGAAAATTCACCCCAGTACGGTACGATGATGTCAATACTATTTTTCATTCGAAAGCCTGATTGATAATTCTTGATGCAAATCGCGCAGTCTTCGCTCGTTTTGGTCGATACGCTGGCGCTGGTTGTTGGCGATGTAGAATAGCAAAATAATTGTCGTAGTTTGCAGAATATCAAATAAGCTTAACTCTGACGAATCCAGCGGCGGATGGCCTATTGAAATATTATACAGAGGAAATGACCCAATCAGGACAACCATGATAACCATCCAGATAATTAATTGATGACGAAAGCGCGTTACACTAACTTTGCGCAGTTTGTACTGAGTGATGATATTGATCAATGCTGCTAAAATAATCGGCACATTGAGTAGTACGAGAATAAGATATCTCATTCGAATAACTCCGTTAAGCGTTGCTTGAATAGTCGTTTGATGATATTGATGGCATTCCAGTTGTTTTGACCTTTGGCGCGGGAATAGTCGGTGTAAATTGCTTTAATCGGGTATTCAGAAATAACCATGCCTGCTTGTTTGGCACGCCAAATCATCTCTGAGCAAAACTCATAGCCGGTTGATTTCCAGTCGAGGTTATCGATGGCTTTTCGCGAGTAAACCCGCAGACCAGATTGCGAATCAGTAACATTAATACCAAACAGGGCATAAGTGATGAAACTTAAGCCTTTATTTCCCAAAACCTTAGTCCTAGACATGCCCTCGCTATTGATGAGTCGGCTGCCAATGAGTAAATCTGCGTCAGAGTTGTCGCTCTGTCGAATGCCTGCTAAGACATCTTCTGGATCGTGCTGACCATCAGCATCCATAGTGGCGGCAATATCATAGCCGTGTTGCCGCGCGTAGGCAAGCCCAGTCAAGGTGGCGCCGCCAGCTCCAGAATTCAAGATATGATTAATGACAATTGCGCCGCCTTTTTGCGCTTGTTCAAGCGTATCGTCTTTTGATCCGTCGTTGATGAGAACTATATCAATTGAGTAGTCTTTTTTGGCTTTTGAGAAAACTTTTTTGGCTTTTTTAATAACATCTTTGATGACACTAGATTCGTTGTAGGCGGGTATGATGACACAAACTTTTTTCATCGGTAATTACAATACGTTCAAGTATTCTCCGTAGCCTGATTTCTTGAGTGTGGCAGCGATCTCGTCAAGTTGCTGGCGGTTAATCCAGCCGTTTTGGAAAGCAGTTTTTTCTGGGCTGCCGACAATTTGGCCGGTACGCGTTTGGACAACACGAACAAAATCTTCGGCGTCAGTTAGGCTGCTGATAGTACCAGTATCTAGCCAAACATCGCCGTTATCAAGCGTCTGAACTTTGAGTTTGCCGCGGCGTAAATATTCGGCGTTAATTGAGGTAATTTCTAGCTCGCCGCGGGCGCTTGGCTGAACCTTTTTAGCGATCTCGATAACATCATTGTCATAGAAATATATGCCGACAACTGCGAAATTAGATTTTGGCTGGACGGGTTTTTCTTCAATCGAGACTGCTTGATTTTGATCATCGAATTCGACAACGCCGTAACGCTCTGGGTCAGATACTTTATAAGCGAAAACAATGCCGCCATCTGGGTCGGTGCAGGCGCGTAGCGAATCGTCAAGAGCTGCACCATAAAAAATGTTATCACCTAGCACTAACGCTACTTTGTCGTCGCCAATAAATTCTTCACCAATGATAAAAGCCTGGGCTAGGCCTTCTGGTTTAGGCTGAACAGCATATTCTAGGTTGATACCCCACTGTGAACCGTCACCAAGGAGTCGTTGAAATCCAGCTTGGTCGTCTGGTGTGGTGATTATCAAAATATCGCGAATTCCTGCCTGCATCAGCGTGGTCAGCGGATAATAAATCATCGGCTTATCATAAATTGGCATTAGCTGCTTGCTAATAGCCTTGGTAATCGGCCACAGCCGCGTCCCCGATCCACCCGCTAGAATTATTCCTTTCATAAACCTCCTGCTTTTATGATATAAGTATAGCAAACAGATTAGCTAATTGACAAAAGTACAAAAGTAAGTTAAAACAATAGAATAGCAAATATGGAGAAAATTTCTAAACCTGAGGTTAAAACTCAGGATACACAAGATGCTTATGAAAGCTATCTAACCAGAGTATCGGGCAATTTATTTACCGACCCGGATCATCCTGAAAGAGAGCCGAGGGGCCGCTCAATTGTTTATGTACCGTATCGCGGTTTTTCCGAACAGCTACAGCGGGACTGCCCTGGAATTACCTTTACAGATTATAATAGTCCAGAGGTTGCTGGAGCTGTGTCTGCGGCTGATGTTATTGTTAATATTGCTCGCGGTGAAGAGGTTGTTGAAGCAGAGATTGGACACCCAGACAGGAATGTCAAACTACCGCCAGAGTCGTTGGCAAACACTGAGATGGTTGGTGATTTATATTTGCAGGCGATTGAAACGGGCAATACAGATGTACAAGTTGTTCACACTGGTAGGATGAATAATAAGACGATTGCTATGGCGACAGCGATGCCAATTTTGGCTGAGAGCGCCGGGCTTAACTATGAGGATGTGATTCATACACCCTATACCAAAATACGCCAATTGGTAGATAAGAGACAAGGTGACCTGAAAGATTTGATGCATGAAGTTGACGCTGACCCAACAATGCAGGATATGTAGGTTTGTACGCGGGCGCTCCGGCGAATATACGAGGCACGCCATATTGATCCAGACACTGCCAGCTCATCTGAGTTGACTGATGCGCTATTGGATGAATATAAGAATTATCCACGCATTAGTACTTCAACGCTAATGAAAGAGCAGATGTTGCAGAACGTCGCTGAAAAGTTACGAAGTGAAGGTAAGAGTGAAAAAGAAATTAATGAAGTAGTTGGAAAACTGGATGAGTTCACAGATGAGGAACCCGACTCGGTTGATACGGTTACGAACTTTACTAATAGCATCCCGATAATTTTATCTAAACAGTTGATTAAAGAGGGCTATGACGCTGATGAAGTCGGTCTAATGAGTACAGAGCAGAAAATGGAACTGTTGGCAGGCACTGAAATGACAGTAGTTATTGTAGCTGACATTGCACACATGCCGCGGGTGATGTGGCTGGCTGATTATCTGATGCCAGACAACTTTAAGCTGGTATTTGTTGAGAGTAGGACGGATTTGGATGAGGAAACCCTACGAAGATCAATGGAACGTGAAGAGCGGTCGCTTAAGCTCACTAGAAATTGGTTGCCGAACCAGATGGGCACTAGGAATCCAGCTAAAGTCGGTGAACTAGCAGACAAAGCTTACTGGGGCAAAGATAGCATAAGTAATAAAGAAATTAACGCTAGCATTCAACAAGCAAAGTAGATAATTTAATCAAGCAGCTTGTCTAATTTATCGCGCCAATCTTCTGGTATGAATCCAGTTTTTTCAATTTTCGTTAGATCTAGGGTGCTTTGCAGTGGCCGCTTGGCAGTGTTTGGTTTATCAGTGAAATATTCAGCAGTAGAAACTGGCTGTACGTCTGAAGGTGATTTGCCTGATTTTTCAAAGACGATTTTGGCAATGTCTGCCCAGCTAGCCGGTTGACCTTCATTGGTCAGATTATACGTGCCGTATGGTGCGCCTATTTCTAATAAATGTTTAATACCACGCGCCAAAGTATCGGTAAAAGTTAGGCGCCCAATCTGGTCGTTGACGACTGAGGGTCTGACGCCTCGTGCTGCTAGATCTTGCATGATGTTAACAAAGTTTCTGCCGTCGCCGATTACCCAGGATGTGCGAATGATGTAATGTTTGATTGTGGTGGCGGCCGCTAGGTCGCCACCAGCTTTAGTTTTGCCATAAATGTTGAGCGGTGAAAAAGTTTCGTCTTCGTTGTGGATTGGCTGGGAACCGTCGAAAACGTAGTCAGACGAGAACGTTACAAAAGTCAAGTCGTGCTGGCTAGCGGCTGTTGCCAAGTAGCGGGTCGCGTCGACGTTAACTGTTTTAACTAGGTCATAATTGCTGGGATTCTCTGCACCATCAACGTCGGTCCAGGCGGCAGCGTTAATAATTACTTTGACATTATCCCAGTTAAACTCATTGATTGCCTTTTGGTTAGTGATATCGAGTTGTTCGCGATCCAGGGCTAGTGCCTGAGGGTAAACTTTTTGTAGTGCTCGGCCGACTTGCCCGTTAGCGCCAGTGATAACTACTGTCTTGTCGTCCATTAAACCTCCATCGGGATTACGTTTGCAAGCAGCGGGTGAGCGGCGTCTTTTTCGGAAATAATCGCCTGGTCTTGGCTGATTGGCCAGTCTATGCCGAGTGCTGGATCAAACAGATTGACAAAAGTGTATTTAGCATCTGGCGACCAGTGCGCGTCAACCAGGTAGGTGTAGGCAATGTTGTCGTCAAGCGCTTGATAGCCATTGGCAACGCCTTTTGGTACGAAAATTGCCGTGCCAGGATTGATTTCGTGCGTGAAAACTCGACCGAAGCTGTCGCCTTTACGCAAATCACACCATGCACCAAATACGCGGCCGTTGGCGGTGGAGATGAACTTATTCCACGGCTCGGCGTGTAAGCCCCGAGTGGCACCGGCTTTGTCGTTGAAGCTGATGTTGTTTTGCACGATGGTAAATGACGGTAAACCTAGTGTTTCCATTTTTTCCTTTTGGTAATTTTCTTTGAACCAACCGCGGTTGTCGCCGTGGACGGGTAGTTTTACTACAAATAACCCAGGTATTGGGGATTCGGTGACGGTTAGTTCATTGTAGTCGTTTGGATCGAAGCTCATAGATTGTCCTTTCGCCATAGTTGATAATAGTGTAGTCCTGCCAGGGTTTGGCAATCATTAATTTCGCCGTTTCGAATCAAATCGTCTATTTCATTAAGTGTGAAAAATCGCATATCACTAAACACTTCATCACTTTGTTCGCGCTGACCAGTGAAGCTTAGTTTTCGGGCCAGGCAAACAGCCATTTTCTCCGTCAGTAGGCCATTGCAGACATACGCTTCACCTAGTTTTTGCCAAGATTGAGCGATGATGCCGGTTTCCTCCTCGAGTTCGCGCTTTGAGGCTTCTAGCAGATCTTCATTATCGCCTCCACCGCCAGGTAATTCCCAGCCAAAACTCTGCGATGGATAACGAAATCCTCTGACAAAATAGATTCGCTCTTTGTCGTCAACTGCCACAACCATGCACGAGTCGCGCGATTCCATGTAACTATATACTCCCAAATTGCCCGCGAGGTCGCGTGTTTGGTCTTCGCGGACGGTAATCCATGGGTTTTGGTACACAATCTTGCTGCTAACCTGAGTTTTTGACGGCGCTTCGTTCACGATTATTGTCCCTGTTTTGCGTAGGCTGCTTCAACCGCTTCTTTTTGGGCTTTCCACCAGTCTTCGTGTTCGCGGTACCATTCAATGGTTTGTAGCAGCCCGTCGCGCATACCCGTTTGATTGTCGGTGTATTCAGGCTGCCAGCCCAGCTCGCGGCGCAATTTACTGGAGTCCATGGCGTAGCGCATGTCGTGGCCAGGGCGGTCATTGACATGTTCATACCAATCTTTGCCTTTGCCCATCAGCTCGCAAATCAGTTCAATCACCATCTTGTTATTGACGTGGTCGTTGTCGGCGCCGATGATGTAGGTTTCACCCAGCTTACCTTTTTCCAAGATGAGGTGAACTGCCGAGTTGTGGTCATCAACGTGAATCCAGTCGCGGACTTGCTCGCCAGTACCATACAGTTTTGGTTTGATATCGCTCAAAATATTGGTGATTTGGCGTGGAATAAACTTTTCGATGTGCTGGTATGGGCCGTAATTATTGGAGCAATTGGAAATTGTCGCTTTAATGCCGAAGCTGCGAATCCAGGCGCGTACTAACATGTCGCTGGAAGCTTTGGTGCTGGAATAGGGACTGGATGGATTGTACGGCGTGTCTTCGGTGAAGCGGTTTGGATCGTCGAGTTCTAGATCGCCAAACACTTCATCAGTCGAGATGTGATGTAAGCGTTTGTTGTGCTTGCGGATAGCCTCAAGAATGGTGTAGGTGCCGACCACGTTGGTCTCGACAAACGGCCAGGGATTGCGCAGAGAATTGTCGTTGTGGCTTTCAGCGGCAAAATGCACTACAATGTCAGTTTCAGCCACCAATTTATCCATCAACTCGGCATCACAAATGTCGCCTTCGACAAAATTAATTTGGCTAGCTACTGGCTCCAAGTTGGCGCGATTACCCGCATAAGTAAGCTTGTCGATAACAGTGATATCGTATTCTGGCTTGTGTTTGACGGTATAATGCACAAAATTCGAGCCAATGAATCCCGCGCCTCCCGTGACTAGCATCTTTGTCATAACTATAGTATATCAGGTATAATAAGTAATCGACAGAGGAGGATTATGAAAATAGTAATTGTTAGCGGCTATTTCAATCCGCTACACGGCGGACATCTGGATATGATTGAGGCGGCAGCGGCTATGGGCGACAAGCTGATTGTAATTGTTAATAATGATAAACAGCAGCTACTCAAAAAAGGCAAGATTATCCTGGATGAAAGTAATCGATTGCGGTTAATGCGGGCGCTAAAGGGTGTCGATCAGGTTATTCTATCAATCGACGAAGATCCAACGCAAATTAAGTCGTTGGAGATGGTTGCCGGCCAATACCCAGGCGATGAGCTAATTTTCGCTAACGGCGGCGACCGTGATACCGAAAAGGCTATCCCCGAAGCAGATGTTTGTAAAAAGTACAACATACAGATGCGGTTTGATGCTGGTAAAGGTAAGCCAGATTCGTCGACGCGAATCAACCAAGCGACAGGCAAAGAATAGACAAACGCGAATTAGAAGAAACAATTTGTTATTGGCTTGTCGTTAAATAAAGCGCCACAGCCACTATTCAGAAAAACCGTTTGGATTCTGCGATTGCCAGCGCCAGCTATCAGCGCAAGCCTGTTCAATACTTAATTCGGCTCGCCAGCCTAGTTCGCGCTCAGCTTTGCTGCAGTCAGCATAACAGGCGGCGATATCGCCAGTTCGCCGCGGTTTGATTTCATATGGCAAGTCGCGTCCGCAAGCTTTGCTAAATGCTTTGATGATTTCTAACACCGATGTGCCGCTTCCGGTGCCGAGATTATAGACATTAGCCCCGGCTTTCATGTGCTGTAGAGCGGCGACGTGGCCGCGCGCTAGATCAACGACGTGAATATAATCGCGCACACCTGTGCCGTCTGGCGTGTCGTAATCGTCTCCGAAAACACCGACGCTTTGAAGTTTGCCGACAGCAACTTGAGCGACATAAGGCAATAAATTGTTTGGAATGCCGTTTGGATCTTCGCCGATTTGGCCTGATTCGTGAGCGCCGATCGGGTTGAAATAGCGCAAGATTGTTGCTTCAAACGCTGGATCGGCCGCGCAGTAGTCTTGTATGATTTGCTCGATCATGTATTTAGTCTTGCCATAAGGATTGGTTAAGCCTACGCCGACTGTCGAAGTTTCGCGCAGCGGCAGCTCGCTAGGACTGCCGTAAACGGTCGCTGAACTTGAAAAGACCAATTGCTTAACGCTATATTTTCGCATCGCTTCAAGCAGTGCTAGAGTCGAGACGAGGTTATTATCGTAATATTCTAGCGGTTTGGCGACTGATTCACCGACAGCCTTTAGTCCAGCAAAATGAATTACTGAATCTATACTGTATGTTGTAAAAATATCATCAAGTACTGATTGGTCGCGTACGTCCGCTTCAATAAAAGGGATTTCGTGCCCAGTGATCTGTTCGACACGTCGCAAACTCTCGCGACTAGAATTGGCTAAGTTATCGATTACCACCACTTCAAAATTGTTATTGATAAGCTCGATCAGCGTGTGGCTGCCAATATAACCCGCGCCGCCAGTGACTAAAGTTGTTTTCATAACTCTAGTATACCCGAAAAAATAAACAATTGCTTAAGGCGTATTATCTCGTACAACTTTCCTAATCTTAGTCAAGAAAAGGCCTTTGTCGAAGCGTTTAGCGGTGCGGGCGAGTTTGCTCGGATAAAAGCGGGTTTGTTCGGTGATTTTGATGGCTTTTGCAATGTCGTCGACGGTTTGATGTTGAAATAGCGTGCCAATATCGGGCGAAGTAACTATATCAGTGGTGCCGCCGCGCGCCAGACCGATAACCGGCGCACCGGCTGCCAATGCTTCGACGCTGACAATACCGAAATCCTCCTCGGCAGGATAAATAAAGCCGCGCGCAGTGGTGATAGCTTTCTCGTATTCGGCATCGCTAGCATCGCCGAAGCGGTCGGTGCGGAATTCGACGGTTGGGCCGGCAAGTTTGACTAGCTGGTCGTGAGCTGGCCCGTTGCCAAAAACGATCAGTTTTTTGTTGAGTTTGGTAGCGGCTTTGACGGCTAGATCGTAGCGCTTATACGGCAACTGGCGGCCGATAGTTACGTAGTGGTCGCCCCGTTTGCGAGCAGGCGTAAAGCGGCTAGTTTCGACTGGCGGATGAATTACGGTACTGCTGCGGCCGTAGTATTTTTTTATGCGTTTTTGCGTCTCGGTAGAGTTAGCGATGAAGACATCAACTTGTTTAGCAGCCTCCAGATCAAGCTGGCGCTGATGCGGTACCAGCAGCGGCATCAGCAGGCGAATAAATGGATTAAGCTTTCCGTAGCCTGGATCGCGGCGGTATTCGTCGTAGTGGCTCCAGTAGTAGCGCGGCGGCGTATGGCAATAGTTGATAATAACTTGATCGGGGCGCGATTTGGTAACCTGATGTCCGTGCAGATATGAACTAGTCAGAATAATGTCAAATTTGCTAAGATCAAGCTGGCGCATTGCTTTAACTGCTAGCGTCGGAAAAAGTTTGTAATAATTACGCAGCCGCGGCGGTATTTTTTGTAGTTTCGAGGTGCGAATATCAAGTTTAGTAAAGGCTGGAACCTTGTCGGGATTATATATGGCTGTATAAATTGGCGCGTCAGGGAAAGCTTCGTGCATGGCCAGCACGACATTCTCGGCACCGCCCATCGCTGTCAAGAAGTCGCAAACAATTGCAATGCGCGGACGCTTCATTATCTCGCTCCTGTTTTATGTAATACAACACCGATTGTTTTGAAAAGTATCCGCAAGTCTAGCCAAAAACTCCAGTTTTGCGCGTAATAAAGCTCAAGCTCAATCCGTTCGTCGAAGCTCAGGTTGCTGCGGCCCGAGACTTGCCACAATCCAGTTACTCCAGACTTAACACTATGCAATAACGCCGTACGATTTTTGCTGAATTTAACTTCTTGCGGCAGAATCGGCCGCGGCCCGACTAAACTCAAGTCGCCGACCAGCACGTTGATAAATTGCGGGAATTCATCAAGCGAAGTATTACGCAAGAACTTACCAAACCAAGTAATTCGCGGATCGTCGGCAACCTTGTGATCGCGCCGGTATTCGGCAGCCAAATCAGGCCGATTCATTTCCTCAAACTCGATACTGGCGTCCTTTTTGCCGTACTGAGCGCCCATGGTGCGGAACTTATAAAGGCGAATCGGTTTCGAAAAACGGCTCAAACGCTTAGAACGGTAAAAAATTGGCCCGGGATTGCAAATTTTTTGCAGTAGCGCAATTATTATTATAATTGATCCCCAGAGCGGCAAAGTAATAATAACGGCTACTAAGTCGAACAACCGCTTAGCAATTGCCCCCCAGCCGATGAGTGGTGTTTGACTGACAGTAATCATCGGATAGCCGAGAAAGACATCGACGGTGTTTTTGCCAGTATAAAATTCCGGTTCGCCAG
The DNA here is from genome assembly GCA_938017675.1 of uncultured Candidatus Saccharibacteria bacterium. Taxonomy (GTDB): domain Bacteria; phylum Patescibacteriota; class Saccharimonadia; order Saccharimonadales; family Saccharimonadaceae; genus Saccharimonas. Next base: position 25,963 of record CALIJB010000005.1, read on the forward strand.
GGATGAAGTTATATTGAATGTGAGCAATTTGCGCGGCGCTTAAAATTTGGTGGTTGCGATCCTCGCTGGCATAAAGGTCGGTTTGAATAATAGTGCTAATGTTAAGTTTTTTGATATCTTTGAGTGCTGATTCGACGCGGCCATAATGGACAATGCCGAGATGCGGCGGCAACAATTTTGCCGGTCCGGCGAAGGCTACAATTTGATAACCAGATTTGTGGGTGGAGCCGAGGGACATCGCAATATCGGTCGTCGCATCAGAATTACCGATCACCAACACTCGACTGACGCCGTGTCCGTAACGGTATAACTCGTTGCGAATAGTGCGAATTATTTCGCGTACCAAAATAATGGCAATCGTTGAGCCAATTAAAACGTAAAGGGCGACTAGCCTGGCCGGAAAAATATGCATACTAGTGAAGTATTCCCAGCCAATCACCAGCAGTATACCAATGAAAGTGCCGAGTGTTATACGGCTCCATTCGACGAGGCGGCGGTTATAAACGCTCGGACTGTACAATCCGAGCGAAGCGAAAATCAGTATCCATACCGGGGTAATCACAGCAAAGCCGATGATATATTCGTAGGCGTAAACAATGTGTAAGAGTACGCGCTGGTCGACTTGAGTGCGAATATAATAGGCTGCGGCAAAAACAATTGCCAGCACAATCGCGTCGGCCGCCATCAGGATTAGGCTGTAAGACTTGGTATTATGAGATGGCATTTGTCTTCATTATAACAACTTTCGTTATAATAGATAGCATGAGCAATCTCAACACCGATAATTTGGAGCGTCGGCTAGCTTCGGTAACGCTGGTGCTGTTGGCTGCGATTATGCTAGGTTTGGCAATTCATACGCCGTTGACGGTTTTGGTGAGCACGCATTGGCTGCCGGTTGCGCTGTATGCCAAAGCATGGAAAGAAGTACTGTTAATGGTAGCTTTTGTTCTGGTGATTATCCTGGGTTGGCGGCGCCATGCTTGGCGATTTTGGCTGCGCGATAAGTTGCTATGGCTGATTGCTGGTTTTGCGCTGTGGCACTTAGTTTTAGCGGGAATATCGCTAGCTACGGGTAATTCAGCGGCGACTGTGATTGCTGGCCTGGTAATTGATTTGCGCTGGGGTCTAATGGCGGCGACGATGTATGGTTTTATTTATCTCTATCCGCGCTATCGGCAAATTTTGTTGAAATGTATGCTGGCAGCAGCGGCGGTAATTATTGGGTTTGCTTGTTTACAGTTGGCTTTGCCGCGGGATTTCTTGACAATATTTGGCTACAGTCAGGCGACGGTTGCACCGTATTTGACGGTTGATTCAAATGAGGCTTATGTGCGCTTTGGCAGCACGCTGCGGGGGCCGAATCCGCTAGGGGCGTACGCGCTTGGCGGGTTGGTGTTGGCGTCAACTTTTTTAGCGGCAAAATGGCGGGATAGTGCTAAGTTGCGCGTCTACGGCATTTTGGCGGCCGCTAGCTCTAGTGCCGCTCTTTATATTAGTTATTCGCGGGCGGCGATTCTGGGGGCTCTAGTAGCGTTAGGCGGGCTTTTTGCTCATCAATATGGCCGGAAATTACCTAAAAAAGCTTGGATATCGATTGCTGCGGGAGTTTTAGTTGTAGCTGCGGGCGGAGCTTATTTGCTGCGCGATACCAGCTTTATGCATAATGTGATTTTGCACGATAATCCTACTACGGGTGCTGCTAGAACCTCAAATGATGATCACCTTTCGTCGCTGCGCGATGGCGTTATCAAGGCAGCGCAACAGCCGTTTGGCGCTGGTATTGGCAGTACTGGATCGGCATCGTTATTGGGTGATTCAGGGGTGATTATCGAGAACCAATATTTATTTATCGTGCACGAAGCTGGTTGGCTGGGTTTGGTGATTTACTTGATGATTGTGATTATCGTTTTGCGGCGGCTATGGCGGCGGCGGAACGATTGGTTAGCGCTTGGCATGTTTTTGTCTGGAGTTGGCCTGAGCATTGCTAGTTTGTTCTTGCCAGTATTTGCTGATGATGTAATAGCACTAGTTTGGTGGGGCTTGTCGGCGCTGATAGTGGCACGACCGTTTGACCGGGAGCTAGTTGATTCGCTATAGTGAAGGTATGGTAGCACAAGCTCAATCGGCGGCAATTAATCCGACCAAGAAGCAGTACGAGCTTTTACTATTTATTGATAACTTTATAAAAGATAACGGCTACGGGCCGAGCTATCGCGAGATAATGCGGGCTCTTGACTATAAAAGCGTTTCGACAGTGGCAGTACATATTGATAATTTGATCTCCCGCGGCCACTTGCGTAAGCGTGACAATTCAGCGCGGTCGCTAGAGGTGATCGATGTGGCTGCGGCGCCAAAAACCACGCCAGAAGTTTTGGATTCGACAGACGCGATAACTGAACACTGTATTCGTGCTAAAATAGCCGATTTGCAGAAGCAAGACGACGATAAAGCACGCCAGGATATTCAAACGCTGCAATCGGCATTACAAATTCTTGGCTATGAGAGGCCGCGTGAGACGGATAGCGCGTAAACCATCGTACCGCCGGCGTTATACTGGTACTAAAGCGGCGGTCCATGCCGCTAAATCTACTAAATCTAGCGCTTGGCGATTGAAATTGCGGCGTCTAGTTTATGGCGCATATCGGCAGGTCAATTACCAAGCTGCTTCATTGCAGATAAAATTACAACGTTTGTTACGCCATAAGCATTTCCGTAAATATGCAGTCGGTGCGGCAGCAAGTTTGACTTTTCTTCTAGTAATTGTACAGTTGGCTTATCCAGGCGATAAGACCTTGCCGTTTGCTCACGTTGACGGATTAGCAATTGGCGGTATAGCTAAAGATGCGGCGGCTAAAAAAGCTAATCAAGCGTATAGCGACCATGCTCTTAACATCACGATGAATAATTCAGACAAGCTAGCAGTTAGCATTAAACTGCGCGATATTGCTGTCTCGGTTGATAATTCGCAGCGAATCAAGCGGTATGATTATCCTTGGTATGTGCGATTGGTGCCAACTTCATTGTTTTGGTATGGTTTGAATTATGGTTCGCCGCCAGCCCCTAAATTTGCCAACCAAACGGATGTAGCTGTTAACGAAAAAATAGTTGCTCGCTGCCAAGTTAGTCCGATCAATGCTACGCTTACAGCCAAAGGGACACAGCTTGAGCTGCAGAAGTCCAGACTTGGCGGTAAATGCGATAAGGCTAAAATCAAGCAATCTGTTCGCGATATCAAACCAAAATTACATCAGCCGACGACGATTAACGTTAATAAAATAGATATCAAACCAGCGGTGAGCGATGAAAAAGCTAGGCAATTGGCGCAAAAGCTAACCAAACATCTAGCGGGAGGTATTCAAATTAAAGATAGAGACAAAACTATCGCGGTCGATGCGCAGACGGTCTACGCTTGGCTTGACTTTACCGCTAAAGATAAAGAATTGGTGGCTACGCTGAATGCTGAACGTACTGGCAAATGGCTGAATGATGAGGTAGCGAAAATTGTTGCTGTGGCGCCTGGGGTGTCGAAAATTACTACGCATGACTTCACTATTGTTAGCAAGCAGACAGGTAGTTCAGGGCAAGCACTCGATGTGGCGGTAATGCTGCAGAAATTACAAAGTACAATCGACGGTGGTAGTTTGCAGCTTGATGCCGTTACCAAGGCTGTGCCGCCGCGCGAGGAATATACGCGGACATATAGCTCGAGCGATGCTGGCTTGTCGGCTTTGATGGAAAATTTCGCCAAAGACCATCCGGGGACTTACGGCGTGTCGATGATAGAACTTGACGGCAAAAAGCGCCGCGCCGAATACAATGGCGATAAGCAATTTGTAACAGCTAGCACCTACAAATTGCTAGTGGCTTATAGCTTGCTAAAGCGTATTGATAGCGGTGTGCGCAGTTGGGATAGCGATCAAGCATGCTTTGATAAAATGATTAGTTTGAGCGATAATGCTTGCGCGGAAAGTTTCTTGAACGCAATTGGAGTTAGTACTTTGACTAGCGAAGCTAACGCCATTGGCCTTAAGAACTCGACATTTATGAAAGGCGGCGGACCGTATACGACGGCGAATGATCAAGCGCTGCTCTTGGGTATGATTGCAGCCGGCCAAAACTTTTCGAGCGCTAATCAGCAGCGCTTGCTAGAAGCTATGAAGAAAAATGTGTATCGCAAAGGTATTCCGGCGGGTGCGTCGGGGACGGTTGCCGATAAAGTTGGCTTTATGAATGGATTATTACATGACTCGGCGATTATTTATGGTTCGCACGGTACGTACGTACTGTCAATTATGACCGATGGCGCTAGTTGGGAAGCGATTGCTGATTTGGCAAAACAACTTGATGCGCTGCAGGCGCAGTAGACTTTACACCTTTTGTATAATAAGTTACAATACTGGTATCTGCGGCGATAGCAGAATGTATTCCGGCATAGCTCAGTGGTAGAGCGGATGGCTGTTAACCATTAGGTCGCTGGTTCGAGCCCAGCTGCCGGAGCCAAATTGATAGATAAATTGCCTGGTATACCGGGCAAACGGCCTCGACAGGTTAAGTCAAGGCCTTTTTAAATAGATTTTATAAATAGTTTACTATTGCAGCAAACATTAGGGTAAGCGTGTAATTTTCGTTGTATTTTATACGATAATACTTGAAAAAATTGTTAAGTAATGCTAGCATGAAAGCGTAAACTAAATTAAAAACACAAATGTGTACAGGAGAAAAACAATATGGGTGTTCCCTATGTCAAATTGGCTAGTGCTGTGTCAGTGGCAGCTGTTGTTGGCGCAGTGGTATTTAACGCGCCAGCCAATGCTGCGCCGACTGCATTCACGTGGACGGGCGCTGCTGGCGACCACAAAATGTCAACTGCTGGCAACTGGAAAGACGGCCAAGTACCAACAGAGGGCGCTAAGCTGGTATTTACATGTGCCAACGGAGCTAGCGAGAAGATTCAGAATGATTTGAACGTTGCTTTGTCGGGTCTATCTGTTTCGAAGATGAACAATGCTGATGCTAGTCCGACATGCGCTAGCTATACGATTGATACGCTGAAATTTACACCGGATGCTGAGTTCAGTGGTGATAAGACTAGCGTGGATGACAAGGTTGAGATTCCTTATATATATGTTACTGGTGCTGTTACTGGCTTGTCAAACTTGAAATCTAACGGATTCGACGGAAAATTTAAGAACGAAACAAGCATTAATCGCTTTGAAGTTGCTAATAGCGGATGCAATTCTATAAGCAATTCTGTAAAAGCTTCAGAGAAAATTGTTGGCGAAAACGCTAGCGTACCGCTAGAAGGTGCTAATAACATTACAGTTAAAAGTAGTGGCGAGCTAGGAGTTAAATATGCTGATAACGAAACAAGCGCCAGCAAAATTACTTTTGAAAACGGCGCGATGATTTCCCATGGAATAAGTTGTTTGGGCTCTGGCGGCGGTTCTTCAAACGTGACAACAGTTCTATCTGGCGACATTGTACTCAATGGCAATGTTGAATATAAATTACTTTCGAACGTGACAGTGAAGATTACTGGCAAGCTCAGTGGCCCTGGTAAACTGGTTGCTCATAAAGATAACAAGGGTACTCTGCTAGTTGAATCTTCGGACAACACCAGCGGTACGCCGAATGGACAGCACGGTAATGCCCACGAAGCTAAGCTGATAAAATTGGACGGCGACAAACCTAATGAGTCGGTAAGCGTTAGAAAGGGCGAAACAGTCTTGCTAAACGGCAGCCGCTCTGATGTTTATGTCGATGAGGGCGGTGTATTTGGCGGTAATGCTACGGTAAAGAGTCTTAATGTGGCAGGTGTCGTTGCTCCAGGTAATTCGCCAGGCAAGATTACTGTACTGAATGACTTCTATATGAACGGTACTGGCGTATACAAGGCAGAAATTCTAGATAAAGATCATTATGATCAGATTGTTGCGCAGAGCGTCCAGCTTAGCAACGGTGGTAGTTCTCCGAAATTAGAGCTGGTATATCTGCCTGGCGGTACCATCAAGAAGGGTGATACCTTTACGATTATCAACAATAACGGTAGTGCTCCGGTTCAAGGGACATTCAATGGTTTGCCCGAAGGTGCAGAGTTCGCTGTGGATGGCGCAACTTTCAAGATTAGCTATGTCGGCGGCGATGGCAACGATGTTGTACTAACGGCGCAGAATGATTCGACGGGTCCGAAGGCTCCAAATACGGGCGGCGAAAATGTAGCAGTTAATTTGGCTGGAACTATCGTTGGTGTGGCTTCGGCAGCAATCCTGCTATTCATGGCAAAACGAAAGAGTTTTGGCAAGAAATAACCAAGACTTATAACGATTAAGATTGGAGGCAGGCACGCCGTAAGCGGTTTGACGCGAGGCGTGCCTGTTAGCTATAATGAAGCAAGCAATGACGCAAAGAGAACGAGTTGCTCGTAGTCTGGAGGTACTGCCAAAAGCACGAGGCCGGGTAGTCGTACCGCGGCGCAGATTGGCGGATGATGTTGTAGCGGGCGCTGCTAGCCAGCCGAGTATGAAGCGAATTATGGATATCGCAGTGCAGCCTGCCTCGCCAAGTCCAAAAGAGCAGCCTCTCCAAAACAAAAAATCTAGAGATTATACGAGAATTAATAGAAAGCTGGCTCGGACAGCTCGCTTGCTTATTATTTATGAAAAACTAACAGCTGCTAGCCAAATGGGCGGTGAAAAACACTCCACCAAGCGGCGCTTAAAAGAAATCATGAGCGGTAATTTTCGCAAGAAATTATCTGGTGTTGCGGCGTCGATTCTCTTGCTGGTTTCGGTATATTCATTAGTGGACTCTTGGCTGTTAAATAATCGGATAAAAGATACTGTAAATACAGCGACGGTGGCTGCACGCAGCGATGACCCGAATGATCGACGGAGCAATGAAGGTAAAGACGAAACAAAAGTTTCTGGCGACGCCATCGCTAAATACAAGGTAGCTGCAGATTTACCGAGAGTGATTACTATTGAGAAGCTAGGGGTTAAAGCTCGAGTATTGCCGATGAGCGTTAATGCTGACGGCTCAATGCAATCGCCTGTCAATATTTTTGATACAGGATGGTATACTGGCAGTGTCAAGCCGGGGCAGCCGGGAGCATCTATTATTATTGGCCACGCATCTGGTATGACTTTGGGGGGAATTTTTAATAAGCTAGAGTCGCTAAATGTTGGCGATACAGTCAGTGTTGAACGCGGTAACGGCCAAATGTTGCGCTACCAGGTGGTCAAAAAACAAATAATTAAGCTATCTGATGTTGATATGAATAGTTTTATGCGTCCAGCTGATGGTGTGTCTGAAGGCTTGAATCTGATGACTTGCGCTGGGGAGTGGATAAAAAACTCGCAAACTCGCGATCACCGGGCGATGATATTTACCAAGCGAATATGATTAAACTAGTTGACTGTGCAAATGTAAATAATACAATGTAAAAACCTTGACTAGCACTATATATTGGGTGTAAATTTGTATGTAAGCACTACATATGGTGTTTTCGTAAAACAAATACACGATTAAGTGTCGCTCCGCAGGGGTAGATCCGGAGCGTTTTAATGATGCATTCAGGAGGGTAATATGTATCAAACAATCAAAAAGCGCGACGGCCGTAAAGTGAAGTTTGACGCTTCCAAGATTACTAAAGCGATTGCTCGAGCTGGCGCTGAAACTGGCGAATTCGACGAAAAAGCCGCTGCTAAGCTTACTGATAAAGTACTTAAACAGCTAGAAGCTCGCCAGACGCGTCTCGTGCCGGGTGTTGAGGAAATCCAGGACATCGTCGAGGACACGCTGATTGATTCCAAGTTCAAGAAGACCGCCAAGGCCTACATTATCTACCGCGACCAGCATAAAAAATTGCGTGAAATTACATCCAACGCGCACGTCGATTTGATCGATAAATACGTCAATAACTTGGACTGGAAAGTCAAAGAAAACTCCAATATGGGCTATAGTTTGCAGGGTCTGAATAACTACGTTTCGGCAGAAATTACCAAGACCTACTGGCTGGATAAGATCTATTCGCCGAAAATCGGCCGGGCGCATAAAGAGGGTGATTTGCATATTCACGACCTCAATTTGCTGAGTGTTTACTGTGTTGGTTGGGATCTGATGGATTTGCTGCGCCAAGGGTTCACTGGTGTTAAAAACAAGGTTGCCTCCAAGCCGGCTAAGCATTTCCGTTCGGCTCTTGGGCAGGTGGTCAATTTCTTTTACACTCTGCAGGGCGAGGCGGCTGGCGCTCAGGCGTTCTCTGATTTTGACACGCTCTTGGCGCCGTTCATTCGCGCTGATAAATTAAGCTATGACGAGGTCAAGCAAGCGCTGCAAGAATTCGTTTTTAATGTCAACGTGCCAACGCGGGTTGGTTTCCAGACGCCGTTTACCAACATCACGCTTGATCTGGAATGTCCGAAGCACATGGCTGGCAACCCGGTGATCATCGGCGGCGAGATGCAGGACACCAACTACGGCGATTATCAAGAAGAGATGAATATGCTTAACAAAGCGCTGCTGGAGGTGTTGTCGGAGGGCGACGCCAACGGCCGGGTCTTTACTTTCCCGATTCCGACGGTCAATATCACCAAAGATTTCAACTGGGATAATCCGGTTATTGAAAATCTTTGGGAAGCCAGCGCCAAATATGGCATTCCGTACTTCTCCAACTTCATCAATTCCGACATGGATCCAGAGGATGCGCGCTCGATGTGCTGCCGCTTGCGGATCGATAATCGCCAACTGGAGTATCGCGGCGGCGGTTTGTTTGGCAGTAATCCGATGACCGGTTCGATCGGCGTGGTGACGATTAACCTGCCGCGCTTGGCGCTGAAGTCGAAGAACGAGAAAGAATTTTTCGAGGGCCTGGGCGAGCTGATGGATATGGCGCGCGACAGCCTGGAGACCAAACGCAAGGTGTTGGAACAGCTGACCGATTCGGATATCAGCCTGTATCCGTACACCAAGTTTTACCTGCGCGATATTAAAAAGCGTTTTAACGAGTACTGGAAAAATCACTTCTCGACTATCGGCTTGATTGGTACTAATGAAGCGGCGTTGAATTTGCTGGGCGTTGACATTGGCACTGAAAAGGGTAAGGCGTTCGCTGAGAAAACGCTTGACTTCATGCGCGACCGCTTGGTGGAATACCAGAAAGAAACGGGCAATAATTACAACCTGGAGGCGACGCCAGCTGAGGGTACGACCTACCGCTTGGCGCGGCTCGACAAGGCCAGCTTCCCTGACCGAGCCCACTTTGCCAATGGTTTAGGCGCGGCGGTCAAACATCCGTTCTATACTAATTCCAGCCACTTGCCAGTCAACTACACTGACGATCTGTTCGAGCTGATGGATTTGCAGGATAATTTGCAAACCAAATACACGGGCGGTACGGTGATTCACTTCTTCCTGGGCGAGCGCATGGATGATCCGCAGACACTGAAAAAATTAGTTAAGACTATTTGCGAAAATTACAAATTGCCGTACTTTACCTTTACGCCAAGCTTCTCAATTTGTGCTAACCACGGCTATATCGTCGGCGAACACCCGGCTTGCCCGAATTGCGGCGAAAGTACTGAGGTTTACTCGCGGGTGGTTGGTTTCTTGCGCCCAGTTTCCCAGTGGAATAACGGTAAGCAAGCTGAATTTGACATGAGGGAGCATTATGACGATGCCGCCGAACATCAGCGAGCCAACGCCGTCGCTGTCCCAGCTTAAGGTGTCAATTGGCGGGATTCAGAAGCTGTCGCTGGTTGACTATCCCGGGCACGTGGCGGCAGCGCTGTTCCTCTCTGGCTGTAACATGCGCTGCGGCTATTGCCATAACCCCGAACTGGTGCTGCCCGAGCGCTTGACACCGAGCATCCCAGTCGAGGAGGCAATGATCTTCCTAAAATCGCGCATCGGCAAGCTAGACGGCGTGGTGATTTCTGGCGGTGAGCCGACGGTCAACGAAGATCTGCCCGTACTTTGCCGGATGATTAAAAAGCTGGGCTTTGACGTCAAACTGGATACTAATGGTACGCACCCGGATATGGTGCGCGGCATGGTTGAAGAAGGGACGATTGATTTCATCGCCATGGATGTCAAGGGTCCGCTGGAAAAGTATGTGGAGATTGCGGCGCGGCCGATTGACCTGGAGGCAATTAGGGAAAACGTGCGGCTGATGATTGACTCAGGGATTGGCCATGAGTTTCGGACGACGATCGTTCGCGAGCAGCTGGAAGTCGCGGATTTTGAAAAGATTGGTCAGTTGGTCAAGGGCGCCAAGCGCTTTGCTTTGCAGCATTTTCGCACTGGCACTACTATCAGCCCGAAATTTGCCAATTACCACACGTTTACCGATGAGGAATTTAGAGCTGCTCAAAAAATAATGGAAAGGTATGTTGACGAATGCGTGATTCACTAACCGTCGAAATTGTGCGGGTGCGCCAGGAAAATCCCGAGGTGATGACTCTGTATTTTGCGCGGCCGTTTGACTTTATGGCGGGGCAATACATCACGGTGTTTATCGAGGGCAGCCAGGTGCGCGAAGGCAAGGCTTATAGTATTTCTTCGCGCCCGCATGAGGAACTGATGTCAATTACCGTCAAAAATGTGGGTGGTGAATTTTCGAGCTATTTGTGTTCGCGCCAGGTTGGCGACACGCTGCACATTAGCCGGGCGTACGGTGATTTTAACCCGCAGACCGAGCGGCCGCTGGTTGGCATCGCGGCGGGGTGCGGGCTGAGTCCGATTTGGAGTATTTTGGCGGACGCCAAGCAGCCGACTTTTCTCTATTTGATTCAAAAATCGCCGGAATATATGGTGTTCTCGGAGGATTTGGCGGCGTCAAATATTACGGTCAAAAAGTTTAGTACTCGCCAGCAGGTTGAGGAAACAGACGGCTGGCATAACGGGCGGTTTGAGGTGGCGAAGATTGTCGCTGAAACGCCGGACGATGCGCACTTTCTGGTCTGCGGCAGTTTGCCGTTTGTGCGCGATGTTTGGCAAAAACTCACCGCCGCTGGTGTCGATGAATCACATATTTCAACGGAGACATTTTTTGAGCAATGAGCAGGGTGGCGGCACCAGTTGTGGACAGAGCGCCGACAATAGGCGAGGCTGGCGGAGGGTTTAATGTATTTTCATCGTCGATAGGCGGTTCAGCAAATGAGGATTTTTCAACGGGGATTGATAGTGAGGCAACTACCGCTGGCGCGGACGATTTTGATTTGGTGGCGGTGGCAAATGGCGAAGAAACGCTTGATACCACGATAAACAATAGTGATAATTCAAAAGAAACATCGAATTCAGTCGATCCGGCAATGTGTAAAAATTTCGGAACGATTGCCTGTGTTGGCTGCATTTTCGCGCAAGATTGCCAAAGACGTCAAGCAGAGATGATGGCATCAAACAACGAAGATCAACCTGAGCAGCTCAGTACACTAGAGCAATTACTCCAAGAAGACGAAGATGAAGAGCCAGGCAGGATTGTCTGGGCGCAGTCTACGCCAGATGATGATGCCAGTAGAGAGCAGCTGCTAGCTGCCGAGGAGGAACAGTCGATAAACGATAGCTCAAGCGTATTTGAACCTGAACCTAAGCCTAAACCCGAACCCGAAGAAAAACAGCCGCTAACAGACACTCAAACATCTCCTCGGTCGTCTAACAAGCAAAAAGAACCGGCTGCAGCGCTGTCTCAGACTGCAGAGTTAAAAGAACCAGAACCTTTGAACTACAAAGCCGATGAAAAGCATAGCAAAGACGAAGAACAATCGCCTGCAGCTCCTACAGCTAACGTAGTGAAAAAAACAACGAGCAGCGATGATGGCGGTGCTAATCTTGAGGCTAATTCCATTTCGGCTGTTAAAGCATCGAAAGAACCTCTTGTACAAATCGACAGCGATAATACTAATGAGTACATCAGACAAGATAAATTACTGCGAGCAGCAGACCGTGCAGCGGATGACTCGGATAAGCTTGTTAGTCGGGGGGCAGTAAAAGTACGCCGCGCTACCCAAACAACTCAGCGTTCAAACAAACATGCCGACCAGGAGGTGTCGTCAGCTGTTAATACAACTGAACAAATCTCGTCAGCCAACACTCATCAGGCGATTGAAATACCTAAGCCAGAGGACACTGGCAGCACTGTTGCGACAACTCGCTCTCAGAAAGAGCCAGCTATAGAAAAAGTGTTAATCATGCCAATGGACGCGAATAATACTCTAGCCGATAATGAGACTTCTACTGCGGTCGACAGAGAAGACGGTACGCAAGAGCCGCCATCTCCAAAGCCAAAATCTATTAGCGCAGATAACAATAATCTACTTAAAAAAACTACTCCCAAGAATATCACAACTAAACCTAAAAGTGATTCATCAACAGATTTTGAAGTCTCAGCTGAGATGTCTTTAGAGTCTCAAAAAACTCCGTCGATAGATAAGCAAAACCCGCTAGCTGACGATAAAAAGGATAATATTAGCTCTCCTCCCGCGGTTGAATCTATTGATTATTTCAAAAAAACTCTGCCAGAAACTCGATCGGTAAATGCTGTACAAAATACATCAGATGGAGAGGATTCAGCCGTGAAGCTTGTCGAGAAGGAAAGTGTGCCGTCAAAAAAAGCAGTTGTTAAAAATCATAATACACATTACAGCGATAGTGCTAGTGTGTTTAATCAGACAAAGCAGGTAGAAACAGTTGCGAATACTCCTGCTGTAAAATTGCCCGCAGAAACTGCCAGTTGGGCTAGCGAAAATGAAGTCTTTGTAGTTGACCGGAAAGAAAGTTTTGCTAATAACCATAGAGACGAGTCTATGCAGCGTGAGACAGTATTAATAGATGGCGATAACGACTTGCCGACTTTACCGCAGAACGAACGAGCGCCAAAAGCTGATATCGAGCAAGACCTGGAGCCGAAAAATACTACTGAGATAAATATTCAATTGCGTTCTGATCGGTCCTCTGAGCGATGGCCAAAATTGGATGAGACGGTAAATCTAGTGTTGCCACCGAGCGGGTCTTTAAATTCTGAACTATTATCTAAACTGGATGAGACGTCAAGCGGTTTGCAAGAGCATGACGAGAGACAAATCTCTGAACTATGGCCTAAGCCGGATGAGGCGTCAAATCGATTGATTGATCAAGCGGACTTTGAAGACGACAAACCAGTTCGTCAAAAAGCCCAGCAAACAAGAATGACACAACCAAACGAAAACGACACAATATACGTTGATTTGAGGAATGAGCATGCTAACAGCGAGGTAGACAGTCTGCACAGTCAACCAACTGCGGACTATACGGATCAAATAGAAATGAATAATGATAATGATAATGATAATGACTTGAATTGCCAACTAAATGATAATAGCGGCAGCCAGGCGGAAAAACTACATAAGGTTGCTTTTGCTCATCCCTTAGCGGCGTTATGGACTGATGATAGCCAGCTAAATCCAGAAAATAACAAAATCTCAAATGGTCGCAATACCAAGGTTGCTTCGTGGTTGACAAAATTAGTTGGTGCAGTAGCAGTTTATGTGGCTTACAGTAGGCGGGAAAGTACGCTTGGTGTTTCTAATTAGACATTGTAAAAACCTTAAGTTATAATAAATATATGTCCTGTGATGGTACGCCACCAGTGAATACACCAACTATTTTGAATTTTAGCGCCCCTTTGGGCGTCTTTTAATTATGAGGAGATATATGAACAGTAATAAAAAAGTTAATCTTAAAAAAGTGATACTATCTGCAGCTATTATCCTGCTGACTTTAGCAGGAGTGTTGGTTTATGCGTTGTCTTGGCAAGGTGATACGAAGGACATTGAGGCGGTGGCGGATAGTTTTAAGCCGTTAGATGGTTGGCAACAAACCGACTCTAGAGTAGTCCCGCCAAGATTTTTATGTTTCTCAGGAGCTTGTCCAGAGGCGTCTAAATCTTGGACTATAAAGGATAAAATTACGCAAAATAGCGTTAAGAGGTTTATCGGAAATTCTTCAGATATTAATAGAAACCATAGCAGGTGCGTGGATTATGATGATAGTAAAGTTTTAGACTCGTGCGAATACGTCGGAGAGAGAGGGGATTATCAGTTTAGCATAATGATTGATTACAACAATTCAACCAATAGTACTGAAGTATATTTATTTATAAGAAGAAAGGGCCAAATTTATGATTAAGCAAAAAGCATTAATTTATGTGGTATCTTTAGTAACTATAATTGCTAGTGTGTTCGTCTTTGATGCTAGAGTTATGGCGAAGAAGGTCGATGATAAATGTACACTAGTTACAACTATATTCGCTCGTGGTTCTGGGCAAGGATTTAATGCTAAAGAATCTTTAACTTTCCGCACACAGCTAGAAAGTAGAGTAGATAAAAAACAGTTAAACTTCTACGAACTTGGTAGTGAAAGCTATGGCGGCAATCAATATCCAGCGGTTGATGTCAGTAATGTCTGGAATGGCAATGCTATTGGCGCCAAGCTTAGTGGTGGTATGGGAAACACTTACGGCAAAAGCGTGAAAGAAGGTGTCGCAGAATTGCGCGCTTATCTAGATGCTCGCCATCGAAAATGTCCTAACGAATTTTTCATTCTGGGCGGTATTTCACAGGGTGCGCAGGTAGTTGGCCAAGCATTGCCAAATATCTCGTCTGGCGTCAAGAATAAAATAGTCTTTAACATGCTGTTTGGCGATCCTAAATTATATTTGCCAGAGGGCGAAGGGATATTTCCGCCAGCTTGTCGTAACGAGAAATTATCAGCTTATCGGCGCGAAATTGCTAATTGCCATGTTGACAACGGCGCACTTGGTGCCCGAAAACCGTTTTTGCCGAGCGAAGATAACTCAAAAACTGGGTTATGGTGTCTAGCTAACGATTACGTTTGCGGTAGTTCAAAATTTGTTTGGGACGTTGAGGGTCATGGTAAGTACGCCAATTCCAATGGACCGATTGACGACGGTGTTCGCGAAGCGGCCAGCCGGTTAAAAAAGGTTATAAAGACTGCTCCTACTCCACAAAGCGATACAAAGATCAATGACAAACCTATAAACAATAATATGGGCACAACTGGAACTGACGTGGTATTTGTTTTGGATACTACTGGGTCAATGTCGCCATATATTGACCAGATGAAAACATTTATTAGAAATTATAGTTCAAAAATCAAAGAAATGAACGGACGAGTTGGGCTGGTGGTGTATCGTGATGCTGGTGATGAATATACTGCCAAGAAATTATCAGATTTGCAGTCAGATACTACCGACATGCTTGGTAAGCTTGAAGATATCTCTATTGAAGGTGGTGACGATGATCCGGAGGCGGCGCTGCATGCTAGTATGGTGGCCATGAACGAGATGAAGTGGCAGAAGGGAGCGACAAAAGCAATCATTCTATTGACTGATGCCGGCTATCATGAGCCAGATAAGGTTGATGGTTCGACGCTGGCGGCTGTGGCTAAGCGTTCGTTGGAGATAGATCCAGTCAATATTTATCCAGTTGTAGAAAAACACCTGGAAGGTTCGTATGAGGATATGGCCAGCCAGACCACTGGCCAAGTAATTGTTAGCGGTGGTGAAAATGACACCATTGCTGCGCTAAGTAAAGCCTTAACTAAAATTAAGAATCGTCCGAACGCCAAACTGAAAATTGGCGAATATTATGCGGAGGTTGGACAGAATATTACCTTTGATGCCGGTGATTCGTACGTAGTTGATGGTAGTATCACAAAGTACGAGTGGGATTTTGATGGTGATGGTAAGATCGATCAAACGACAACAAATCCGGTTGCCAGCCATGTCTATAATGAAAAGTTTGATGGCATCATGCAAGTGCGAATGAGCGCTAGCAACGACACAGTGTCAAACATATCGGCACCTGTTAAAGTTGGCATAAAGCCCAATCTGCCTGTTGGTCCTGGAGCGCCTCAGGTTTCGGCAAAAATTATTGAGCGAAATGGCAATAAGGCGACAATTCGGCTAAATTGGCAGCCAGTTGACGAATTGTCCTCGCGCTGGCTGATTCGTCTGGATGACAATAATCTTGGTTGGGCTGTTGGTGAACAGCGACAACTTGATATTACCGATGTCGATATATCAAAAACCAGAACAATTACCGTGACGGGCGTTAAAGCTGACGGTTACGCCGGCAAGCCTGCAACCATACAAGTCGATAACGAGATACCTGCGCCTAACCCTGAAGGGCCAATCTCTCGGCCATGTCCTTATAAAATTAGAGTAGGTTTATTTACGATAGCCTGCCGTTACCAAAAGGTAACGTTTGGCGGCTGGTCATTTTATTGGATGGTTTGGTATATCGTTAGAAGTTAAGTATGTGTAGAGAAGTAATAATTTCATTAGCATAGTATAATTTTATATATGAAGCTGTCTGATCGTCATCCCAATGACCGTCCCCGCGAGAAATTAGCGCGGTATGGTACGGCGCGACTGAGCGACTTGGAGCTGTTGATGGCGATTATCGGCAGTGGCAATGCTCGGGCGGATGTCGGTAAAATTGCGCGCGAGGTGCTGAAAATTTTGCGTCAAAAAGGTGGCGATATTTCGTATGATGATCTACGCGGCGTGGTTGGCTTGGGCGAAGCGAAGATCCCAGTGATTTTGGCGAGCTTGGAACTGGCGCGGCGGTACTTACTGGATAGCGACCAACCAATCATCGACAGCCCGGAAAAGGCCGTCGAGCTGCTAACCGACATTCGTGATAAAAAGCAGGAATATTTCGTCTGTTTGACGCTGGATGGTGCGAATCGTTTGATCGCCAAACGGGTGGTGACTATCGGCACGCTGACCGCTAGTCTAGTCCACCCGCGCGAGGTTTTCGCTGACGCCATCGCTGATCGTGCTGCCAGCATTATCGTGGCGCACAATCATCCGAGCGGGAGTATGAGACCAAGCCAGGCCGACATAGAAACGACCAATCGGCTCAAACGCGCCGGCGAGTTGCTTGGCATACCTCTTATGTCTCATTTGTTAATTACCAAGCAATCCTTCCGAGCCATCGATTAGAAAATGTTATAATAACTCTAATGATTACCTCTGATTATCAGGCAAAGTATATTGCCCATGAGCTTGAGCGTGTCTATGCTAACGATGACGTTGCTAAGTTGTCGGGTCTAATGTTTGATGCTCAGATTATTCCGACACCGCACCAAATCGACGCGGCATTGTTTGCATTAAACTCGCCAACGGCTCGCGGTATTATCTTGGCGGATGAAGTCGGCCTCGGTAAAACTATTGAGGCAGGTATCGTTATCATGCAATACTACTCCGAGCGCAAACGAAAGATTCTGATCATTACGCCATCAAGTTTGCGTCAGCAGTGGGCGCAGGAACTGCAGGAAAAGTTTAATTTACCGGCAACCGTTGTTGACGCTAAATGGATTAAGTCAAAAAGAACCATCGAGAAAAACGGTATTTATATTTGTTCTTATGAATTTGCAAATCGCCATTCACTAAAACTTTCAAATGGCTGGAATTTGCTAGTTCTTGATGAAGCGCACAAGCTAAGGAATTTTTATAACAACCAAAAGGGTATCGCCAGCTCGGTCTCTGATATTGCCAGGGGCTCTGAAAAATCGCTGCTCCTCACAGCCACACCTCTGCAGAATAGACTCGAAGAATTATACGGTTTAGTTTCAGTCGTCGACCCTAAATATTTTTATAAGCTTGATGTTTTTCGTCAGCGCTATATAAAGTCAAATCATCCGTTTGCGCTTGACGAGCTTCGTTCACGCATGAGTAAAATCGCCAAGCGTACCTTACGCTCAGAGGTCAAGAAATATATTAAATACACCGATCGCATTGCTAAGACTGTTTGTTTTGAACCGTCAGGCGATGAACGGAAGTTATATGAGCTAGTGGATGATTACCTACATCGTGACAAGCTGTATGCTTTCGCGTCGTCTCAGCGTCATTTGTCGGCTTTGATTCTTCGCAAACGCCTCGGTTCATCTACGTTCGCAGTTGCTAGTACGCTCCGGAATATTGTACGGCGTATGGAGGAGGAGTACGCTGCGGGTAAGGTTCGCGATAACCGTGGCGGCTTGATTGATGAATTGGGTGACTTGAACGATGAAGAGATTGAGGCATTTGAGGAAACTGGTGCTTATGATGATTACATAATCAAATCGACCAAAGAGCGCGCTGAGTTTCAGGCTGAAATTGACGAACTAAAATCATACGCGGATTTTGCTGATTCTATCAAAGAAAACGTCAAGGCTGAAAAATTGGTCGAAGCGATCAATGTTGGTTTTAATGCACTGGAATCAAAAGCTGCTCGCAAAGCAATTATTTTTACTGAATCAACCTTGACGCAAAACTACATCGCCAAAACACTAAAGAAGCAGGGCTATAATGGCAAGATTATCCTATTCAATGGACAAAATAACTCACCAGAAAGCACCGAGATTTATCGCCAATGGCTGGCGGACAATGAAAGTTCAGATGTCGTTACCGGCATAGAATCAGCGGATCGCCGCAAGGCGTTAATCGATAAATTCAAAGATGACGAAATGCAGATCATGATCGCCACCGAAGCGGCCAGCGAAGGTATCAACTTGCAATTTTGCTCCATGCTAATCAATTATGACTTACCCTGGAATCCGCAACGCGTTGAACAGCGCATCGGCCGTGTTCATCGTATGGGACAAAAATACGACGTCGTCGTGGTGAATTTTAGCAATCAAGGTAATATTGCCGAGCAGCGAATTCTTGAATTATTGACCGATAAATTTAGTTTATTTAAAAGCACGTTTGGTGCTAGTAATGATGTGCTTGGTGCGATTGAAAGTGGACTCGACTTTGAGAAGAAAATTAGCGACATCTTGAATACGTGTCGCACCGACGACGAAATTAGTCGGCGGTTTGAAAAGCTGCAAGAAGAATTTAAGTCAGAAATTGATACTGAGCAACAAGCGGCGCGTACGCGGATTTTTGAAGGGCTTGACCCTCATGTACAAGATCGTTTTCGTCGTTATGACGAACAGGCCGAAGAAGCTTTCACGCGATTTGAGCGATTATTTATGGGCTTAACGCGGTATATGTTACGTGATAAGGCGTTATTTGAAAACGAGCATGTTTTTGATCTAAAAACTGCACCAGAAAAAGATATCGAATGCGGAACGTATTTCTATAAAACCGAACGTTTGCCGCATGCCCGGCAGTATAAATATGCTGATGATTTGGCTGAGTATGTCCGCCACGCGGCAAAGACTACACAAACACCCCCAGCAGAACTTATCTTTGACATTAGCCAGTCTGATCGAGTTGCTTCTGAGGTTAAAAAACTGATCGGGACGCACGGCACGATGATTGTCGAGCAGGTAACCTTTCCGATGAAAATAGATTCATCAGACATGAGCGAAAGTTATATTTTGGCATCAGCGCAGACAGACGGCGGTGTATTGCTTGACACGGAGACCTGCCGTAAGGTACTTGATTTATGTGTTGTCAGTGTCGATCATAAGAAAGTCTCCCCGGGTGAAGTGTTGCAAAATCATCTTACTCAGCAGATTACTGAACGCCAAGAAGAAGTCAAGGGCCGCAACACCGAAGCTTATCTCGACAAAAAAGATCTACTAGAACGTCAATATAAAGACAAAATTGTCGAATACGAAATGAAAGTCGATAAAATTGAAGCGAAGATCCGAGATCTGCAGAAACAAGAGCGTCAGGCAGGCGATGCCACCTCTCGTCTAAAAATTGCTAGCGAAGTCCAAATTTTGCGCAAAAAAGTTCGTGCCCTCAATCGCGAGAAATACGACCTCGAGGACAGTATGGACGAGCAAATATCCGATAAAATAGCCCTAGCACAGCAAGCATCTGAGGGCGGGGTAATTGCCGAGAGACTATTTACCATAGAATTTGCCATACAATAAGCAACTTACCGTGAAAAATGGTATAAAGTTGGTAATTTTCACGATAAGTTAGTCGGTAGCTTAATTCACAAGTAAATATTGTATAATTATAGATATGGAAAACATAGAAACGCTTTTAAGCGCAACCAATGTATATATAGACGAATCTGGTCATACTGATGATCCAAGCAGCAATACTATGGTACTCGGTGCGCTTTGGCTCAGCGTACCTCAGCTTTCTTTGTTTACCGATGCGATTAGAACAATCAAAAAGAAGCATGATATAGCTTCACATAGAGAGATTAAATGGACGAAAGTAAGCCCAGCGAAACTTGATTATTATAAAGACCTGGTCGATGTGTTCTTCGCTGTTGAACAGGTAAATTATCGAGCAGTAGTTATCGATAAATCAATTATTGATTATGAAACTTACAATAAGACGCGAGACGACTTTTATTATTCAATGACTTATATTCTTGTCAGGACTATTGCAGAAAAAAGATATGGTGATATGCGCCTTTTTCTTGATTATAAAGATGCTTGGTCTGGTGTAAGGACTACGAAACTTGCAGGCTACCTAAGGAATACGGGCAGATTACACAACACTTCACTACTCGCACAACCTTTACGTTCGCATGAGGTCATCGGTCTTCAAATGGCCGACTTGTTTACTGGTGCTGTTATGTATGCAAATAAGCCCCAGGAAGAACAAAAATCAGATGCAAAAAAAGAACTTATAGCGCACATAGAACAGTGTTCTGGGCAAAAGTTAACCTGTGGTACTCCCTATAGCTCGGAAAAAATAAACATACTTATGTGGGAGCCAGAAAGATAGATGTATCCAGACTGGCTACCATCGCCTCTTAATCTAAGAGACTCTTACGATGAAGACATAAAGGAACTATTAGAAGTATTTAATAGAGATTTTGTAAATTCAGATAATCCAGTTGTCGATGGTCGCCGAGTTATAGTAAATAATAAACCAGATCCTAATTGGCAAGACTTGCAGCTGACATATGGCTTTACCCATATGATAACTAGAGGGAATGGGCTAAGGGTTATGGATTACGATCGTGCTAGTAAATTACCATGGGTGCGCGCTATTCTCGATAACTACAAACAGCCTGAGGTGATAGCATTTTGGGCTGAGAATATCAAAGGTGACAGATTATACTTGTGGCTAGAAGAACACGATTTTGTGGTTATTCTGTCACCGTTAGTGGGTAAGAGTGCTTCTTTAAGCTCGGAAAGTATTATCGTGACCGCTTATTCAATCGACTCGTATCGGAATTTTAGTAAAATACGCGACAGGGCGATAAGGTTTCTATAGAAAACAAGAAGTGCCCATGAGGACACTTCGAGGGTTAATGCATACAACCTGGTACGTTAACATAGCTAGTATAGCATAGGATTATAATTAAGTCAATAGTTTTAGTATTTTGTCAATAGCATAAGCGTATTTTATCCACAGCTTACATCTGTAAAAATTGAATACATTTTTTATCAAAAAACTATTGACAGGTTTTATGTGGTGCTATTGTGTAGTTTTGGCGTGATATAATTCTAAACAAGTAGTTGACGGAGTAAAAAGTGGACGAGCAAATATCTGATCAAATAGCCCTAGCACAGCAAGCGTCTGAAGGTGAAATTGAGCGTATGGAGCTATTTGCTATCCAATTTAACATATTGCAAAGGAAATAAATGCACATATCAAATATATCAATCAAAAATTATCGTCTCATGAAAGATTTTCAATTAGATTTTTCGACAGATGAAGATAATTTTTTAGTACTAGTTGGTCGTAATAATACAGCTAAAACATCACTTCTTGATTTATTAGATGATGTCTTAAATAACGATATGAAGCAGGCTGGATTTGATGATATTTCTTTGGATGTTCGACAGAAAATTGTCGATGCTTTAGCGCCAAATTCTGAAATGAGCGAGGGTGATAGAATAAAGCTGCTTAACGATGCTGCGATATCGCT
The DNA here is from genome assembly GCA_938017675.1 of uncultured Candidatus Saccharibacteria bacterium. GTDB lineage: Bacteria > Patescibacteriota > Saccharimonadia > Saccharimonadales > Saccharimonadaceae > Saccharimonas. Next base: position 47,802 of record CALIJB010000005.1, read on the forward strand.
TGAAGTGAAGATTGATTACTCTGACGATAGTGGCGACATATCCAGATTGCCAATTCTTTCTCTCGACGGTGGAGATTGCGTAACTATCAAAATTATAAAAAAGTTTAACGTTGATAAAATACCAGCACTTTGTCAAGAGTTGAAGAGTACCAAGGTAGAGGCAGTAGATTTTTTGTCAAAATTTTCAAGAGATTATATGACTGTAGAGTGTGTAGCAGTTCAAGATAATAATACAAGAGAATATCAATCAGGAGATTTTGATCAAAAGTTTTTCGGGCTGCAGAACCTTATTAAACTTTATACCATATCAGCTAAACGCGGAGTGGCTAATGATATACGAAGAGAAAGCGGTCAAGACACTTTATCTAAGTATGCTCAATCTTATGTGAAGGAGAAGGTTGATGGGTATGTTTTTAGGCAGTTACAACAAAGCATTATCGAAACGGATGATCTTCTGACTCAGCAATATAACGGTAAAAATGGTGGCAATGGAGTGTTTTCTACTGTCATTAAAGACATTAAAGAGTTTATTCAAGGTAAGGATGCTGGTAATATTTCAGTGCGATCAAATATTGCAATGAATTCTATTTTAGGTTATGGCAACTCCAAAGTTTATTACGGGGAGGGTAATAATCGTCTTCCCGAGACCCGAAGCGGTCTTGGATATATGAATATGTATGCAATTATTATTAAACTCAGAATGATAATTGATGAAATACAGCAGAATAACACATCGGGTATGTCTGCGCTCGAACATATTATCTATATTGAAGAGCCAGAAGCTCATACCCATCCGCAAATGCAATATGTTTTCGCTAATCATATCAAGCAATTTATAACAGATAATACAAAAGATATTCGTACAACTACATTTATTACAACACACTCACCTCATTTCGTATCTCAGTTTAAAGAGATTGATGATATGGTGCTTATGAAAAGAGACAATGACAGCGTGAAGGCTGTCAAGGTTAGTCAAGCGTACAATGGTCAATTCTCTGAATATGAAAGTTTTATCAAGCAGTATTTGACCGTACATAGATCGGAATTATTTTTTGCTGACAAGCTAATTTTAGTTGAGGGTGATACTGAGCGTATTTTAATACCATATTTTATGGATTTATACGATAGAGATGAGAAAAGTCAGCAGAAATTACTCAGTCAATACGTGTCAGTGGTTGATGTGGGCAACTATATGTATATTTTTGGCGATTTAATTAAATTACTTGGCATTAAAACATTAATGATTACAGACATGGATTATGCTAATAAGGGTAAATCAAGGCGGCTCCAGGCGTGCAGTAGCGATAAGGCAGACGATACTACCAATCCAACCCTAAAAAAGCTCTTGCCTAAAACCCAAGAACCCAACAAGAGTACTATAGATAGAATTAGAGATATGCAATATGATAGGCTGATTTTTTCGGTTAGTGATAAAGGATATATTCTCAGCTCAAGTGGCAATATAAGACTTACAACCCAAAAAGAAGAAAATGGTTATTGTGCTAGAACTTTTGAAGACTCTTTTGCACACTTAAATAAAGATTGGATTATGAGTCAATATAATAGTAAAAAATTTGTAAATAGCGTAAAAAAGAAGATTAGCAATTCAATTAATGTCAACTTTGAGTTCGGGGATGACTATATCAAATCAAAAGCAATGTTTGCTATTGATATTATTAATGCAAATGAAAAATCAGAACAAAAAATAAAAGTACCAGAATATATCATGGAAGGCCTAAAGTGGATCGCAAAGGCATAGATTTACCTTCTGTAGTCACGGATGTTATCGAAAGGCACGAGAATTTCTTATTGAAGGGCGGAGCAGGCAGTGGCAAGACATATTCACTAGGCGAGGCGATTACATTCATTCTTAAAAACAATAAATCTGCTAAAATTGCCTGTATTACTTATACCAATGCGGCAGCTGATGAGTTGAATAAACGATTTTCGCAGGGTGATCAAAATATTGCATCGACCATCCATAAGTTTATATGGGGCCAAATTGCAAGATATCAATCGGACATAAAGCGTGCACTGATAGAGTCTATTAATGATGGTAAAATTACCAATTATGATAATATTCCCCTCAATGAAAATAGCTTTCAAGAAGGTATTAGTTATGGTGAATTTCTAAATCTACAAAAGGGTGTAATTTCTCATGATGAGGTATTAATCATTGCTAGTAGGATGTTTCGGTCTCATAAATTGCTTTGTAGAATAACCAAATTAAAATATGACTATATATTTATTGATGAATATCAGGATACGCATCAGTCTGTCTTGGATATACTATTTGATTATGTTCAGATTGCTGATACAAACCATCATCAACTAGCTATAGGCTTATTTGGCGATGAAATGCAAAAGATTTATAACAATATGGATGGATTAAAGCCAAATTGGAAAATCACCGAAATTATTAAAAAAGATAATTATCGAAGCTGTCCGAGGATTTTAAATGATTTTTGCAATAAAATACGTACAGACGGCGTCAAGCAACGGTCTGCTGGTGTGATGAAGGACTATAAAGGTGACAATGTAAAGTTCTTTTATTCTACCGAACGCTCTAGTGTGCAAAAGGTTATTAATGAAATTAACAAGATTGAAGTTCCTGAACCAGATTTTGGCTGTCCTCGTTATCGTTGCCTGTTTCTTACACATAAACTATTAGCTAAGCACGCTGGATATGAAAACTTATACAACCTTTACGATCAACCAAGTTGGATTATTAAACAGATAAAAGTTAAGGCAAAGGACATAATCACTAACGATAAAACATTGATTGAGGTGATTAAGGAGCTTAAAGCTAGGGGTACTGACTACACTAAACGGGATCTTGAAAAGGTTGAAATATATTTCCATGTTCAATTTGATAGATTGGGTTATTTTAATAAGCAAGCGATTGTCAATGAGGAGTATCGATGTCCATTACTAGACTATGTCGTTCGATTGGTTGAATTTGCAGACATCTATAAAGAAGATAATTTTTTTGAAATTGCTAAAAAATATAAATGGAAAATACAAGCAAAACAACAGCTGGAGAAACTTAGAAATATTCGTCAGCAGTTGCGCGATAGTATAGAAACTAACAAAACTATAGGTGAAATTATTGATATTGGTGAGAAAAATCAACAATGGTTTGAAAAGGGCGATAAATATAAAGAACGATCCACCGGAAATCCAGTTTTGTTTGACTTACTTAAAGACATAAAAATATCTGAAGTTGTTAATGTGATAAAAACTATGATCAGCTCATATAGTGAATTTGGCACTCAGCACAGCTCTAAAGGGCTTGCTTATAGAAACATTGTGGGGGTTGTTGATAATGGTAATTGGTATAAAGGAGCTAATTATGAAAATGTATTTAAACAAAATCCCAAAGGCGGATCATCTGACGTAAAGAGTTTGCAAGAATACACTAGAAGAATGATGTATGTCGTCGGGTCACGTGCGGAATGCAACCTATATTTCTTTTTTTATAACGAAAGTGATAAAAGTCAGAGTATTATTCAAGATGCAAACTCCTTTTTCGGTGAACAAAATGTCATCAATCTGGATATCGAGCAGTGACCTCAAAAGTGATATAATTATAGTCAAAGATTGGAGTGCATATGGAGAATAAAAATACAGATAATGATATAAACGAATTATCACCCACTTCCCCCAACTTCCGCACCGACCTAGCGAAAAAGCTGGAGGAGTTAGTGCCGGAGGCGATTGCGGATGGCAAGGTGGATGTCGTTAAGTTGAAGGAGTTGCTGGCGGAGGATGCTGGCGAGCCGAATGAGCGGTTTGGGCTGTTTTGGCCGGGTAAAAAGCAGGCACTGCGGGCAGCCCAGGACCCGACGACTGCGACACTCAGGCCTGCTAAGGATGAGAGCAAGGATTGGGATACGACCAATAACATTTTCATCGAGGGCGATAACCTCGAAGTGCTGAAGGTGCTGCAAAAGCAGTATCACAACAGTATCAAGATGATTTACATCGATCCGCCGTATAACACTGGCAAAGATTTTGTCTATCCGGATAATTTCAAGGAAGGTCTGCAAAACTACCTGGAGTTTAGCCAGCAGGTGGACGAGGGCAACAAAAAGATCAGTACCAATACCGAAACCGCCGGCCGTTACCACAGCAACTGGCTGAATATGATGTATCCGCGTTTGAAGCTGGCGCGTAATTTATTGACCGATGATGGGGTGATATTTATTTCGATTGACGATGCCGAACAAGCTAATTTGAAAAAGATTTGTGATGAGATTTTTGGGGAAGATAATGTTGAAATTATGGTATGGAATAAGGAGTCCGAAGGGTCGTCTGGAACATTAAAGGCTACGCAGAGGTTTCGTAGTATTCATGAATACATCATTGTTGCATATAGAAACAAAAACCTTACAAACTTTATTAAGGTCAATGAACCGCTCAAAGGCAAAGAGAATGAATTGCAGACAGCAAATCTTGCAGTAAACTCGGACAACGAAAGATGTGATCATAAAAACTATTTCACTATAACAAACCCATCAGGCGATAAATTTACTCGACAATGGAAATGGAGTAAGGATGAAATAGAGAGGTTGATTCAAGAGGATCTAATATTCTGGGGGTCTGATGGACATAAGCAACCGCGTTTAATAATTCCAACCGACGAGCGTCGAACTACATTTCTCTTATCTATACTTTTGTATGGAGGTACAACAGTTGGCAGAAAAGATTTTGAAGAGCTTATGGGAAAAACTGTCGAATTTTCATATCCAAAACCAATAATTTTGATGAAGAAGATACTAGGAACGGCAACATACAGAAACTCGATCATTCTCGACTTCTTCGCTGGTTCAGCCACCACTGCTCACGCCATTATGCAACTCAATGCCGAAGATGGTGGTAATCGCAAGCACATTATGGTGCAGTTGCCTGAGCCGACCGACGAAAAGAGCGAGGCCTTTAAGGCTGGATACAAAAAGATTAGCGATATTGCCCGTGAGCGGATCAATCGGGCGGGCGAAAAGATTAAGGCTGACTTTGCTGACAAGCTGGCTGAGCGTGAGACGCCGCTGGATGTTGGATATCGCACCTACAAACTGGCTGACACCAATTTCACCAAGTGGCAAAGCGCGCCGACGGGCGATTTGACAGAACTGCAGGCACGCCTAGACCTGATGCGTGAAAGCAGTAATGCTAATGCTAGCGAGGAAGATTTGCTAGTGGAAGTGCTTTTGAAAATGGGCTTGCCGTTGACTACGCGGGCTAAGACCGTTGATATTTATGGACTGCATGTCCACCAAGTTGTGGCCGAGGGTGATTTGTCAGAGGGTCAACCAGTGTTGTATCTCAATGAGCATGTTAAGCCAACTTTGGAGCAATTACGCGCCATTATCACTGACCTGACTCCAAGTAAATTTGTCATCCTCGACGACGCCTTCCAGGGTGATAACCAGCTCAAAACCAATCTGGTCCAAACTTGTAAAAGCTATGATGTGGAATTGTGGACGGTGTAAGTATGGATGATGATAAAAAAATAAACGATCTTTTAAATATACCAACAGAGACGCAGACTATTGAGTTTAAACGCCTGAAGGGTGATGCTGTGGTTGCGAAGATTATTCGAACTATTGTTGCGTTTGCTAACACTGATGGTGGATCAATAATAATTGGCATTGATGATCCTGAAAAAACCACAAAATCTGGTCTTGATAGGGTGTATGGGATAGAAGAAGATGCTGATAAATATGATGAAATATTTAGAGAACTGCAGAGGATAATTCCACCGCTTATTGGTGTTAGTGTAGCGGCTGAACTAAAAGCTGGCAATGGTAAAACAGTTGTTATCATAAGGGTCCCGAAGTCTACTAATTCACTATGCTCAATTAACAATGATGTTTTTATACGGATGAAAAAAAGTAATAAGAAACTAACACCTAGTGAGATTATCAAAATGAGTTACGCTAAGGGATTTACTCGAGCGGACTCAGAGTTAATTGATGTTGATTTTGAGTTATTGCGGACGAGATATTTTGATGATTGGAAAAATCAGCGTGGAATTTCAGGTAAATCGATTGAAGACATTTTGTTCAAAACTGGTCTTGCCAGAAAAGATACGTATGGGGTATTGAAGCCAACACGTGCTGCTGTCTTGCTTTTTGCTGAATATCCAACCAATTTAATGGATACGAAATGTGCAATTCGAATTATGCAATATACCGGTACGATAGCGAATTATAGAGAGGTTCCAAATTTAGTAGGTATTCCAAAAACTATAGAAGGACCTATAATTGAAGTTATTCAAAAAGCCCACGAATACGTTTTGACTTTATTGCAAAATGGTATAGAAATGCATTCTGGATTTATAACTAAATATGAAATGCCAGAAAGGGCTGTCAAGGAGGCTATCACCAATGCTGTAATTCATAGGGATTATTTTATCAAGCGTGATATCGAGATTAAATTATTTGAGGATAGAATGGAAGTAGAGAGTCCTGGGCTGTTGCCTTATAATATTACTACTAGTAATATTGGATATGTTCGATCCGAGGGTTATCGTAATGACTCGGTAGTAAAGCACTTACGTGAGTTTCCTAATCCTCCTAATCTTGATCAGAATGAGGGTGTTAGAGCTATGCGAAATGAGATGGAGTTTAATGGCTTATATCCGCCAATCTATATTACATATCCAACGCTTGATGATTCTGTTAAGGTTGTTCTACTAAATGAGCATCGCCCTGGTGAATGGGAGATAATTCGATCATACCTGGAGGTCAATAAGTATATAGCGAATGAGAAAGCACGAGAAATCACAAAGGTGGAGCAGCGAGACAAAATGTCCAGAATGTTCAATAAGTGGGTTAAACAGGGATTACTTGTGGTGGTTAGACCTAAAAATGGCGGCGTGAAAGCGACCAAGTATAAACTGGCCAATACTGAGGATGTTGAATGAATGATGGGTGTACTTGCAGTGGTATGATGCAAGTAAAATATTTAACAGAGGTAGAAAGGCTATTTTGCTTGCAGCAAGCATAATTTAGGAGTATGAAAGATGAAAATTAAATACGATTCCAGCCAGCTGTTCCAGTTGCAAGCTATCAGCGCTATTACTGGTGTTTTTGAAGGGCAGCCTGACGGTGCTGATGCGTTCGATGCGGTTTTGCAGTCGCGATCGGTGCGCGGTGCCCAGGTCGGGCTGTTCGACGAAATTGGTGCAATTGGCAATAATTTGCTGCTTGATGACGATGCTATTTTGGAGAATGTTCGGTCAATTCAAAACGACAACGGCATCGCTCCGGTTAAAGAATTGGACGGCATGAACTTTTCCGTGGAGATGGAAACTGGCACTGGCAAGACGTATGTATACTTGCGTACAGCGCTGGAAATGGCGAAATTGTATGGTTTTTCGAAGTTTATTATCATCGTGCCGAGCATTGCCATCAAAGAAGGCGTGAAAAGTAGCCTCGATGGCATGCGTGAACACTTTACGCGTGAGATGGGGTATAGCCCGTACGAAGCATCGGTGTATGATGGTAAAAATCCAGAGGTGGTACAGAGTTATGCTACCAGCACTATGACACAGTTTATGGTTATGACAATTGATGCAATTCGCGGCAATAAGAACACGCGAGTGATTCATCAAGAGCGCGATAAGCTAAACGGTATTGCGCCAATTGAATATCTGGCTGCTGTCAATCCGATTGTCATAATGGACGAGCCACAAAAGATGGAGGGTGAACTGTCGACGAGTGCGATTAATGATTTGAACCCAATGTGTACATTGCGCTATAGCGCCACGCATACTCACGAATACAACATGATGTATCGGCTCGATCCAGTTGATGCTCACCGAGAGAAGTTGGTAAAAAGCATTGTGGTGGCGAATGCTCAGCAAGAGGGTAGTGATGCTAAGCCGTACATAAAGCTTATCGATGTGCGCAATACGCCGAAGCTCCAAGCTTATGTCGAGGTGTTGGTTCGTGACAAAAACGGTAATGTCGGACGAAAACCGCTGTGGGTGAATCATCATGACAAACTGGATATTCGTACTGGCAATAGTATTTATGAAGGTTATACCATCAATGAAATTTCGACGGTTCCAGCGAGTGTGGAGGTTGGATCGCAAGGGGTCCTGATGCTTGGTGAAAATTGGGGCGGCAATGAAGATCAGGTTATGCGCGAGATGATTCGTGTGACCATCGCCGAGCATATTAAGCGAGAATATTTACTGCGAGACCAAGGCATTAAAGTGCTGAGTCTATTTTTTGTTGATAAGGTGGCGAGCTATTTAGAGTATGATGATGACGGGAATATGGTTGACGGAAAATTTGCACGCTGGTTTGATGAGCTATACAAGGAGGAGCGAAAAAAGAGCCGTTTTTACGAAGATATTATGCCTGAAGATCCAAGTGAAGTTCGAAAGGCATACTTTGCTGAGATGCGTAAGGGTGGCAAAACGAGCTTCGTCGATAGTAAAGAAGGTAAGGGCAATGCACAGGACGAGTCGGCTTATGACCTAATCATGAAAGGTAAAGAAAAACTGCTCGATCAGGCAAATCCGGTGCGGTTTATTTTTAGCCACTCGGCACTGAAAGAAGGTTGGGACAATCCGAACGTATTTCAAATTTGTATGATGCGCGAGAGCGGCAGTGAAAATGATCGCCGACAGACGATTGGGCGGGGTTTGCGCTTGCCAGTGCGTCAGGACGGTACGCGAGTGTTTGACGAACAGATCAATCAGTTGATGGTGGTCGCCAATGAATCGTATCGTGATTTTGCTAATAATTTACAAAAGGAATATAAGAAGGCTGGTATTCAGATTGGTTTTGTGCGGCGTAGTGAATTTGCGCGGATACCACTACATGACGATCCAAACAGTACGTTGGGACATCAGAAATCAAATGAGGTCTGGGAGTGTTTGCACCGCCGCAGTATGATTGATGACGAGGGTCGAGTTCTCGCAAATTTCATGCCGAATAATATTGGCTTTACACTTGATCTACCTGGTGATCTGCAAAAATATCATGCCGAGGTGGTCGATATTATTGAGGGCTGTAAGATTGATAAATTTGTTAAGGATGCACGTAAAAAAGAGAAGATTCGTCCCAATAAAGAAGTTTTGTATAGTCCGCTACTTGAGGAATTATGGAAGCGAATTTCACATAAAACGACGTATCGTGTAGTATTTGATAACGGTCAGATTATTATGGCGGCGATCAATGCCATTAAAGCCAAGCCTGAGCTTAAACCATTGAGAATTGAAGTGCAAAGACATAGGGTGCTTTTGAAGCGCGGCGGTGTTCATAATGATGGTATGGTTGGCGAAGCAACCCGTGACCTGGCGGGAACGTTTGAGCTGCCGGATATCATCTCTGAATTACAGGATAGCACTGGTCTCACTCGACGAACAATTGTTGACATTTTGATCGGTAGTGGTCGGCTGCATGAGTTTTTGAAAAACCCGTATGACTATGTGCAAATGGTGAAAAGCGCAATTAAGTCGGTGCTGGCGCAGGTCGTGGTGGACGGCGTTGAGTATGAAAAAATGGGCGAGCGTAATTATGAACTCCGTAATTTCCAAAAAGATAGCGATGAAGAAGTCGAACGATTTATTGATCGCTTGTATCAAGTTAAAAATCAACAAAAAACGGTGACAGATAGATTAGTACTGGATTCGGCGACCGAACAAAAGTTTGCTGAATATTTGGACAGCCGTGAAGATATCAAATTATTCCTCAAGTTGCCGTCGAAGTTTACTATACCGACACCTGTTGGTGACTACAACCCAGACTGGGCAATTGTCAAAGAAGTCAATGGTGTAGAAAAAATATATATGGTACGCGAGACGAAGAATGGCGGTGAACGCGAAGATGAGTTGCATAAAATTGCTTGTGCTAAGAAACATTTTGAGACAATTGGTATGCGTGATTACGCTAAATCAACGCCTGATGATTGGCGGGTGTAAATATGTTGATAAAGAGCTGTGAAATAGCTTCAGGAGAATACATGAACAAACCAAACAAAACCATCACCATCGCTCGCGCCATCATCCGCATTGGTGATGCTGCCAGAAATGCTAATGATTATAGTTTGCTGGGTGCGCTGCATGAGATGGTGGAGCAGCTGTCGCAGTATGGCGTTAAGGATGCTGATGTTGATATGGATTTGCTGCTGGAATATGTCGAGGCGGCGGATGGTTGCGACTATTGCCGAGCGGGCGACGGTAAGCCAAGTGTTGACGAATTGACAACAAAAATCAATCAGCAGCTAGCGCGTCGCGGTCAGGCGCAGGTGGAGGCGAGCGATCAGTCAGTGTTGAAGTTTGAGCCAGTGGTCCATCTGGTGACGGCGGCGTATGCTAAAAATAAGGACGGCGTGACGTCGGGCTTGTCAATCGCGCTGGTCGTCAATCAGGATGGTTCAGTGGACTTGCCGCGCGAGCATTTTTTGAATACGGAATTACTGGATTATTTTGATGAAAATCGACCAGTCAATTGGCGTTCGGTCGAGCGTGATTTGCCGTCAAAGTTGCATGACTATCATTTGGTAGCAGGTTCGGTGGAAGTGCAGGAGATTTTACCGCGGGAGTTGGAGGCGATGTCGTTTTAGTCGGTATTTGTGTTAAATAAGAATTTAACAATTATAATACTCAGAGCAAATATTTGAGCAAGATTGCTGCCAATAAATAAAGGTAGGGATATTCCTGTAAAATTTAGAATCCCGAGACCTGTTAAATAGGTAATCACGCCATCACTTATAATTATTAACCCAACCAGTACAAGTAGTAAGATACTCCACCATTTTCTGAGTTGTATTGTAACCTGTAACTCTTGCAACTTAATTTTGGTCATATCACTAGTAGTTTTAGCCTGTTCCTCAGTGGAAATTTCAATAGTAGAGTCGTCTTTAATTTGTCCTGGAACTTTCTCCAGAGCTTGAAGCATATTCTCTACGTTATCTATATCGCTAGTGGGTTTTTCTTTTTTTCTGCTCATCATTTTATTATTCTTAGGTTCATTAGTCTGTAAGTCATCGCGCTAGAAGAAACTCCGAATCTATCGGCCAATAGTTGGATAGAACTTTTTAGAAACGGGTATTCTTTTAGTTCTTTTCTAACCATGCCCTCGGGCATTAAAAGATTAGCCGCAAAACAATCAGCTTCTTTTTCTTTTTGCTCTTTTATTCCGCTGTATGAATTGTTTCGTCGGTATAAACCATACTCGTCGGGTTGATGTCCTAGAAAATAATGTCCAAGTTCATGCGCGACAGTGTATGTGCGGCGTGCTATGGAGTTATCTACATTTACGTAAATCGTTCTTGTTGTGCTGTCGAAAAACCCCGAGACATCAGTATTGCCTTGTGGCATTTTTCTATACTCAATTGAAATACCCTCTCCATTTGCTATATCAAAAACATTGACAAATGGTTCTATTATATAATTATCGGATAGCACTTTTGAAGCTTTTTGCTTAACTTTCTCTAAAACTTCTTTTGTCATATGCCCTCCATTTGTAATACTATAGTATAGTTCATGCAAGCATAACCTACTTACTATTATAGCAAAATATATATTAAAAATAACGTATAATGATAGTACATAAATATTTTATATAGCATGAAAATCTCCGTCCACCTCAAGCCCAACTCCCGCCACCACGAAGAGGTGGTGGTTGGTGACGATGGTGTGCTGACGATTTACACTAAGGCGCCAGCCATTGAAGGGCGGGCGAATCTGGCGGCGGTAAAATTACTGGCGAAGTATTTTAGCGTGGCGCCATCAAAGGTAAAATTAGTGCGTGGCGCAGCTTCTAAATACAAGGTTTTTGAGGTGGACGTTTTAAAACGGGATAGTTGAATATATAATTGTTTTATGGATGAGCTGCGTGATCAGATAAGAAGTGAGCTTGCTAAAGTTAGTGATGGTAACTTGTTTGAAGAGTGTGTTGGTATAGCGTTTACAAATACAATACCAGGATTTACTCCAGTGTCTGGTCCTGGAGATTTTGGTAGAGATGGAGAAATCCCGGCTAAAGAGGTAGGCTGTCCACTTGCTTGTACTATTCAAGAAAATCTAAAGGCAAATGTATTAAAAACGATACGAAGCTATAAGAAAAGTGGTGGGAAAAGTACTTTTATATATGTAGCAACAAATCGAAAAATTACCAACAGTCAGAAGCAGAAGCTACGAGAAGCAGTTCGTAAAGAAGGTTTTGAGGTGGTAACTATATACGATGAGGAGTTTTTTGTTAATTACTTATATGCTCACTCAGAACTGCGCATGAAGTTATTAGGAATTCAAGGACGACTACCTGCACTTTCTAACATTGCAGTAAAATCTAGAATTTCTTTTGATAATTTACCACTAGTAGGCCGTGATGAAGAAGAAAAAAAGATCAGAAGCATAAAAGGCGATCGCATGATATCTGGTCAACCAGGGAGTGGTAAAACATATCTTGCTCAAAAATTTGCTTCGAAACGTAAAGGATTGTTTGTTATTGACTACAATCTATCACGAATAACAGATGAGATTAGGCAGCAAACTCCATGCTATATATTATTGGATGATGCGCACGATCATCGGGATATTATAGAAGGGCTTATGTATATCAGAAGTAATTTAGGTTTTTCTTTTGATATTGTTGCTATAACTTGGTCTTCGGAAGAAGATTCGATACGAACTTTATTAGGAGTTAGTAGTACTAATATTATTCAATTACAACCGCTAACACGGAATGATATAGTCAAAATTATTGATCTACGTGGTTTAATTGATGAATCTGATAACGTAAAACGTGAAATAGTAGATCAGTCAAAAGGAAAGCCTGGACTTGCTGTTGCTCTGAGCGGCTTATATATTCAGGATGATTGGCGAAAAGTTCTTCGGGGAGATTCGCTCAAAAATATTGTTGTAAATGGATTTCAGAATAGACTAGGAAAAGAAACCGCAACTATATTAGCTTTTATCGCTCTTGGTGGAGATGGTGGTATTAGTATGTCTAATCTGTCCAATAGCTGTGGCATTGGTATTGTTCAAATCAAAAACATACTCAATGAACTTGCTTACGGTGGAATTATCAATGTGAATCGTGACAAAACCATTATTGTCGAACCCGAGTCTTTACGATATCCATTAGTGAGAGACGCTTTCTTTACCGACCTTATGCCTCTTGATTTTGAGGAATATATAGATAAGTATCTTGATAAGAGCGAGGTTTTATCGGTTGTTTTAGCGGTTGTCCTTCGTGGAGCATCTGTTGATGCAGATAGGATAAAGGTCTATTTGAATTCCTCAATTGATAATAAGGCATGGGCATTATACGCCGCATTAGGTAGAACAGAAGCCGAATACGTAGCTGAGTGTAACCCAGACGCTATATTTAAACAATCTAACATTACACTATATTGGCAACCTGAGATAACCGTTGGAGTGTTACTAGATAGGGCACGAGATGATAAGCGAGCACTTCGGCTGCTGCGAGACTGGGTTAAATCTGGGAGACCTGGTTTTAATAATGAAGCTTTTACAAGAAGAAAACTCCTTATTGAAATACTTGAATATAAAGTAAAATACGGCTATGACGATCTCCTATCTATCGGTGAGGCACTATCAATTTCTATAACACCGCACTATGAAACCTGTGAGTCTGATCCTGGTATGGGTGATACGATGAAATTTATTCAGGGGCATATACATCCTGATGAAATGAAAGAAATAAACTCTTTGAGAGAGCTGATCGTCAGTATTTATAGTAAAACGAAAAGTGACGTTGTATTTGCCAAAGCACTTGCGGCAATTGATAGCTGGATATATACCAGACAAAAACTGTCAGAATCAACGAATAAGATAATGAAAGAAACTGCAAAGAATTTGCTTATGGATATCTACGAGGCTTCATGTGGGCATAATCTTGTGCAGCGGCGTATTCGGCAGATGGGTTTGAAACTAGGCATAGATTTACATGTAAAGATACCTGAATATTATAATATACTTTTTCCGTATAAAACTTATTCTAATCTAGAGGGTTCAGATTTCCAAGACCACATGAACGCGTTAAATAAATTAGCCAAGGGTTGGATAGAAGAATCTCCCGTGGACTGTGCGGAAAGACTAAAATCTTTATGTATTGAGGCGGATAACGCGAGTATAGCTTATACAAACAATTTATATTGGATTAGTCAAGTTTTGGCTAAGAATATTCCTGATGATAGGTTAATTGAGTGGGCTAAAGCCTTTATTAGCTATACGTCATTAGTGCAAATAGTCTGGAGTATAGTGGATAAGATTGCAGAAATTAAAACCAAAGGATATGAGGGGTTTCTAAGGCAAACATTACTAAATGATATTTATAGACCTGCTGTAGTATGTGCTGTTGTAGAGCGTCTTGATATTAGTGAAAATTTTGCATTATTTGAAGAAGTATCTCCTTATTTTAATACTTGCTCTGATCAACTAGCGACGGCATGTTTGCAAGGTTGTCTAACTACAGATGTTCAGGTCTATATTCTTGAACATGTCAATGAGAATGCAGCCGTGCATATATGTGATTACATTATGTATAAATTTAATAATCAAAAAGAAGAAATTCCTAAAAATCTAAAGTTACTAGTGGAGCAGGCGGTTGTTAGCTACTCAATGTGTGATTATGAAACCTCATCTGTAGTAGGCCATATTCTAAGTCGTAATATTCAACTAATCAAACCGTGGTTTTTAGAAAAAATTAATAGACTATCAGATGGTTATGCGAAATCTCATCACATAGAGAATGTAGCTGTAGACTGCGTAAAACATTTAGAATTGGGTGATAGGAAAGAGTTTTTGGTAAAAATAGACAACTCATCGGGCAATATTAACTTGGTTAATGCTTTAGTTGGTAGCAGCATTGAATTATATGCAATACTACTTAAAAATGGAAATGCTAATAATTTTCATTTATCTCCTCTAAGCTATATGTCTGAGTGGTGGGTAAAGTTTGCATTACAAGCTTTAGCTGCAGGTTACTCTTGTCAAGAAATAAAGCATAATAGTTATCTAACATCTTCGAGCTGGTCTGGTAATGAATCTGATATGTTAAAAGCGCAAAAAACTAAATTAGAGAAAGACTTTGACAAAACTGATGATGAGAATATAGGAAGTATAATACAAGAATATATAAACGATTTAGATATAAGAATAGAAAAGGTAATGATAGAAGAGCGAGAGAAGGAAGTCAGAGGTCTTTTATAGGTCTTATATCACGGATACCCAACTCCCGCTACCATATTGCCGATCAATCCTTGTATCGTCACAAACGAATAACCTTGCTGCTTCAGTGCGTTGAGGATGCACGGTACGGCACCGACTGACGTTTGGTGGATGTCGTGCATCAGGATGATGGCTCCGGGGCGAGCGCCAGCGACGGCGCGCGAGCAGACGATATCGCTATTACGGTCAGCCCAGTCACGGGTGTCGACCGACCACAAGATTGACGACATACCACGCGCCCGAAGCTGCTCCAGGACAACGCCGTTGACCGCGCCGTAGGGCGGGCGCAAAATAGCCGGTGTGACGCCGGTGGCTTGCTTGATGGCGTCATTGGTACGGTCAATTTCGCCGGCAATTTGGTCAATCGGCAGCTTTGGTAACTCTGGGTGCGACCACGAATGATTGCCTAGTTGGTGGCCGCGCGCATGGATGCTGCGTACGACGTTGGCTTGGCTGGAGACTTTGCTGCCGATCAAGAAAAAGGTGGCCTTAGCGCCATGCTGATCCAAAATATCTAATAGCTGCGCGGTGTACGGTCCTGGCCCGTCGTCAAACGTTAAGGCAATCACTTTACCGCCAGAATTCGCGGCTGGCGGCGCGGCGGGCGCTGGTTTTGGTGTTGGTTTTGGCTCGGGCGGCTTGGGGATATTAGCTATTTTCCGGGCTGTTGGATTTTGCAGATATTTGGCAACGGCGGCGATCGGCACTTTGATCGTCATTTCGCCGTAGGCTGACGGCAGGAGCGACGCCTGTCCAATCGGCCAAGCTAGACTATTACCGCTATCGGTAATAACGAAATTCGATAGCGTTTCTTGGGTGATCGTTTCACTGAGATCTAGCTCTGCTTGCTGGCGCTGCTTGATGGTCTCATTGATATTATTTCGGGCAGCCGCCACGATTTCCTCAGCCGCTTTCTCTGATTGCTCGGTCAAATCGTTCAAAGTAATCACCTCGCCAGATTTTTTATCAAACGTCCAAAAATGTGTCAGCGACACCGGATGCGCGCCGTGCATATCTTGCTTAATATTGACAATAATCGATAAAGCTACTGAATTATTATGGGTGACTTGGTAGCTGATTGTCTCGGTTAGCGGCTGGTCGAACGTCAGAATATTAGTAGCGGCATAGCGGAAATCGCTGTCAGCGCGGTCAATTGCCTGCGCGACGGTCTTATTGATCATATTGTTTTTCGTCAGCGGATATTCAATCGAAACTTTCTCGCGGTTAGTCTGGCGCGTCACGAATTTAGAACGAATACCGGAGTATCGCGAATCAGTGAAATAGTATTGCTCGTCAGATAAAGCAGTCGGGCGGCGCGGCGACAGCTGGTTAAAATATACGTAAACCAGCCCCGATAAAACCGCTGCCATTGCCGTCAATAACAATATCGCTATCAGCAGGTTTCGCCATTTGGCGGGCTTGGTTTTTGTTTTCGCTGCGTGACGGGTATGTTTAGGCTTGGCTGCTTTGTCGCTAGCCGATTTAGTCTTATCGGCTTTGTTCGCCGGTGGTTTCGCTGGCGGCTTCCTTGGTGATTTTTTGGCAGGCATAGATATAGTATAACATTTATAATGTATTAGGGTTGCTGGGCTGCTGCTAAAACCAACACGGTACTTTTGAGAAAGGCCGGGTAGCCCGCAATTTGCTATAGGACTTTCATAAAACTGCTATAGGGGATTCCAAAAAGTGCTATAGTAGATTTTCTGCCCGCAGGACGCCAAAATCATTGAAAATGTCAGTAAATTATAGTATAAAAAGGGAATGCTACAATATCTTCATTCAAGTGCTAAAAATCAGCAAATCAAGCCGCTGGAAAGCTTGCGGGCAGGTTCGTGGGTGCGCTGCGAACGTCCGAACGATGATGAGTTGGCCGAGTTGTTATCGCTGGGGCTTGATAATGATTTGCTTAGCGACGCGCTTGATCCGCATGAAGTGCCGCGCCTGGAGATTGATGACGATTGGACATACCTAATCGCCCGGCTGCCAGATACCGACGATGATTTTAACGATTTCACCACGCCGATTTTGTTTTGTTTGAATAAGGACTATGCCGTGACATTGTCGCGTGACAGCTTGGGCAGGCTGTGGCAGCCGTTTATCGACCAAGCGCGTTCGCGCACCGACCGGCCGGTTGAATTGCTGGTTGACATGATTGACGCGATATCCAGGCAGTATCAGCGGCGGGTGGCAGCGATTAATCGCCAAATGCGAGCGGCTACCGATAATATTCATACGCTGCGGGTTAAAGATATTGCTACGCTGGCGGAATATGAGCGCAAGCTGAATGATTACTTGGACGCGCTTATCCCGATGAACTGGGCGGTCGAGAAGTTGCTGGCGACTAGCGGCTTGCGGCTGCGGGCTGATGATAAAGAAGATGTCGAGGACTTGTCGATTGATTTGGAGCAGGTGATTGCCCGGTGTAAAAGCTTGCTGCGCACTATCACTAATGTTCGCGACAGCTACCGGGCGGTGATGGACACCCGCCTAAACGAGACAATTCGCCTGCTGACGGTAATCACCGTGGCGCTGACTATCCCAACGATGATTGCTGGATTGTTCGGTATGAATGTGCCGGTACCCGGCGCTAATGATCCGCTGATGTTTTGGAAGATTACTGTAGTCAGTATCGTGGCGGCCTGTGCGCTGGGTGGATTTTTCTTGCGGAAACGATAAGCTGGCT
This sequence comes from uncultured Candidatus Saccharibacteria bacterium, assembly GCA_938017675.1. Classification (GTDB taxonomy): domain Bacteria; phylum Patescibacteriota; class Saccharimonadia; order Saccharimonadales; family Saccharimonadaceae; genus Saccharimonas. Next base: position 65,705 of record CALIJB010000005.1, read on the forward strand.
GCGTATTAGTTTAAGAAAGCAGCGCTGACTGGAAAAGTTAGTTATCTGTTGGTACGCCGTATCCCAGCAGTCCGTCATATTGCTTGTCATGATTGACGAACACGCGGATGCGGTTTGCTTCGTTGCCGCCGACAGTGGTTAGCACGCCGTTATCATTTTTCAAGACGATGTTAGCATGGTCGCCGAACACTGGCGAATTGCGGTAAATTGCCGCGTCGCCAGGAAGCGGTTGGTAGCCGGAATTAGCAGGCTTGAACCGGCCGGCTGCTTCGTAATACTCGCGCAAGGTAAACGTCCCTGGGATGCGCCAGCCGCCAGTATGCGGATTTTTCAGCGGCGCGCCCGCTTGATACATGATCCAGCTCACAAAATTAGCGCACCACGCCTCTTCTGCGCCTTGGCTGAACTTGGCGCCAGCGGATTGCGCCTTGAATTCAGTCTTTGCTAGGCTGATAATTTTTTGGCGAGTTGGGCTTAAATTTGCCGTATCAATATCTGGAAAAGCCGCTTCGCCAGGCGACCTGTCGAGATGCGTGGAATTAATAAGAGACGACAGCTTATCGGCAATTTTCGGCTGAGCAATGACTGCGCCCGATGTAGTAAGCAACAGTGTAATTACGCTTAAGATAATACATCGTTTCCTTGAGAAAAATTTGGGTGCCGCCGCCTGCTGGTGCTTCATGTAATAATTATATCGCGAAAGTTGTTTGACTGTTAAAATGTAATTGAGGCAAATGTTATGTTTAAGCAATGGATAAGATGTGAAGCATACCTTTCAAATATCAAGTCAAATCATTTAACAGAGTTTTATAAAGATGAATAGACACAGCAAACCGCAGAAATGGCGCCATTTGTCGTCGCGGGTGGTTTTTATGCATCCGCGGATAGTATTGGCAGAGGATAAGGTAGAATTGCCAGATGGCAAAAGGTCGTTATATTTGCGGCAAGTATACCAGGGTAAAGGCGGTGTGATTATCATTTGCCAAAACGGCAGCAAAGTGCTTATTCAGCGGGAATATTCGTATCCGGTTGATGATATATTGTATCAATTTCCTGGCGGTAAAATTGAAGAAGGCGAGACTCCCGAGCAAGCTGTCCAGCGCGAATTGGCGGAAGAATCTAATATTTCGGCGGAAGATTTTCAGCAAATTGGCTGGTTTTATGCCGACAATCGCCGTACCAATGCCAAACTTTACGTTGTCTGTGCGCGCGGCACTTTTCGAGATAATTATTCGCTCCAGCCAGATGATACCGAATTTATCTCTAGCAGTTGGTTAGAAATTAACAAACTTGAGCAGATGATTTCTAACGGTCAGATTGTTAATTACTCTATGCTAGCAGCATGGGCGTTATTCAAAACCGCACCGATGAAATAGGGTTTCTTGTGCTATAATAATCTCAAAAGCGAGCGATCACCGTGCGCGATGTTTCTCTGCTAGGGAGTAGAAAGGAATTTATATGGCTCAACCCGAACCAATCATAACAGTTGACCAACTCGTCAAGACTTACGATGGCAAGAATGTCGTCGACAGCGTGTCGTTTGAGGTCAAGAAAGGCGAGATTTTCGGCATCCTCGGGCCGAATGGCGCTGGTAAGACGACGACGCTAGAGATGCTGGAGGCGCTCCGGCCGATTGATGGCGGTACGGCGACTATCGACGGGATTGATGTTGCTAAGCAGCCGAAGCATATTAAAAACATCATTGGTATCCAGCTGCAATCGACGACGTTTTATGACAAGCTGACCTTGCGTGAACAATTGAAAATGTTTGCCAGCCTGTACGGCCAAACGGTCGACGCCGACGTGCTGCTGGCCAAGGTGCAATTGACCGACAAAGCCAAAAGTTACGTCGAGCAGCTCTCGGGCGGGCAAAAGCAGCGCTTCGCCATTGCTTCGACGCTGGTCAATAACCCGACGGTGCTATTCCTTGACGAGCCGACCACTGGTCTGGATCCGCAGGCTCGTCGTAATCTGTGGGATTTAATCAAAGAGATTCGCGATGAAGGTATCACTATTGTGCTGACAACTCATTACATGGACGAGGCCGAACTGCTGTGCGACCGCTTGGCGATTATGGACAACGGTAAAATCATCACCATTGATACGCCGCATAATCTGATCCAGCAACTACTGGCGCGCGGCTTCAAGAAAAAGCAAGTTGTCGAGCAGGCCAATTTGGAGGATGTATTTATTGACTTAACAGGAAAGACGATTCGGGATTAGTATGAAAAAATATTGGACTGGTGTATTTGGGCAAGTGCGCGCCCAACAAAAACGCTTCATCCGCGATAAAATGTCGCTGTTCTTTACCTTCCTGTTTCCGCTTATCTTCTTGTTGGTGTTCGGTTCGATTTTTAATAATCAATCGACCAGCTTTGACATCGCGATTATCAATAATTCGCAGACGGAATTTGCCAAAAGCTTCGTTAAAGGCGCCAAAGATAACGCCAAAGACTCGATTCTTAAAATTAAAGACGTCAAGGATATGGATGAGGCGCGTGAGAAGATGAAGCGTTCGGAACTGAACGGCATCATTGAACTGCCTAGCGATTTTGGCAAAGTAAAGGGAGAAGGCAGAGATGCTCGCCCGACTGGTACAATTAACGTGCTATACGCCAAAGGTTCCGAGCAAACTGGTAGCGCCTTAACAGCAGTGATGAACCAGATTGCCAATAAAATTAATATGCACATGGGCCAGCCGGAAGCGCCGCTGAAAGCCGCTGGCAAAGCTGTTGGCGACGAGCAGCTGAAGTCGTTTGATTATACCTTTACCGGGCTGCTGGCGTTTAGCTTGATGAGCATGGGCATCTTCGGTTTGGCGAACCAAATGCCGGCTGAAAAGCAGCGCGGCTCGTACCGCCGTCTGCGTGCGGCGCCGTTTACCTCGGGCCAGCTGATCATCTCCATGGCGATTCACTACACGATTATTTCGCTGCTCAGTTTGACGATGATGATTGTTGTCGGCATGCTGCTGTTCCATTTCAATATGCGCGGCGATTGGCTACTGTTCTCATTGATGTCGGTGATTTCGGCGATGATGATGGTGGGTTTAGGATTATTAATCGGCGGTTGGGCGAAGAACGAAAATCAATCAGCTCCTCTGTCTAATTTGATTTCTTTCCCGATGATGTTTCTGTCTGGAGCATTCTTTCCGGCATTCCTCTTTCCAGAATGGTTGCGCGGCGTAACGCAATTTATCCCAATGACGCCGGTTGTGGATGGTTTCCGTCTGATTATGACCGAGCAGGCTAGCCTCATCGAAGTCTTGCCGCAAATCGGCGCCGTCGCCGCCTGGACTCTCGTTATCTACATCGCCGCGATTAAGTTGTTTAGGTGGGAATAACATAATATCAATGAAAATAGCCCGCCGAACGAGCTCAAGCTGAATGCGGATCTTTCAATCCGAGAAACAAGTAACTGTCTCAATCAGATTGAACGCATTCGGCGAGCTATTTTCGGCGGGCAGAGCCCTTGTGAGTCTTCAGTCTCTGGGTGTCACCTTGAGCGCGTCCCAAAGGAGGGACTTGAAGATCAAGCGCAACAGGATTGCCTGCCAGAAAGAAATCTCTGGCATCCACGTCGCACCCGCTCCGCGCAGAATCGCGGAGAGCATCACGATCGCCACCGCGGCGACCGCGGTATTGACCAGCCAGACGGCGCTCACGATTGCGATGTCCGCCGCAGATGATTTTCTGTACATCAGGACTTCCCTTTCCGAGAGAGAGCTTACTCAAAGCTAAAGGGCGACTTCCGCCCTTTATCCGAAACTTTGAGCAAAAGCTAATATATATATCACTAATAGAATAAAATGTCAATGAATTCGTATCACCTCACCACCTCTGCAACATCTCCGCAGGTGTTCGCATCTGTATGCCTAAGTGTATGCGCTTGTTGTTGTAGAAGTCAATGTAGCGAGAGAGCTTCTCTCGCTGGCGCGGAAGCAGTACGCTTCTATGCCAATAGTGCCCGATACATTCCTCTTGCAAAGTACGGTTAAACCGTTCTACGTGAGCGTTATCGTTCGGCCTGCCGAGGCGGCTGTGGCGCAGCTGTATGCCAGCTCGTTCTAACTCTTGCGCGAAGTATCTTCCAAACTCCGGCCCGTTGTCGCACTGTACTAAAGAGATTGTTGTAAAGCCATAGCTACGCCATTTCTCCTGCGCCCTCAAGACAACTGCCGCAGCTAAGCCTGGACGCAATACTGTATGTAGTTCGGTGTAAGCTAGCCGGCTGTAGAGATCTATCACTGTGTAGTAATACAGTCTCTTTCTAGAATACGGATCAACGTGGTGAATAGTGTCGGTTTGGACAAGCTCGCCAGGACGGATTGGCAATGGCCGTTTTGAGTTATCTCTCTTTACTCTGGGTTTTCTGGCACCATCTAAGCGGTGGTGGCGCTTGAGAATACGGCGAACGCTGGAGAGACTGATTTGAACTAGCTGCAATGTCCCGTCCGCTGCTTTCACGCCAATTTTTGCCAGATGGTACCAAACTACCTCAGCGCAACGTTTCAGTCTATCTCGCGTATGTAATACAAGCCGGACAATCTTCTCAGGAATGGCAGCCGGACTAATGTGCGGCCAGGATGACTCAGTGGGTATAAGCCAACGGCAAGCAGCCAGCCGAAAACTAGAAATGCCGCTTGGACTAGAGACTAGCCGCGAAGGACGATTTACATTCTCTAGGCGAACATGCTTATTGAGCTTATTCCATTTCTGTTTCCAACGCCAAACAGTGCTGCGATGTACACCGCACTTTCTGGCGACAACCGTTACAGGCAGCTGGTCTACAACCAGCAGCCGCATAGCAATTGCTCTAGCTTTTGGCAGGTTAGGATTGGTAGAATACTTAAGGTATACTCCGGCGTCTCCTCAAAAAAGATAAAGGCAAAAGCCTTTCTCTTTTCGCTCGGGAGACTTGGAGTATAGGCCATAGCAGGCCCTCCTTTCTGTAATTAGTAGTTTAACTACAGTCTACGAGGCCTGCTTTTTGGTTGCAAAGGTTTTTGGTAGTGTACGTACTTTCTGTCAAGTAATTACGCTCCACCTCTGGAGAAATCTCCAACTTTCCCTCTCAAAAACCTCCGAAATCGCTTATACTGAAATCATGAAAATCTATCTCGGTTCAGACCATTATGGCTTTTTTGAAAGAAAAAGTTTTTGCATATTTGGCAGAAAACGGTTATGATGTGCAAGATGTCGGCGGTGTGGAATTGAATCCAGACGATGATTTTCCGCAATTTGCCCAGGCGGCAGCGCTGAAAGTGATCGGCGATGACAGTAAAGACCCACGAGCAATTTTGATTTGCGACGGCAGTCAAGGCATGTATATGGCGGCTAACCGTTTCAAGGGAATCCGTGCCAGTGCGATTTGGGATGCTTTTGAGGCAAAGATGACGCGTAATGATAACGACTCGAATGTGCTGTGTTTGCCGGCGCGAATCTTGGAATATGATGAATCTGCTTGGAAAGGCATTGTTGAGACGTGGCTAAACACGCCGTATGCCAACGCTCCGCGGTTTAATCGGCGCAATACGCAGTTGGATGAACTATCATGAGCGCAGTAATTACCCCGGCGATTTTGGCAGCGCCGTGGCGGAAATTCTCAGCCAGACATTGCCAGTTAAGGTTCTGCGGATTGGTGTCAACGACCAATTCGGCGAAAGCGGTCCGGTAGCTGAATTGTGGAAAAAGCATGGGCTGGATGTCGAAGCGATTATCCAGCAAATAAAAAGTATGTTGTAAAACGTGGTAAATAATTCCAGTGAACTAGCCCGCCGAACATCTCAAACCGAACCGGGTCTCAACCCGGGAAATATCAAGAAAGATATCTCAATCGGGGAGACGTTCAGCGAGTAGTTCAGCGGGCGTTAAGCCCGCGAGTGGTGTCAGATTATGTCAAGCTCATCCGCCACCTTACAGATTACACCCACACTACCGAACACTTGCCACATAGCGGCAAATGCAAAAACGGTTGTGTTGGAGGTGGCGTATGGCTCGAAAGTCATCCAGAACGAAACGCTGAAAACAACAATGGCGATGACCCCTGCGATCATGCCAATAGTGTTTCTCATGGCGACCGCCAGAGCGGTCGCCATGGGCGCGAGGATGTAAATGGAGACAAGGGTGATAGCAAGGATGGTGTTCATGACCATCCTCCTTTCTGTTCTCTTTCACTCAAGCTAAAGGGCGACTCTTGCCCTAAGACTGTAGCTTGAGCAAAAGCTAATATATATATATCAGTACTTGAATAAAATGTCAATGAATTTTAGGCAAAAATGTGACATTATATGTTCTTACGGTGTTTAATTCGAAAGATAAATTAATTATCTATTGTTAAATACGTCTATCTCCGTCGTTAAGAGTACTGTAGTATAATGAAATTATATAGTGAAGCTACACCAGAAGGGGGAATTATGACATTTGAAGAAGTGCAAGGACTAGTGATGGATCATATTCGCGCGCGGAAGTGGGATAAGACGAATGATTCGCGCGGTTTGGCGATATCGTTGTCGCTGGAAGCTAATGAATTATTAGAATATTTCCAGTGGGGCGACAAGCATATCGGCACCAAAGACGACATGGCGAGCGAACTGGCCGATATCATTATTTATGCTATTCAATTTGCTGCGCGCTTTGATATCAATATCCCCGAAGCGGTTGCTGCAAAAATTGCCAAGCAGGCTGAAAAATACCCAGTCGAGATTTTTGAGATTGAAGATGAAGCCGAGCAAAATCGCTGCTGGCTGGAAGCTAAGAAAAATTATAAGAAGGATACGACGTTATGAAAAAGAGGGTTGGTATGAACAAAAAAACCATTGCGATTATTTCCGTCATAATCATCTTGTGCAGCGCTACGGCTGGATTGTGGTATAACTACCGGCGCACTGCCGAGCAGCCGAAAAATCCGTCTACCAACGTGTCCGATGCCGCCAAATTCAAGTCAGAATATCCGCGAGTGGCGGCGAATAATCACTTCGTTTATGCTAGCGATAAAGAAGTCCTTAGTGTCTTTGATAGCGGCAGCGGTGTGGTTTTCTTGGGTTTTCCACAATGTCCGTGGTGCCAGCATTTGAGCGAATATGTTGATCAGGCGGCTCGCACCGAGGGTATTGATAAGATATATTACTTGAATATTCGCGATGCCCGCGCTAGCAACAACGAAGTTTACCAAAAATTGGTCAAGAAACTAGAGCCGTATTTGGATAAAGACGACAGTGGCAAGCCGCGAATATTCGTACCGGATGTCTCGATTGTCAAGAACGGCAAGATTATCGGTCGCTACAAAGAGGAATCGACTGGCGACGATAACATCACGCCAGATAAATACTGGACGAGTGAAAGGATTGAACGAACATCGTCGCAGCTGCGCGGATTTATGCGGCAGCTGAAAGGTTAATTTTCTGGGTTAGCGTCGTCTTTTGGCTGTTGTTTATCACTTTTGCGCTGGCGTTTTGGTTTGATGCCGACCAGATAACTCCCAATTGTCCAGCCTTTAGCAATCCTTGGTATGATAAACAACTGAATAATAATCCAGACCCCCAACTCCGTAAGATAGAATCTACCAGGTTGTATGGTGTCTATGAAAAACGGATAAACTAGCGACCGGGTAACTACTGAGGCGAAGATAATAAGGGCTACGTTGATGCAGCCGGCTAAGAATTTATTGCGGCGATTGGGCGCGGCGTAGTTTTCGTCGCTGAGTTTGACGCTGGGAACTTTATAACCGATTAGCCATGTCAACATAAATCCGAGTAAGCAGCCAAAGGTATTGGTTATTAAATCATTAACATCAAACAGCCGATAGCTGCAAGGATATAAACCGAACACGCCAGTTAGCTGCGTCACCTCTATTAGCATCGATAAAAGAAAGCCGCTTAGCAACGCAAATTTCCAATGCTTGTGAAAATACGCTTTCATAAAAATGCCCAGCGGCACAAAGAAAACGATGTTCATAACTAATTGCAGCGTGATATATAGAGTATCTTTGTTAGGCTGAACGATGTCGTTAATCCAGTTGAAGGGGGTAAGCTGCGGCTGGATGTGATATGTTTGGCAAAAGGTAATCGGGTCTTTTGGTACTGGCGACAGCGTAAAAAAGATTAGCCCTGTGAAATAGAGAATTGAGACGTAGGAAAAGAATACATACGACCACGTTACGCGCCGGCGCATGATCAGCCGTGAAATGATGAATGGTATGGTCAAGAGGATGCATAAAAAAGGCCAGAAACTCAAAGATCCGATCAGCGGCGCTGAAAATGAATTGAGAAATTTTAGCATTAATTAACGCCGCCAGCCTTCAGAATAGCCTTCAATCCGTCCTCGCCGCCGGCAAAGCCGCTGGTTTGGTAGTCGTTGATGATCATGTACGGCAAACCGTTGACGCCGAGCGATAAGGCTTTTTGCGTGTTGCCGTTGATTTCTTGCTGGTGGGAGTCGCCTTTCATGCAGTCGGCGAACTTGGCGGTGTCCAGGCCGACATTCTTGGCGGATGTTTCAAAGTAGCTGAGCGGCAGCAGCGGGATTTCCTTTGGCACAGCGACGTTTTTGACACCGATGCCTTTGTCGAAGTAGTCCGTTTTGATGCGCGGCACGATGTTGTGAGTGTATTGCCAATATTTATCCTGGTCGGCGGCGCAGAACGCGGCTTTAGCACCTTGCTCGGTGTTTGGTACCTTATCCTTTAGCAAAGTGACGATTCGGTGTTCGTAGCGTAATTTGCCGGATTTGATGTAGTCGTTTTTGAAAGAATCGTTGCTGGTGGCATCTTCAACCTGGGCGCAGAACGAGCAGAAATAATCGGTGTAATCGATAAACACATTTTTCGCATCTGCCGAGCCTTGCGACATATGTTCGTTCCATGGTTTACCGTTGCCGATATGCTGATTCGGCGGCCGATTGACAATACCGTAGATAAATAAAGCGACGATGCCGACGACGATGATTGACAAAACAACCCAAATTGGGGCAATGCCGCGTTCTTGTTGATGACTCATGACTTTTCCTCCTGTTTGGCTAATTGTGCGTAAACGAATGCGATTTGTCCAGATTTGTAAAGCGACGCTAGGCTAAGTACAAGTGCTAAGATTAGTACGATAGTACCAGCAACATTGGCGGCGGTAGCAGCCGCTGCGCCCGAGAAAAACAGAGTAACAATCGGTAAGATTAATGAGGTGCCGCACGGTACGCAGCCGAGGCCGATAGCGGCAGCAATTGAGGTAATACCGCTGACGCTGAGTTGGCGAGCTACGTCTTGTTCGTTGCGTTTGTTACGTCGTGCTGTAAATATTACAACAGCAAGTGATAAACCTTGTAGGATAGAGACGATTAGTAGCAGCGCGCCGTTTGGCGTGGTGAAACCTTGCTTGAGTAGTTCGGCGAGCATATTACCAGCAACAGCGAGTTTATCGACAATTGATAGCCGCGATAAAAACAACGGTCCATAAAAGTTGCCGTTAATCGCAAAGAAAATAGCAATGGCGAATAACAAAGAAAACCCCGCCGCCAGCACGCCGTAGCGCGGCAGTTTCAATAGCGCGCCGATACCAGCAGCGGCAGTTTTGACAGTTTCTTTTTGCTGTCGGATACGCTCCATATGATTCTTATTATACGCTAAAATTTGGAGAATTGGATTGAGTCGGCTTTAATGTTGAGATGTGAAATGGTATTATTGTATATATAAAACTGTGATTGGAGGGGTTATGGAAACGGGTGGCTTGACAGTGAAAAGCATTGCTAGTGCTCTTGATATAAATTTGATTTATGCTCGTCGTTTGTTTCAGCTATCACAAAAAAATAGTACACTTGACGATATTAGGAAAATTGTTGAAGATAAGCCAAAGCCGTTTGTAAAATGGGTCGGAGGTAAGCGGCAGCTGCTTAAACAATTCCGTGAATTAAATCTATATCCGCCCGAGTGTTTTAACCCAGAATCAAATACATATTTTGAGCCGTTTGTTGGTGGCGGTGCAGTATTTTTTGATCTATTGCCAAAACATGCAGAATTATCAGATACTAACAGAGAATTGGTAATAACTTACAATGTCATAAAAGACAACGTTGATGGTTTAATCAAGTCGCTAAAAAAACATATCTATAACAAAGAATATTACCTAAGAGTTCGCGCTCAAGATATTAATGAATTATCCGATATAGAGATAGCGTCGCGTTTTATTTTTCTTAATCGAACTGGTTTTAATGGTATTTACCGAGTAAATAAGAGCGGTCAGTTTAATGTTCCATTTGGTCGATATAAAAATCCGCTTATTTGTGATGAGAATAATTTGCGTAAAGCCTCAGAAGCTCTGCAGGAAATTACTATTACTCATCGAGATTATAAAGATGTTCTAAAATTAGCGAAGATTGGCGATTTTATTTACTTTGATCCTCCGTATTACCCGCTTAATCCAACATCTTCGTTTACCGCCTATACTGCTAAGGGTTTTTTCGAGAAGGAGCAAATAGAACTTCGCAACACCTTTGTTAAACTGCACGAACGCGGATGTTTTGTTATGCTCTCAAATTCGGACACGCCATTTATTAATGAATTGTATTCTGGATTAGAGGGGGTTAGTATAAACAAGATAATTGCTGGACGTGCTATAAATTCAAAAGGATCAAAACGCGGTAAAATAAATGAGGTATTAGTAACAAATTACTAGGATTATGGAAAAAGATTTTAATTATTTAGTATCGACATTCAAGAGTTCAATTAAAACTTGGGATTATTTTGTAAATTGGAATAAGGTTTTTACGAGTAGTGCAGATATAGAAATAGTCTTAAATAAGCTCAATTATTTGCTCGGCAAGGATAATTTGTATGAGGAATTTTGTAAGTTATACGAATCTAATCGCGATATAGTGAAAGCGTTGCCTATATTGATTGCCGTACGCGATAGTAGGCTAGAAGTTTACGATAAAATATCAAAAGAATCAGAGCTTTATGATTTTTCAGCTCAAGAAGACGACGCCAACAAGTATTTTAATTTTTTGGATAAGACTGGACTAGTGAACTTATTTAAGAAAGACGGTGTAAAAAACTTAGTAGACTATGTTACAGGTGTAGAAGTTGGGCTTGATAGTAATGGCAGGAAGAATCGTGGCGGGACTTTGATGGAAGAGATTGTAGAATTATTTTTAGCTGATTTTTGTAGGCAAAATAATTTTGAGTATTTAAGTCAAGCTCGTCCAAATAGAATAAAAGAAAAATGGGATTACGAGATTAAAGTTGATAAATCAGAGCGGAGTTTCGATTTTGCTGTTTACAACCCCCAAACAGGTAAAATTAAATTATTTGAAACAAATTTCTATAATGGTGGAGGCTCAAAATTGAAGGCTGTTTGCGGAGAATTTCGTAGTTTATATGACGAGTTAAAACTGCAGAATATTGACTTTGTATGGATTACAGATGGTCTGGGGTGGCATACAGCAAAACGCCCCCTTGAAGAAACTTATAACCATAATGACTACATATTTAATCTCAGTATGCTTGAGCGTGGAGTATTAAATAATCTCTCATGGTAGCCAAACCAAGAAAACTTCATCCGGACAACTTTGAGCTAGAATGTACGACTGTTTGGGCATTTCCGCGCCGCGGTAACTGGGCGACACATAAATCCGATTGGCGAGGTAATTGGTCTCCAGAAGTTGTAAGAAACTTGATATTGCGATACTCCAGCGAAGGCGATATTTTGCTCGATCCAATGATTGGCGGCGGGACAACTGCCATTGAGGCAAAAATTCTCAATCGTCACATTATATGCTCTGATGTGAACGATAAGGCGCTGGAACGAACAAAAATATCGTTAGATTTTGAAGTGAAAAATGATGCTTGGCAAAAGATTGTTAAACGCGACGCGCGAGATTTAAGTAAAGCCGAAGACGAAAGTATAGACTTTATACTTACTCATCCGCCGTATGCTGATATTATAAAATATAGCGGTGGAGAAATTAACGAAGATTTATCAAATATTCATGATATCGATGAGTTTACTGATGAGATGGAAAAGGTAGCTGCTGAACTATATCGTATTTTAAAGCCCGGTAAATTTTGTGCAATTCTAATTGGAGATACGCGACGTAATAAAATGTACCAGCCTATGGCGTATAAAGTTATGGATAGATTTTTAAGAGTAGGTTTTCAACTGAAAGAAGATATAATAAAACGCCAGTTTAATTGTAAGGCTACTGGTTTCTGGATTAATAAATCGCAAGAAAGTAATTTTTTGCTAATAATGCATGAACATTTGTTTATTTTTCAGAAGATCTGATACAAAGAAGTAAGAGTAACGGCTAAAATTATAAACTATACACCGAGTGTATAAAACTCTTGCAATAACTAAACACTGGGTGTATAGTAAAAGTATGAGCGTTCAATATACACTGTTGGGTTTTTTAGCGGAAGAGTCAAATTACGGCTATGAGTTGAAGAAAAAATATGACGGTTATTTTGGCAAAGATAAGCCAATTTTAACTGGTCAGATATATTCAACTTTGGCGCGGCTCAAACGCGATAACAAGGTCAAAGAGATTGCCGATACCAGCGAATCGGGCGGGCCGGATCGGGTTCGGTATGAAATTACCGATGAGGGCAAGCAGGATTTACAAGCATGGCTGGAATCACCAGAGGCGCCGTCGCCGCAGCTGCAAGCGACGATGTATATAAAGGCGGTATTGGCGATTTTGAAAGACGGCGATGCATCACCGTATTTGGATAACCAACGGCAGGCGCACATCCAGCGGATGCGCGAGCTGACAGCGCGGCGGCGCGATAGCAGTTTGTCGGACATGCTGCTGATCGATCATGCACTGTATCATTTGGAGGCGGATTTGCGCTGGATTGAATTAACTATTTCGCGGTTAACGCGGCTAAAGGAGGAAATTTTGCATGAGCAAACCAATAATTAGCGCTAAAAATATTAAGAAGTCGTTTGGGCAAACGCACGCGCTGCGCGGCGTCAGCCTGGATGTCGAGGTGGGCGAAGTCCTGGCGATTATGGGTCCGTCAGGTTCTGGTAAGTCGACGCTGCTGCATAGCTTGGCGGCGATTACCAAGGTTGATAGTGGCGAGATTGATTTCGACGGACGGCGGATCGATAAACTGAGCGATGATCAGCGCAGTATTTTACGGCGCACCAGCTTTGGTTTTGTCTTTCAGTTTGGACAGCTGGTGCCGGAGCTAACGGCGTTGGACAATGTGGCGCTGCCGCTGCTACTCAACGGCGTCAAGCGTAAAGAAGCCTATCAACAGGCGAAAACATGGCTGAATAAGGTTGAACTAGGCAATAAAGCCGACAGTATGCTTGGCGAGTTGTCGGGTGGGCAGATGCAGCGGGTGGCAATCGCCCGGGCGATGGTGGTTGAACCGAAAATTTTGTTCGCTGATGAGCCGACAGGTTCGCTGGACAGTTTGAACTCAGAGAGAGTTATGGAGCTATTCATCAAAACTGCCAAAGAGCACGGCACAACAGTCATCATGGTGACGCATGAGCCGACAATTGCCGCCTATGCCGACCGGGAAATTATCGTGCGCGATGGGCAAATTTCCGGCGCGGATGCAGCGGTGAATATGGCGCAGAATACCCAGACAAATCTTAACAAAGCCAGTGCGAGGGCTACCAAATGAGTGTTAGCTGGATGTTACTCAAAAAATCTGGCCGCCAGTCAGTAGTGCGTTTAGGCTTAACAGCGGCAGCAGTAGCGCTAGGGATTATGCTGGTGTGTTATTTCGTGGCTGGCACCAACGGACTGTTGGGTCGCTCGAACCGCGTAGTCATTGGCAGTATCGCCGCTGATGCAAGTAATAATACGGATTCGCAAAAACCAGTCAAAGGCGTCGATCCATTGAAGGTTATGGCATGGCAGCCAGGCAATACGTCGAAGTGGCGCGATCAATCGATCAGTGTTTACTCGATGTACGGCACGGACAAGTCGCCGCAGTTTGCCAAGATGAAAACGCCGCGTCCGGGCGAATATTATCTGTCGAGAGCGCTAGCAGAGTTAGTTGCTGATTATCCTGAGGATAATATTTTGGCGCGGTTTGGCAAGAATACTAAGTATTTGGGCCTAATTCCTGACGAGTATGTCGAGACGTCAGATACGCTGATGATGGTGCGCGGCATTGATAGCCAGGAGGTGGCGCAAGCTGATACTTTGGCAAAATCACGCCAGCAGCCATCAGCGTTTGCGGATATTTACAAGACGGACAAAGAAGGTAAAAAGACAGTATCCTTTGATCCTTTTTCCGTGATGATTCTGGGTGTCGGCGCGACAATCTTGCTATTCCCAGTGGTAATTTTCGTGTCGGTAGCGACGCAATTAGGTGCTGCTCAGCGCGAAAAACGCTATGCGGCGCTGCGGCTGATTGGCGCTACTAAAAAACAGGTAGCGCGAGTGCTGATGCTGGAGTCGTTTTTGGCGTCGACGGTCGGTGTGCTGATTGGCTTGACGATATTTTGGCTATGGCAAGCGCCGCTGCTTAATTTCAAAATGAACGGCGAAGGTATGTGGCCAAGCGACCTGAAATTGAGTATCGCGCAATATATATTAATTATTGTTCTGACGCTGGGACTGACGATGTTTGTCAATTGGCGGCGAATGCGGCGGGCGCAAATTTCGCCGCTGGGCGTGTCGCGGTCGGTTGAAAAAGTTAAAAAATTGCGGATGTGGCGAGTGTTCGTGCCAGCGATTGGTATCACGATTTTCGCCTGGATGTCTTCCAAACTGGGCATGGACTGGTTGAATGATAATAAGGAGTCAGCTTTGCCGTTAATACTAATGACGTCGGCGCTGCTGCTGATTATGTTCGGGCTGATTTTGGCAGGTAGCTGGCTGACTAATAAGATTGCGCTGTTGTTGGCGCGCTGGTCGAATAATGCTTCGGCGTTGATTGCTGGCAAGCGTACGGCGGTGCACTCGCAAACAGTTTTTCGCAGTGTTAGCGGCGTGGTGTTGGCGCTGTTTGCTGGCAGTTTTTACTTGACGGCGACCAGCGGTATTGAGGGCTTGAACGCTCAAACAGTTAAGGATAATGGCTATTCGCAGCTGAAGGCTGGAACAGCAATGATATCTAGCCATTCGCTGCCTGATGACATGGCGCAAAAGCTAGCTCAACAGCCGTATATTAGCTCGCTGGCAGTGATTTATCCACAAGAAAAAGGCGATGCTATTCGCTGCCGCGATTTGGCGAAATATACTGAGCATGTTTGTCCGAGTGATGCTAGTCCAGATCAATTCGCGCTGTTGAACTTTGAAGAGCCGGTTGTTAAAAACGTTAAGCTGGTTGATAAACAAATCGCTACTGACGGCGGCAAAGAATATTTGGTAACGGTCAAGCACGAAAACGACATTGATAAGCTGCGAACATTGGTGGCGACTCATGCTAATAAGTACGATTTCAACTTCGTTATTAGCGGAAGATGGGCTAAGCAGCCGCATATTAATCCGTCAATTCGCGAGTTAGCTGATTTGGCTTATGTTGGTATCGGCGTGACGCTGTTCGTGGCGGTGGCGAGCTTGATCGTTTCGACGATTGGCGGGCTGATGGAGCGTCGTCGCTCGCTATACACTTTGCGGCTGGGCGGTATGCGTCTCATTCAACTGAAACGCTTGGTGATGGTTGAGTCGGTGGCGCCGCTGCTAATGACTTCGGTACTATCTTGCGGTATTGGTGTTTGGACGGGCGCGGTATTTACGAAAATGTTCTCGACGACGCTGAAGCCGGTGTTAACACCAACCTACTTTGTCATCGTTGGTCTTGGGCTACTGACGGCCATCATCGGTATCTACTTGATTTTGCCGATGGTCGATAAGTTGACGCGGTCGGAGGCTAACCAAACCGAGTAGTGTGTTTGTATCGGCCCGAGGATAATCTATCGAAAAGCGTTCCAGTTGGCGGCTGGGACGCTTTTTCTTATAAAATTCGATAAAACTCTTACGCTTTTAGTTTGATGCGCGTATACTATAAGTTATGAAGAGGGCAAAAGCACTGCGAAAAATGGCGACTTGCCTGTTTGTAGCGGCCTTTTTAGCGATGATTAGCTGGATGCTGTATGATATACTGCAGCGCGACAGCAGCATCTCCAACGACACCGACGTGCTGGTCATGGGTACAAACGCGACATTTAAACCTTTTGAGTATAAAGATGGCGGCCAGGTGGTTGGCTTTGATGTCGAATTGGCGCAAGCTATTGCCAAAGACATGGGCAAAGAGCTAAAAATCGAGGATATGTCGTTTGATGGCTTGTTGCCGGCGCTTGAGAGCGGGCAAATCGATATGGCGGTGGCCGGTATGTCGGTGACTTCGGAGCGTGAGAAAAACGCGCTGTTTTCGGATCCTTACTACCAGGCGTCGCAGCGAATAATTGTACCCAAAAATAGCAAGATAGCCAATAAGTATCAATTAGAACACAAAAAAATTGCTGTGCAGCTCGGTACGACGGGCGACCAGGCAGCTTCTAAAATTAAGGGAGCGCAAGTCGTGCAATTCCCGGCAGCGCCGAATGCTTTGCAAGAATTAGCGGCTGGCAAAGTTGACGCAGCGGTGATTGACGATGCGCCGGCTAAGCAGTACGTCTCTGGGTTTCCTTCGCTCAAAATTATCAACACGCCTCTGAGTAGTGAAAGCTACGCGATCGCTTTCAAAAAAGGCAATACCGAACTGGCCGAGCATGCCAACAAAACGATTGCCAATATGAAAGCTGACGGGCGTTACCAAGTGCTGTTGCAGAAATACTTTGGCACGGCGAAGGAGCAGGCACCATGAATTTTGGCGAAGTGATTTTTGGTGACGGGCGCTGGGTTTATCTATGGCACGGACTAGAAGTAACATTGGTTTTGACAGTATTATCGGTGGCATTAGGTGTAATTATCGGCATAATTATTGCGTTGATGCGGGTGTCAAAAATCCGTCCGTTTAGTTGGCTAGGGCGCTTTCCGCAGCTGAAGTGTTTGGCTAGGTGGAATCCGGTAGCTGGTCTTGGACGTTTGTATGTTGAAATCATTCGCGGTACACCACTGTTGGTGCAGCTGCTCATTATGTATTATGTAGTGTTTGGATCGTACCGTTTCATGCCGAAGATTTTCGTGGCGGCAATCGCTTTTGGTATCAATAGCGGCGCTTATGTGGCGGAAATCATTCGTGGCGGCATAGAGAGTATTGATAACGGACAGCTAGAGGCAGCGCGCTCGCTTGGTTTGAGTTATCCGCAGGCGATGCGCTACGTTATTCTGCCGCAAGCGATGAAAAATTCGCTGCCAGCGTTGATTAGCGAGTGTATTGCTATGCTTAAGGAAACGTCGGTGGTCGGCTGGATTGGCTTGGGTGATATTATGCGTGGCGCTGACGATATCCGCTCGTTGACAGCGACAGCATTCCAGTCGTTGTTTGCGGCGGCGGTGATGTATTTAGCGTTGACGGTTATCTTTACGAAAGTGATGCGGCGTTTCGAGAAGGGAGTGCAAGCTGATGATCAGGACGCGTAACCTGCGCAAATATTTTGGATCCAACCACGTGCTGCGCGGGATTGATTTGACGATCGAGGATGGTGAAGTATTAGTGATTGTCGGGTCGAGCGGCTCAGGTAAATCGACGCTGCTAAGATGTTTGAATTTACTTGAAAAACCCACTTATGGATCGGTTTTTGTTGATGACGTTGACATCACTCAACCGCACGTTAATATTAATAAAATCCGCCAGCGTATCGGTATGGTGTTTCAGCAATTTAATTTATTCCCTAATATGACAGTGCTAGATAATATCAAATTAGCGCCTAAGAAACTACGCAAAGTATCGGATCGTAAAACGAATCGGCGAGCCAAAGAGCTGCTTGAGCAGGTTGGTTTAGCTAACAAAGCCAACGAATATCCGCAGCATCTGTCGGGCGGCCAGCGGCAGCGAGTGGCTATCGCTCGGGCGCTCGCTATGGAGCCAGAAGTTATGCTGTTTGATGAGCCGACTAGCGCGCTTGACCCAGAAATGATTGGCGAGGTGCTTGACGTGATGCGCGATTTGGCTAAGCAGGGCATGACCATGGTGATTGTCACGCATGAAATGAGTTTCGCTCGTGAGGTTGGCACACGGATGATTTTCCTTGACAAAGGCGACATCATTGAAGACGGTCCACCTAAACAAGTAATGGATCATCCAAAGACTGAGCGAGCGCGCCAGTTCTTTGACGCTGATAAATAGCATAAGGTCAACAATACATGCTAAAATAAAATAACTATGGCAAATTCAAAAGTATCATCTGCTGAACACGAAAAGCCTAATAAGCATCTGCCGGAACGAAACGTTAAAAATGAAGCCATCATAGTTAGCCAAGCGGTTGGTATGTTGCTGTTTGGCGCAGTGATGGTTGGTTTGCTAGCAAACCCTTTTCTTGTTATTCCGTTGTTTTTTGTACCGCCTTTGTTTGTAGCTTATCTATCATTTATTGCTTTATTGTTTGTAGAAGGCGTTGTCGTTTTGAAACAATACCGGCGCGTGGATCGCTACCGTCAGCGTATTACTGCGCTGAGCGTGATATTACTTTTGCCTGTATCTGCCGTGATTTTTAATACATTAGCAGCGGCTGCTACATTATTGCATGCATACGATATTGTTTATATCGCGAAATTGCTTACATCGCCTTGGGTACTTCTGGGGTTGTTCGTTGTGGCTGCTGTTGGCTTGTTATATTTGTGGCGATTGCTACGACTTCCGGATCGGTTGTATTGGGAGCCTCTTCCAGTATCTTCATTGTCAAAAACACAACATAAACAGCAAGAGCGCGGCTTGCGGCTGCAGCGAATTGGTTTTGGGCTTTTTAGTATTCCGTTAGCTATAGCTATTGCAATTTCTTTCGCGATATCGCAGATAATGGTTGGCCCAGACGGTGGTTTTGGCGGTAGTGCCATATTTAACTACGTGTCGCTAGCCTTTCTTTACGCTGGCATACCGTGCATTGTGGCTGGTTTGATGTGTTTTGCTAAAAGCGAGATGTAATTGTTTAAGCTTTGAGCCGATAATCACCTCTGATATAGTCAATAATCAGAGGAGAGAGAGTGGTTAGTAAGCGAGAAAAACTAGATAAAGATAGTCAGGCGGCGCCGGTTAAAAAGCGCGCTGGTGTTAAATCTGCATCAAAGAATCGTGAAAAATTACATGATGATTTGGAAAATAAAAAGTCTGGCGGCAAGCTAGATCCTGGTCTGTATTGTTTCACGGCTATCGCTCAGTTTCATGGTATTCCTACCGTCCCAGAGCAGATTGCTCACGCGTTAGCGATCGATCCGCGTGTGGGTATGGGTGAAACGGATATGCTACGGGCGGCGCGCTCGCTCAAATTGAAGGCGCGGGCGGCTACGGTTAATTCTAAGCAATTAGCGAAGTTGCCATTGCCGCTGATTGTTGGTATGAAGGATGAAAAGTTCGCGGTGTTGGCGCAAATTGCCGAGGATAATATGGTGGCGCAACTTGCTGATACTAAGAATGACAGTCGCCGTAAAATTAAAGGTTCTGGTAGAAACATCAACAGTAAATTCCTCATTCTACCGCCAAATGGCGGGCCGCCGCGGGTGATGTCGGCTGAGGACTTTCAGGACAAATGGACTGGCCGCGTGATATTGTTTACGCAACGCTTTTGGAAAGAGGCGGACAGAAAGTTCAACCTCAGGTGGTTTATTCCGACGATCATCAAATATAAAAAGCCACTGCTTCAAGTATTGCTGGCAGCGCTGGTGGTACAAATTATCGGAATTTTTACGCCGATTCTGACGCAGGTTGTTATCGATAAGGCTCTCGCGCATCATAGCGTATCGACGCTTGACGTAATCGTTGGCGGGCTGGTAATTATCGCGTTATTTGAAGGGATGCTGGGGATTGCTCGCAATTATATTTTCACGCACACCACTAGCCGGATTGACGTAATTTTGAGTTCACGGCTGTTTCGGCACTTATTTGCTTTGCCGCTAAGGTATTTTGAAACCCGGAGAGTCGGCGATACCACGGCGCGGGTGCTGGAGCTGGAGCGAATTCGGTCTTTTTTGACTGGTACGCCGATGACGGCGCTGATCGACATTAGTTTTATGTTTGTTTATATCATTGTCATGTTGTTTTATAGCACAACATTGACGTGGGTGGTGCTGGGCAGTCTGCCGGTGTTTGCGATATTGTCTGGTATCATCACGCCGCTGCTTCGCCAGCGTTTGGATGAAAAGTTTAATACGGGCGCCGAATCCCAATCGTATTTGGTCGAGTCGATCACTGGTGCGCAGACTATCAAATCGTTTGCGCTGGAGCCGCAGCTGCAGAAAAATTGGGAGGGCCGGCTGAGTAATTATGTTCGCGCTAGTTATAAAACTAATTTACTGTCAGGCAATGCTGGCGCGCTTGGCCAGCTCATCCAAAAGATTTTTGACATCGCTATTTTGTGGGTCGGTGCGCACATGGTGATGGCGGGCAGTTTGACTATCGGCGGGCTGATTGCTTTTCGAATGCTGAGCGGTCGGGTGAGCGGGCCGGTGCTGCGGTTGGTGCAATCGTGGCAGGATTTTCAGCAAACGGGTATTTCGATGAAGCGGTTGGGCGATATTTTTAACACTAAGCCTGAACCGACGCTTGATCCGAGCAAATCGCGCTTGCCGAGCATCACTGGTGATGTGCGGTTCGAGCATGTGCGTTTTCGTTATGCGCCAGACAGTCCGGAAGTTATCCGTGACGTGTCATTTGGTATTCGCCCCGGCACGGTGGTTGGCGTGGTTGGGCGCAGCGGTTCGGGCAAAAGTACGATTTCCAAATTATTGCAGCGGCTATACGTGCCAGAATCAGGCAAGATTTTGATTGATGGCGTCGATATTGCCACTACTGACCCGAGCTGGTTGCGCCGGCAAATCGGCGTGGTCTTGCAAGAAAACTTTTTGTTTAATGCCAGCGTGCGTGATAATATCGCGGTGCATGTGCCGAGTAGCAGCATGGATGACATAGTGAGGGTGGCAAAAATTGCTGGCGCCCATGAGTTTATCACCGAATTGCCAAATAGTTACGATACGATGGTTGGCGAAAAAGGCGAGGGCCTGAGCGGCGGACAAAAGCAGCGCATCGCTATCGCTCGGGCGCTGCTACATAATCCTAAAATCCTCATTTTTGACGAAGCAACATCAGCGCTTGATTATGAGTCGGAAAATATTATTCAGCGAAATCTCAAGCAGATTACGGCTGGTCGAACGGTCATTATTATCGCGCATCGTTTGTCAACACTCAAGTCGGTCGATAAAATCATGGCGATCGATCGCGGCCAATTGGTTGAGTATGGTACGCCGTCGGTGCTGCTGAAAAAGAACGGTTTGTATGCATATCTGCATCAGCAGCAATTAGGAGACGAAGCATGAGCTGGCTAAAACGCGACCGACTGCAGTATGAATTTTTGCCAGCGGCGGAGGAAATTGTTGAAACGCCAGCCGCGCCGCTGGGTGCGTTGGTGGTTTGGCTAGTTGCATTGTTGTTGGTCGTAGCATTGGCGTGGTCATATTTTGGCAGGATTGATATTGTAGCGGTAGCTAACGGTAAAATCTCCACCGAAGGCAGTACCAAGGTTATCCAGCCGGCAGTCTCTGGCGTGGTGACAAGCATTAACGTGCATGAAGGTCAGCGTGTCAAAAAAGGCGAAACTTTGCTGGCGCTTGATAAAACCACTGCCGAAAAAGATGTTGCTACTGTCAATCAAAGTCTGAACACGGCACGAGTCGAGCGCGATATTTTGCGGCGGCTAGCTGTTGGCAGTAACACCGACGATATTATTAATAATGCAGATTTGCCAGACGAGACCAAAGCCATGTTGCGACAATTTGCCAGTTCGCAAACCGCACTTTCTGCAGCCAGGCAGCAAGCTGTAAATAGTACGATTTCTAATTATCAGCAGCAATTACAATTTAACCAGCAAGCGAAACACCAGCTGGAAACCAACGCGCAGAATCTGAAAAATCGCAAAGCCGAGATCGAAAAGCAATTACCAAACGTCAATCCTGTCGACAAGCTGCGCCTACAGAATGAGTTGAGCAATATTGACCAGCGAATAACCAGTGCTGACAGCGCTGTCCTTGGTCAAAATCAGCAACTATTACAATCGCAATCGGCGCTTACTCAGGCGCAAAATCAGTCGCAAACCCAAATTGCCGAAACCAATAGTGCTTTTAACAATCAAATCATCACGGCAGAAAAGAGAATTATTGAACTGGAAAATAATCTGGTCAAAGCCAAACAAATTTTAGCGCAAACTACCATCACTGCACCCGTCGATGGTACGGTGCTGTCGCTAACGGTGAAAACAATTGGCGGCGTGGTCAATGCTGGGCAGCAGCTAGCACAAATTGTGCCAGAAAAAGCGCCACTCTACGTTGATGCGGCGCTGGACAATCAAGATGTCGGCTTTGTTAAGCCTGGCCAGCGCGTGGTCGTCAAAGTCGCTACTTATCCATTCCAGCGTTACGGCTACCTGGAGGGGACGGTTGAAAATATTAGTCCTGATGCTATTCAGGACGACAAGAAAGGTCTCATTTATAAAGCTAAAATTAAATTGAATGATGATAAAAGCTCCAAGCAAAATCAACTCAAATTGCTGCCAGGCATGAGCGTATCTGCCGAAATTACTACCGGCCAGCGCCGCATCATTGAGTTCTTCCTCGACCCGCTGATGACCAAGGCGGATGAGAGTTTGAAGGTCAGGTGAAATAATGTTTGGCGTGCGGCATGGATAACGCAACTTATTTATATTTCTGACGTGCTGTCAAAATAACGCATCGTCATGAGACGTAGTAGCTGATATAATTTATCAACGTCGCTATCTTTACGGATGATGCCGCCTGGACGCGAAAGCTTATTGCCTGCCTCCATCTGGACGATAGTATAAGTCAGTAGATTGAGTAAAAATTCGACGCTGTATCCTTCGCTGTGAACAATTTGGCGGCGGGCGCTGTCGATTGATTTTAACATTGGCTGGTAGTCGGCGATATCAATATTAAATTTGGCGAGAGCGATTTGCAGTGATTGTATAAATGTCGGGCGAGCAATTAACTTATAAATATCTTTTTCTGGACGCAAATAAAAATCGCGGACGTTGTCCGCTAATTCAGGCTCAATTGATTTAATCGCTGCTAAAACTTTTTGGATGTCATGAATGGTCTGCTGTTTGGCGCTACGATTTTGCCGGCTAACTTCACGTTCGGCAATCGATTCGGCGAAACTTTGTAAAGCGAAAATTAGACTGGTAATATTCATATGTACAGCATTGGAACTGTTACGAAAGCGGTAATCAATCAGCCGCGAGAATGCCAGTCCAATTTTGCTCGACGAACCAAGTTTTTTATAATGGCCGGGATTCAGAAAAAAGTAAACCATCTTAGCTAACTTATCAGCGTGCATCTGTGACTGAATGCGCGGGATTGAGCGATAGGATGGCGAACTGGTTGATAGGGCATACAAATGAGGATTGGCTAAATATAAACAAATATCATCGCCAAGCTGTATCGAATCAATCGTGCAGTCTGTTGAGTCGAAAAAGCTAGTCCAATATAACTGAAAAGCTAGCAAAATATTGCCTAAATTATTAAACGAAAAAGCGTGTTTTTGGTAAGCAAAACTGTATCGTAACTGCGAATCGAGCTGGATAGGCGGTTCGTCGCGGACTTGGCTGGAATTAATTTTGGTGACGTATCCAGCGAAGATTGACGCGCGTACGCCGCGGTGAATGGAAGAATCCAACTTCGTCGAGACGGCGCGTTTGATGAACTGGCCGGACATGCCGGCAGCGTGCGATTGAAAACCTAAGTTGTCTGGCGCATGTTGAGCGAGAATGGTGATATGAACGTTTGAATATTTGCACAGAGGTATAGTTAAGCTATCCGCTTCAGTAGATTGCCAGTGCAAATAGGCGCGGATATTGTACACGATATTTTCTGGCGCGCCTTGGATGAGGGTTTTATTATAAAAGACGAACGGCGTGATGCAGTCATTTCTGGATTTGATAATAATCAGTACTTTGTCAAATTTCCCAGACGCCAGAAATGTCATTGATGCGGTTAGTTCGGAGGTTACGATATCAAACTGACCGTATCCCGAAGCGATTATTTCTTTACTCTCGGCGTCCAAGTAAAACACCTCGCCGATATGTAAGTTGTTGCGGCGATTTTTATATTTCATGGCTTTATTATAGGTTAATCTTTTGTGTTTGTGGTAATTTGATACGATCGCTGTAAGATCGCCAGACTGGTGACATTTCCTGTGTCCCATTCGTAAGAATTATTCCCACTATTTAGAAAATACCAAGAGCTCTCTAGGGGTCTTTATAGCCCAGACCAATCCAACCATTCCCAGGTATGTGAGTATATTGAATTATCTAGTATAAAATAATAGAATAAGCTTATGGCAAGCAACGGCCGTCTTTCCAAAGATAAAAAGTTGATAAAGCCAGTGGCAATCGCACTAGTTTGCGTGGTCATATGTTTTGCCGCTGGAGCTGCAACAATTCTATACCTACAGCAGCACGCCCCTCGGCTTAATACTAGCTCCGATGTTGACGGTACTAAGGATGAGTTTTATCATGAGACCCACTCCAAGATCAATAACAGACCATGGTCAACTAAGGACGAATTTTATCAGAATATGAGAGATGTCAAGATTGGCACAGCTAGAGACATAGTCGAGAGGTCTATAGGCAAACCAGACCTATGCAGTAGAAAGATATATAGAGGTGAATATGAACTACAGCGTTGTGGGTATAACCTAGGAGACCCTGAGACCTACCAAGAAATAGTTTACATGAATGGGGCAGTATGGGGTATTAGCTCAGTGGTCGGATCTATTAATCAGCTGAATAGCTTCTGAGATTTTGGTCTATCAGGTCTTCAGCTCTCCGCCCTCAAAGATTTTTCTCATCCTCTTTGCTCCTGGAAACTCCTCGATTTTATCTCTACCCCCTCCAGCCTCCGCGCTGTCGCCTTTCCATTTCTTTCTGGCGAGATAGCGGTTAGTTTCAAGAGCTCTACAAGTAAACTAATTTGCCACTTGTATGTAGCTTAAGTTTAATTTAGAATAAAAGTTAATTAGCTAACACAAATGGAGGACTCGTGACTGCTAACAGCGGAAGTGTCAAATGGATTACGAGAAATAAAAAGCATAGATTGATAGTGTATGCTGGCGTGGTCATAGTTATCCTTCTTTTTGCCGCATGTGCCATCATGGTTTCTGGTGTAATGAAACAGGCGAAGATGAATAAGTATCTTAAAGACAAGTATGGGAAAGAGTTTATATTAAAGAATCTCAGAAAAGAAGGCAGCGGTCTGGGCGTAGAAGGTGATTTGACAGCTGATGCTTATGAGGAAGCCAATCAATCAAGGAAATTTAGGGTATGGGAAGACCCTCCAGGTGTGTATCATGACACGTATTTAAATGTAGTATGGAATGCTTACGAGGAGCCTAAATTGAGGGCATATCTGAATAATAGCAGCATACATCCTGTAAGACAGTATATAGACATCGGATTGGAGCGTAGACTGAGAGACGGGCTAAGAGGAGCGCCGTCTTTGGACTCTGTGATATCGGCTAATGGAAATGATGTTACATATGGCGTAGTTGTGTTGTTCTCAGGCGAGCAGGTAACGGATAAAGATAAAAAACAGCTTAATAAAATTATAGATTATGCACGTTCAAAAAATAGTCTTAACTATAGCGTTAGATATGTTATAAATTCCAAAATAGCCAGCAGTAGCTATGTATGTCAATACTACGGCGGCTATCAAACGGATAGTAATCAGAATATAGAAGCATGTTTCACTAAAATGGATGGAAAGGAATAATTATTATGTCTCTAACACCAGAACAATACATGGCATTAAGCACTGCCGCTTATGGAAAATATACAAATACTAATAAAAATACAACTTTTAGAGATATGTTAGGAAAGAAAGATCAGAATATAATTTCAGATAGCGACTCCAGCACGTCTATTGAACCACACGCATCACTTTCTGATTATAAGCTTCTAGACTTTACTTCTACCTCTTCCGGCTTCCGTGCCGCTGCCTTTCAGAACCCTGAAACGGGTGAGATAGTTTTCAGCTTCAAAGGTACCGATTTTGATTTTTCTAAAACTATTATTTTAGCCAATTATACTATGTCGTGTTATGATTATTCTTAAGATAAAACAAAACCATTAACTTATTTTTGAGGGATTTATGCCAAAAGAAGTAAAAATGATACGGTACAAAAAAATACAATATGTATTTGTAGTCGTGTTAGTTGCAGCAATGCTCTTATATCTTTGGTCTGTATTTGGATACAAAATTCTTAAACAGATACAAATAAGTAATCACCTTAAGCATAAGTATGGACAAGAATTTATTGTAGAATACCCTGAATATTCAGGAGGCGGTTTTGGTGTAGATGGTGTACTATCAGCTGAGGCATATCCTAAATCTGACAGCAATCTGAAGTTTATAGTAAAAGAAACACAATATGGTTTATCTGACTATTATCCAAGTTCTGTATGGTCTAGATCCGAGTTGGCCAACGTAAAAAAGCAACTGACTGATGTGCGTGATGATCATGATCATGATATCAATGTTTCTGTTATAGTGAGTGCAGAGCAGAATATACTAGATTCTATACGTGCACCATTACCTTCATACAAAGAAATAGTTGCAAATAATGGCACTGATGTAAGTTATAACATTAAAATATCTAGAGTTGGTGATAGTGTTACAGACGAAGATATTTTGGCTGTTCAACATATCATAAATTATCTTAATAGCCAGAGGATTGGTTTTCGCTCTATAATTTATTCTATAAATAGTCGTAATAAAAAGAGTGAAATTACTTGTAATCTCTCGGGTAGAGAAATTATCAATGTACAGGATAAGGCAGTAGTTGTTAGATGTTTTTTGAAACGTAATAATTAATAAGTTTTAGGAGAGGTAAGTTTTTATGTCGTCATTAGATCTAGAAAAATATATAGCACTAAGTAAATTATCGTATGTTGATTTCTCTGGAGACAAGAAGGGCGAATCTATCGACAGCATTATATCTACCCCGCACAAAGATGTGGATATCTCGCATCCAGAATATTCCTCTCTGAGATCGAAAGCCAGTTCTCTCCGCTCTTGGAAATACCTTGACTCCGTCTCCACCTCTTCCGGCTTTCGTGCCGCTGCCTTTCAGAACCCTGAAACGGGTGAGATAGTATTCAGTTTCAAAGGCACCGATTTCGATCCTTCAAACCCTAAAACATATATGGATACAGCCAAAGATATCGCTAACGCTGATGCTCAAATAGCTTTCGGTGTTTCCACAGGGCTACCTGCCCAATTCACCGAGGCTGAGCAGTTTGTTAATAGAGTGCTATCATCTCATTCGAATTCAGGATGTACATTTACAGGCCACTCTCTTGGTGGAGCCTTGGCTCAATATATGACATACAAAACAGGGCATAAATCTACAACTTTTAATGCACCTGGTGTAGCTAATTTGATCGAGAGCGTGACTGGACAAAAGATAGATTACAAATACTACAAAGATAAGTCTATAAATTATGCTAATGAGAGTGATTTTATTGGTAATTTGTGGAGTGATGCAAGAATAGGTAGTAACAAGATTGTACGTTCTAAGCTTAACAGCACTACGACTAGTGATCTTGTAGCGATTTATAAAATGCAAGCTATGGTTGCGTTGGGTGGTCCGTTTATGCCGTTTATCGGAGGTGGAGTAACATTGAAAATATTTATTGATGGTTTGAACGCTATGGGGAAGATTGCCAAGAATATGGTGCCTACTGCGAATCACGGGATGTCTGAATGTTGACAGATGACGGAAAAATGATGCCAACTACAAATCAGCCTGATTACGGGATCTCTTACATGGGCTATTTAACGCGTGGTACTAAAATAGCGCTTGAAGGCGGTGCATTTGTGTTTTATGTGTATGGCGGCTTGGTGTATCACGGTGCTGATGGTGTATGTAAGTTCTTTAATACCGCTGGTAATTTGCTAGCAGACGGTATTTGGAATAGTTATAGCTTTTTGCGGAGCGTATTCTCTGGTGACTTGAAGGGTATTTTCGACCTGTTCAGCTCCGCAACGGTTGCGGCACGCGTTGATCCGCTAATTCTAGATTTGAACGGCGACGGCTTAGCGACTACAAACTTGGATCAATCAGACGTATATTTTGACCTGGATAGCAACGGCTTTGCCGAGAGGACGGCTTGGATTGATGCCAATGATGGTTTGCTGGTGTTGGACCGCGATGGTGACGGCAAGATAACTAATGGACAGGAGTTATTTGGTGATCAAACATTGTTGTCTAATGGTACTCGCGCGACGAGCGGGTTTGAGGCGCTGCGTGAACTTGATGATAATAAGGACGGCAAAATAGACGCCAGTGATATTGTTTATCTCAAGTTGAAGGTGTGGCAGGATTTGAACAGAGATGGTGTATCGCAAGCCGAAGAGATGAAATCACTAGCCGATGTTGGTATCAAAGCTATTAACCTCAATTCGACGGTTACGGGCGCAGCTGATGCTATGGGCAATATTCAACGCCGTTTGGGTAGTTTTGTGAAAACTGACGGTAGCGACGGGCAAATTGGAGAATATTTATTGAATAGAGACACCGTGAGTTCTCTTGATACGTTTGGTGACTCGGTTACCATACCAGACGATATCGCAGTATTGCCTGATTTACAAGGCGCGGGTAATGTTTCTTCGCTGCGTATAGCTATGGCGAAAGATGAGAGCGGGCAGCTAAAAAAGATGGTGTTGGAATTTTTGGAGACTAAAGACGCTGCCGCTCGCGATGAGTTGTTTACAAATATTGTTTATAAATGGGTGGGTGCTGACAAGCTAGACCCTAAAGGTCGCGGTGGACTTGTTGACGCTAGACAGCTGGCAGTTCTCGAAAAATTTATGGGCATGAATTTTGCTGGGACTAATGGCGCGAACCCTAATGCGAACGCAGCGCCGCTGCTGCAAAAAGCTTATTATAAGTTGGTCGATAGATTATACGCTGCAATGGCCAGCGCCACTTATTTGAAGGACATTGTCAGTAGGGTTAATTACAAAATTGGAGAATCCGGAGCTGTAATTGAGTTTGCTGATGTTATTAATGACATAGATAAGGCTATCGATAACGATAGTGTTTTTGGAAAACAATTGTTGGCTGACTTTTTGCGGGTTGTTTATGGGTCTGGTTTGAGCAATGATACGAATTTATTGCATTTTTGCAATCATTTTGCCGCCAAATCACCAGAGCTAGCCAGAATAGTTTATTCTGCTAACAGAGATGCTATTATCGGAAGCGACAAATCAGATTCGCTTTATGGGACTGCGGCTGATGATTTTGTCTATGGCGATGCTGGCGATGATCATTTAAACGGTGATGCTGGCAACGACACTCTCTACGGTGGTGAAGGTAATGACAATATGTATGGCTATTTAGGTGACGATTTTCTTTATGGCGGTACTGGTAGAGACGATCTTTACGGTGGTGGAGGCAATGACGTTCTTGATGGTGGTTTTGGCGTTGATTACCTTGAGGGCGATGATGGTAACGATACTCTCATTGGCGGACAAGGTAGCGACTCTCTTTATGGTGGCACTGGCAATGATACCTATATCTTCAACAAGGGAGACGGGGAAGATTACATTATGGATATTGATGGCGAAGCTGACGTCGTTCAATTTGGCGAAGGTATCAAATCCAGTGATTTACAATTTACCAGAGCGGGCGGTTGCGGTGCCAATCTGGTTATTACCGTTGGCGCTACGGGTGATCGCATAGTAATAAATAACTATTTCAATGCAGGAGGCGATTACTCTAAACAAACTGACGTCTATAAGATAGAGAAATTTCTCTTTGCTGATGGTACTGCTATAGATCGTACCTATATTTACGAACAGGTTCGAACCATCGCTGGCACAGAGGATGCGGAAAGTCTCTTTGGCTATAATGATCAAAATAACTATATTCATGGTTTTGGTGGTAACGATTCGCTTTCTGGTGGCGTGGCCGACGACCTCCTCTATGGCGATGCTGGCGATGATCATTTAAACGGTGATGCTGGCAACGACACTCTCTACGGTGGTGAAGGTAATGACAATATGTATGGCTATTTAGGTGACGATTTTCTTTATGGCGGTACTGGTAGAGACGATCTTTACGGTGGTGGAGGCAATGACGTTCTTGATGGTGGTTTTGGCGTTGATTACCTTGAGGGCGATGATGGTAACGATACTCTCATTGGCGGACAAGGTAGCGACTCTCTTTATGGTGGCACTGGCAATGATACCTATATCTTCAACAAGGGAGACGGGGAAGATTACATTATGGATATTGATGGCGAAGCTGACAAAGTTCGCCTAGAATATGAACCAATTAGCGTTGTTTTTGAGCGTGTGAATAACGACCTCCGCCTCCGCATGCCAGGCTCGCTTGACGCTATTACGGTTAGTTCGTGGTATAGCAGCGATAATTACAAAATTGAGACTTTCAAGTCGGCTAACGGCAGTGTTATTACGCATACTCAGGTCGATAGTCTCATTCAAGCCATGTCTTCTTTCCAAAAAGACACTGGCATGACTTGGGAGCAAGCTGTAATAAATCAGCCAACGCAGGTACAATCTATCATTCAGCAATATTGGACGGCACCAACCACTTGATTCGGTCGAGAAAAGGCTTGCATAAGCGGCATAAATCTATATAATGAAAACTATATAAGTAAATAAACAATGAATCATTTAGATCATAGCGGAGGTGGGCGTGAATCAAAAACCATTGCAAATCAATTCTGAAATCGGCGTACTCAAGACTGTACTGCTGCATCGGCCGGGCGAGGAGCTCGAGAATCTTACTCCTGATTATCTCAAGGACTTATTGTTCGACGATATTCCGCACCTGAAGGTGGCGCAAGAAGAGCATGATGAATTTGCCAACGTTCTGCGCGACCATGGCGTCGAAGTGCTGTATTTGGACGAATTGGTAACAGAGGCATTAAACAGCGATAATTTGAAAGCAGAATTTGTCGACGAAATGCTAGCAGCTTCCAAACAAGATTCGCGTCGAGTGACGCAAAGTTTGCGCGATTATCTGTTGTCGATGCCGACCAACAAGATGGTGCGCAAAATTATGGCTGGCGTGCGCAAAGACGAGATTTCTTTGCCGCCAGAGCATCACCAGCAGCTGCACGATATGGTCGAGCAAGACCATTATCCATTTTACCTAGATCCAATGCCGAATTTGTACTTTACGCGCGATCCAGCCGCGACAATTGGCAACGGTTTGACGATCAACAAGATGCACTGGCCAGCTCGCCGCCGCGAGTCGCTGTTCATGCGCTATATCATCGACCATCATCCGCGATTTGCTGGCCACGATATTCCAGTTTGGTATAATCGCGACGAGAAGTTCTCGATGGAGGGCGGCGACGAGCTGGTGTTGAACAGCGAAGCCATGGCCATCGGTATCAGCGAGCGCACTACCGCCGAGGCAATCGAGAAAATGGCAACTGAGTTGTTCGCTGATTCTAACTTCAAGAAAATTATTGCTCTCGAGATTCCGAAGAGCCACGCATTCATGCATCTAGATACAGTCTTCACAATGATCGATTACGACAAGTTCACGATCCACCCGGAGATTCGTGACTTTGAAGGCAAGATGAATCTGTTTATCCTCGAGAAGGTTGAGGGGCAAGCTTATCCGCGGATTACCAAGCAGCATGACCTTGAAAAAGCGTTGTGCGAAGCGCTGCATTTGCCAAAGATTAACCTGATTGAGTGCGGCGGCGGCGATGAGATTGCGGCAGCTCGCGAGCAGTGGAATGACGGTTCAAATACTTTGGCGATTGCGCCGGGCGTGGTGGTGACTTACGACCGTAACTATGTCACTAATGCTAAATTGCGCGAGGCTGGCGTCGAAGTTATCGAGGTTAGCGGTTCAGAACTCGGTCGCGGTCGCGGCGGCCCGCGCTGTATGAGTATGCCGCTGGTGCGCGAAGATCTGGACAATGAGCAGGTTACTGATAGAGTTACTTCGGCGGAGCGTTCGCTGGCAGCTACCTTGGCGGTACCAATGATTCAAGAGGAGCACGTCCGCAAAGTGGTACCAGTGACTACAGACTCAACTACTACAACGGTAGCTAAGCTGCCAACCAGTCTGAAGGGTCGCTCTTTCTTGACCTTGAAAGATTTCTCGCCAAGCGATATTCGGCTGATGCTTGATACAGCACACGACCTCAAACAACAAAAGAAAGTAGGCAAAGCACACCGTATTCACGAGGGCAAACAAGTGGCTTTGCTCTTTGAAAAGACATCGACGCGAACTCGCTGCGCCTTTACAGTGGCTGCTAATGATTTGGGCGTGGCGCCAGAATTTCTCGGTAAAGACGATATTCAGCTAGGTAAAAAAGAGTCAGTCGAAGATACCGCTAAGGTGCTGGGCCGCATGTTTGACGGTATTGAATTCCGCGGCTTTAAGCATTCCAACGTCGAAGCGTTAGCGAAATATGCTGGCGTGCCAGTCTGGAATGGTTTGACGGATACTTTCCACCCGACACAGATTTTGGCAGACTTTATGACTATTGAGGAGCATATCGGCAAGCTCAACGGTGCTAAGCTGGTCTTCGTTGGCGACGGACGCAATAATATGGCAAATAGCTTGCTGATTGGTGCGGCCAAGATGGGCGTCGATTTCCGAATCCTAGCACCACGACAGCTGCATCCGTCGGGCGATCTAGTTAGCCTAGCACGTTCAATTGCTATGGAAACTGGCGCGAAGATTACCATCACTGATAACCGTGCCGAAGCGCTAGAAGGGGCTGACGCTATTTACACTGATGTCTGGGTATCAATGGGCGAGGAAGACAAGTTCGCTGAGCGAATTGCCCTTCTCAAGCCGTACCAGGTCAATGCGCAAATGCTAGCCGAGACGCATAACCCGAACGTCAAATTCTTGCATTGTTTGCCATCATTCCATGACCTTAATACCGAGACTGGCCAGAAGATTCACGATCAATTCGGTCTTGACTCAATGGAGGTCACTGACGAGGTCTTTAGCGGCGAGCACAGCGTTGTCTTTGATGAGGCTGAAAACCGCATGCACACTATCAAGGCTGTGATGGCATTGACGCTATAAATCCGAGTTGAAGGAGGCTCGAACAAAATGGCAATCAAACAATTAGCAAGAAAAAAAGACGGGTTAGGGCTCTGGTCGCTGACTGGCCTGGTGGTCGGCAGTATGATCGGTGCAGGTATCTTTAACCTTGTTCAAGGTACGGCTGAGGCGGCTGGTCCGCTGGCGACGATTATTGCGTGGCTGATTACGGGCGTTGGAATGATATTCCTGATTCTCAGCTTCCGTAATCTGACTATCAAAAAGCCGAAGCTTAACGCTGGCGTGTATAGCTACGCTGAGGCTGGCTTTGGCAAGTATGTTGGCTTTAATTCGGCGTGGGGTTACTGGATTTCTGCCTGGATTGGTAATATTGCTTATGCGGTAGCCGTTTTCTCGGCGCTTGGTTATTTCTTTCCAGACTTGTTTGGTAAAGGCCAAAACTGGGCGTCAGTGGTTGGCATGTCAGTACTGCTGTGGAGTGTTCATTTATTAATCCTTAAGGGTGTCAAAACGGCAAGCTTTATTAATGCTTTGGTGACGGCGGCGAAATTAATCCCGCTTGCGATCTTTTTGCTAGCGATATTCTTGTCGTTCAAGGTCGGCTTGTTTAATCAAGACCTTTGGGGCTTAGCCGGTAACAACTTTGATATGGGCGCTGTGATTGAGCAGGTCAAGAATATGATGCTGGTTACCGTCTGGGTGTTTATCGGTATCGAGGGTGCAGTTGTATTTTCAGGTCACGCCAAGAAGCGCAGCGATATCATCAAGGCAACGTTGATTGGTTTTGCTGGCGTGCTTTCGATTTATGTGCTGATGACGGTGCTGGCTTTTGGTGTAGCGACTCAGAAAGATCTGGCTGCACTAGATAGTCCGGCAATGTCGATGCTGTTGGAACGCTTGGTTGGACCGTGGGGCGCTTGGCTGGTTAATATCGGCTTGATGATCGCAGTTTTGGGCGGTTGGCTAGCTTGGACGATGTTTGCTGCCGAACTACCGTATCAGGCAGCTAAGAATAAGACTTTCCCGTCGATATTTGCCAAAGAAAATAAAGTTGGCGCGCCAGTAGTATCGCTGTTGGTTACTAACATCCTGGTACAGATATTCCTGCTGACAATCCCCGGAACTGAAGGTTCAGCCTATAATATTGGTATTTCGATTGCTACTTCGGCTATCTTGATCCCATATGCCCTGACGGCGTTTTATCAATTGAAAGTTTCTCTGCAGGAGAAGAAAACCGTTAAGTACCGCGCCTTTAATATCTTTGTGGGTGTGATGGCTAGTGTTTACGCAGTATGGCTAGTGTATGCGGCTGGTATGCAATATCTGCTCATAACAGTGTTCTTGTACGCACCAGGCATGTTGGTCTACGTCTTGATGCAGATCAAGAATCGCAAGAAGATTTTCACGCTATACGAACTGCTTTTGGCGGTTGTCGTGATTGCGTTATTTGCCTACGCAGTACAACAACTGCTGGCTGGTGCGCTGGATGATACGTTAGGTATTAAGATCGCTGATTTAATCGGTCAGTGATAATAAATGAAACGGGCGCGCCTGAAATACAGCGTGCCCGTTTTACCAAAATGAAGGAGAAAAAATGTTTAAGTATGCCATTGTTCGCCGTCCGTCACATAGTTTGATTGATGGTATCAGCCAAACGCCAGAAATGGGCAAGCCGGACTATGATTTAGCATTGCAGCAGCATGATCGCTATGTCGAGATTTTGCGCGAATGCGGTTTGGAAGTGACGGTTCTAGAGGCCAACGAGGATTATCCAGACAGTGTGTTTATTGAGGACAATGCGTTGTGTACGCCGCACGGCGTAGCAATTTTGTCGCGTCCCGGCGCTGAAAGCCGTCGTGGTGAGGCTAGTCTGCCGGATTTACGCGAAGCATTGGCGCGCTACTATGACGACATTGAACAAATCGTCGAGCCAGGTACAACTGATCCAGGCGATATTATGATGGTGGGTGATCACTATTACATAGGTTTAAGCGGACGCACCAACCAGGCGGCAGCCGACCAAATCACGGCAATTCTCGAGAAGCATGGTATGACCGCCGAGACAGTGCCAGTGACGGGTATTCTACACCTGAAAGACGATGTGGTCTACTTAGACAATAACAACTTAATTGTCGCTAAAGCTTACGAAAATCATCCAGCTTTTGCTAACTTTAATAAGCTGGTCGTTGATGACGATGAATACTATGCAGTGAATAGTTTGTGGATAAATGGCAAGGTAATCGTGCCAGAAGGCTTCCCGAAAACTGAGCAGAAGATTCGCGATTGCGGTTACGAAGTGATTCTGATCAATACTAGCGAATTTGAGAAAATTACCGGCAGCCTAACTTGTATGTCGTTGAGGTTTTAACAACATGCCGGGTAAGATTGTAGTTGCACTTGGCGGCAATGCTTTGCAAAAGCAAGGCGAGGCTTCGGCTCACACCCAGCAAGACGTCGCCGACGAGACAGCACGCCAGCTAGTTCCGTTGATTTTGGCTGGCTATCAGCTGGTAATCGTTCACGGCAACGGGCCGCAAGTTGGTAATATTGTTCTACACGAAGAAGCGATTAACACACCAGAAGTACCGACTTTCCCGCTCGATACGTGTGTAGCGATGAGTCAGGGGGCGATCGGTTTTTGGTTGCAGCAAGCGTTGATTGACGAATTCTCGCGCCGGCAGATGAAAAGCGTCGCTTCGACAATTGTTACGCAAGTAGTGGTTGACGCTAACGATCCGGCTTTTAGCAATCCTACGAAGCCAATTGGCGTATTTTATCAGACGGAGACAGAAGCTCGGCAGGCTGCTAACGGTCGTAACTTCACATTCAAAGAAGATGCTGGGCGCGGTTGGCGGCGCGTGGTACCGTCGCCGAAGCCGCAGCGGATCGTCGAAGAGTATACGGTCAAAGCGATGATTGATGCTGGCGTGACGGTTATCACGGGTGGCGGTGGCGGCGTGCCAGTTGTTGAAACTGTCAGTGATGGCTTAGAGGGGGTTGAGGCAGTAATTGATAAGGATTTCACAGCGGCAGTGGTGGCTGATGCGATTGATGCCGAAGCACTAGTGATATTAACGGCAGTTGACGGTGCGATGGTTGATTATGGTAAACCGACAGCGCGCACGATCGGACGCACTAATCGCCAAGAGATGCAGCGCTATATCGACGAAAATCAGTTCGCGCCAGGCAGTATGCTGCCTAAAGTGCAAGCTGCCTTGAAATTCGTCGAAAAGCCAGGTCGCCGAGCGATTATCGCTAGTCTAGGTAGCGCCGAACAAGCTTTGGCTGGGCAGGTCGGCACAATTATCGAGAGCTAGATAATCTCTATAGGCACAACAAAATAGCACGAGTTTTAGATCGGGCTATTTTGTATATCTTGCTAATGCGGTTGACGTTTTTCGCTAACTTTCTTATACTTGGGTCTAGCACTCTACGGTCAAGAGTGCTAAAATAGATTAGAAAAGGAGGATATAATCATGAGTTCACCAATCAAGCCAATGGCGCACTATGTCGTGGCTGTTAAAGAGAAGAAACCGGAAAAAACAGCTAGCGGTATTTTTTTGCCAGAATCAGCGCAAGAAAAATCAGAAGCTGCTAAAGTAGTAGCTGTTGGTTCGGCAGTCAAAGATGTGGCTGACGGCGCACGGGTTGTCTACAAAAACTACGCAGCGACAACTATCAAGCTCGATAAGGAAGAATATTTAATTATCAAAGACGAGGATATCCTCGCTACTGTTGAATAGGAGGTAAGTATGGCAAAGAAAGTTTTTTACGATGAAGATGCGCGTGCTCGCGTATTGGCTGGCGCAAAAATTTTGTATAACGCTGTGAAAACAACGATGGGGCCAAAAGGCCGCAACGTAGTTATCGGCAAAAGTTACGGCGGACCGAGCGTGACGCACGATGGCGTGACGGTTGCGAAAAGTATTGATATTGATGAAGCTGATGATGAGATGCTTGGCTTCAAAGTTGGCGCTGAGC
The DNA here is from genome assembly GCA_938017675.1 of uncultured Candidatus Saccharibacteria bacterium. Classification (GTDB taxonomy): domain Bacteria; phylum Patescibacteriota; class Saccharimonadia; order Saccharimonadales; family Saccharimonadaceae; genus Saccharimonas. The sequence continues at coordinate 102,812 of CALIJB010000005.1, forward strand.
TCATCAAACAAGCTGCTAACAAGATGAACGATGTAGCTGGCGACGGCACTACGACGGTGACGGTTTTAACTTATCATATTTTAAACGAAGCTAATAAGCTAATTGCAGCTGGCCACAATCCGATGTTACTACGCAAAGGGCTAGAGCGTGCTGCTAGCGAGATTATCAAAGAGCTCGGCAAGCTCGCCGACGATATCCGCGGCGACAAAAAGCGGATTGCCGAAGTAGCAACAATCTCCGCAGGCGATGAGGCGATTGGTAAACTGATTGCTGACGTCATGGAGAAGATCGGCCCGAATGGCGTGGTGACCGTCGAAGAAGGCCGCGGCTTAGAGCTTGAAAGCGAAGTAGTCGAAGGTTTCACGGTACAGCGCGGCTTCGTTAGCCCGTACATGGTGACCGATGCTAAGCGCATGGAAGCAGTTTACGACAAACCAGCAATTGTGGTGACTGATAAGAAAGTCTCTTCAGCGCAAGAATTTGTACCGTTACTCGAAATGATTGCTCAAAGCGGCAAGAAAGATTTAGTATTGATTGCTGATGATGTTGATGGCGAAGCATTAAGTTTGCTAGTACTGAATCGCCTCAAAGGTGCTTTCAACACCTTGGCTATCAAAGCGCCGAGCGACAAAGATGTGCTGTATGATATCGCAGCGTTGGTTGGCGCCAAAGTCATCACCGAAGATACCGGCATGGCATTTGATAATGTCGGTAGCGACGTAATTGGCTCGGCCCGCAAAGTGATTGCCACCAAAGATCTGACAACTATTGTCGAGGGCGAAGGGTCAAAGGCGGCGGTTAGCGATCGCGTCGATCAAATCGAACTGGAAGCTGATAATGCTACCAGCGACTATACCAAGAAGAATTTGCAAAAGCGCCATGCAGCTTTGACTGGCGAAGTGGCGGTAATCAAAGTTGGCGGTGCGACCGAGACCGAAATCGAAGAAAAGAAATATCGTGTCGACGACGCTGTGGCTGCTGTCAAAGCAGCGCTAGCTGAAGGTATTGTGCCAGGCGGCGGTGTAACGCTAGTGAACCTAGCCTGTGGTTATAAGCATTCTAATAGCAAAGATGCTTCGGCATTAGCAGGCGAAGATTTGTTGATTCATGCACTTGAACAGCCATTCCGAATCTTGCTGAGCAACTCTGGTCTAAATGCTGACGAGTGGCTGCCGCAGGTCAAAAAAGCCAAAGCTGGCCAAGGTATCAATGTCAACCACCCGAATGAATTGCTTGATCTAAAGTCGGCAGGCGTAGTTGACCCAGTACGCGTTACCAAGGAGGCCTTGCAGAATGCTGCCTCAATTGCCGGTACGGCAATGACGATGGGTGCGCTGGTTGTTGACTTGCCAGAGAAAGAAACGCCAGGCGCTGCTATGCCAAATATGGGTGGCGGCATGGGTATGTACTAAACCTATTCGTTGTATATCAGACAGCGTAGAGCCCACCGTTATGCGGTGGGCTTTCTTGACAAAGAGCAATTTATAGCCTAGAATATTGCACAGTGTAAATTTACCGATTATACACGGTTAATCTCTAGAATTGCGGCAGTAAGGGGGTCTGTGAAACATATTTTACGAATTTTTAGCGGCTACTGGCTGATGTTTATCATCTTGGTTGGCTTTACCTACGCCATGGTGATGGCAAATTTGTGGCTGCCTGACAAAATGTCGGAAATTGTCAATAACGGTATTATCAAACAAGATATGCCAGCGATTTGGCACAACGGACTAGCGATGATTTTGGTGACGGCGGCGGGCGGATTGTGCTCGATTATCATAGGATTTTTGGCCTCCCGGATTGCCACTGGTGCGGCGCAGAAACTACGAATGGAACTATTCGAGCGGGTCGAGAGTTTTGCGCTGGCGGACTTTAATAAATTTTCTACAGCCTCGCTAATTACCCGCTCGACCAACGACATTCAGCAAATTCAAATGACGTCAATCCTACTGCTGCGTCTGGCGTTGATGGCGCCGATTATGGCAATTGGCGGTTTGCAAAAAGCCATCCACAACGCGCCAGATTTGAGTTGGATCATCGCGCTGGCAGTGTCGGTGTTGCTGGTGGTCATTGCCGTGCTGTTTGTGATTGCCGTGCCTCGGTTTAAGAAATTGCAAACGCTGGTGGACAAGCTCAATTTGGTGACGCGCGAAAACCTGGTCGGCTTGAAAGTCATTCGCGCCTTTCACAATGAAAAGATTGAGCAGAAAAAGTTCCAGCAAGCCAATACCGAGCTAAACAAAATGAATTTATTTGTCAATCGGCTGATGATGCTGCTTGACCCAATTATGACGCTGGTGATGAACTTTTCCAGCGTGGCGATCGTCTGGTTCGGCGCGCATTTGATCAGTAGCGGCAATCTACAAATTGGTAATATGATGGCGTTTTTGGAGTACGCCATGCAGGTCATCATTTCGTTCCTGCTGCTGTCGATGGTGTTTATCATGGTGCCGCGAGCGGCCGTGTCAGTAAAGCGGGTGGGCGAGGTGCTCGACACGCTGCCGTCAATTGTTGACCCGACGTCGCCGCAGCAATTGCCAAATGACGCTACGGGTAAAATTGAATTCAAAGACGTGACTTTTACCTATCCAGACGCTGATCTGCCAGTGCTCTCTAATATCAATTTTACGGCCGAACCGGGGCAAACTACAGCGTTCATTGGCAGCACCGGCTCGGGCAAATCAACGTTGATTAATTTGATTCCGCGCTTTTACGATGTGTCGGCGGGGCAGATTTTGCTGGACGGCGTGGATATTCGCCAGCTCAAGCTGGAAGATTTGTATGATCAAATCGGCTACGTGCCGCAAAAAGGCGTGTTGTTTAGCGGGACGATCGCCAGCAATATCAAGTACGGCAATGCCAAAGCCAGCCAAAAATTGGTCGAAAAATCCGCTAAAATCGCGCAAGCCACCGAATTCATCAGCGAGCTAAAAAACGGCTACAAAAATGAAATCGCTCAAGGCGGTAGCAATGTTTCCGGCGGTCAACGGCAGCGTTTGTCGATTGCCCGGGCGATTGCTGTTGAGCCGAATGTCTACATTTTTGACGATTCGTTTTCGGCACTGGATTTCAAAACTGACGCCAAATTGCGTTTGGCGCTTGCCAAAGAAACCAAACATAAAACTGTGCTCATCGTCGGTCAGCGTATCAATACCATCATGAACGCTGACAAAATCATCGTGCTGGACGAAGGTAAAATTGTCGGTCAAGGCACGCACCAGGAATTGATGAAAGATTGCCAAGTCTATCAAGAAATTGCCGCCTCCCAGCTCTCAGAAGACGACCTGCAGAAAATGTCAGCGACGACCGCGAAAGGAACAGCGTAATGGCTCAGCAAAGCATGAAAAAACGCCAGCCAGTGAAGATGGGCGGCCCAATGGGCGGCGGTATGGGTGCCGGCGAAAAAGCCAAAGACTTTAAGGGTACGGTCAAGAAGTTAGCCAAATATTTGGCGGAGTTCCGCTGGCAAATGTTCATGGTGGCGATTTTCGCGGTCGGTAGTACAACCTTTGCGATTGTCAGTCCGAAGATTTTGGGCGGCGCTACCAACCAAATTGTTGAAGATTATGTCAGTATGAAGGCTTACGAAACCATCACCAGTAAGCTGCCAAATGGTGCTTCGTTGCCAGCTGGCACGACTGGTGCTGATGTTTTGAAACGGCTCCCGAACCAGTCGGAAATTGAAAGTCAAATTCCGTCCAACCAGCTCGAGACTATCAAAAAATTGGATCTCAGCCGGCGCCCAGAATTTCACTTTGATGCCGTTTGGCAGGTCGTCAGTTTGCTGATTGGTTTGTATGTGCTCAGCGCGATTTTCCGCTACATTCAAACCTGGCTGATGACCCAAGTGACGCAGACGGTTACTTTCAGGATGCGGCAACAATTGTCCGAAAAAATCAATCGTTTGCCGCTGAGTTATTTTGACAAGCAAACCTACGGCGAAGTCCTTAGCCGCGTTACTAACGATGTCGATACCATCAGCCAGACGCTTAATCAAAGCCTGTCGCAAATCGTCTCCTCGACGGTGATGGTGCTGGGGATTTTGGTGATGATGTTTTCCATCAGCTGGCAAATGTCGCTTGTAGCGCTACTGGTGCTGCCGCTGGCTGGCGGTGCGGTGACGCTGATTGCCAAAAGCTCGCAAAAGCAGTTCCTTCGCCAGCAAACGCAGCTGGGTGAATTGAACGGCCATATCGAGGAAATGTACGGCGGCCATCAGGTGATGCGCGTGTTCAACGGCCAGAAAAAGTCGCTGGCTAAGTTTTCGCGGGTGAACGATCAGTTGCAGGAAAGTGCCTGGAAAGCCCAATTTTTGTCGGGGCTGATTTATCCGATCATGAATTTCATCGGCAATATCGGTTACGTTATCATGGCGATTTTGGGCGGTTGGCTGGCGATTAACGGCCGGCTGAAAATTGGTGACATTCAGGCGTTCATCCAATACATCGACCAATTCAACCAGCCGCTGGTGCAAGTTGCTAACATCGCCAATGTGTTGCAATCGACCGCCGCTGCCGCCGAGCGGGTGTTTGAATTTTTGGACGAGCCGGAAGAACAGGCGGAAGGTAAGGATTTGGTGAAATTGGCTCACGTCAAGGGCGAAGTTGAATTTGACAATGTGGTCTTTGGCTACAAGCCCGACCAAACCATCATCAAAGGCCTGTCGGCGCACATCAAGCCGGGCCAGCGCGTGGCGATTGTCGGTCCGACGGGCGCGGGCAAAACGACGTTGGTCAATTTGTTGATGCGATTTTATGAAATTAACAGCGGCGCGATCAAAATTGACGGCGTGGATATTCGCCAGATGAAGCGCAGCGACGTGCGGCAAATGTTTGGCATGGTGTTGCAGGACACCTGGCTGTTTAACGGCACGATTCGCCAAAATTTGCTCTATGGCAACCCAACAGCCAGCGAAGAAGAAATGGTCGCCACCGCCAAGGAGGCGCATGTCGATCACTTCGTGCGGTCGCTACCGGGCGGCTACGATATGGTACTGGGCGAGGAGGCAACGAACATTTCACAGGGTGAAAAACAGCTGCTGACGATTGCCCGGGCAATGCTGGCGCGCACGCCGATGCTGATTTTGGACGAAGCTACCAGCTCGGTCGACACTCGCACCGAAGTACTCATCCAAAAAGCCATGGACAAGTTGATGCAGGGCAAAACTAGCTTTGTCATCGCCCATCGCCTGAGTACCATCCGCGATGCCGACCTAATCTTGGTTGTCCGCGACGGCAACATCATTGAGCAAGGCAAGCACGACGAGCTACTGCAGCAGAATGGCTTTTACGCTGAACTGTATAATAGCCAGTTTGCTGAGTAATGACAATGATAGATGATGTCTATAAACTTAATAAATATTACATAGTTACTCTTTGGTCATTTAAGGTTTCTCTTCTAAGTTCATTGTAAGCTAAGAACAAATCAATCAACCAAAGTTAACTAAAAAAGAACTGTAATACGGTTGCGCCCTAGTAAAGTAATTTGAGATATAATATATTGTGAATTATGCGTATAACACTAAAAGATGTTGAGAATAACGTAAAACCTCTTGGTGATAAGTTGACCTACAACAAAGATTTTATATTTGATTTGCTAGCTGCCTACGGTCGAGCACCAGCCAACATTACACGTCTACGCAATGGTCAGCTCAATGTTGCTGACGATAGGGTTAACGAGATCGCTCAGAAGGGAGTTGTCTATTTTAAACCCATGGACGTTTCGGACAATGAATTATATGCGGTCGTTGATGACCTAAAGACTAGCCCCTCTATCGTTCGCTATAGTATTAGGTTTATTATTGTTACTAACTATAAAAAACTCCTTGCAATAGATACTAAGACGAGCGAGCCACTCGATATTGAGCTTCAGGAAATTGACAAGCACTACACATATTTTCTGCCCTGGGCGGGAATGGAGAAAACACAGTTTATCGCTGAGAACCATGCCGATGTTAGGGCTGCCGAGAAGATGGCAAAACTTTTTGATATACTCGTTACCCATAACAATTACAAGACTGCCGATGAGTGGCATAACCTTACGATATTTTTTACCCGTTTACTATTCTGTTTCTTTGCAGAGGATACTGGAATATTCCAAAAGAACCAATTTGTTGATGCTGTTGGATCGTACACACAAGAAGACGGCTCTGACATGCATGAGTTTTTATTGGTGTTATTTGAGGCATTAGACGATGAGGATAAATCAGTCTACCCAGCTTATTTAGCAGCATTCCCGTATGTAAACGGTCGGTTGTTTTCCAAAGACTTTGCTGTGATACCACAGTTTAATAAGCAGGCTCGTGATCTGCTAATTGAAGCTTCGAGCAAACTCGATTGGAGCGATATTAATCCTGACATATTTGGTAGCATGTTTCAGGCAGTTATCCGCCCAGGAAAACGGGTTGGGTTGGGTCAGCATTATACTAGTGTGCCTAATATCATGAAAACAATTGAGCCATTATTTCTCGATGAATTAAAAGAAGAATTTGATAGAGTATTTAACGACAATAAGAAGCTTGAGCGGCTACTGGCGAGGATCGGTAGCATAAAAGTGTTTGACCCAGCCTGTGGTTCTGGCAATTTCTTGGTTATCGCCTACAAAGAATTACGCAAACTTGAGCATGCTATTCTTGAACGGAAGGGTGAGCTAACAGGTACGATGCAGCAGGCTCTGCTTGGTTCTCGTGTAGATATTGAAAATTTTTATGGTATTGAGATTGACGATTTCGCTCACGAGGTTGCAATCCTTTCACTTTGGCTTGCTAAGCACCAGATGAATATGGAGTTTACTGAAAAGTTTGGCATTGACTTGCCTCTCATACCCTTGAAGGAAACTGGAAATATCATACACGGTAATGCGGCTCGAATTGATTGGCAAGACGTGTGTCCAAATAGTGCCAATGATGAAGTGTATATTATTGGCAATCCACCTTATGTTGGTGCAAAATTACAAAATTCTACCCAAAAACGAGATTATGAATATGTGTTTTATGACGAGCCATACTCCAAAAATCTTGATTACATTGCGTTATGGTTTATTAAGGGTGCTCGATATATTGCTGACTCAAATGCTCAATTAGCATTTGTCACCACTAACTCTGTGACACAAGGTGAGCATGTAGGGCTCATGTTTCCAAAGATTTTTGAGTATGGTGTAGAAATTGGTTTTGCGTACACCTCATTCAAATGGGAAAATAATGCCAAACATAACGCGGGGGTAACAGTATGCGTTGTGAGTTTACGCAATCCAAGTACAAAACCTAAGTATATATTTACTGAAGGGGTCCAGACTCAGGTAGATAATATCAACGGATATCTTGCTGCTGGTCGATCAGATTTGTTTATCAATCGGCGAAATCACTCCATATCTAATCTACCAGATATGGTGTTTGGCTCTATGCCAAGAGACGGTGGATTCTTAGTATTGTCGCCAGCTGACCGCAGGACACTACTATCAGAGTCAAAGGAGTCCGCAAAATATATCAAGAAATATCTTGGAGCTGCAGAATATATTCGCGGCATAGACCGATACTGTCTATGGATTACAAGTGATCAATACGCCTCAGCAAGTATGATACCTGGTATCAAACAGAGGTTAGAAAGAGTAGCTAATAACAGAGCTGGAAGTGATGCTAAAAGCACCCGTAACTATGCCAATCGGCCATACCGTTTTGTACAAATTAGTTATAAACCGACCAGCTCAATAATCGTCCCTAGTGTTTCTTCGGAGCGTCGTGAATATTTGCCAATGGGCTACCTAAATAAAGATACTGTTATATCTAATGCTGCTAATGCAATTTATGATGCTGAGCCATACATTTTTGGGCTGCTCTCAAGTCGCATACATATGGTGTGGGTGCGCGCAGTAGCTGGTCGACTTAAAACAGATTTTCGATATTCTTCTGTTATCGTATATAACAACTTTCCAGTTCCAGTATTAACCGATATAGAAAAGGCTAATATCGAAGAAAAATCATTTGCTGTTCTGGATGCTCGCGAGAATCATCCAGAAAAGACTATTGCTGAAATGTACGACCCGGATAAAATGCCCGATGATTTGCGTCTTGCGCATCAGGCGCTCGATGGAGTCGTGGATAAAATCTACCGCAAGAAACCATTCGAAAATGACGAGGAACGCCTTGCATACTTATTTAACTTATATGAAACTATAACATCAAAGGAGAAGTCTGCATGAATATCAAAAAACAGCCAGTAAATGTTGTTAGTATTGAATACAACCAGACTGGTAATAGTGTCTGCACTAACAGCATGGGGATGCGCGAGATGCAGCAGCGTGTGTATAAGCAACGTCACTCTAAATATCTACTCATAAAGGCGCCTCCAGCGTCTGGTAAATCTCGTGCCTTGATGTTTGTTGGTCTAGATAAGCTATTCAATCAAAATCGTCGCAAGATCATCGTATCAGTACCAGAACGCTCTATAGGTGCTTCTTTTGAGACAACTGCTCTGAAGTCACACGGCTTTTTTGCTAATTGGGAAGTTGACGATAAGAATAATCTGTGCACTCCTGGTGCTGAAAAAAGCAAAGTTGAAGCATTTGTGGCATTTATGAATAGTAATGATCCTATCCTTATCTGTACGCACGCTACGCTGAGGCTTGCTTTTGAAGCTTTGTCGCCAGACGCATTCAATGGTTGTGTATTAGCAATTGATGAGTTTCATCATGTATCATCAGATGTTGGCTCTAGCCGGCTTGGTAGTCTACTCCGAGATGTTATGAGTGGTAGTGATATACATATTATCGCCATGACTGGTTCATATTTCCGCGGTGATGCCGTACCTATTCTACTGCCAGAAGACGAAGCTAAGTTCTCGCCAGTGACATTTAATTATTATGATCAACTAAATGGTTATGAGCATTTGAAATCACTAGGTATTGGTTACCATTTTTATCAAGGCCAATACACTTCAGCTATTCATGAAGTGCTTAACACTGATAAAAAAACTATTATACACATACCAAACGTTAATAGCGGTGAATCGACTAAGGATAAAATAGAGGAAGTTGGTCAGATCCTTAGTGTTATTGGCGAGGTGGTTTATCAAGACGATGATACGGGCATTATCCACGTTAAGCGGCATGAGGATGGTAAGATCATCAAGGCTGCTGATCTTGTGGATGATACTGACCAAATAAAGCGTGCGAAAACCTTAACTTACCTGAGTCAAGTTGCTAAGAAGGATATAGGCGCTGTCGACATTATTATTGCTCTAGGTATGGCTAAAGAAGGCTTTGATTGGCCTTTCTGTGAACATGCTCTAACTGTTGGTTATCGTGCATCACTAACAGAGATTATCCAAATTATTGGTCGCTGTACACGTGATAGTTCCAATAAAACGCAGGCTCAGTTTACTAACCTAATTGCTGAACCCGAGGCTACTACCGATGAAGTGAAGCTATCTGTTAATAATATGCTAAAGGCTATCACGGGATCATTACTCATGGAGCAGGTACTCGCACCAAATTTTAAGTTCAAGACAAAGACGACTGGCGATGATGCTTCAACCCGTTCTAAGGGGATTATCAGTATTCGTGGATTCAAGGAGCCAAGTAGCGATCGAGTAAAACAAATTATCGAAACCGACCTTAACGACTTAAAGGCTAATATATTACAGGATGAAATCATCATTAAGGCCTCTGCTACTAATCTTGATCCACAGGTTACCAACAAGGTGTTAATCCCAAAGATCATCCGTGAACGATACCCGGATTTAAGCGAAACACAGATAGAAGAGCTTCGCCAGCAAGTTGTGATCGATTCAGTAATTAAGAATGGTGAGACAAAAGAGGTGGGCGATCGTCGTTTTATCAAGATGGCTGATAAGTTCGTCAATATTGATGAAATTAACATTGATCTTATTGACTCGGTAAATCCGTTCCAGAAAGCGTTTGAGATTCTGTCTAAATCTGTAACCGCTCAGGTATTGCGTGTTATTCAAGAAGCTATCGCTGCAACGCGAATTGATGTAACTGAAGAAGAAGCAGAGTTGCTTTGGCCAAAAATCAACTTATTCTATGAATTGCATGGCCGTAAACCAGATATTAATTCGCGAAATGAGCAAGAAAAGCGCATGGCCGAAGTATTATCCTATTTACAGCGCAAAAAACGTGAAGATATAGCTTCAGGAGATAGTAATGTCTGATAGGCTTAGAAGGATTTTTGATAGTGACGAGCACGATTTACTTAAAATTAGTCCGCAAACACAGTCGTCCACTCCTGATGATAGATTGGCTGATGCATTTCTAGAGATCAACGACTTCTATGCTGAATATGGTCGTATCCCAGAAGTGAGTACCACTGACGTATATGAGCGCAAACTTGGTGTTCGGCTTCGTGCTTTAATTTTGGATGATGATAAAACTAAGATACTAGAGGATCTAGATATCCATGAGTTATTAAAGCCAGTGCCAGCCCCCGAAACTCTAGATGAGATATTTGCTGGTGACAGGTTTGGTTTACTTAATGACCAAACTGGTATATTAACTATGCGTAATGTTCCAGCTAGTATTAAGAAAGCTGAAAATATAGCGCGGGCACGTAAAAGCAGAGACTTCGCTAAATATGAGCAAGGGTTTAAGGATGTTCATTCTGGGTTAATGTCTGGTGAACTATTGCGTAGTAGTATCAACAGTGAATATCAGATATTACCAGGCAGATATTTTGTATTTAATGGTCGGCTGGCGTATGTCGAAAGTCGTAATAACAACTTCAAGGTTAATGGCAAAGTTAACGCGCGCTTGCGTGTTATATATGAAAATGGCACAGAGTCTAATATTCTACTTCGTTCATTTGCACGAACGCTCTATCGAGCAAAAGAAGGTGCGAGAATCGTACCCGCTAATTATCAAACAGATTTGGAGTGGAGTGATGAGATGAACAATGACCAAGTGACTGGTTATATTTATATCCTAAGATCACTCAGTGAAGAACCTCAAGTGCAAAACCTACAAAACCTCTATAAAATAGGTTATACTACTGGCTCTGTCGAAAATCGGATAAAGAATGCGCAAAATGATCCAACCTATCTCAATGCGCCAGTAGAAACGGTCGCTAGATACAAGTGCCTCAATATGAATACTCAAAAATTAGAACACCTTATCCATCATTTCTTTGCCGAGGTAAGACTAAATATATCACTGAAATTACCAGATGGTACTAACTACACACCAAATGAGTGGTATATTGTACCGCTGGATGTGTTAGATAGAGTGATTGAATTGATTAGCAACGGCGAAATTGTCAACTACTATTACGACTCTGGTCTACATGACATAGTACTCGATAAAGATTAAAACGCCAAAGACTACACAAAATTTTCGATAATAGATACAATAGTTGTAGTAATTTCATCAGTTCAAAACGAAAGGTGGATGAAGAGTGAAAAAACGAACAGCAATTGATCTTTTTAGTGGGGCTGGTGGATTGACACAAGGCTTAAAGCAGGCTGGTTTTAATGTTATTGGTGCTATTGAAAGTGTGCCAACCTACGCCGAAAGTTATCAAATGAACCACCCAAGGGTTAATCTCAAGGTTAGTGATATTACAAAGGTGGATCCGATTAAATATATGGAAGAGCTCGGCTTAACGAGTGGAGAATTAGATTTGCTAGCTGGCTGTCCGCCGTGTCAGGGCTACTCAACGATAGGTACTCGCAATAGAGGTCAAAGAAATGACCCGAGAAACGAGCTTATCTATGAGGTGTTTCGTTTTGCGGCAGCGCTTCAGCCAAAGACTATCATGATGGAGAATGTACCAGCACTCAATAAGGATGTTCGATTAAAAAGACTAATTGAAGAGCTTGAAAATATTGGTTATCACGTCGACCATAAGGTATTAAAGATGTCTAACTATGGAGTCCCCCAGGGTCGTAGGCGTATGATTATGCTAGCTTCTCGACTTGATAATATAGAAGTTGTAAAGCAAGAAATTGACGAAGATAAAGTAGTAACTGTTCGTGACGCTATATCACTTCTGCCAATTGCTGGGTTGAGTAATGATCCACTGCATGATGCCTTGAGTAATCCTACTGAAAAAGTGAAAAGACTTATTACTATGATTCCAAAAGACGGCGGTAGTCGTACCGATCTCAGTGAAGAATATCAACTTGAATGCCATAAACGAACGAATGGATTTAAGGATGTCTATGGTCGTATGGCGTGGGATAAGCCTGCACCGACTATTACGGGAGGATGTAATAACCCGTCAAAGGGTCGATTTTTACATCCAGAGGAAGATCGTGTTATTACACTTCGAGAGGCAGCGCTTTTGCAGACATTCCCTGTTAATTATAAGTTTTCGTTCAGATCGGGCAAAGCTGGTGTTGCTACGATGATTGGAAATGCTTTGCCGCCAGCATTTATTGAGTTTCATGCACGTAATATAATAGAGCATCTCAATACAACTTGTTTGTGCTAACTTTTTATACTATTTAGTGTTCAATAAATTATCTCTAGAATAATTAAATCACGAGTCCCGTCGCAAAATATCCAGCACGCCAAACTTTCCAGTCAACACTGCTTGGTTGATGATGTGCAGCGTGAGGGTGGCGATGAGCTCTTTAGGCTTGGTGTCGCTTGGTAAATCCAGTGTTGTGTCCAGCGCGTACACGTAAAATTGATAGCGGTGCGTGCCGAATGGCGGTTGCGGCCCGTTCCAGCCAGGACGGTCCCAACTGGTAACGCCTTCGACGGCGCCCATGGGTAGTGATTCGCTAGAAATTTCAGCGGTTTTGCCCGGCAAATTCCAAACCGTCCAATGATAGAATCCATCACGCCCAGGCGCGTCAGGGTCGTGGCAGACGATCGCCAGGCTTTTGGCGTCTGCCGGCACGTCGCTGATCTCGAGCGGCGGGCGTTGATTACCGCCGAGCTTGGAGTAAATTTTTGGTATTTTAGCGTTTTCGGCGAACGCAGGGCTAGATATCTTCATAATTTAATTTTATCATGCCAGTGTCGTCAGGTGTGAGACGCGGTAAAATACGAAACCTTAAACACAGTAACTTGCTGAAGCAAAACAGTTTTCGATCGGATTTTATCAATAGCTGGTTTACCGAACAACCTCTGGAGAGCTACTGGGCTGTATGCTAAAATAAACATGTGAGATATGCTTTTGTTTTCGTGAGTATAGTGGCGATTTGGCTGGCTATGCTGCTGTTGGTAAATACGAGCATTGATCCCTTATTTTTGTATATTTGCGTGTTAGTTTTGACGCTGGTGTTGTACTTCATTGGGTTCCGGAGGGCTAGGTAAGTGCGCTTATTATTTGTGGTTCGGGCATTGTTTCGGGTGTGGCGAGCTTGGCGCAGCGATCAAATATGGCTCAAAGTTTTGTCAGACGAGTGTCAAAAATTAGGCGGCGTGTATGTAAAATTCCTCCAGCATTTGGCGTCAACTGAACTGATGGCTCAGGTGTATGCCGCTTCTGGATATCGGCTGGATGCTTTTGATGATGTGGTGGTTGAGCCGATTGACGTTAGCGAGGTTTTGCAGCAAGAGTTGGGTAGCAAAGCCAGCCAAATAGTCGTTGATGGAGACCAGCCGTTTGCTACGGGTTCGTTCGCTCAGGTCTATCGTTGTCACATCGTTGACCGTCCAGGTAACCAGTATATTCTCAAGATCCTTCGCCCCAGCGTGGTGCGTTATTTGAGTTTTGACTTTGTGGCGCTGCGTTTTTGCTGTTGGGCGGGGCAGTTTATGCTAAAGAACGATATTTTTCCGTTGGTTGAGATTGCTGATGAGTTTATCAAAACCACCAAGCGCGAAACCGATTATCAGCGCGAGCAAATTACAGCTCAGGCGATTCGTGAATATTTTGCCAAGCGTACCGACAACGTTGTCGTGCCAGAGACGCTGGCTGATTATTCAACGCGGCGGATATTGGTTCAGGACTATATAGAGGGGTTGCCGCTAACCGAGGTGGTGGAACAGGCGCAAGCAGGAGGTGATACTTACCGGTTTGTCAAAGATCAACTTGGTTCTGACATGCAGCAGCAATTAGTGACGGTCGGCAGTGAGTTTTTAATCGCAATTTTACAAGCAGATATCATTATGGCCGATCCGCATCCAGGTAATATTTATTTGCTGAGAGACAACAAAGTTGCGCTGATCGACTTTGGTTTGGCGGTGGCAGCGCCGCGGCATCGCGCCTCGTTTTATCATATGATTGTGCAGTATCGCGCGCTGTATGAAGATCGAGCTGACATGGGATTGTTGGCACTGGCGATGCTGGCGTTTTATGATCATACCTTGTACCAAGCGCTGGATGTGATTGCCAAAGATCGCAGCTTGACTCGCACTATTTATGAATATGCGAACACACTGCTTCAATCGACAACCAGCACGTTCGCTGCCAATCGGCAAATAACCCAATTATTTCTCAATGAAATTAACGCTGGCAATCGGTTTGCTGTCAGGTTAGACAGCGTTGATATCATGTTGCAGCGCGGTTTGTACCATTATTTAGCAGCAGCTAGGTTAGCGTGCGGCGATGAATATCGAAGGACGCATTATTGGCGGATTGTCCATGACGCCCTGGAATTGGCCGAGGTTCATGCTAATATCTATGGAATCAGCGAGGCGGTGCGCTCGTCGCCGATGAGTATTGAGCTGGCGCAAGAAATAGTGATGGATTGGATGAGTAAGGTTGCGGAGCGCGACAGAGCCGCCTACGCCATGTTGTTACAAAAAGGAGAATTATCATGAAGCAATTACAACAATGGGTGATGCAAGTTCGCTATCCGTATGCCGCGGGAATCATCGCCGTGATGTGGATTGGCACGGCGATTTTTGCTTACCTGAAACCCGACGTTCCGCTTGAATTTTTGGTCGGAAGCCTTGCTGTCAGCACTATTATCATTGCGATCACTGGACTGTCGGAAGCCCGCTAAATTTTACAGTGAAATAAGCAATTTTTATACGCTTTACTAATGTACATCATTTACAATAAGAATCCGCATGAAGCCTAAAACCACTGCTCAAAAAATACTAGAATTTTACGACAGTCTGAAAAATGTTGACATAGATTTACCGGAAAAATATCGTCTAATCAATCCGTTTACTAACGACGATCGGCAGCGAATAGCGCAAATAACGCATCGGTTTTATCGTCAGTACTATCATGATAATACGCGGCGATTTATGATTTTGGGCAGTTCGCCGGCACGGCGCGGGACAGCGCTTACTGGTGTGCCGTTCGAAGACGTTAATCATTTACAAAAAGATACCAGAATTTCTCTAGATGCTTTTGGAGCGAATAAACGCTCGTCAAGCTTCTTGTATGAAATGATGGAAGAATACGGCGGGCGCCAGAATTTTTATAAACAATTTTACATGAGTTTTGTGTGTCCGCTAGGTATTGAAAAGATAAATTTGAAAGGTAATTGGGTAAATTGTAACTACTATGAAAATGCAGCTCTGAAAAAATGTCTACATCCTTTTATTGTAGATTCGCTGAGGCGCCAGATCGATTTTAATATTGATACAACCGTTTGCTTTTGTATCGGCAGCGGTGAGAATTTTAAGTTTTTGACCAATATAAATAATGAGCATCATTTCTTTGATACTATCGTGTCGTTGGAGCATCCGCGGTTTATTATGCAGTATAATGCGGATCGTAAAGAAGAGTTTATCCAAAAGTATGTAAATATTTTCAGACAATATGGTATGGGGAAATGATAGCGAACGACATTAATCCAATAATTGCGATATAATTTAATAATGATCACCGACCAACTCCTCGCCAAATATTCCATCATTTCCGAGCAAGTTGATGCCAAAGAGCTCGGCGTCTTGCTGCGGGAGCTGGAAAAGGTGCTGCGAAGCGGCGCGACTGGTAACGTTGTGGAATTTGGCTGTTATGTCGGCACGACTAGTTTGTTTATCCGACGGCTGCTGGACGCTTATGATTTTACTGGTGAATTTCATGTTTACGATTCGTTTATGGGCTTGCCGGAAAAAACCCAAGCCGACGCCAGCGCTGCGGGTGAGCAGTTCAAGGCGGGCGAGCTGCTCGCGCCGCGCAAGACCTTCGTCCAGAATTTCAAAAAGGCTGGCTTGAAACTGCCGATTATTCATAAAGGTTGGTTTGCTGATTTCACTCCTGAGGACGTGCCGGAAAGTATCATCTTTGCGTTTTTTGACGGCGATTTTTATGAGTCAATTGCTGATTCATTCCGCGTGTGTAATGGTAAGTTTCATGAAAAGGCGATCGTCATCGTTGATGACTATGCTAATGAAGCCTTGCCGGGTGCCGCGCGAGCGGTTGATAAGTGGCTGGCTAATAATCGGCAATACACTTCGAGAACCGAGTCTAGTCTGGTAATTATTCACATCCTTTAGTACTGTTTTTCTTAAAATAGCTTGACTTTTTATAGTACCTTGTATAACATAGTACTATGTACAATAAAACTACGAGGAGCAAGGCATGAGAAGAATAGATATTATCAAGCGGGCGGGGCGCAATCTCCGCCAATCGAAAGGTCGGACGATTTTGACGGCGCTGGCGATTTCGGTCGGGGCGTTTACGATTGGGCTGGCGTTGATGGCTGGCGAAGGTGGTCGGCTGTATACCAACAGTATGGTCGATGCGGCTGGCGACAAAAAAGTGGTTATGGTTCGCAAAAAAATTGAATCGAACAATAAGGAAGAAAAATTACCAGAGTACGGCGCGTCGGAAAAAACAGAAAAAGAACAAGAGGAGAAGCAGGCAGCAGCTATGCGTAGTAAATATTCAATGAGCGATGCTGATCTGGCTAAATTGCTAAAGACTCCGCACGTACAAACGGTAACGCCGGCTTATTCAACTACTGGCGTGGCCTATGCGCAGAGTTCGGCAAACGGCAAAAAGTTTGCGTTGGATGTGGCGGTGAAAGCTGATAAAACGCGGGCAGAATTGGCGGCGGGTAAGCTGGATAATTTCATGCCAAAGCCGGGCGAAATTATCATCCCGGAGGCTTATGTCAAGCAACTGGGCTTCAAGGACGCGCAGTCGGCAATTGGTCAGACGATTACGCTGGGTTTGCGTAGTGCGGAGCAAGGCGGCGAGGTTGCCAAGGAGCTGCCGCTGAAAATTACTGCGGTCGACAAAGAATCGGATACGATTTTGTACTATCAGCCGACGCTGCGAATATCGACAGCTGACGCTAAGGAAATCTACGAATTTAGCCACGACAAAAGCCAGCCGAACGAGTATTCGACGGCGTTGGTGTCGGTTGATGATGAGAAAAATATCGATGCGGTGAAGGACGAAATTAGCAAAGACTACAGCGCCTATTCGATTCAGGATGTGCGCAAGACGCTGCTCACCATGGTCAACGCGGCGCAAGCGGCGCTGGCGGGATTCGGCGGCTTGGCACTGCTGGCGAGCGTATTCGGTATTATCAATACCATGTATATTTCGGTGCTGGAGCGAACTAGCCAAATTGGCTTGATGAAAGCGCTCGGGATGCGCGGCCGCGATATCGGTAAGTTGTTTCGGTATGAGGCAGCATGGGTTGGTTTGCTGGGCGGCCTGATTGGCGTGGGCTTGGCGAGCTTGGTGACGCTGCTGAATCCAGTGATTGCCAGCGCGCTGAAGTTAAGCGCAGGGACGAATTTGCTGGTGATTAATCCGCTGCACATTGGTTTGCTGGTGATTGGTCTGGTGGCGATGGCGGTAATTTCTGGCTGGCTGCCGAGCCGCAAAGCAACAAAATTAGACCCGATTGAGGCGTTAAGGACGGAATAGGAGAAATATCATGATTGAACTAAAAAATGTGACGAAGATTTACGGCAAAAAGAAAAATCAATTTACGGCGCTGAAAAACGTCAGCTTGAATATCCCGACGGGCGCGAGCGTGGCTATCCTCGGCAAATCCGGTTCTGGAAAATCGACGCTGATGCACGCGATTTCCGGGCTAGATCGGCCACAGCATGGTCAGGTGATCATCGACGGGCAAGACATCTTGCAGCTGAAGCCGAAGCGTGTCGATGAGTTTCGCGCCAAGAAAATCGGCTTTATCTTTCAGAGCTTTTTTGTCCAAGGCAATGAGAGCGTGGTTGACAACGTCAGCTTGCCACTGGAAATCGCGCGGCTGCCGCGCAAAAAGCGGGCGCACAAAATCAATGCGGCGCTTAAAGCGGTGGATTTGTACGATAAGCGCAAAAATCGTGCCAAAGATTTGTCGGGCGGGCAAAAGCAGCGCTTGGCGATTGCTCGGGCGATTGTCGGCGATCCGCAAATCATCTTTGCCGACGAGCCGACCGGCAACCTGGACAGCGAAACTGGCGCTAAGGTGGAAGGATTGCTATTTGATTATAATAAGCAAAAGGGTGTCACGCTGATTGTAGTGACACACGACGTCGACCTGGCGAAGAAATGCGATTATCAGATCATAATTAAAGACGGGCGGGTTGAGAAATCGACCGTGCCAGAGGAGAAAAAGCATGGACGTTAGTGCTTACGCTGAAAGCTTGGCAATTCAGCTGCGCAAAGGTTTTTTGGTCTACTGTGTGCTGCTGGTTTGTGCCAAACAACCGCAATATACCGGCGACATTGTCAAGCAATTGAGCGAGTCGGAGCTGATGGTGGTTGAAGGAACGATTTACCCGCTACTCAGCCGCTTGCAAAAATACGGCTATTTGCAGCATGAATGGCAGGAAAGCGAGCAAGGTCCGCCGCGCAAATATTATTCGCTAACTGACAATGGCAAGCAATTGGTGGATGAATTGAAAGATCGGATAAAACTGTTAAATAATTCGCTGAAAAATCTCGAGAAAGGAGCAAAGCGATGAAAGAAATAACCAGAATCCATTTGGCGAAAACGCCGTTTAGCGCGGAGATTGATGCCAAAAAATCATTGGAGAAATATCTTAATTTAATTCAGAAAAACATGCATGCCGAGCCGGAAGCCATGCAAGAAATTGAAGCGCGAATGGTGGAACTTTTAGCGGAGCGCGGCGTGGCAAAAGACGGCGTAATCGGTAACGATGATGTTCTGGCAATTCAGAAACAGATGGGCGAGCCGCGCGATTTTTCGGACGGTAGCGACAATGCGGAGATTGATGCTGACGTAGATGACGAGGTATTGGGCAATTCGTCTAAGCAGCTAATGCGCGATACTGAACATGGTTTGATCGGCGGCGTGTGTGCTGGCGTAGCAGCTTATTTTGGCGTTAATCCGTTGTGGATACGCTTGATCGCTATCTTTTCGCCGTTTATAACGTTTGGCACGGCGGTACTGATTTACATCGTGATGTGGTTGTCGATTCCTGAAGCACGGACGGCTTCGGACAAGCTGCGGATGCGCGGCGAGCCGGTAACACTGGACGCGCTCAAACGCTTGTCAGTTGACGATAGCACTGAAAAGCAGACAGCAAGCACCGCTGCCAAGATTTTCCGCTTTTTGCTGGGAATTATACTGGCGCTGATAGCGTTTGGACTGCTGGTGGCGCTGCTGGTCGGCGGCGTGTTTGGCTTTGGTGCAGTGGCAGCGTTGAACGGATTTACCGCGCAAAGCTGGGCGTGGGGATTGCTATGCTGCTTGGTTTTGGGCGGCGCAGTTTTGTTCACCTTGACGTTGCTGGCTACCTGGAGTGTCTTCACCTGGAAGCTGAAGCGTCCGGCGATTATGGCAATGCTGGGTCTATTGATGGCTGGCGCGGTTTGTTTGTCGGGTGTGGCAATTTTCAGCGCTAATACTTATTCGAATCTAACTTACGATTACGAGAAAACTCTAAAAGTTAAAACTGTTGACGCCTCAGAAGTTGCTGCCGGCGCTAAAAGTATAGTAGTTGATGGCAACGGTGAATATGTTGCGATGGAATATGGCGGCTATGCCGAAAAGACTCGGTTGGAAGTAAAATATCACGACACGCAATATTCCAAAGTACCGGAAGTAAAATTGCGTCGCGACGGCGACAAACTCGTGGTTAATGTAAAAAGCCAGATAGACGAGACGTGCAGTCATCGCGGTTTCACGGAGTCTATGCGCTGCCGCTACATGTACGGCCCGGTTTCTGTCAGGGTTTATGGCCCGGTGGATTTGCTGGCGCCCGGCCGCAACAATACGTTTGATTATAACGATTAAAACTTTAAGCAACTTTTCATGACGCGTCGATACAGTGGCGCTCATGAAAGCAGCTACAATCACTCAACTCTTGGCGTCGGCGGCTCCGGCAGTCGACGACCAAATTTTGCGACCGCTCAATCCGCGGACATTGACGGTCGATATCGTATTGCCAGTTCTTAACGAAGCTCATGTGCTTGAGCGGTCGGTTACCAAACTGCATATATATCTTGCCAGAAATCTGCCTTATAAATGGCGTATAATTATTGCCGATAATGGCAGCACCGATGGCACAGCGGTAATTGCTCGCTGGCTAGCCGAGAGATATTCAGAGATCCGCTTGCTGCAATTGCCAGAAAAAGGCCGCGGCCGCGCTCTTAAGCAGGCCTGGACAAGTAGTAAGGCGGACCTAGCCTATATGGATAATTGATTTGTCGACGAATCTTGACAGTTTTAAACCGATGATTACGTCGCTGATTACCGGCGATGCCGGACTATTGACCGGTTCGCGGTTAATGAAACAATCGCGAACGACGCGCGGCTTCAAGCGAGAGTTTATTTCGCGCTGCTACAATCGAATTATTTGCGCTACTATGAAGACTGGTTGATGTTGTTAAAACAGCAACAGATAATATTAAGGGTTTGTCGCGAGTACGCCAAGATTATGGTCAGTCGAGTTTCGGCGAGATGGCAGCATTTGGCGGTTTGCTGCTTTTCACGGCGATATTTTATCTTGTGGCATTTGACTATTAATGGCATGGCCAACAGTTATTATGCGGTGGCTGCGCAAGCGGCAAGTACTAACTGGACGGCATGGCTATTCGGCAGCTTAGACGCGGCGAATTTCGTTAGCGTCGACAAGCCACCAATTAGCATGATGATTATGGGACTGTTTGGCCGGATATTCGGTTTTTCGTCGTGGAGCATGCTGTTGCCGCACGCGCTGGCAGGTATCGCTACGGTGGCGCTGGTTTACCTAACGGTTAAACGATGGTACGGTGCGCGTGCTGGTTTGATTGCTGGAATCGTAATGGCATTGACGCCAGCTGCTGCGCTAATGTTTCGTTTTAATAATCCGGATAGCTTTTTGACGCTCTTTTTGACAGCTAGCGCTTACGCATTCTTGCGATCATTTGAAGGCAAACGGCCAGTGCTATGGTTGAGTATAGCTGGACTATTTACCGGGCTTGCTTTTAATACTAAAATGTTACAAGGCTTGCTTTTGTTGCCGATAATGACAATCATTTACATTAGCTTTGCGCGTCCAAAATTCACTACTAGAATGTGGCATCTCGGCGTGGCTGGCATAGCGATAATTGTATCGACGTTTTGGTGGAGTATTTTGGTGTGGCTAACGCCAGCGGTAAATCGACCTTGGGTTGGCAGCACGAGCGACAATAGCATATGGAGTTTGATATTCGGTTATAACGGTTTTGGAAGGCTGTTGGGTGATGGTGGCGGTCCTGGAAGCCGGCCAGGCGGTATGATGCAAATGGGTGCGCAGGCTACTAGTCAAACCGCTTCGCCAGCAGCGCAAGCAATGACACCGCCGATTGGTATGATGGGCGGCAGTTTTGGTGCGGGTGGTCCTGGCAACGGTCCTGGCGGTGTTGGTTTTGGCAGCGAGACTGGCGTGCTGCGTATATTTAATGAGAGCTTTGGGCCGAATATTGCTTGGCTGATACTAGTAGCACTGATTGGCGGTGGTCTAGTGATTTGGCTGTTGCGCCGGGCGCCGCGCCGCAACAAGGAGCGGGTTGGCGTGTTGTTATGGCTGGGTTGGCTGCTGATTCACATTGTGATATTTAGTATGACTAGCGGCACTATTCATCCGTATTATGTGGTAGCGATGGCGCCAGCAATAGCAGCGCTGGTCGGTATCGGGGTGCCATACATATGGCAAGCTTACACGCGCCGCACCAAAGTAGCCTGGATACTGCCGCTGAGTATCGCGCTAACGACAATTCTTAGCATTATTATGCTCGGCTATAGCAACTATTGGCCTTGGCTGATGTGGCTAGTGATGATTGCCGGTGGTGTAGCAACTATTCTGACGCTGCTGCCGTTATCGCAGACGAAACGGCTTAAACAAATTATTCTTGGCTTAGCAATTACTGCTGGTATGGCGGCACCGATTGTCTTTAGTGTTAGCACGGTAGCTACAGCGCATAGCGGCAGTATTCCAACGGCTGGTCCAGGCGCTTCAGCTATGAGCAATACGAATAATGAGTTGGCGCGAGCTGAATCGACGCTCGTCTCGTTTTTGCTAGAAAACCGTCATGGCACGACATGGCTGGCGGTAGTTAACAGCGCTAACGAATCGGCGCCGATTCAATTATCAAGCGGCCAGCCAGTCATGGCCATCGGCGGCTTCAATGGTAGTGACTCGACGTTGACGCTATCGCAACTCAAACAGCTTGTTAAACAGGGTAAAGTTCGCTATTACGTAGTAAACAGCAGACAAGGGAAATCTGGCGGCCCCAGCGGTATGAGTGGACCAGGTGGTAACTCTGAAATCTTATTATGGGTGAAAAGCGTTGGTAGCAAAGTTGATTACGGCGGTACGCAATATACAGTTTATGATCTTGCGGTGGCTGCTTAAGAATACTTTAAGCTCAACCGCGCATACTGTCATTACAAACCTAAACAAAGGAGTGAATATGACCAAAAATTTGAATTTGACAACTGATGAAGCGCTTGTTTTGCAGCAGATTAGCGAGAATGGCGAGGAATACCTGACAGGGCTAACCGAAAGCTTGCAAATGAGCCGTCCGAAATTGATGACACAGCTGAGTCGCCTCAAAAACAAAGGTTTAATCAAAATTAAAACGACCGCTGGCGATTGGTGGATTTCGATGAGCCGCCGCGGCAAGCAGACGACTCACTACTTGTGGCCAGAAATATCCTTAAATTACTAAACTATTAAACAAAAGAAAGGTTATAATAAAATTATGAAGATTTTGGTTGTTGACGACGAGAAACGAATTGCCAAGTCGATCAAGCAAGGACTCGAAATGGACGGCTACGCGGTTGATATTGAGCATGATGGCGAGGATGGCTACAATGCAGCGCGGGCTGATGATTACGATCTCATCATTCTCGACGTGATGATGCCGATTATGAATGGTTTTGAAGTCGCCAAAAAGCTGCGTGCTGACGGTAATAAAACGCCAATCTTGATGTTGACAGCCAAAGATCAGAATAAAGATATTGTGGAAGGCTTGGATAGCGGTGCCGACGACTATTTGCCGAAGCCGTTTAGCTTCGAGGTTCTCGGCGCTCGCGTTCGGGCGTTGCTGAGGCGGCCGCAGGATGTACTTGATAACATTTTGACAGTGCGTGATCTTGAACTTGATATCGCTAATCACACTGCTAAACGGGCTGGTAAAGATATCAAGCTATCTAACAAAGAATTTGCCATTCTTGAATATTTGCTGCGCAACAAGAATCAAATTCTCAGCAAGCAAAACATCATGACGCACGTCTGGGACTTTGATGCCGATATTTTGCCGAATAATGTTGAAGTTTTTATTAACTATTTGCGCAACAAAATTGATAAGCCTTTTCCAGGCGCCGATCCGATTATCCAAACGGTACGAGGGTTTGGATATATCGTTAAGGACGAGATTAGAAAAGCATGAAAAATGTTGGTCAACGTGCCGTTGTTCGCTTAGCGGGGACCTATTTGGCGATCATCATGTCTATGTCGGTCGCCTTTAGTTTGATAATTTATGGACTATCAAGCCAAGAATTTCATCGCCGGCCTCCAAATGATCAGCAAGCAACTTCTACGATTCGTTCCGCCGAGCCGGGTACGGTTATTTCAATTCACAGCTATCTTGATACGCGTGAAGATGAAGCGATGGCGGCGATTCGCCTAAACTTGCTGCTGGCAAATTTGACGGTGTTTTTGATAGGTGGACTAATCAGCTATCTGCTAGCTCAGCATACGCTGCAACCAATCGAGGATAACATGGCGGCACAATCGCGTTTTGTCAGCGATGCTAGCCACGAATTACGCACGCCGTTGACCGCACTACTGGCAGCTAATGAGGTGGCATCAATGAATCCGAAATTGACTCTCAAACAGGCTAAGCAAGTTATCGCCGACAATGTTGATGATGTTAAACGTTTACAAAAATTAACCAACTCAATGTTAGGGTTGCTCAAAGAAGACAAGCTGGAAATTCAGAAAGGCAAGGTCGGTTTGCAATCGGTGATTACTCGGGCGATGAACCTAGTAGTAAATCAGGCGCTGGCAAAAGATATTGCTATCGATGATAAAACTAAAAATTTTTCGCTGCTTGGCGATCGACAAAGTTTAGAACAGCTTTTCACGATTTTGCTAGACAATGCTATTAAATATAGTAACAAAAGCGGTACCATTACTATTTCTAGCAGCAAAAAGGGTAAGCACGTCAGCGTTGCTGTAGCGGACGCTGGTATTGGCATGAGCGACGAAGTAAAGTCGCAGATTTTTACGCGATTTTATAGAGCCGAAGAGTCGCGTACTACTGCTGGATACGGCTTAGGTCTGTCAATCGCCGAGCGGATTATTAGAGCGCATGGCGGACGAATTAACGTCGATAGCGAACAGAATGTTGGTTCGACTTTTACAGTCATTCTTCCTGCATACAACAAGAAAAAATAGTTTTTAAGGCGTCTTTAATAGCTCCTAGTTATATTTTAATCAGTATTAATTAACAAAAGGAGATGAATAAATGCCAACTAAAATTGAAGATGGTTTTGAAATGCCTTCTGGCGGTACGCCGTCAATACGGCCAGTAGCGCAATGCTCGTCTATGACGCCAACTATGATTTTGGCCGTCATAGCAATTGTGTTGTTCGCTGGCGGATTAGGTTTTGTTGGTGGTATGCAAGTCAATAAATCATCGCAAAGCAATGCAATGAATGGTGCGCCTGGAGGCAATTCACTAGTGCCGCAGCAGGCTGGTTCTAGCACAAATAACGCTACCGCACCTCAGGAGTCGCCTAGCTCATCAAACAAGAATCAACAAGCAGGTCCACCAAATACCAATATGAATAACAGCTAGTAGCTGATTCCAGCAGATTTCATTGCTGGCTGGATGACGAACTTTTCAAAATTATCAGCATTAGCCCAGACATAACTAGCATTAGTATCGGTGTTTGTGCCGCTAACTAGCTTATCGTTAAGGACTTTTTGGCTGCCGACATCTTTGCCGTTAATGTACATAGCCGGTGTGCCGCCAACGCTGTCCTTTTTGCCGAGCGCCATGTCGTAATCAATTTTTTTACGGATATTTGGATTTTCGAGATCAGCCTTGAATTTTTCTACATTCAAGCCCTTGATGTCGGAGGCTAACTTCACAAAGTTTTCGGTACGAGTTGACCCAGATAGCTCTACCCAGCTAGCTCGATTTTCGAAAAGCGAGTTGTGCATTTCCCAGTACTTACCTTGTAGTCCAGCTGATTCGGCAGCAGCCGCCGCGGCCAGCGCGTTCGGGTGAGCGCTAGTTAGCGGATAATTGCGGAAGATAAACCCGATCTTGTCTTTGTACTTTTCAATGACTTTTTTGGTGACTGGGTAAGATGAATTGCAGCCTGGACATTGAAAATCGGCATATTCAACTAGTAGTACTTTGCTGTTAGCGTTACCATAAACATGTTCGCTAATATCGCCGCTTTCGCTTGATGCTGGCTGCGCCTTCGTAGTATCGACACTTGAAACATCAATTTGATTGCGCTGCTGTAAAAAAATCAAGCCGCCAATCAATCCTACGCACATCGCCGCAAAAATAATCCATGCCTTTTTGGTCATATTTCCTCCGCTTATTACTAGAGGCTATTATACTGCTTATGAGCTCGCCAATCAAGCGGGCTTGCGGTACAATATATGTATGCGGTTATTCTTAGCGATTTTGTTTGTGATGATTACTTTAGCGTTGATAGCGGTGACGTCAATTTCGCCGCGCCGAACAAAGCTATCAATGTACGAGTTAGAACGCCGCCGGTGTAAGGGTGATACTGCAGCGGCTGACGAATTACGGCGAATACTACTGCTTGATGATATTGTATCGCTGCGTAAGGCAACCGAAGCTCTACTACTGGTTCTGGCGGTATTATCGGCAGTATCGGCGTTTGGTTTTTTTATCGGTGTGGCCATTAGCGTGATGACGTCTTTAGTATATAGTAGAATTGCTCATTTTGACTGGTTGGTGCAGATGGTTGATGGATATTACCGGCGGATAGAGCCGAGATTGCTGACTTTCGTCGAGCGGCATCCGCGCTTGGGGCAAGTTTTGCGCAGTGTTAACGTGCAGAATGAGCCGAATATTCTTAGCTCGCGGGAAGAACTTGAGCATTTGATACGCGAATCATCGGGAATATTGTCGCTTGAAGAGAAAAAATTAATCAATAATGCCCTGCATTTTCATGAAAAAACCGTCGAAGAGGTAATGACGCCGCGCGGCGTAATGAATACAGTAGCTAAGGAAGATGTGATTGGGCCGTTGCTGCTTGATGAACTGCATAAGACTGGTCATAGCCGCTTCCCGGTGACTGACGGTGATATTGACCATATTGTTGGTATTCTGCATATTCGTAGCTTACTGACGCTTGATAACGGTAAGAAAACTAGCCGCGTTGAAACGGCGATGGACAAGAAGATTTACTTTATCAACCAAAACCAGAAGCTGGAGCGCGCCTTGTCGGCCTTTATCAAGACGCGGCATCACATGTTTATTGTTGTTAACGATTATCGCGAGACAGCGGGTATCTTAACGCTCGAGGATACATTAGAGGCGTTGCTTGGCCGTAAAATCCTCGATGAATTTGATGTAGTTGACGATTTGCGCGTGCTGGCGGCGCGTAATCCGAACAAAAATAATAAGAGTCCATCGGCTACTGACGTTAAATAAGTCAGTAATTTTAGCACTCTTGCACTTCGAGTGCTAACGCGCTATACTATAGCAATATGGCAAAGCGTGACTATTATGAAGTACTAGGTATCAGCAAAAACGCCTCTGAAGACGAAGTCAAGAAAGCTTTTCGTAAGCTGGCTGTCAAGTATCACCCCGACAAGGAAGGTGGCAGCGAAGAGAAATTCAAAGAGATTAACGAAGCTTACGAAGTTCTCAAAGACAAGCAAAAACGCCAACGTTACGACCAGTTCGGTCATGCTGGCGTAGGCGGTTCTGGCGGCGGTGCTGGTTACAGCGGTAATCCTTTTGAAGGTTTTGGCGGTTTCGGCCAAGGCCAGAATATCAATTTCGATTTTGGCGAAGGCTTGGGCGATATTTTCAGTCAGTTTTTTGGCGGGCCGTCCGGGCAATCGCGCCGCAATAGCCGGCCGCGTGGGCGCGACGTTGAAACGCGTGTTACTTTGACTTTCGAAGAAGCGGTGTTTGGTAAAGATGTCGAGATTGCGTTAATGATTAATGACGAGTGTGAGCATTGTCACGGTACGACCGTCGAGCCGGGTTTCGAGATGAAAACTTGTCCAGATTGCCAAGGCGCTGGCCAACGTGTCCGCACAATGAACACTATGTTTGGACCGATTCAACAAGCGGTAGTTTGCGAAACTTGCAAAGGCCGCGGTAAAATACCCGAGAAAGAATGCACAGTTTGTCATGGCTCTGGCGTGCAACGCCGCGAGCAGAAAATCACTGTCAAAATTCCAGCAGGTATTGATGACGGTTCGACGATTCGTTTGCGCGAGCGCGGTGAAGCGATTGCCGACGGCGACCGTGGTGATTTATACATCAATATTCGCGTTAAAGCGCATAAGAAATTTACCCGCGAGGGCGATTTGATTCTTAGCCAAGAACATATTGGTATGGTTGATGCGGCACTCGGTACTGAAATTGACGTTGAGACAGTCGACGGCATAATTACCATGAAGGTACCGGCCGGTACGCAGTCGGGTACTGATTTTAAATTGTCTGGCCATGGTGTCCCGTACCCACGCAGCGAACGGCGCGGCGCCCATATCGTTAGCATTATTGTCGATACACCGACTAAGCTATCTAAGAAGCAGCGTGAACTGTTGGAGCAATTCGAAGCCTCTAAAAAACGCGGTATTTTCTCGTGAGACACAGGCTTTTAACTTGTCATCGTACATAGACGACATGATAAAATAAAAGCATGACTTTTACTATCGTTCTAGCAATAGTCTTTGGCGTGCTGTTTTTGTTGGCATATATGACGCGCCGGCGATTCGGCGTATTGACGCTAGCGCTAGCAGCTGGTTCAATCTTGGCTGATTTGTGGAGTAGCGAGGCAACGCCATACGTTGCTAATCTCGGCATTGTCATCATCCGTCCGCCGTTAGTAGATGTAGTAGCGGTGATATTAACTCTAGCACCTTCACTGATATTATTATTCAGCGGGCCGGCGGCTAGTAACAAATTTCAGCGAATTGGCGGGTCAGTGATATTTGCAGTGTTAGCTGTGGTATTAATGTTTGAGCCGCTAGAAAATGCGCTAGTGGTTGATGAGTTCGGCAAGCAAATCGTCAGCCGTATTAATGCGTCTTATGCCATTATCGTGACTGTGTGCCTGGTGCTGTCGATAATTGATGTGTTGCAAACTCATGTGCGGCGCAACGAATCAAAAAAGAAGAGTAAAGAATAAAGACAGTTAAAAAATAAAAGACCTTCACGCTGAGGAGGTCTTCTTGTTTTTGAAATGGAGGGCCCAGTGAGGCTTGAACTCACGACACCCTGCTTAAAAGGCAGGTGCTCTAACCAACTGAGCTATGGGCCCGAGTGAATCTTACTATACAGTTTGCGGTGAGTCGTGTCAAGCTATGCTACTATCGAAATATGAGATGGTTGGGCGAGCGGCTTCATCCAATGTGGCATATTGCCGCTTTATGCTACGGGCTAGTTAGCGGCGTGGTATTGGCGCAATGGTGGAACGGGGCTAGCTGGTGGTTAATTATTGCGTCCATCCCGCTGATTAGTTTAGCTTTTTGGCAGCGGCGGCTGATTTTGTTAATTTTAACGCTAGGCGCGGGGCTGTTGATCGGACTGGCTCGCGGCTCTAGCAATCAAGCGCAGTTACAGTTATATAAACCGTTGTATGGTCAGTCGGTGCGATTAACTGGAATAGTGCGGGATGACGCAGATAACGTAGCTGGTAGTACTAGACTGCAAATAACTTATATCAAAATGGACGAGACATCTTTACCTGGTCAAATTTGGTTGTCGCTGCGCGGTAATCCAGCAATTAAACGTGGTGATGGACTTGCTTTGCGCGGTGTATTGAAGCCGGGTTTTGGCAATTTCGCGGCAGTATTAGCAAGGGCGAAGCTTGACAGTGTCAAGCGAACAGCTGGTGGCGATCCAGCACTAGAGCTGCGCGATACTTTTGCTGATGGCGTACATAAAGCGGTTGATGATCCAGGAGCTAGCCTAGGGATTGGCTTTTTATTAGGCAAGAAAAGTATGCTGCCAGATGATCTACTAGAGGCTTTGAAGATTGCTGGTCTGACGCATATCATTGTAGCGAGCGGCTACAATTTAACAATTCTGGTACGTTTGGCGCGGCGGCTATTCGCAAAAATATCAAAATATTTAGCGACACTAGTTAGCTGTAGTTTGGTGCTGGGTTTTATCGCTATGACTGGCGCTAGCCCGAGCATGGTGCGCGCCGGGCTTGTTGCCGGATTAAGTTTATTAGCATGGTATGTTGGTCGAAAATTTCATCCAGTTGTTTTACTGGGGCTAGTATCGGCAATAACGGTATTGTGTAATCCGAGTTATGCTTGGGGAGACATGGGTTGGATGCTAAGTTTTGCAGCGTTTGCTGGCGTAATTATTGTGGCGCCAGTGTTGACGGCTTATTTCTTCTCGACTGATAAAGTCTCAGCTATCATTCAAATTTTGTTAGAAACGTTAGCGGCACAGCTGGTAACTGCACCGATTATTATGGCAGCCTTTGGGCAGTTGAGCGTGGTTTCGTTGTTGGCGAATATCCTGGTTGGTCCGTTTATACCGTTGGCGATGCTGCTAACATCAATAGGTGGCGTTAGCGGATTGATTGTTCCAGCGATAGCGCACATCATTGGCTGGCCAGCGCAGATGATGCTTGATGCGATGATTGCAGTAGTGAATTGGTGCGCCGAGCAATCTTGGGCTGCAGTTGAACTGCAAGTACCGTGGTGGATAGCGGCGCTATGGTACGGTTTGATAATTGCGGCAGTGTGGTTCATGAAATGGCGTAGCGGCTATCGACTGCGCGACGCTTCAATAGTGACATAACAGGGCTCATTTGCTATTATATAAGCAAGCATTTATCAATAAACTAACGAGGAGTAGTCATGTCAGGACATAGTAAATGGGCGACAACACATCGTCAAAAAGCTGTTGTTGATGCTAAACGCGGTGCGATTTTCACTAAAATTGGCAACCAGATCGCTATCGCAGCGCGGGCTGGCACTGATCCCACAATGAACTCTAGTCTAGCGATGGCTATCGAAAAAGCTAAGGCGGCAAATATGCCAGCTGCCAATATTCAGCGGGCGATCGACCGGGTTGCCGACAAAAATTCAGCGGCGCTAGAAGAAATTACTTACGAAGGTTATGGCCCTGGCGGCGTAGGGATTATCATTGAAACAGCCACTGATAACCGCAATCGAACTTTGCCAGAGGTGAAATTGGCTTTAACTAAAAACGGCGGTTCAATGGCCGATGCTGGCAGCGTGATGTTTCAATTTGACCGCAAAGGGGTTATTCGGGTGGCAGCAAGCGGCGAAGAAGCATTGTTGCAAGTACTTGACGCAGGCGCCGAAGATGCTGTTGAGGCTGATGGTAAACTAATTGTCTATACTGGCATGAAAGATTTAGCGAGCGTTCGCAAGGCGTTGCTCGATGCAGGTATGACTATCGAGGAAGCCGAGTTGCAATACATTGCCAAAAATGACGTGCCTATCAGCGAT
Organism: uncultured Candidatus Saccharibacteria bacterium; assembly: GCA_938017675.1. Taxonomy (GTDB): domain Bacteria; phylum Patescibacteriota; class Saccharimonadia; order Saccharimonadales; family Saccharimonadaceae; genus Saccharimonas. The sequence continues at coordinate 133,799 of CALIJB010000005.1, forward strand.
GTTGAAACCGCTCGCAAAGTAATAAAAATTATTGACGCGCTCGACGATCTTGATGATGTAGTAAACGTTTATACGAATGCCGATATTACTGCTGATATTAACGATTAGTTGACTTTTAAGCTTACCTTCATGTAGATTATAAGTATACATGGTATTTATAATTGCTAGGAGGCCTGATGCGATGTCTAAAACTCGTCATTTTGATAGCAACTATAACTATTCAGCCAGTATTTTCAGGGTTGGCAGCGGCAGATGCTGTATCGACGGCGGCTGTTTCGCCAGATAACACGCTAAGCATTGCAAGCGAAAATAATAGCGATAATTTACCAACCGCTAAACAAGAGGAAAAACTCGGTAAGTCTAACGAGCCGCTAATTAATAAAGAAAACTCTAATTCACTGCCAGCTGCGAACGATGGGAAGACACTCCCGCGGCAGACTGCTGAAAACAAAACCGCTGCCAAGCCTGCTGAAATCCCGCCGTCGGTCCCGTCAAACTCTACTAATGCCAGCGAAACTGTAGATAAAACGACAACATTGCCTTCACCGTTGTTAGCAAAAAATGATGTTGTAGTCTCGGCGTTTAAAACTGATCCAAAATACGGCTATACGGCGATAGAACTTTACAATACTAGTGATAAATTTTTCGATTTAGGACAGATGTCGCTAGAACTACGTTACGCAACAGCGGAAGCTGATTTTGTTTGTAATGCTAAATTGCGAGATTATCTGCGGCCGAAGAGTTATTTAACGCTGTACAGCCCGAACTTGTCGCATACGGATAATGCATTGCTTTTAGCGGGCTGTCCAACTCCAAATAGTGATGCTTTGTATGACAAAGAGATAAATGTTTATCAAGCTGGCCAGCTGGTTGAGGCGGTTCGAATTAACAACACCGATCTCGGCAAATATCAAAATGATATTTGGGAGCGTAAAGGCTGGAGCATATCTTATCGAACTGGTGTCTTTAAAACTGATTTTCGTAAACGAGCGACTGGCAATATGATATCAAGTGATTTGTACCGTTTGCCGCCGACGCCAACTTTACAGATTCTAGAAATTTTACCGAATCCAGCAGATTGTGCTACGGCTGACCCGAACCTTGCCTGCTATAGCTACGTCAAGGTTAAAAATATTGGTCAAAGCCCAATAGACTTATCGCTATATCGCTTGCGTAGCGGCAACCAAGCGGTGTCAGCTTCTACTAATAATCTTTCGAAGTTATCGGGCACGGTTCTGCCGGGTAAAATCTTTGTTATATCGGGGAAGACGCTGCATCTTGACAAGGCGTCTGGAACAGTGTGGCTGCAAGATGCCAATGGGGTAGTCGACTATAACAACGATGTCGTACCTTACGAGAAAGCCGATAGCGCTGGCAACGAAGGACGTTCTTGGGCGTATGATGCTAGGGACGCTACTTGGCGTTGGGCGACGCCGAATCCAGGTAGCGAGGGTAATGATTTTACGCCTAAACTTAATTATGGTAAGGGTAGCCTGAAAGCGTTGTCGGCTAAACCAAAAATAAAAATATTGAAACCATGCCGCGATGATCAGTATCGCAGCGAAGAGACTGGCCGCTGCCGCAACATTGTTCAGAACAAGAAAAAAACTGTTGCCTTGAAACCTTGCAAAGAAGGTCAATATCGCAGCGAGGAGACCGGGCGTTGTCGCTCAATTGCCAAGGCGGCTGCAGCCGTTCTGAAGCCGTGTAAAGAGGGCCAATTTCGTAACCCAGAAACTGGCCGCTGTAAGAAGATTGCTTCTGTTGACGATTTACCCAAACCGTGTAAAGAAGGCTGGGAACGCAATCCTTCAACTGGACGCTGCCGCAAAATCAAGAAAGCTAGTAATACATTAGCGGCTTATCCAGTGCAGCCAGTAACAGTCCAGCAAACTAATCCAGCAGTGTGGTGGACGATTGGCGGACTGGCCTTGGCGGGTGTTAGTTATGGTGTCTGGGAATGGCGCGTTGAAATTAAGCGCGGCTTGAGAAAAGCTATTCGATTTGGCAGGAAGTGATCCATATCAGCATGCGAATCATCGGAATTGATCCTGGTACAGGTATTCTCGGATTTGGCGTAATTGATGTCAACGGTGGTAGAACGAGGCTGGTTACGGCTGGAGTGATCACTACGCCAGCACACACGCCGCTGCCAGATCGCCTTGAAGAGATCTACTCGGGTTTAACCGATATTATTAAAGAGACGCAGCCGGATGTTATGTCGGTTGAGAAACTGTTTTTTACTAAGAATATTACGACAGCAATCAGTGTCGCCGAGGCGCGCGGCGTAGCAATATTGACAGGTCGCCAAGCGAAATTGCCAATTCACGAATACACGCCGAATGAAATCAAAAAATCAATCACTGGTTACGGTGCCGCTAAAAAGCCGCAAATTCAAGAAATGGTGCGTATTCAGCTAGGGTTGCAAGAGGTGCCGAAGCCTGATGATTGCGCTGACGCATTGGCGGCAGCTTTAACGCATGCGTTTATGAGCCGTATTGAAGCGTAAGGTGATATAATGGTAGGTGATGCAGATACAAAAGCAACCGCCGCGTTTATCGCGCTACGCTAACATAGGTCGTAAGAAATCTCTAGTTCGTAAGATTCATCGCCAGCCGACGGGTAAGTTCGGTAAACTTGTCGCTTGGTGGCAAGGATTGTCGCGCAAGCAGAAGGTTGCCGTTGTTGGCGGTCCTATTCTAGCAATTATGATTATCATACCAGTGGTAACATACATCATGCTGGCTAATGATATCCGCGACGTTGAACGTTTGATGAACCGTAATAATACCGGAATCGTTCTAAAAGACAAAAATGGTAAGACTTTTTATAGTATTGGTCGGGCTGAGAAACGCAATATCGTGAAACTCGATCAGATATCTGATCATATGAAGAATGCTTTGCTGGCGAGCGAGGACAAGGATTTTTATAAACATGGCGGATTTAATCTTTTTAGTATCGCTAGGGCGGCAGTGACGCGGCATGGTGGCGGCTCGACCATCACTCAGCAATTAGTTAAGAACACTCTACTAAGCGATGAGCATAGTTTAATGCGTAAATATCAGGAATTTTTCATGTCGATTGCTGTCGAGCAAAACTATTCTAAAGACGAAATTCTCGACATGTATCTCAATTCGGTCTATTTTGGTGAAAACGCTTTTGGTATAGAGGATGCGGCTAAGACTTATTTCAATAAAACACCGAAAGAACTAACTCTGGCAGAAAGCGCTATGCTGGTTGGTGTATTGCCGGCACCGAGCAGCTACTCGCCGATTAGCGGCAGTGCTGAATATGCTAAAGAACGGCAAAAAACGGTACTCAGTCGAATGGTAAAAGAGGGCTACGTCACCGAAGCGCAAAAAACAGAGGCTTTAGCCCAGCAATTGGCCTACGCGCCGCCGTCAACGCAGAATGATAGCGTGGCGCCGCATTTTGCTGAAATGGTGGTAGCTGAGCTCAGCGATAAATATAGCTCTAAAAAAGGCGGCTACGAAAAAGATGGCTACGAAAAAGTTATGCGTTCTGGCTATCAAGTCACAACGACGCTAGATATTGATATGCAGAATACCCTCAAAGACAACATTAACAAGCAAATGAGGCATATTAACCGAATGGGCGGCTCTAATGCCAGCGGAGTTGTCGTTGATCCAACGACTGGTGAAGTTCGAGCTTTGGTTGGCAGTGCCGATTATAATAATGAAAAATGGGGCAAGGTTAACATGGTAACGACTAGGCGCCAGCCAGGTTCTAGCTTCAAGCCGATTTATTACGCAGCAGCATTGGCAGACGGCGTGATTACGCCAGCGACTATTTTGCAAGATAAAGTTAAGGATTTCGGCGGCGGCTATGTGCCGCGCGATGCCGATAAAAATGAAGCTAGCCGCGGCGGTAGTGCTACGGTGCGCCAAGCACTTAACTGGTCGCTTAATATCCCGAGCGTTGAGGTTATGCAAAAATACGGCATTTCTCGTTCAGTAACAGCTGCTAACAGTATGGGCATTTCCTCTATTAAGAAAGGCGATCACGGCTTATCGTTGGCGCTTGGTTCAGCCGAGGCATCTTTGCAGGATATGGTGCATGCTTATACTGCTTTCGCTAATAGCGGCAAGCAATATGATATTACTAAAATTACTCAGATTGACGATAAATACGCTAAAACAATCTACAAACACGAGGGCAAGTATAAGCAAGTTATTAGCGCTCAGGGGGCTTACCTAATCTCAGATATTCTTAGCGACAGGACAACTCGCGCACGCATCTTTGGTTCGTCAATTACGGTTAACGGTAATCATACTGTTGCTGTTAAAACTGGTACTACCAACGACAACCGCGATGCTTGGACGATTGGCTATAATCCGCAATATGTTGTTGGTGTTTGGGTTGGCAATAATGATAACTCTGCTATGATTAGCGGTGGTAGCGACATGGCTGGGCCGATTTGGAAGAGTACGATGACGTCGCTATTGTCAGGCAAGCCAGATGTTAAATTCACTCTGCCGAGCGGTATCGTTCAGCGCGCTGTCTGTAAGGACAAGGGCGGCTTGGCGGCGAAAGCCGGTGCTAATACTTATAATGAATACTTTATGAGCGGCGCTTTGCCGACTGAATCGTGTAATTCTGAGCCAACTAAAGTATCTGTTTGCAACCTCTCTACCGGCAAGATTGAAACTATCGATGAGGACAAGTTTGACTCGACGAAATATTCAAAAGACACTGCTAATTGTAAGGCGCCGACGATTACCGTTTGCAACCTCTCTACCGGCAAGGTTGAAACTATTGACGAAGCTAGCTTTAACTCGACAAAATACTCGAAAGACACTGCTAACTGTAAAAGCACAAATGCTAAAGTGGCAGCCTGCGACCTCAAGACAGGCTCAGTGGTTATGGTCGATAAAAGTAAAATCGACGGCGTGAACTACAGTAAAGATACTAGCAATTGTGCGGCTGCTGGCGGAAACGATAATAGTGGCGGCAGCTCAGGCGATTCTGGCGGTAGCAATAATGGCGGCAATAATAGTAATAATCCTGGCGGTAACACTACGTCGCCATAGCTGATTATGATAGCTCATCTTTCTGGTGTGATCGCTGAAAAGTTTGGCGCTGGCAGCGTCGTGGTTGACGTTCACGGCGTTGGCTACGAAGTCAGTGTGGCGGCTGGCGATTTTGAGGCGGCGGTACTGAATCAAGACGTCAAGTTTTATACCTACCACCATGTGCGCGAGCAGGCGGAAGAACTATTCGGTTTTTCTAGTTTGGCGGCAAAAAAGCTGTTTGAAATGCTGATTACTGTTCAGAGTGTCGGCCCGAAGGCGGCGCTAGCGATTCTCAGCCTGGGCGATGCGGAACAGGTGCGCAACGCTATTGCCAACGCTGACAGTGCTTTTGTGCAAAAAGCTGCTGGTATTGGCAAAAAAACTGCCGAGCGGGTGGTGGTTGATCTGAGCGATAAGGTTGGCTTGCCAGCGCATTACGGTCGAGCGGACACTCCGGTCCAAGCTGAATTGAATACTTCTGACGAAGCTTTAGAAGCGCTGATGGCGCTGGGCTACACCTTAGCGGACGCTACCAAAGCGCTGGAAAATGTTGACACTAATCTGCCGACGGCGCAGCGGGTGACGGAAGCGTTGAAGGGATAAAACGGCTTAATCTATGGCAATTCAAAGAATAGTCGATACTAGTCCGCATGATGACGCCGAGGAGCAGCGGATTGAAGTTAGTCTGCGTCCGCAGAATTTCAATGAATATGTTGGTCAAGAACGGTTGAAGCGTAATTTACGCCTGGCGATTGAGGCGGCCAAGAAGCGCAGCGAGCCGCTGGATCATGTGCTGCTGTACGGCCCGCCAGGGCTGGGTAAGACGACCATGGCGACGGTGATCGCCAATGAGATGGGCACAAACTTGCGCATTACTAGCGGCCCGGCCATTGAAAAGGCGGGTGATTTGGCGTCGATTTTGACCAATTTGGCGGACGGCGATATTTTGTTCATTGATGAAATTCATCGCCTCGGCCGGGCGGTGGAGGAGATTTTGTATTCGGCGATGGAGGATTTCAAGCTGGATATCGTCATCGGCAAAGGACCAGCGGCCCGGTCGATTCGGCTGGACTTGCCGCGGTTTACGGTCATCGGTGCAACGACGCGGACAGGCAGTTTGGCAGCGCCGCTGCGCGATCGGTTTGGGCATATTTACCGCCTGGAGTTTTATGAGCCAGAGGATATCGCTAAAATTGTGACGCGGAGTGCGGCTATCCTGGAGTCGTCAATTCGGCATGAAGCAGCGAACTTATTGTCAACACGGGCCCGCTTGACGCCGCGTATCGCCAATCGCCTGCTCAAGCGCGTGCGCGACTATGCCGACGTCAACGGCGATGGCATAATTGATGTAAAAACGACAACGAGTGCGCTAGAAATGCTGGAAGTGGATGAGCTGGGCTTGGATCCAGCTGATCGCAATTTACTACAATCAATCCTGGAAAATTATGGCGACAATCCGGTGGGACTAACCACCATTGCCGCCCTGACTGGCGACGAAGCGACGACGATTGAGGATTTTTATGAACCGTATTTACTGCAAATTGGCTTCATTGAACGCACGCCGCGCGGCCGCCGGGTGACGATTAAGGCGAAGCGGCATCTCGGCAATACAGGGAATTTATAGTATACTACAAGTAGTATAAACGAGGAGGTATCATGGACGATGACGATAGCCGCAGACCAGTTGCTTACGACGCTGAAGGACGTCCGTTATACACAGCTTCACAGCAGCAAGAGCAGGCTACTGGTGCAGAATCGGCTGTGCAGCAGACCAACCCAGTATCAGTCACCGAATCTGGCAAGCAGGTCGTGCATGTGGCGCGCTCAACCGAGCCGATTCCGGTTCATATTTCCGAAGAGACACGCCGCAAGCACGAGGAATCATGCCGCCTCTATCCGTGGCTTAATCTCAGCGAACACGAGTATGTTATCCGAATGATTCCGCGGCACAGTATCGGTATTTGGGGTCCGACGATAGCAATGATGCTTGCGATTATTTTGGTGTCAGTTTTCATGTTTTGCTACCCTGATATTGCTAAGCTGATTGGCTTGGCGCAATCAATGTATCCGCAGGTTATTTTGATTTGCTTGATGGTGATTATTTTATTCGGTATCGGTTTGTATATAGCGATTTGGGTATATATGCAAAATCGCTTTTTCCTGACCAACGAAAGTGTTATTCAAGAAATTCAAATAAGCTTGTTTTCAAAACGCGAACAAACAGTTAGCCTGATGAATATTGAGGACTCTAGCTACTCGCAAAAAGGTATTCTACAAACTTTATTTAATTACGGCTCGATTCGGTTAAGTACCGAGGGCGACGAAACAACCTATCGCTTTAGCTATGTTGCTGATCCAAAAAACCAAGTAGCGATTCTTAATAATGCCGTTGAGGCGTTCAAGAATGGCCGCCCAGTTACGAATGATGACTAGCTGATTATTTCTTGTGATCGCGATTAGTCTTGGTGTAAGTATCTTCACGCTCCATTGAACTGCGTAGCGTGTAGCCAGTGCATCGATTCTCGTTATTGCAACCTGTTGATTCGTAGACGTAGCTGCTGCCACTATTGCCAAGTTTTTTGCCTTTCGGATCAGTGAAAAGAGCAGGGTCGACGGTGCGCAGCGTTTTGCTGTCAATCGAAGCCGGATAATAGCCGTTTTTAGCGTAGAAATACTCTTCCAATCCGTAATACATCGCGTTGATAGCGACTTTACGCTGATTGTCGCGAGCAGTGGCATCAATAGTTGCTTTTTCATTAAAAAATAGCCAGCTGCCAACTCCAAGTAAAACTATCACCAGTAAAAGTTCAATAACTGTGAAGCCGTTTTGTTTCATACTTACCATTATACCAAAAACTGCGTCGCTCATGTATAATTAAAGATATCAGCAAGAAAGGGGAGATATGGCGAAGAAAAGCGAACCAAAAACATCTGCAGATAAGCCAGCGGCTGACGATGGCAAGTTAAAGGCGTTGGGTTTGGCGATGGAGCAGATTACCAAGCAGTTTGGCGACGGCTCAATCATGAAGCTAGGAGAGGCTAAAAAAGTTGACGTCGAGCTATTGCCAAGTGGTAGTCTGAGCTTAGATTTGGCGCTGGGCGGCGGTTATCCGAAAGGTCGAATTATCGAGATTTATGGTCCAGAGTCGAGCGGTAAGACAACCTTGACGCTGCATGCTATCGCCGAAATGCAAAAACAAGGCGGGACGGCAGCCTTTATTGATGCTGAGCATGCACTTGATCCAGCATATGCTAAACGGCTTGGCGTTGACACTGATAATTTGCTAGTATCGCAGCCCGACAATGGCGAGCAAGCGCTGGAAATTGTCGAAACGCTTGTGCGCTCAAATGCCGTTGACCTAATAGTAGTTGATTCGGTAGCAGCGTTGGTGCCGCAAGCTGAAATTGACGGTGACATGGGTGATTCACACATGGGCTTACAAGCACGATTAATGAGCCAAGCACTACGCAAACTAACCGGTATTATTAACAAGTCGAAGGCTACGGTAATCTTTATTAATCAAATCCGCATGAAAATCGGTGTGATGTTCGGCAACCCCGAGACAACTACTGGCGGTAATGCGCTTAAGTTTTACGCATCGGTGCGAGCAGACATTCGCCGAATTGGGCAAATCAAGGACGGTGATGAAATTCGCGGCAATCGCACGCGCGTCAAAATCGTCAAGAATAAGATTGCGCCGCCATTCCGCACGGCTGAGTTCGATATCATGTATAACGAAGGTATTAGCAAGACGGGTGATGTTGTCGATCTGGGCGTTCAGTACGGAATTTTGGGCAAATCTGGAGCGTTTTATAAGTATAATGATGCAACAATCGGCCAAGGTCGCGAAGCTACTAAAAAATACTTGAAAGAAAATCCAGAAGTCCTGGCTGAAATTGACGCTAAAGTTCGCGAAAAAGTTGCCGAACCAGAACCGAAAGATTAGAAGTAAAAAGAAAACAGCCTGCTAGAAGTATATTCATTCGAGCTGGGTTTAGTGGTGTAGTATCTTTGAATACTATGATAATTTATGCAAACTATAGTAGCTTGCTAGTCGGTAAATGGCCGCTTTTTCAGCTATAATAATGATATGGTCCAGCAGCAAGAACGATATACTGTGACGTCGCTTTCGCCGCAAGTTCGCGATTCGGATCGCGTCAATGTGTATATTGATGGCAAATATTATTTTAGCCTGGATATTTCGCAGGTTGTTGATCTTGGAATTAAGGCTGGCCAGGTTTTATCGAAAGAGGAGCTAGCTAGCCTCAAGCAGGAAAGCGAATTCGGCAAGCTGTATGCTCGCACTCTTGAATATGTATTGATGCGGCCGCGCAGTAGCAGTGAAGTACGCGATTACCTTTACCGTAAAACATTGGCTCGTAAATATAAAAATAGAAAAACTGGTAAGTTAGCGGAAAAGCCAGGTGTCGCTAAAACTGTGGCAGAGCGTGTTTTTGCGAAGCTGCAAGCGCGCGGTTACATTGACGATCAGAAATTTGCTAACTGGTGGGTTGAGAATCGACATCAGATTAAAGGCGTATCTATGCGAAAACTGCGTAGCGAATTGGCGGCAAAAGGTATAGCACAGACAATCATTGATTCGGTAATCGCAGATTCGTCGCGTAATGATCCCAGCGAGCTGACTAAAGTTATTGCTAAAAAACGCTGGCGTTACTCTGATGAGCAAAAGTTCATGCAATATCTAGCGCGCCAGGGATTTAGCTTTGATGATATCAAAACCGCTTTGCGCCGAGAAGATTGCTAATCAATATCTGAATTCTGTCGAGCCTGCTTTGGTTTGCGGAACGGATTGATATAGCTACCGACTACTTCATGGAGTTCTGGCTCGGGGGCTTTAGCTTGGGAATGAACGACAATTGAATCGTTATTGATCTCGATAATCTGGCTGCGATGTACCAAAATCTCAGTATCATTGAAACTACGCAGTAGTGGCCGCTTGACCGACAGCTGCATAATAAGAAACTGCGTGGTATCTATTGTGAAGTCGATGACTTTACCAAGTTTATGGCGTTTTTCATCAAGTACTAGTTTGCCGATGATATCAAACTTTAGCTGGTAGACGTCGTTGACGCGCACAACGTCGGCCGGAGCTATGAATTGGTCGATGTCGTCGACAATGAAGCCCATATTACTCAGTTCGCGGACATCGCTAAGCAACATCAGCGCGGGGTGTTGCTGAACTAGCGGCCCTGACACTTCGAAGGCGATAATTTGCAGATTGGCGGGATTAATGATTGCGCGGGTTGTGCGCGCTACCTTGCCGCCAGTTTGAATGCTGAATATTTCTGCATTGAGTACCGCTGAACCGAGCAAAATCATAGACTAAAACGGGTTTGTCCTATCGTTGGCTGGCGGCGGTGTGCTCGGTGCATTGCCAGCTGATTTTAGCTTGCGGATGCGTTTGATGGTAGTATCATCAAAACTAGCGGAGGTGCTAGCTTGCGGTTCTTCTGCTGGCGTAGTGAGTGTTTGGTAGAGTAGGATGGTAGCAACTGACAATCCGCCAGCAGCTAACATGAAAAACAATAAAAAGTGATACCGGCCAAAGAATTTAGCTGTCTTTGCGCCGAGAATGCGAAATGCGTCTGAGACTTCCATTATTTTGTATATACCTCCAGAGTTAGTGCGCTAACTGTGATGCCGTTGTTGTCGTCTTTGGCTAAGGCCAGGTTAGAAATTTGCATCCGGAAAAGCCCTTGTTCTAAAGAGCGCAAGAAAATGTACGCTTGCTCATAGGATACCGGATTACTCAAGTTAACAGTAGCGGTAACCGATTTGAAGCCGTCTGGCGCTGGTTTTTTAGCGTTTTTAGCAGTGCTAGACGACGATGAACTTGATGAGCTGCTGGATTTACTTTCATTTGCTGAAAAATCGATTGAAGCGATTTTAATACCAGCGCTATTTGCGTGATTTTCGATGTCGCTGACAATTTGATCTTGATAATGATATTTCTTGCTGGTCGAAACGATTTGTTCAGCGCGTTTTACGTCGCTTTTGCTGTTGTCTAGTTTCGATTTGAGGCTTGAAAGGGCTTGTAATTCGTTGCTAGAGGCTTGTGCTTCGGTATTGAGTTTGCGGGTTTCCTCTGCATATTTAACAATCTCTTGGTGTCCGAAGACGAAACTGCCTACGCCCGCTGCCGCAATAACTAGTAGGCTGACGATAAGCAAAATGCGGAATGTAGTTGGTTTTAGAACGAATTTCATGGCAGTACCTTCTTTGAATAGATTACAGTGTAATTTGCCTGAAATGTATTGTCGCCAATTTCGTGCGTAGCGTTTGATAGGCTAACACTGTCAAAAACTTTAACTTTATTGATAGACGTCTCTTGCAAGCTATTTTTGACTTCAATGGCTTGCGCGTACGAACTGACGTGGGTTTGAATTTGCACAGAAGCGGTTCCAAAAGTCGTCGGGTCGATTGATATGCCAGTGAGCGAGGCGCCGTTTGGCAACCTCCTAGCAATCGCATTTAGAATATCAGTATATGGCGCTTGAGTGTCAAGAATGTATTTTGCTACCCGCAGGTTAGAGCGATACTTTTCGGCATCGCTCTTAACCGAGCTGAAGGCTGAAGATTTACTTTGATTGTCATTTATGGTTTCTCTACTGGCAGACTGGTTGAATACTAGCATAAAATACGAGCTGATTAGCTCAACTACAATAATCACAACAACTATCAGCGACATGACAACATAACGCATCAAAATTGAGTTAGCCCGGGCGGCCTTAATTTGCTTGCGTTCTTCGGGTGAAAGTAGGTTGATCATTTTTTTACCTCCGATGGCCGTACGCTAGCCAGACCAGCGACGGTGATGTAACGCGGGCGAAACTGGCGGTGCGGTTTCTCAAGCGACCCGAAATCAAGATCTTGCCACGGGCTAGCGACGCGGGCCGGTAAAATGAAAGCGTTAGTAAAGTATTCGCCGATACCTGGCATGTTTGCACCGCCGCCAACGATAAGAATTTGCTCGATTTTTTTATCCTCCGAAATACGTTCGCTGTAGTAACGGATGACCTTTTTGGCTTCTCCGACGATACGACCGAGGCTTGGTTTGAGGGCGGCTTCAATTTTGTCATGATCATCGCTTTGCCCGAGGCCGTTGAGGACTTTATACTGGTGAGCTTTTTCTAGCGACACTTGCATTTTACTAGCGATATCTAGAGTGAAGTTATTGCCGCCGACATTAGCCGAACCGGTAATGAGAATTGCTGAATCTTCCAGGACGGCAATATCGGTACTGGTGGCGCCGACGTCGATAACTAGCGTGGTACGATTGCCTTCCTCGGTTTTGGTCAGGATGCGGGCGACCGCATTCATGCTCGGTTCAACGGCAACTGGACGCAGATCGACTTCCTTGGCAACTTGCGTAACTGTATCAACCAGCGCGCGCGGTGCGGCCGAGACGACAACCATCAGGGTCTCTTTGGTGCGCTTAATAATTTCGTAGTCAGTGTATAACGAGTCTGACGGTATTGGTATATAGCGTTCGACTTCTAGCTGGGCAGCGCTGGCAATATGCTTTTCTTCGCTTGCTGGTAGAGTAAAAGTGCGCGAATAAGTGCGGCTCGTCGGCAAGCCAATTACTACGTGGTTAGAAGGCAGAGAGCCGATAATGCGATCTCGAAACATATTGGCTATGTGCTCGCGCAGATACTCGTGGTCGTCGGTGTCGAGCGCCTCCTGTGTCTTAACCGGGTCAAGATCGACCGAGCCGTAGCCGCGAACGTCAGCGTGTTTCTGGTTGATGGCCATGACTTTAACACCAGTATAATTGATGTCGAGTCCGATGATCGGTTTGTCTTTGAAAAATAGTTTTACCATGGATGCCCTTTTCTATATACAGTATAGCATAAGTTTTATTGTTTAATACTCGTTGATAAGCCGGCAATTGGCATCATAACGCTAGCGGCAATTAGCCCCACCATGCCGCCCATCAGCACGATCATTACCGGTTCAATAATTGAGCCGATACTATCGATGGCGACATCAACTTCTTCTTCGTAAAAGTCGGCTACTTTGACTAGTACGACGTCGGTTTGGCCAGTTTCTTCGCCGACGGCTAGCATCTGCGAGACGATTGGCGGGAATAATCCAGTTTTTTCGATGATTGTTGATAAGTTTTTGCCGTTTTCGACTTCCTTGGCAGCTTTTAGCAGAGCTTCCTCGTAAACAACATTGCCGACTGAATGCGAAGTGACTTCAAGCGATTCTAGAACAGCCGCGCCAGACCCCATGAGCGCCGAAAACGTACGAGCAAAGCGGGCGACAGCTACTTTCTGAATAATGCTACTAATAGCTGGTATCTTGAGGACAAAACGGTGAAAAGTGTGTTTGCCAGCTGTAGTATTCAGCCAGCGCCGCAAGAAGTAAACGATAGCGATTAGTACTGGTATCAGCAAGTATCCTTTAGTCGTCAAAAAACCGCTAATTGACAGCATTACTTGAGTCAAAGCTGGTAGTTCGGCATCCTCGCCACCAAACCCTTTAATCATTTCGCCGATTTGCGGGATGACAAACACCATTAAAACCAAAAAGGCCATAATAGTAATAACCAGCAAAACTAACGGATAAGTCATCGCTCCTTTAATTTTTTTGCGGATGCCAGCACTTTTTTCTTGCTGAATAGCTAGACGCCTAAGGATATCGTCAAGAATACCGCCAGCTTCGCCAGCACGCACCATATTGACATAAACATCGTTAAAAGTAGCTGGATGTTTGCTCAGGGCGTCGGCTAGCTGCATACCAGATTGAACGTCTTTAATGATGTCGCCAAGGACTGTCTTGAGGGCTGGACTATCAGTGTGATCATGTTGCGAAGAAAGTGCTCGCAGCAACGGCACGCCAGCGCTAACCATGGCGCTCATCTGGCGGGTGAACATCACGATGTCGTCGGTTTTAACTTTTTTCTTACCACCGCCAAAACTAATACTGGCTAGTCCTTTCTTTTCAAGCGAGTCAATACTGAGCGGTGACAAGCCTTGCTTGGTTAGAGCAGATAAAGCTCCAGGTCGATCGCTAGCCTCGATGTTGCCTTGGATGACATCGCCAGACTTATTAGTTGCGACATAAGAGAAAGATGCCATTAGGATTCCCTCGTAACACGCAGCACCTCGTCGAGCGTAGTGTTGCCGCGTAATGTTTTAACTAATCCATCAGATTGCATTGTAATCATTCCCTCCTTGATTGCTTGATCTTGAATCTGGTTGCTAGTGGCGTCGGAAGTTATCATTTTTTGAATTTCGCGCGACATGCCCAACACTTCGTAAATACCGACGCGCCCCTTGAAGCCGACGTGTCCGCACTCGTCGCAGCCGCCTGGGTGCGCTCGCCAGAGGGTGCGAATAGTAGTCTCGTCGGTGCCAGCTGGTGTGTCGCCGCCGACTTTTTGCTCGATGGCTTGTAATTCTAGATCATGAATATGTGCAAACGTTTGGTCTGGACGCAGATTGAATAGCGAGACTATTTCGTTGATTTCGTCTGGCGTCGGTACGTATTGTTCGCGGCAGTTCATGCACAGTCGTCGTACTAAGCGCTGCCCAACGACTGCTTTGACTGTTGAAGCGATCAAAAATGGCTCGATACCCATATCTAATAAACGTGGTAGACAGGTTGCCGCATTGTTGGTGTGCAAGGTTGAAAACACCAAGTGCCCAGTCAGCGCCGCCTGTACGCCTAGGTTGGCTGTCTCGCCGTCGCGAATCTCGCCGACCATGATGATGTTCGGATCTTGGCGCAGCAGTGCTCGCAACCCCGAGGCGAAAGTCATTCCAGCTTTGGCGTTGGTTTGGGTTTGGTTGACGCCGGGGATTTTGTATTCGACTGGATCCTCAATAGTCGAGATATTAACTTCCGGCGTGTTTAGCATAGATAGTACTGAAAATAAGGAAGTAGACTTGCCGCTACCAGTTGGTCCGGTTACTAGAATCATGCCGTTTGGTTCGGCAATAGCGTTATTTATGATGGCTAGCGATCTGCCCCAATAACCAAGTTGTTGCAACGTGATTGCTTGATTGGACTCGTCGAGAATTCGCATAACGACTTTTTCGCCATCGGTGATAGGCAGAGTGCTGACGCGTAATGCATATTGTTTGCCGGCGACTTTAATTTTGAAGCGGCCATCTTGCGGCACTCGTCGCTCGTCGATTTTTAGATTAGATAAAATTTTGATACGGCTAACCAATGCATTAAGGACGTTGCGCGGTAATTGGTTGACTTCTTTAAGTACGCCGTCGATGCGGTAGCGTATTTGCACGAAATTTTCCCGCGGCTCGATGTGAATATCTGAGGCCTGAGAACGGATAGCATATTCTAACAGCAAATTGACGGTTTGGGCGATTGGTGAATCCTCGGCGACATCAGCTTCGGAAACTTTCTGGTCCGAGCCGTCATCTTCACGCTGCACATCAATAACTTCATTAAGTTCTTGATTAACGTCGCCGCGATAGTTCTCTAGACACTGCAAAATATTAGAATGCGGCGCAATATAGATTTTAGTATTGCTACCGATTTCTTTCTCGATGAAATTAGTAGCCAGCACATCATCTGGATCGTCCATCGCCAAGTGCATGGTGCCGTCTTCGTCAATTTGAAAAATAACAGCATTGTATTGGCGGGCGATACGCTCTGGAATGCGATTAAGCACTTCTGTTGGAATGTTGCGCGGATCGACCTCAACATAAGGTATGTCGGTGTATTGTGCAAAAAGCTTTGTTAAATCAGTTTCAGATATTAGTTTCGAATCTAGCACAATATTTTGCAGCGGTCGCGAAGAACGTTCTGCCTCTTCTATTAGCGGCTTGAGAGTTTCTTCGGTCGCAATATTATTACGCGTCAGAATCTTGACTAGAGTATTATTTAGGATCCTCATAATTCTTATGCTAATTGTAGCGCATTTTATTTGGAAAAGCTATCATTGCAGCGCGGATTGGTAAAGGACGGGTGAATCAAGTATAATAACAGAGATATGAAGCGAACTTTGAATACACAGACGGCGCAACTCGCCGGCGAAAAAATTTCAGTTAGCGGCTGGGTACACTCGCGCCGCGATCACGGCGGGTTAATTTTTGTTGATTTGCGTGATCATACAGGTTTATTGCAACTAGTTTTTAATTCCGATGATCCGGAAATGTTTTCACTTGCTGAGGAGCTGCGCGACGAATTTGTCATTCGCGCTGAAGGCATGGTGCGCGAACGCGCGGCTGGGCTAAAGAATGATAAAATTCCGACTGGCGCAGTTGAATTGGTGGTCGAGAGGTTGACGTTACTTAACCGAGCCGAAACCTTGCCAATCCAGCCATTTGCTGAGGAAAATCAGGCAGGCGAGGACTTGCGTTTTAAGTATCGTTACCTCGACCTGCGCCGTCCAAAGATGCAGGAGATGCTGCAAAAACGCGCTGAGATGTACCGACGGATGCATCAGTATATGGATACTCGGGACTTCATCGAGATTCAGACGCCGATTTTGGCAAATTCCAGTCCCGAGGGCGCGCGTGATTTCCTGATCCCGAGCCGTTTGCAGGAAAATAAGTTTTACGCTCTGCCGCAGGCACCCCAGCAGTTCAAGCAGCTGCTGATGGTTGGTGGTGTGCCGCGGTATTACCAGCTGGCGGCGTGTTTTCGCGATGAAGATCCGCGAGCCGATCGACTGTACGGCGAGTTTTACCAGCTGGATCTGGAGATGAGCTTTGTTGAAGACGGTGAGGAAGTTCGCCAAGAAGTTGAGCCGTTGATGCAGCAACTCGCGACTGATTTTGCGGGCAAGAAATTGCTGGATTTGAGTAGTCTCGCGGTTGGTGACGGCAGTCCAATTCCGCGCATTTCCTATCGCGACGCCATGGAGACGTATGGCTCGGACAAGCCGGACTTGCGCTTTGGTATGGAGCTGATTGAGCTGACTGATGTGTTTGCCAACACTAAATATGATAAATTCAAGAACGTTGAGTGTATCAAGGCGATTTGCGTGAAAAACGGTGTCAATCTCAGCCGTAAGCAAATCAAACAGTTTGAGGATATTGCTACAAGTGAGGGTGCGGGCGGCTTACCCTACATTAAATATGTTAAAATAAAACATCCCGACGAGGCACGGGGATATGTAATCCCGATCACTAGTAGTGATTTTTATGGCTATGATGCGATTTCGCCAGTGGCAAAACACTTGTCAGACGAAGAACATCAATTGCTTATAGAGAAAATGAACCCTGATGGCGATGACGTTGTCTTCTTTGGTACTGACACACGCTCGGTCGTCAACGCCGTACTTGGTCGTCTGCGAAACGAATTTGCTGCCCACTTCGACCTGAAAAAATCGAATGAGGTAGCCTTGGCTTGGATTATCGACTTTCCGTTCTATGAATGGGATGACCGCGGCAAGAAGCTTGACTTTGGCCACAATCCGTTCAGCATGCCAAAAGGTGGCTTGCAAGCCTTGGAAGCTGCTGCCACTGATGCTGATAAATTGGCAATTGTCGCTGATCAATTCGACATGGTGATGAACGGTTACGAAATTTGTTCTGGCGGTGTGCGTAACCACAACCCAGCGGTGCTATACAAAGTATTCGATTTGCTCGGCTTTAGCGAAAGCTACGTCGAAGAAAAGTTTGGCGCTATGCTAGGCGCCTTCAAATACGGTGCACCGCCACACGCTGGCTGTGCCTTTGGTGTTGACCGTATCCTCATGGAGCTCATCGACGAAACGAACGTCCGCGAAACCTTGGCCTTTCCAAAGAACGGCTCGGGCGTCGACGTGATGATGGATTCACCGTCAACGGTTGACCCAGCGCAGCTAAAGGAATTGGGATTATGAGCGCAATGTACGATCGACACGAAGTTAGCGTAAAAGTAGCGCTGTATAGCAGCGACGGCAAGCGTGTGCTACTGATGTATTATCCGCACGATGATGGCTTTGGCTTGCCGGGCGGACATATTGACGCTGGCGAAACGCCTGACGTGGCACTAGAGCGAGAGCTGCGCGAGGAGCTGGGTATCGCAATTGATGCGACACCGGCTGATTTCTATATGCGCTATCCGCGAGGTAGTGCCGTCAAAGATCATAAAATTATTCTTGGCTACACGGCCATGGTTGACGGTAACATCGAAATACCGGACCGAGCGTGTGATGGCGGCGAGGAGCGCCCGATTTGGCTCGCTCAAGCAGAGATTGAAACTACTGACAAACTCGCGCCGGGTTATCGGGATTTTGTTCTGAGATGGTGGCCGTAAGAAGCGTAATGTCTGAGGAGGTGCAAGCAGGCTATGAAATCAATTCCCAAACGAACACTGAAATTTATTGACTCATGGCTAATGCTGCGCAGCCAGTGGGCGCGCTGGCCGGGATTTACGGTGGCGATAGCCAAAGACGGCGAGGTGGTTTTCAATAAAGCCTACGGTCTGGCAAATATAGAACACAATGAAACACTAATGACCGATCATCTTTTTCACGTTGCTTCGCAATCAAAAACATTTACTGCTACGGCCGTAATGCAGCTACAAGAGCGCGGCAAGTTGCGCATCGATGATTCAGCTACGACGCATCTACCGTGGCTGGCGCAGCATAGCGACCAGCGTTGGCATGACGTAACCTTGCGTCAGTTACTGAGCCATTCGGCGGGCGTAATTCGTGATGGCCAGGCGTCGGGCTTTTGGCAGTTTCAAGGAGAATTTCCAGATGAAAATGAATTCAAGCAGCAAATCATGAAGTCACAACTGGTGTTCGAACCAAATTCCGAATTCAAATATTCTAATTTTGGCTTTGGATTGCTCGGTTTGGTGGTTAAACAAGCTAGTGGCAAATCGTACGCTGATGTTGTGGCGGAAAACATCATCACGCCGCTTAACTTAACACAAACCACCACGGAATATTCGCCAGAACTTCGTATGGCTACTGGCTACAGTAGGTTTGATTTGCGTCAGCAGCGTCGTCCATTCCAGCACATCACAACTGGTGCACTGCAGCCAGCCACGGGATTTTGCTCAACGGCACATGACTTGGTGAAATTCTTTGCTGCTTTGCAAGTCGGCTCAGGTAAACTGTTGAGCGATGCTTCCAAACGGGAAATGCAGCGCCCATCATGGCAAGTTGCTGACGAAGCAAACGCAGGAAGTTACGGTTTGGGTGTCGATGTCACCAAGACCAAGGACAGCAAGCGGCTCGTCGGTCATAGCGGCGGTTATCCAGGATTTGTCGGCCGCACCTGGTCGCGGATAGACGACGGAATAACCGTTTCGGTGTTGGCTAACGCGTATGATACAGCGCCAGGAATAGTTGCAAATTCGATATTAGGAATTATTGATCAATTTGGTGATGCTTCTGATAAAAACCGTCGAAAGTTTGAAGCGCGGTTCGTTAACGATTACGGAGTGTATGAAGTTGTTGATACGGAAAAAGGATTGAGGGGTTTATGGTCTAATGATTGGCAACCGTTCAATATGGCTGAAGAACTGGAAATAGTCGATGACGCTACTTTAAAAATTGCGAAGGGTAATCATTTTAGCTATTTTGGCGAACTGATGAAATATGAGTTTGATGCCAAAAATAAGCCTTCCGCCATGTATCGCAGCGGCGCTAAGAATTATGTTAGTTTAGACGGCGATGTAAGGATTTAAAAGGATCTTTGTGTCAAACATAGGTAGAATAAATATGAATAAAACGAAATTACCAACCGAAGCTCAAGTCAAAAACTTGCACAAAAAATACGCCAAAACTGATGCTGATTTTGCGTTGATTTATACTCATTGCCAAGTGGTCGACGCAATTGCGGCGCAGCTTTTGGATGCCAAGCCGAACTCGCAAATCGACCGCAATTTGCTGCATGTTGCCTGTATGCTTCATGATATCGGTGCGTATGATGTTCTGGAAAACGGTAAATTTGTCGACGGCGTTCGCCACGGCGTGATTGGCGAGCAGATTCTGCGAAACGAAGGCTTTCCTGAGCAAATTTGGCGGTTCGCTTCGCATCATACTGGCGTAGGTTTGACCAAGCAGGATGTAATTAACCAAAACTTGTCCATTCCGCCAGCCGATTATACTGCCAGCACGCCCGAGGAGCGACTGCTAATGTACGCCGACAAATTTCATTCCAAAAGCAAACCGCCCAAAGAGCCGCCATATTTTTGCACGTTTGAATGGTATTATAATCTGGTGCAAAAATTTGGCAGCGATAAACAAGCCAAATTTCAGGCGCTAGCAGACGAGTTTGGTAAACCGGATATTGCGCTTGTCGCCAGTAAGTTTGGTTTTAGTATCAAAGATGTAAATTAGTGCCAGGCTGGTGCAGGTGACTTGCAGGTTATAAATTAGCAGCCTAATACGTAGACTTGACCGTCTGGGAATATTTCGCCATAATAATACGTAATGAAAAGAAGCCTTATTATATTGTGTGCGTTAGTCTATGTCGCTTGTGCTTCAACGGTCAGCGCTGAAGGTCCAACTATGACTCTATTGACTGAGCGGCAGCTTAATTTGGTGCGCAGTAATTGTGCGACGACTAAAACTGTTTTAGAGCGTATTCGTGCTAACGACGCTTTGGTGCGCATCAATCTCGGCCGCGAATATGATGCAATTTCTACCAAACTGATGGCGCCGATGAATAGCCGTATTGCTCTCAATAAGCTCAACGGCATCGACTTAACCAAGACAACCGTCGATTTCGACCATCAAATCGGAAAATTTCGCAACTCTTATCAGCGTTACGAGCAGATAATGTCGCATATAGCCCAGACGGATTGCCAAGATAAGCCAGCAGACTTTTATATGGATATTGAACGAGCGCGTTATTATCGCGGTGATGTACGAAAAGCAGTAGTCGAACTCGAAAAGCTAATTAAGCAATATAGTTCACAAATCGACAAATTAGATTTGTCAAAAACGGGTTTGAGTAGTCAAGGAGGTAGTAATGACTAGACTTCACGCTCGTGCTCGCCTGAAAAAGCGAGCTGATCATATTTGTCAGCGGTGCGGTTTTGCGGCTATGCTGGTCTGTGTAATTATAGTATCGCTCGTCATGGTGGCGGTAGCTTTAGAGATGTATAACACCAGCGGTGCAGCACAAGTCGATTTGAGCCGCCCAGGTTTTAGCTCTGTGCAGAAGCAAGCTGGCGCTAGCGAAGAAACTGAAAAGGGTTTCTCGGCACAAGGGGAGATTGATCAAAAAACTATCAAAGATTTTAAAAATGTATACGACAAACACGCCAAACGTGCGGCCGCATCGACCAGTTTTGGTGGCGAGGCGCTATCAGATAGTTCAATTCAAGTCTTTAATGAACGTTCATCGGGAACAGCACCAAGCGGAGAGGCTTCAAACTAGTGAGCGAACTGCTCAATCCTGACGATTTTGTTATTGTTCGCAAGCGCAAAAAATACAAATTTGCCAAGTTTCATAACGCCGAGAATTGCTTTGAGTTTGACGAATGGCGCGATTTTTACCAGCAGCACCAGCCGGGTATTTTCGGGTTAGAGATTGGCGCTGGTACTGGTTTGTTTAGCGTCGAATTAGCAGCGCGTTACCCAGATAAGCTGTTTGCGGCGATTGACGTTAAGGCTGACCGTTTGCAAAAAGGCGCTTACACGGCGCTAGAAAAAGGCATGAAAAATATATTTTTTGTGCGTGCTCGGGCCGATCAAGTTGGGGAGTTAATTCCGCCAAAATCGTTAGAAAATATTTGGGTGACCTTTCCCGATCCGTTTCCGAAAAAGCGGGCTGCCGGGCGGCGGTTGACACATCCGTATTTTTTGCGCCGTTACGTGCAATTATTGCAGCCTGGCGGCGAGCTGCTTTTCAAGCATGACGACCGCGACTTTTTCTGCTGGAGTTTGGAGCAATTAGTGGCAGAAAAATGGCAAATTACAGAGCTAAGCTTCGACCTGCACGAATCATCTCTGGACGACGAGTATAAAATCATGACGACCTACGAACAGCGCTGGCTGGACGAGGGTAAGGCGATTAATTTTGTGAGAGCTACGTGTTGATGTTGTGCTATCGTGCCAGTGGAAGCGGGTTAGATCCCTCGCTAGCACCCTGCCAAGCAATGTCAAACAGGCGCGTTTGCACCGAGGCTAGGCTGGTGTTATCGATAATTACTCCGTGCATAGAGTTATATTTGTCCAGGGTAATAATAGCCATTTTACTGGCATACAATATTGTGTAGCAACCGTCATCTAGTTTTGGTCCAGCTAAGTAGCGGCTATCTGCTAAACCTGTCGTTATGCGCAGGGGCTTGGCGTAGCGCAAGACGCGTACTCGTAGGTTTCGTTTAGCGCGTTCGCGGCTAAAATTCGGAAAGTTGTTGTACAGATAGCGGCTGACGCGCGGCGAAGAAATTACGCGGTACAAGTTAATCTTTTGCAGGCGGCAAGTACTCAATATATCGCGCAAAATATTTGCCAAACCTTCGTCGCCCTCGTAAAATGCTGCCATATGCCGGGTTTCGGCGATTTTGTTTGCGGTTCGCAGGCGGACAATGTATTGATCAAGCTGTTGGCCGGCTATCTGTAAAGCTTGCTGCTTCTCGCGTAAAATTTCTGCCAAAATGGCTGGATCCTCGGCGCGGTAGCGCAGCTGCTTGCCTTGGGCGACGCTGTTGACGAGTCCGGCTGCGCGCAGGCTTTTGATAGATTCGTAGACGCTGCCGCGGTTAATATTTGTCGTTTCTGCGATGGCTCGCAGCGAACTATTAGGAATTGCCAGCAGCGCCTCATATACGCGTTTGTCACGAGTAGACAAGCCGATAATCGAAAAATCCATATCTGTAATATAGCATAAAAAACAAAATTGTCATAAAATATCAACCATTTTGTATGGAATCGGCAGCAGCGGTACGATATGATTTGCTGGTAACGAAAGGAGAATTTTATGGCAAATATTGAAAGATTTGATTCGGGTAGTAAAGACTCAAGTGTAAGTGTCTTGACGGGCGAAAGTGCGCGTACTCTTTCGATTCGCGGTGTGCTTGGGGAACAGTTTGATGTCTTGTGTAAAGAAGTACTGATGAGCGAAGGAGAAGAGACTATAGGTAGTATTCTTCGCAAAATTATTGATGAATACACCAAAGAAGTCTTACGAGACCCAGAGTTTCTAGAGAAAATCAAAGAAATCTTACTAGACTCAGAGCGTCGAAAGGAAATGGGTAGACTGGTTGTTCTCTTAGAGATATACGGCCAGCCGGATAATCAGGATTACGCTTAATAGTGCAAGATAGCAATTATTGCTATAATACAAACAATAAGCAGGAGGAACATGAATTTTCAAGATTATTCGCAAAAAGCTATTTCAACGCTAACCAGCGATCACGCCTACGGCGATATCAGCGCTGATTTGATGGCGCAAATACTAGGTTTGGCTGGCGAGTCGGGCGAGGTGATGGAAAAGTTCAAAAAGCTAATCCGCGATAAGCAGGGTAAATTAAATGACGATGATCGCGCAGAAATTATCAAAGAATTGGGCGACGTGCTGTGGTATATTAACTCGGCGGCGCATTTGCTCGGCTCTAGCTTGGAAGAGGTGGCGCGGCTTAATAACGAAAAGCTAGCCAGTCGCCAGCAGCGCGGCCAGCTGCATGGCAGCGGCGATAATCGGTAAAACTCTAAATCTTCAGATGCTGCCGCAGCCACTCGTCAATGGTGCCAGCGCCCATGCAGAGGACTAGTTTGCCTAGCTCGCGGTCAAGCATGATAGACTTCCACAAATCATCGTTGAGGCTGGCAATATGTACTTCGGGGCGGGTGAGGTTTTTGGTTAAGTCTGCGGGCGTCAGTATCGGTAAATCCGGATTCTCGCGCGTCAAATATGTCGGCAGCCAATATACGCTGTCAGCGTAGCGAAAAACTTCATTTGTGTACATTGATTGAATTTCGTGCTGGCGGACATTTTGGTGCGGCTGGTAAACAAGAGTTACTTCACGGGATATTTCGTGCGCCATTTGCAGCGTAGCATATATTTCGGCTGGATGGTGGCCATAGTCGGAGTACAGCCCAGGTGCCAAGCGTTCAAATCGCCGCTGCGTACCAGGAAAATTCTCGACGGCGACCTTCACGATGTCAGGATTACCCAGCTTTAGCCGCTCGCAGGCTTTGGCAACCAGCGTGGCGTTGGCTCGATTATGCCAGCCTGGAATGCGAAAACTTTTAACTTCCTCGTCTTTGAGTACCCAAGATTTATTAACTGGTTCTAAACCGGTAAGAGTGTCCTTCTTCCAGAGAATAGATAGTTCGCTTTGTACGAGAAATTGTTGGAAAGCTCTGGTATAAGCGGCTTGAGTTGGGTATGTATCTGGATGATCGTAATCAATAGAAGTAATCAGCGAAAGGTATGGGCTGAAATGCAAGAAGTTGCGATCGAATTCATCGCACTCATATATAAAATACTCGCTGTTCGGCGCGTAGTGCCCGCTCGGCCCAAAACTGATAGTGGTGCCAATTGAATAACTGATTGGGACGCCGAGTTGGCGCAGCACCCAAATCATCATACCGGTAGTTGTCGTTTTGCCGTGAGTGCCAGCAATAGCGATCATCTTGAGATTCTTTTCGCTCATAATGTAGCGCAGCAGCTCGTCGCGCTTGGCTGTGTAAATGCCTAATTTTTGCGCTCTCACTAGTTCTGGGTGGTCAGCAGGCAAGGCGGCGGTGTAAACGAGCCAGTCGATACGGCGCTGCTTATGGCAGTATTCTAGGTAATCGCCAGACTGGTCATTAGTGACGACAATGCCGCGCTGCATTAATTCGCTAGTTTCTAGACTCGAGTGCGCGTCCGAGCCTTGTACGCTATGCCCGGCGTCATGAGCTAATTCAGCTAACGGTCCGATAGCGACGCCGCCAATGCCAGAGAAATAAATATTCATACTTCTACTATAACGCAATCAAGCTGCTCGTGGTATACTATTAAGTAATGAAGGGCGGGAATAATGGCCGATAAACGCGCGGCGAGGCGAAATCTTCGGCGTCTTGAGCGAGTCAAGACCTGGCAATTATTGATTTTGTTTGTACTAGTTTGTTTTGTAGCGGCAACTTTTTTACGTATCAATAATGTTGGCATGATACAGCGCCGCAGTGCTGTGGCGACAGCTGACAAATCAGGCAACGAAACACAAATATTTAATCGCCTGCAAGATTTGCAGCGTTACTCAACCACGCATATGAATGCCAGCAGCGGCGTGATTTATCTACAGCATCAGTATGAGCGCGACTCGCAAGCGGCTATCAAGAGAGCTTCGGCGGCGTCGTCTGAGAACGCAAGAGTTCATGCTCAGGCTGAGGCGGTTTGCCATCCGCAATATAGCGGTTGGTCGATGGCTTATATCCAATGCTTTGTTAACGAATTATCAAAATATCCCACCTCTGACAAACTCAAAGACCCAGAATTGCCCAACACTGAACTATACCGCCACGAATATACGTCGCCGCTTTGGACGCCTGATTTTGCTGGCTGGTCGATAGTTTTGGCAGTAGTGATTTTGGTAGTTATAGTACTGCGTTTGATTAGCCTTGTAATATTACACCTATTATTGCGCTATAAATATCGAGCTGCTTGACTGGTACGGCTAGGGGTGTAAAGTGTTGACACTCAATGCAGGTTACGATAAGCTAACAGATGTAAACCAATACTAATAGGAGGTATAAAACAATGGCTTACAAGCACACGAATTCAAAGGGCGTCACTTATTATCTACACAAAACTGAAGTTACACTTCGCGGCGGCAAACCGCAAACCATCTACTTTTTCACTAAGGTAGAGAAAAACGAAAAAGGCGAGCCGTGCGATTTGCCAGAGGATCGCGTCGTTAAAGAAAATCCGCGCAATGGCTTTCTGACAGTTTCTAAGAAGAAATAAATTTTGCTGTTTTTTAAAACCCTCGGCTTGTCAGCTGAGGGTTTTTTGCGGTGGCAAAGTGCTTGCGTTTAGATAGCAAGTTTGCTACTCTAGATATGTAAACAAACAGGTGCACAAAATTACCTCCCCGATTACCCTAAGGGAGGTTTTTTGATTTCTGTGGTTGATTATGGTGGTGGGGGCGGTTGGGATCGAACCAACGACCAACAGGTTATGAGCCCGCTGCTCTAACCCCTGAGCTACGCCCCCATTGCTGATATTATAGCGTAAAATCATTACGACGTACAGATTATTTGTTGACTGGCTCGATTTGCTTATGTTACTATGTCAGGTATATAACCCAAGTGAGGTAGGAGTATGAAAATACACAGGAAAAATATCAAATATAAATATCGCCGTATTGGCGTTGGAATAACCGTATTCATTGCGGCATTAAGTTTGGTGCTGGTGAATTTGCCGCGAGCTCAGGCGTCGCAGCTTAACAAAAAGTACTCTTTTATTAAAACCAATTACACCGTCCCAACGAGTAATGTCGCGTGGGTAGCGCCGAATGGCAACGACACCTCAGGTAATGGTTCCGAGGGTTCGCCGTACGCTACATTCAAGAAAGCTCTCAGCTCTATTAGTAATGGCGGCACGGTAGTCGCGAAGTCGGGTATTTATCGTGAACCGCATTTTTTCATCTCTGACGATAATGTGACTATTCAAGCGGCGCCGGGGGCAGAAGTTTGGCTAAAGGGCAGCGATGTCGTAAATTCATGGACTAGTGAAAATGGCATATGGAAAACAACTGGGAATTATCACAACTTCTGTCATGTTTGTACCACAAATGCGAATCCAAGCGTTGAAGGTGTCGCGGCCTACCCAGAACAGGTTTTCATTAACGATGAGCCGCTAAAGCAGGTTAAAACTAAAGCAGAGGTAACGCCTGGTAGTAATACTTTTTATGTCGAAGACAATACTCCTACTACGCTCAAAACCCCTAACAATAATGCAGACGGCTATAATATTGGCCAGCAAGATGCGATATCTTATTATATTGGCAAGAATCCAGCTAGCGGTGTAACCGAGATATCAGAGCGGGCGCGAGCTTTCACTAGTACTGGCAAAAACGTTTCCGTAAAGGGCATTAACGTTGCTCAGTATTCGCCTGTTCAGGTTTGGGGTTTTAAGGATCCTTACGATCCTGCCGCTGACAGAGGAGTTTATTCGGGTCCAACCGCAGTAAGTATCAACGGAACTGGCTCGTTGGTTCAAGATATGATTGTCACCCAAAGTGCAAGCCAAGGCCTGTTCTTTAACAAAGCAGAATCGTCGACGGCGCGCGGCGTAAAGGCGATAGATAATGGCGGCTCGGGAGTTGGGGCTAACAAATCTCACAACACAGTATTTACTAACGGTGAATTATATGGCAACAACGCGGAAGGTTTCTTGACGATTGGCTGCGGAGCTTATTGTACGATGGCCGATATCAAAGTTACGCATACGCGAAATTTCACATTCCGCAATAATATTGTTGATTATTCTCGCGACGCTAAAGCGTATTCTACTGCTGCCAACGCCAATAGCGAAGGTATGATTGGCCTTTGGTGTGACGAGGGTTGTGTAGAAACGAAAATCGTTGGCAACTTCTTTACTAATTCTCCGCTTGCTATCATGTACGAGGTCTCTGGTAATGGTATAATTGCCTCTAATATAATCGAGAGCTCCGGTACGGGTATTCGCGTAGCTGGCAGCGATGATGTTAAGGTGTATAACAACACCATATCTCGTACTTATCGGCCAATATACATATTTGAAGACAGTCGTATTGACGGATGTAATTATTGGAAAGGCGGGTCCTGTGTAGCTAACGAAAGCTGGTCGCAGGGACTGGGTCTAGATTGGAATACTTCGGGCGTTGAATTGTATAACAACATTATATCTTCGCGGCCGTTAGCTCGAACAGAGGATCTT
The DNA here is from genome assembly GCA_938017675.1 of uncultured Candidatus Saccharibacteria bacterium. GTDB lineage: Bacteria > Patescibacteriota > Saccharimonadia > Saccharimonadales > Saccharimonadaceae > Saccharimonas. The sequence continues at coordinate 161,632 of CALIJB010000005.1, forward strand.
TCTGGCGGTAATTATCAACGCGCGTATTCACTGCGTGTTGAAGGATCTCAGAATGATCAAAATAGACCGTATGTCGATGCCAACGATATGCTCAAAGGGTTTGATTATAATGTATATTACCGTAACGAATCAGACGATATAAATTTGTCGGTGTGGGATTTCAAACAGATTCCTTCAAAGACTGATACAGTTATAAGCAGAGCTTCTGATATCGCGAATAATCCAAAATTGTCGAACTCGATTGACGGCCGCGATGCGCATTCGCTTGATACTTTTGGCTCGCGAGCAAATAATCCGTATTTCGTGAAAGAAGCAGCAAATAATAACGATTACAAAAAGAGCAATTACAATCTCAAACCAGGTAGCCCAGCTATCAACAAAGGTAAACCGTTATCTAGCGACGTAGCGCAGGCGATTGACCCAACAGGCAAAACTGTTAAAGCTGGCGTGCCGGTAAATGCTGGTGCTTTGGTTAATGTGCTGATGGATGCGACGGGCGGGCAGACTCCGCCGACACCTCCAGTAACTGTCAATATTCCTGATGCTGGCCTCAAGGCGGCTATCAATAAAACGCTTGACAGCAATCGTCCGAGCACCCAGGATATCACAGTGGACGAGCTAGCTCAGTTGACGCAACTTACCGTAGACGGCGGTGTTAAAGTTAAAAATTTAACAGGCCTCGAGAAGGCAGCTAATTTACAAGAGCTGAAGATTGACAATAACGAAGTTGCTGATTTGGCGCCTTTGTCATCGTTAGCAAAATTGACCAAGTTGACAATGACAAATAACAAAGTCGCGTCGATCGAACCGTTGGCGTATTTGGCTAACTTAAGCGTACTTTTAGCGTCTGGCAATCCGATTGCTTCGACCAAGCCGCTAGCTAATCTGACGCATTTGACACAAGTAAGTGTAGATAGTAAATCGACAGCGTTTGATATTTCTGATTTTGCCAAGAGTGCGGGCACCTTGACGACATTGCAGTTGTCTGGTGCTGATAATGGTACGCCGCAGTTAGTGCATAGCGAAGTTCTAAAGCAACTTACTAAAGTAACGACTCTCCAAGTATCGTCAACCTCGTTAACCGATAACGATCTGAATAGTATTGGCGTGATGACGCAATTAACGTCGCTGCAAGCAGACCGCAGTAATATTAGCGATATGTCGTTTGCGGGCCGCTTAACTAAATTAACTAAGCTTGACGTTTCTAATCAGCGTGTCCGTATGAGTACGAGTACAACGCCGTTTGCATCGCCGCTCAAAGATGTATCGGGTACGGCTGTTGCTATAACCAACAGCGCTGATTTGGCTAATGATGGGGCTGGTCGTGTCAAAATTGTCTCGCCAATTTATGATAATAATGCTCATGAGTTGTCGGCAACTTGGACCAAGAATGTTACAGTTGGCACTGCTACCGCCCAATTCAACGGTCAGCTAACAGTGTCTGCAACGCTGCCAAAAGCTGATAAAGCTCAGCTCCAAGCGCAAATAGATCGCGCGAATAACTCTGCAGATTATATCAAAGCAGATGTGACGGTAGCCAGTGCGCTGTCAGCTGCGAAAAACGTTGTTGCTAAACAAAATCCGACACCTGCCGAAATTAGCCAAGCGACAAACGACCTCAAGCAAGCACTTGATGCCGCAATAGCTAAAGAAACGGCAGCTCAAGCGGCCGCACGGACAGCGGTTGATAAGGCAAAAAACAGTAAGTCGCCTGCTGATATTCGCGCTGCAGAGGCACTTTTAGCGCACGTTCAGGACACAGACAAGAAATCAGCGATGCAAGATGAGCTCAACGCCGTCAAACAGGAAATTACCGATGCGCGGACAGCCTTATCGAAATTGATTGACAAGGCGAAGAACACGCCGACGGATGGTCTAGCGGCCGAGACTGTTGCTGCTTTGAATACCGCAATTGCTGCAGCTAAAGCAGTCAATAACGACCAAGAGTCAACTTTGGCGCAGCTCAATGAAGCCAAAACCAAATTGCAATCAGCTCTTGATAACCTCAAAACCGATAAGACAGCGCTAGCCAAAGCTATAGCGGATGCTGACCAAGAGCCAGTTTATATCAAGAACGATTCAGCGGTTAAAACTGCTCTGCAACATGCTAAGAATGTTTATGCTGCGGCTAATCCAACGCCAGCAGAAGTTAACACAGCTGTCAATAATTTGAAGTCGGCAATTAATGCTGCTAAAAAGAAAGAAACTGATGCTCAAACAGCTGCTGCCAATGCGGTTGCGGCAGCAGAAGGCGCTAAAACGGCGCAGTCGATAACGGCGGCTCAAACTCTCGTTGACGCTGTCCAGGACGCGTCGGTTAAGTCTGCTCTGCAGGCGCGTCTTGATGCTGTATCGCAGCAGCTTAGCAATGCTAAACAAACGCTTGCCACACTTATTACTAAAGCTGAGGCTGTCGATACGACTGGTATGAGTGCTGACACTGTCAATGCGCTAAAGGCTAAAATTAAGCAAGCTAAACAAGTCTACAATGATGCTTCAGTATCAGTAATGCGACTGCAAGCGGCGGCGTCGGAGTTGCAAGCAGCTCTCGATGCCTTGCGGCCAGACAAGACTACTTTGCGCGACGTGATTGCTCGGGCGGAAGCGCAGCCAGCGTATATCCGAAACGATCCTGCAGTCAAATCTGCTTTGCAGCATGCCAAGAACGTTGAGGCCGCTGCTAGCTCGACGCCAGCTGATATTAGTTCCGCGATACAGCAGCTCAATTCGGCAGTTACTGCCGCTCAGAAGAAAGAAGCTGACGTCCAGGCGGCCGCCCAGGCAGCTGTTGCCGATGCTGAAAGCCAGAAAACTGCTCAGTCTATAGCGCATGCGCGAACACTAGTCGATAAAGTACAGGATCAAGCCGTTAAGACAAACCTTCAGGCGCGCCTAGATGCGATTGTTGTCCAAACCTTTGTCAACAAGCAAACAATTCGCCAAGCAAACAATACCAATATTACGCTGTCTACCTCAGGAGATAAATGTTACAACATCAAAAACGCTGCTGCGGTAGGGCAGCCGAAAAATATTCCGACTGGCTATCAGATGCAGGGCTCGGCCAAGTTTACGATCAACTGTGACGGACATGCGCAGCCAGCGGTTGGGTATACTACCAAAATTACTCTCGAATTATCGCGTATCTACAAAGTTAATCGCCTAAAAGTAATCAAGTACAGTATTAATGGCGCTAATGCTACCGATATTACCGAGAAAGTCACACTCAAAACATCAGTCGATGGCAAACGCACTATTGTTGAATACTCAATTACCGATGGCGGCTTTGGCGACATGGATAAAACTGCTAACGGTGTTATCGACGATCCGGTTATAATTTATGAGCGGTCAGAGAATACTACGCCAGCTAATGGTGGCAATCAACCTGGAGCTCCAGCAAAGAATAGCAAGGCTACTGCTAACGGCGGACGCTTATCTGAAACTGGCGATAGCCTATACGGTTATATTATCGGCGCTGGCGTACTGGTGCTAGGCGGCGCTGCCGGTGTATACGCTATCATTCGTCGTCGCCAATAAGAGTCGTTTTATCTCGCTATCTCGATTACCGCTCATGGTTTATAATAGTTGACAGATGAAGCTTATTGAAAGATTACGCCAACAACTGCATTATATCTGGTTTAATTACGCGAACTTTAATGGATTGGTGCTGTTGTTGGCGATTATCATTGCGATTAGCTGGGTGATGGGTACAATGTCGACGATCCAGACGAACTTTAGCGCCCAACGAGCGCTTGACGAAAAAAAACAACAATTACGGCTGGCGCAGCTAGAAGTAGAGACGCTGAAATACGAACAAAATTATTATAAGAGCGATGAATATAAAGAGCTAGAAGCGCGCAGCAAGTTAGGTCTGGCAGACCCTGGCGAGAAGCAGCTGATACTGCCAGAGAATAGCGCTGCAGTGAAATCTCTCGACAGCCAAGACGATAGCTCATCTTATGTTAAAACAGCTCCACGTAACAATACACCTGCCGTGCACAAGTCAAACTTCCAACAATGGATTGATTTTCTGACTGGCAAAACTGCTGTTTCGCGCTTGCAGAAGTGATACGTAATTTGCTATAATAGTACCCGTATCGCGGGGTGGAGCAGCCTGGTCAGCTCGCTTGGCTCATAACCAAGAGGTCGCTGGTTCAAATCCAGCCCCCGCTACCAAGAAAAAAGCTCAACTTTTGGTCGAGCTTTTTTCTTGGTTAACTGACTGGTTTAAGCTAATTTGCTAGCAGCGACCCGAACAGCTTCGCTCCAGCTCAAGAAAACGTGCGGCGTGTCTGCTAGATCTTTGGCGGTTAGGCCGTGCCGCACAGCTAGGGCGATTTCGTGGATACTATCGCTAGCATTCGGCGCGACTATAGTACCGCCGGCTATAACGCCTTTCTTGTCGCATACTAGTTTGACGAAGCCGTCGCGGAAATCGCTGGTGTTGGAGCGGCCGATGATTGATAGCGGCGCTATGGCTTTTTTGATTTTGAGGTCGCGTTTGATACAATCGTCTTCGGTCAGGCCGACAGAAGATACTTCCGGAAAGGTGAAAGTTGTCCGCGGTGTAGCAGTATAATCTGGCGCGATTTGATTCTTTGAAAAAAGGTTATGAGCAGCAATCCGCGATTCTAGCAGTGCAGTATGCGTGTGCTCAGAGTTGCCGATAATATCCCCAGCTGCATAAATGTGGCGTGCGCTTGTCTGTAAATATTCATTAACATGGATGCCAGTTGGGTCGTATTGGACACTAGCGTTCTCTAGGCCTAGGTCAAGGTTTGGCTGACGTCCAGTCGCCACCAAGATATCCTCGACGCGTACCGACTTTTCGACACCGCCGCGCAGGAATGATACGCGGTAGCCGAGTCCGTCTTTGACTGCTGCGACTGTTCGTGTTTGCGTCAATGACGTAATGCCTTTATGCTTCTTGAGGTAGGCTTCTAGCAGCTCGCCAACTTCTTCGTCTTCTTTTGGTAAAATGCGGGCAGCGATATCAGTCAAATAAACCCTAGTACCGAAAGTAGCCATCAGCTGCGCGATCTCGACGCCAACACTGCCAGCACCTATGATGTAAAGACTCTTTGGTGGACGCATCGACTCCAGAATAGTGCGCGCTGTCAAAAATGGGATTTCGTCTAATCCTGGTACTTCTGGTGCTACCCAGTGCGAACCCGTAGCGACCAGGAATCTTTCGGCACTAATGTGCTTGCGTCGAACGGAAATTTCATTGGGCGACAGAAAGTGGGCATGTCCAGTATAGGTAGTGATGCCTTGGTTTTCGTAAAATTTGCGATTACCAGCAGCCCCAGTTCGCTTGACGGCGAGGTCTTTCCAGGCGCGGATACTCGGATAATTGTAGCCAAGCGTGTTAGAGCGTAGGCCGAACTTAGCGCCGTGGCGTGCTTGATCATAGAGGTGCGCGACGTGTAATAAGGCGTTGGTTGGTACATCGCTCCAGTTAGGCGAATCGCCGCCGAAGGTATCTTCCTCGATAATTGCTACGCGCGCGCCATTGCGAGCGGCGATAGTAGCAGCGGCTGATCCGCCAGCTCCGCTACCGATAACTACTAAATCGTAATCAAATTTATTGTGTCTCTTCGCCATTCATGTCTCCTACATCATTTTTTTGTGGTGTTTATATAAATATGCTGCGTCAGGGTGATTATGTTCTAGAAATCGTCCAGCTTGCGCGCGAATATCGGTGGTGGTAATGTCTGATTTTTGGCCGCTCCAAGCTTCGACCTCGCGAGCAGCTTGATCGGCTAAATTGCGGGCTAACCCTTCGGGGCTTTTAGCACTAAGACAGGCGGCATACAGGCTAGCACGTAGCTTTTTGGCATCGAAATCTTCTGGCGGGCGTTTGCCTCGTTTGAAAACGGTAACTTTCATACAGCATTCACCTGGATGATTAAGTCGGAAACAGTATTAACGTATATATAAAAACCAAGGATAATCAAACCCAGCCCAGCAGCGAATTGTAAAAAGTATTTGTTTTGTTCGCGCCAGCGCTGGATGCGGCTCAGTTGGCGGCCGCTGCCAATCAATAGGGCAACGATGAGCAGCCCGAGCGAAGCAGCTAGCGTATAACCTGCTGCGCCAACGATTTGCCAAATCGGCGGCAGCGCGATGATGGCGCAGGCTGCGGTAATGATTGGTACAATAGTAAATAGTAGTTCTGCAACAACGCTAGTCAATCCTAGACTAAACGCTTCGGCGGCAAGACTGGCTTTGGCGGTGCGTTTACGCAAGAATCGGGCAAAACTGCGTGAAATCCACAATTCGGTACCTTCGGTTTTACGATAGTAAAAAAGGATAACTGCCAAGCCAACGATCATCAGGCCGGCAGTCAAAGTGATCCACAACAAACTACTGTGCGGCGCGAATACACCGATAGCATAGCTAGCGAAACTAACGCACAAAAGCGTCATAGTAAAGGCGCCAGCCACAAAGCTGAATAGCAGCCGTAACGTGCGCCGAGCGGCCAGTTTGCGTCCTAAGGCGTGCCCCGATAGAGACGTAGCCATACTAACGCTTAACTGAAAGCTAGCGTGGATAAGTCCTGCCAGGGCGATGATGCTAACAGCGATGAGAGTATTCATGTTTGTCTTGATAATCCTTATCTTATTTATACCATAAGCGGTCTGGCGAAGTCAAAAGATTTTGTAAAAAGGTATTGCTTTTTTGGCAAGTTTGTGTTATACTAAAAGTATAAGTAATTAACTTATACAAAAAAGGAAAATAAAAATGGAAGTCACCGAATCAAATAACTCATTACACAACGAGAATGCCACCTGGAATCGGCCGCGTACAACGGTAGAACTGCGAGAATTTATTAATCGCCGTAATGATCTGCTGGAAGTTGAAGATTTTGCGTTTTAGCGGCGGTTTAAGCGCAAAGAAAAATCCCCGCGGCAAAGGCGGGGAGCTTTCTTTGGTAGCACTGACTGGGATCGAACCAGTGACCTTAGGCTTATGAGTCCTACGCTCTAACCAACTGAGCTACAGTGCCGCAAGAGTAAAGCACTGTAGATTATAGCAGATAACAGTAATCGGTGGCAAGCTAGGCTTTTTAAGGATAATTTAATGAAGCTGGCGGATAATACGCTTTGAGAAATATTTCCCGTACTTCTCTAGTGAGCCGCCCTTCTGTGTCAAGGGCGGTTTGCTATTCTGTGCTATAATTTTGCCGTGAACGATGAGCTAGAATTGAATGAACGAGTAGAAGTTATTGCGACGTTTGGCAGCGGTTTAGAATTGTGCGTGCCGCGGCGGTTTAGGCGTCCGAATGGGCGTGAGATTGAAGTAAGTGAGCTAGGTTTGCGGCATCCAGTAGCTAAAGGGCGGCGAACGATACATATTTTTGATGTGACGGACGGGCAAGCTGATTATCGGCTGGAATTTGATAGCGAGCGGTTGACTTGGCGATTGACGCGCGAGGCGGAGCATGGTTGAACCAGCTGACCAACAAAAGCAGTTTTCCGCGGATGGCTTAAATTTGGAGCATAATCAAGCATTGCCACTGGTCATGCATATAGACCTTAATAGCTGCTTTGCGACCATTGAACAGCAGTCGCGGCCGCTGTTGCGCGGGCGGCCAGTGGCGGTAGTTAATCGTTTGGTCGAGAATACTTCGGTTATCACTGTGAGCTATGAAGCGAAAGCTTACGGTGTTAGGGCTGGTATGAAATATCGCCAGGCTAAACGCCTGTGTCCCGAGCTAGTAGCGCTCGACAGCGACCCGCCGAAGTATCGCTGGGTATATCGGCAGCTGCTACGAATTATGAACAGCTACAGTCCGTCGGTGGTAATGAAAAGCATTGATGAAGGTATAATTGATTTTGCAGTAGCGCCCGAATCGATGCGGTCGCGCGGTTTAGAAGCCATCGGCAAAGAGATAAAGCAGCGGTTGCGCACCGAAGTAGGCTCGTACATGCGTTGTAATATCGGTATCGGTACTAACCGTTTCTGGGCCAAGATGGCGGCTAGTTTGCACAAACCTGACGGGCTTGATGTCGTGACGGCGCAAAATGTACGAACGGTGTTAGCTAGCTTAACTTTACGCAATCTAACGGGAATTGCGCGGCACAACGAGCAGCGGCTGAACGCGGTGGGTATTTTTACGCCGTTGCAAATGTATGAATCGTCGCCAGAGGCGCTTCATGCTGCTTTTCATAGTATTAATGGTGAAAAATGGTATCAACGTCTGCATGGCTGGGAAGTCGATGATTTGATAAGCGACGTTAAAACATGCGGCCGCCAATACGTACTAGAGGAGCGCAATATGCCACGGCAACAAATAGCCGCTCGATTGCACAATTTAGTCGAGGCGGTTGGACAAAAAATGCGTTCGCAGCGCAAGTCGGCGCGCGGCGTCGGTATTTATGTGCGAATGGCGGGCGTGGCTAGCGACTCAAAGCTATCGTCGAATAGTGGACGCTGGGGTCGCGCGGGTAATTACTGGCAGCGTAAATATTTAGCGCCGCTGCCAATGTTTAGCGATGCTGCGTTGTGGCGCGTGGCCGAAGAGTTATTCTGCCAGGCGCCGGCTGGCGATGTACGCGAGATAGGCGTGCATTGTTATAATCTGTATAACAGCACCAGCGATCAGCTGAGTTTGTTTGGCGACGAATTAGCGCGCGAGCAGCAAACCACTTGGGCGATTGACGAGATTAATCAGCGGTACGGCGCTCGGACTATTCACGCTGCTAGTACGCTTAATACCGAGGCAGTTCGCACCAAGATTCCGTTTGGTAGTACGCGCTATTTATAAAATGTATTACTGCATATAAGTATCAGTTAACGCTAGCGTCCTGATGGATTATAATAAAAGTAATATGACGTATCTAGTGGCAGTTTCTGGCGGCGTGGATAGCGTGTGCTTATTGGATATGCTAAGCCGGTCGGAACATCGGCTAATTGTAGCGCATGTCGAACATGGAATCCGCGGCGAGGCTTCGTGCGCTGATGCACGGTTTGTGGCAGCGTTGGCGCAGAAATATAATTTACCGTTCGTTTCGACGGCGCTTAATCTCGGGCCGAATGCTAGCGAAGAATTAGCGCGCCAGAAGCGTTATGATTTTTTGCTGGCGCAGGCACAGAAATTTGGCGCGGTGCTAGTTACGGCGCATCATGCTGAAGATGTCGCCGAAACGATTGCTATCAATATTGAGCGCGGTACGGGATGGCGCGGGTTAGCTGTGCTAGCGCGCACAGGAGTTAAACGTCCGCTGATTTCTTTTACCAAGACGCAATTGTACGATTATGCGCTGCAGCATCGCTTGGAATGGGTTGAAGATGCAACGAACGCAAGCGGTCTTTATCAACGCAATCGTGTCAGAAAAGCACTAAAAAGTGTTATTAGTCAACGCACAATTGTAAGGATATTGCAGTTTCGCGCTAGACAGCTAGCTTTACGGAAAGATATTGAACGCGAAACTGAGCGGATCATGCTGCGCAATAGCGGTTCGCGGTATTTTTTGTCGCAGATTGATGATGATGTAGCGTTAGAGCTGTTAGCGAGCGATATTGCCAGGCAAACTGGCGGACTGCGACCGACTCGGCCGCGTACTCAACGGGCTTTGCTGGCTATCAAGACGGCGCGGCCGGGCGCTAAAATTGATGTCGGCGATGGCGTGCAATTAGAAATTACCTCTCGAACTTACTGCGCGAAGGTGGTATAATTACAGAGATATTCTGAATTTGATTATAAAACCACGAAAGGATACATATTTCAATGCCTAAACCTCGTAAACAAAAGGTGAGTAATAAAGTTCGGCTCGGTTTATTCTGGGCAATTATCGTTTTGATTGGACTGTCGCTATATGCGGCATTTATGCCGGCTAAGCCGCTCCAGGAAGTACCAATCGCTCAGGTGATTCGAGACGCCAACGAAGGCAAAGTAGCCAAGATCGAAGGCCAAGGCGGCGACCTTCAGGTGACCATGAAGGGCGAGAATAAGCCATCTAAGCGGACATACTTAGGCGGCGGGGTTTCGTCGCTGCTGAAAGACAATATACTTAACGAAAAAGGCCGTGCAGTTGTTTCGGATAGCGCGCCAGTTGATAATTCTTTGATGCTGACTTTGATGACGGTGGTTTTGCCAGTGCTGCTGATAGGTGCGTTGTTCGTCTTCATGATGCGGCAGGCCCAAGGCCAGAATAGCCAGGCGATGAGTTTTGGTAAAAGTAAGGCTAGGCTATACGGCCTTGATAAAGAGCGGGTGGTGTTTGACGATATCGCTGGCAATGATAATGCTAAACAGGATTTACAAGAGGTCGTTGACTTTCTCAAGCATCCGAAAAAATATCAAAGTCTCGGTGCCAAAATCCCGAAGGGCGTGCTGCTAGTTGGCGATCCAGGTACTGGCAAGACGATGCTAGCGCGAGCAGTAGCTGGCGAGGCGGATGTACCTTTCTTCTCTATTTCTGGTTCAGAGTTTGTTGAAATGTTTGTCGGTGTTGGCGCCAGCCGCGTGCGCGACCTTTTCCAGAAGGCCAAGAAAAACGCGCCGGCGATTGTTTTTATCGATGAGATTGACGCCGTCGGGCGCAAACGCGGCAGCGGTATGGGCGGCGGTCATGACGAGCGCGAGCAGACACTGAACCAAATTTTGGTAGAGATGGACGGTTTTGAAGCGGACACCAATGTGATTGTAATCGCGGCGACCAACCGGGCTGACGTGCTTGATCCGGCACTGCTCAGGCCAGGCCGCTTTGACCGGCACGTGACGATTAGTTTGCCAGAGCGCAAAGATCGCGAAGCTATTTTGAAAGTTCATTTCAAAAATAAGCCGACTGACGACACGGTTGATCTCGATAAATTAGCAGCTAAGACGGCTGGCTCCAGCGGTGCTGATTTGGCGAATATTGCCAACGAGGCGGCAATCATTGCAGCGCGGCGCAACTCCAAGAAAGTGTCGAATGACGACCTAACCGAAGCTTTTGAAAAGGTGGCTATCGGCCCGGAGCGTAAAGCTAAAGTAATGAACGACCACGAAAAGGAACTAACTGCTTATCACGAAGCTGGCCATGCCATTGTTGGTCATGTCTTGCCAGATAGCGATCCAGTACACAAAATCACTATCATTCCGCGCGGCGGTACGGGTGGTGTGACGTGGTTCTTGCCGCCAGAAGATAGAAGTTACACTAATGTTTACGAGTTCAAGGATATTCTAGCGCGGGCGCTGGGCGGCCGGATTGCCGAGAAGCTGATTTACGGCAATGATGGTATTACTACTGGCGCTGGCAGTGATTTGCGCCACGCCGCTAAAGTTGCTCGCAATATGATAATTGAACAAGGCATGGGCTCGAAACTGCGCGACCAAGTCTTCCACGATGACAATGGCGGCATGGTCTTTGACAAAATTACCCACGACCGGCCATATTCAGAGGCGACAGCACAAGAGATCGACAACGAGGTCGAGGCGCTGATTAAGGAGGCGTCAACTCGCGCCGAAATAATACTCAGCAAGAATCGGGCGGTGCTTGAAAAGCTCAAGGATGCTTTGCTCAAAAACGAAACTCTCGAAGAAGAAGACGCCGCTAAATATATGAAGGATGCGGTACTGCCAAAGGAAGTGAAATTACACGCATAGACTATGGCGGGGCGAGGAAGTCGAGTACGGTCGGTTGTTGCCAAAGCTAATAGCAAATTGTCAGTACAGTGGGCGGCAATTCTGCTGTCTGGATCGACGATGCTGTCAAGCCTGCTGGGGATTTACCGCGATCGTTTAATTAATGGCATGTACCTGGACACCTATAAAGTGGGTGCTGATGCTTACGTGGCGGCGTTTACTGTGCCGGATTTTATGTATTTTCTGCTAGTATCGGGCGCTTTGAGTGTATCGTTTATTCCAGTGTTTAATCAGCGTTTGGCTAGCGGTAATAAGCGATCGGCGTGGGAGCTGAGTTCAAGCTTGTTGAATCTCTTTGCGGTATTGACGTTAATCACTAGCGTGCTGATTATCATCTTTGCCGACCCGCTAGTGCGCTATGTTGTTGGCCCGGGCTTTGGCGAGCAAGGGCATGCTTTGGCGGTGAGTATGATGCGTATAATTGCCGTCAATCCGTTTTTGTTCGCGATTGCGACGGTAGTGTCGAGTATGCAGCAAGCAATCGGCCGGTTTACTTTTTTGGCACTAGCACCAACCATCTATAATCTAGGTATCGTTGTCGGTGCCAAATATTTTACTAACGGCATTAATATTTTTGGCTGGCAGATTTTTGAGGGCGGCATTATGGGCGTGGCTCTTGGCGTAGTATTAGGGGCAATTTTGCAGCTGGTGGTTAGTTCAATTGGTCTGGTTGGCGTAAACTTTGACTATCGCCCGGTGATTTCTTGGCGCAACAAAGGTTTTCGTCAAGTCTTGAAACTTCTACCACCGCGCTCAATTGATCAAGGAATTGATTATTTTAATGGAATTGTTGAAATTAATTTAGCGTCACGAATGGGCGACGGAATTATGCGTGTTTATCAGCAGGCGTCGAGCTTGAGTTTGATGCCAGTAAATCTAGTCGGCGTAGCTATTAGCAATGCGGCTTTTCCGCGGATGACTGAACGGCTAGCAGAAGGTCGAGTTGATTTATTTAAGAAAGAACTGCGCTCGGTTTTTCGTTGGATTGTTTGGCTGGCATTGCCAATTGCTGTGATTACATTTTTTGCGCGTGGCTACGTGGTGGCTTTCATCAAAAACGGCGGCCAGCCGGCGATTGCTAGTGTTCTCGGTGCGTTAGTGATATCGATATTCTTCCGGACGCTTTATCACATCATGGCGCGAACGTTCTACGCGCAGCAAGACACGCGAACACCTCTGTATATTTCGATAGCGACGATATCGTTAAATATTGTGTTGGCAATCATATTCACGCAGCTGTTCGGCTGGGGAGTGTTTGGTTTGGCTTGGGCGCAATCAATTGTTTCGGTGGTAGAGATTGCGATTTTGCTAACTATATTGCACGTACGTACACCAGGTATTTTTAATCGCAAGACACTGCGCAGTATTATTACTATGATGATTGCCAGTGCAATTATGGGTGTGGTGACTTATTTTGTAGTACAGATGTTGCAGTTGCAGTCGCGCGATATGAATTTTATGGCAGTTTTCCCGAAGTTTACCGTTATCGTGGTAGTGAGTTTTGCGGTATATATAGCATTAAGTAAGGTATTTAAGCTTGAAGAGGCGGATCCGATTGTTGCGAAATTACGACAGCTGCTATTCGGCAGAGTGAGGCGTTAGAGTGGAGCGTATACGTAATTTTTGCATCATTGCTCATATCGATCACGGCAAATCGACGCTGGCGGATAGGATGATGGAGATGACGGGGACGGTGGAGAAGCGCGAGATGAAATCGCAACTGCTTGATAGTATGGACTTGGAGCGTGAAAAAGGGATTACTATTAAGTTGGCGCCGGTGCGAATGAAGTACGAGCCGACTGCTGCTGGTCTTTTCTCTGAAGGCTTTGCCTTTCTGGCAAAGCGAGGCCAAGAGCGTAAGCTAGATCAGTTGGCGGCCGAGCGGCCTGAAGAGAAAAGCGCCAGCGAGGTCGGCACTAACAGGCCGTTGCGGTCGGTTACTTACGATCTCAACCTTATCGATACGCCCGGCCATGTTGATTTTAGCTATGAGGTGTCGCGTAGTTTACAGGCCTGCGAGGGCGCGGTATTGGTGGTTGACGCCAGCCAAGGCATTCAGGCGCAGACACTGGCGAATGTGTACCTGGCGATGGAGCAGGATCTGACGATTATCCCGGTACTCAACAAGGTCGATTTGCCAGCCGCTGATGTGCCACGGGTGTCCAAGCAGGTGATCAATTTGCTGGGCTGTGATGAAAGCGAAATTATTCATATTTCTGCTAAAACGGGGCAGAACGTCGATCAAGTCTTAGAGGCGATCGTTGAGCGAATTCCAGCACCAACTGGTCAGCCAGACGACCCGACGCGGGCGTTGATTTTTGATAGTTATTATGATGATTACCGCGGGGTGATTTTGTATGTCAGGGTGGTTGACGGGCAGATCAAAAAAGGCGAAGCGATTCATATGATGGCGACTGGCGCGAACGGCTTGGCGCTAGAAGTTGGCCATCTCAGTCCCGGCATGATTGCCGATCCGTCGCTTGATACCGGCGAGATTGGCTACATCGTCACCAACTTGAAAACTACGCGTGAAGCGCGGGTGGGTGATACGGTGACGCTGAAAAAGTACTTCACGAAAGAGACTAAATAGGAGGCTAGAAGTGAGCAAAGGCATCATCTACGTCATGACCACTGCAGTGTCAGGCCTCATCAAAATCGGTAAGACACAAACCAAGCAGTACCCAGAGCGGATGCGCTTTCTCGAGGCGAATGGCTACTACAATGTGGTTGGTTTGAAGCGGTTGTTTGCGATCGAGGTGGCTGACTATTCCGAAAAGGAAACGCTATTGCACGAAATATTCGCCAAGCATCGAGTTGGTAGTAGTGAGCTTTTTGCGCTTGATTATGATTTGGTACAGCAGCTGTTGCTGTCGTTTGAGGGCGAGGTGGTCTTTCCGGAACAGAAAAATAAAGAAGCGGAATTTGACAAAATCACCAAAGCCAAAAACAGTAATCAAAAGTTTAGCTTTTACCGGAAAGGTCTCAAAAATGGCGATGAGGTTGTCTTTCTCAAAGATAAAACAATTGTAGCAAAAATTGTTGGCGAGCGCGAAGTTGAATATGGCGGGCAGAGGTGGTTTTTGTCGCCGCTGGTGCGAAAAATATTTGAGGACAGGAATCAAGTTAATGATAGCGGCGCGTACCAGGGTGCAGCCTACTTTTGTTTTGATGGCAAGAAATTGAAGGACTTGCCGGATGTAGAACTGTAGGAGCGTGTGCTATTATTAAAATGTACAAATGAAAACAAAAATACTCAAATTAATCTTAGCTTTAGTGTGTTTCAGTGTAAGCGCTTATACTTCGTATGATTATTTGCTGCATGAAGTGCCAGTCTATCTGAAAAGTAAAAATTTGGTTGAAGCAAGAACTCAGAAAACCCGTTTTCTAATACCAAAGCAGTGGCAAAGGATTGATGTAAAAAACGGTAAAACTGAAGGTTACGGCGATAAACTGGGCAAGGATAATAAGTCAATTAGCGGTGTTGGCGTGACTCAGGATTCGAAGCGGTTGGTGTTACCGGCTGCGCCTGATGAAGCTTATGAATTAGTGCGCAAAATAGCTTATGATAGCAAAGAGTTGCGCGAAGACGCGAAAAGATTCTTTACTATTAAGGGATTGGAAAATTGTCAAGCGACTGTCGATATCAAGGACGATACTTTGGAACAAAATGGTTTAGTTGGTATTGTCAGAATTACATCAAGTTGCGGTTCTCGACCTGAAAATACTAAAATGGTAACACGCTTAGTTGTCGGCCGCGAAGACGGATGTCTTCGTTACATATCGGTATTCTCTTACAATGAATATTGGAAGCAAAATAGCAAAGTGTTTGAAGAAATATTAAATAGCGTATCGTATATAGATACGCAAAACGCATGAGGCGGAAATTGGACCGTCTAACGTTAACAGAATGAATAACTTCAAAAATTTTACAGAGAAAATTAGCTGCCGGGTGATTCCGACAACACGCGATCGCCGCGTGTGGTTGGATGAAAAAGTTGTCGACGATGATTTGTATTGTGTTTTTATGAATGGCCGATCGTACGAACTTGGCGAGGAATATGATGACTTTTTGTATGTCACTGCTGACAACTTTGCCGAACTGGCAGATGTTATCCTCCGCGAGTTGTATGCGCGCGGATTTTCGTCGTCAGATTACAAATTAATCAATGAAAATCGCGTTCATCTGGACTATAGTTTTATAAGTGATGACACGCTTTGGACTGCCTGGCGCAATGTCGATGCGATAGTTACGGGCGATATTACCGACGAGAAGGACTATCGTCGCGACAAAACTAAACGCGGTCGGTGGATGAGCTACTCTGAATTGGTTCAGACTATTGGCAAGAATCAAGCCCATAAGATTTTTGAGCAGTTATACAGTTATAAATTAGTTTGTAATTCTCTGCTGAATCAGTATGGATACTATAAATCGATTTACTGTAAAATCCCCACTACCTTTGCAATAGTTTTAAAGGTTATCTTGTTTTTCTGCAGAGGTGGTGGCTATTATAGATCCCTTGCAATGTCCAATGTCTAATGCTACAATATAAATCATAATCATAAATAGAGATAAACAGTCGCAAAATACGAGGAATTATGACAACAGGCAACTCTGAACACGTAGCTAAAGGCTCTCTGGATCCCGAAGACCCGACAAAGTATTCTGATAACCCTACAGAGAACTCAGGAAATCATGAAGAGACTCTTCTTTCTCGTGTCGAGAGTTCTCTTGCTAATCAAGCTGTACGAGATAGTGAAAGAGACGTCCAGCAGACACCAGAAGATAAAGAAGACACGCATACTGTCGCTGAATTGCTTGAGATTCTGGAAAGAGGAGGAGACTCTAGCTATCAGTTGACGAGCCATGCCGCCCACCAACTCATCGACGCTGGTGATGGTGGGTATGTAGCCGGATATCTCTATAAATTCACCAGCCTCGACGCCAGTGTTGCCCACCAACTCATCGACACTGGTTATGGTGGGTATGTAGCCAGATATCTCGATAAATTCACCAACCTTGATGCCAGTGTCGCCCACCAACTCATCGACACTGGTAATGGTGAAGGGGTAGCTAGACGTCTCAATAAATTCACCGGCCTCAACCACAGCGAAATCGCCCAAAAACTCATTGACGCTGGTAATGGTGGGGTGGTAGCCGGATATCTCAATAACTTCACCGGCCTCAACCACAGCGAAATCGCCCAAAAACTCATTGACGCTGGTAATGGTGGGGTGGTAGCCGGATATCTCAATAACTTCACCGGCCTCAACCACAGCGAAATCGCCCAAAAACTCATTGACGCTGGTAATGGTGGGGTGGTAGCCGGATATCTCAATAACTTCACCGGCCTCAACCACAGCGAAATCGCCCAAAAACTCATTGACGCTGGTAATGGTGGGGTGGTAGCCGGATATCTCAATAACTTCACCGGCCTCAACCACAGCGAAATCGCCCAAAAACTCATTGACGCTGGTGATGGT
>CALIJB010000006.1 GCA_938017675.1 uncultured Candidatus Saccharibacteria bacterium
GATGCCAGTGTCGCCCACCAACTCATCGACACTGGTAATGGTGAAGGGGTAGCTAGACGTCTCAATAAATTCACCGGCCTCAACCACAGCGAAATCGCCCAAAAACTCATTGACGCTGGTAATGGTGGGGTGGTAGCCGGATATCTCAATAACTTCACCGGCCTCAACCACAGCGAAATCGCCCAAAAACTCATTGACGCTGGTGATGGTCGGGCGGTAGCCAGAAATCTCAATAAATTCACCAACCTCGACGCCAGTGTCGCCCACCAACTCATCGACGCTGGTGATGGTGGGGCGGTAGTCAGATATCTCGATAACTTCACTGGCCTCGACGCCAGTGTCGCCCACCAACTCATTGACGCTGGTGATGGTGGGGCGGTAGTCAGAAATCTCAATAAATTCACCGGCCTCAACCACAGCGAAATCGCCCACCAGCTCATCGACACCGGTAATGGTGGGGAGGTAGTCAGATATCTCGATAAATTCACCGGCCTTGACCATAACGAAATTGCTCACAAACTAATCGACGCCGGCAGTGGTTGGCTAATCGCTCACAACCTCGATAAATTCACTGGCCTCGACGCCAGTGTCGCCCATAAACTAATCGACGCTGGTGATGGTGGGGAGGTAGTCGTATATCTCGATAAATTCACCGGCCTCAACCACAGCGAAATTGCCCACCAACTCATCGACGCTGGTGATGGTGGGGAGGTAGTCAGATATCTCGATAACTTCACTGGCCTCGACGCCAGTGTCGCCCATAAACTAATCGACGCTGGCTACGAATTACAAGTATTGCAATGTGCACATGTCTTTGGTGAATCTACCTCAGAAATAGTTCTTGGTTGTATAGATAAGATAAAACTAGACGCTGATGTAGCGGACGCTGTCCTCGAGCATTTATCAGATTACGGTATGGACGCAGCTGCGCAGTGTACTGTATTGTGGGCGTGTGCTAATCACTATTCGACCGCGCAAAAAGTTGCTCAACTTGACTTAGAGGGACTTATTGGTTCAGAAGAGGCGTCTAAGCTACGTGCGCATATTGCCGAACTCAAGCCAGATCTGCAGGGCGTAGAGAAATATAATCCGTATGCTGATGAGGCGGGCGATATGGAACACGTGACATCATCTCGACCAGGGACGAAGTTTCACGAAAGAGCAATCCAAGCCAATCGACGTTTGCGATCTCCCGAGACCGAAGAAGATAGAGAACTTGCAGAGACAATTCAACAAGCTTACGATAAACTACGGGCAGATATAGCGTCGCAGTACGGAGACCAATATTCTCAAGAGATGTTTGGTAAGCGTGGTGACAAGTTAGGCGATATCTGGCCAGCGTATCGTAGACTGGTAGCAGATTATATAGCCGTAATGGACGAGTATGGTCTACCTGAAGCTCTAGAAAGAGCGGCTAAAGCATTCAATCAGGTACTTAGAGTTGATACTAAATATTACGATAAATTGTTTGCCGAGTGGGACGCTAAGCGAATAGGTGAGAAAGAATTTCAAGAAGTATTCCTCGGTCGTGACGGCGTCTATGCGTACGTGGCGCGCCGCGCTCAACTCTACGCGCGCCGCCGCAGGCTTGGTATGAGTAGCCACGCGGCGGGCGGGTCGCTCATGGAGTTCCCTACCTACCTTGTGTATCCGCGAGGGTTCCGCGATGAGCTTGATGATGTAGTGAAAGATGAATATCTGCACCCTCGTATCCAAAATCCAGATGCTGCCCATTACTACGATACTGGATTTACAGGAACGATTCCTGAAGACATTATGAGAGTGCTAGGAGTGTCAGAATCAGACCGTGACAATCAAATTAGACTGCTTAGTGCAAGTGACCGACCAAGAACAGTGCTGGGACTAAAAGGTGACAAGCCAGAAAGAGATCAGATAGTAAATACTATAGAACACCATGTCAAGGACGAAGAGTCGGCAGAGGGTTTGTATCGCACCGAAGATGGCAGGCTGGAACCATATAGCCGACCGACCGAACCTGATGAACGGCTGGCTTTTCGTATGACACAGCTAGCTCTGAGCAGGCATTATTATACTCGCGAGCTAAAAAGCACGGAGCCAGTCAATTTGGGTTACGAGGTGAAGCGCCTAGAAGGCCAACGAGAAATGAGAATCGATGGGGAATATAGCGAGGCGGTGAAAGGCCGGCTGGCTGAATTGTTCTCGAGCCATGATATTGGTGCTGAGCTATTGCAGTCTGCGACATCGCTCAAAATAGCGAACCCAAACGATCCGTATCCTGGTGAGGCGGTTTTTGAGCTATCGGTTGGCGGCGACACCGAGGTGATTGTGAAAAACGTCGTGAAGGCAAAGCAGCAGGGGCCAATCGATGAATTTGAGGCACTTTTATTGCTACGCAAACTTGGTGTTGATACGCCAAAGCCAATCGCCCGGGTCTTTACGAGCGGACAGCAAGGCTTTGTAGTGATGGAAAAGATAAATGGCGAGAGCGGGCGAACGATACGCGAATTCTTTGCAAACAACGCTGTGTCGGAGGAAAATAAGCGAGAGTTAATGACTGACGCTCTTTCGCGCATGCGAAACATTGCTGAAACCGTACGGCGCGACACTGGGATTGATAAGCCGTGGCGCTTGAAAGACTTTATTATTGAATACAGCAGGGACGGTAATGATCAATACCATATCGCATCAATGCGGCCGATCGACTTTGAGCGCGCAAAAGTCTTTGATCCAGACGATCCTCACAGTATTGAACTTGGCCAGGGGTTAGATGATCTTGTGAGGAATACACAGACAAAATAATTAAGTGGCGTTGTTCATTGTTGCACTGCATATGCATAAGTGATGTTGTTGATTTGCGTATTGTAGCGCTTCATCAGGTATGATCGCCTAGCAGTTAGAGTTTCTGTTGAATAATAGGTTACAGGATATCATCATGAGGAAGAAGTTTGATTTTTTTCGCGAGTACGAAAATGCATGCTGCTATTGTCGTAAGACTGATGTTGAAAAGCATTCGTGATATGCAAACACAAAAGCTTACGACTTTATAATAGTGAAATGTAGGATATAATAGAGCAGTGAGTCAAGTTATCCAACCCCTGCCTGGCTACAAAGAAGTCAAACCCTTCGTCTACGCGGGGTTTTTCCCGGTGTCCAACGAAGATTACAATGATCTGAAAGAGGCTATTGAAAAGCTGAGTCTGAGCGATTCAGCGCTGCAGTTTGAGCCGGAGAATTCACCAGTGTTGGGGTATGGTGTGCGGATTGGCTTTTTGGGGCTGCTACACATGGATATCATTCGCGAGCGGCTGGAGCGCGAGTATAATTTGGATCTCATCGTCACCAATCCGAGTACGGATTATCAAGTTAGTTTGACGAACGGCGAGGAGTTGGATATCAAATCGGCCAGCGAACTACCTGACCCAGCGCAGATCAAAGAAATTCGCGAGCCGTGGATTGACGGCGAAATTGTGGTGCCGCAAGATTATATCGGTGCGGTGATTCAGCTGATTGTTGCCAAGCGCGGCCGGCAGAAAAATCTCAGTTACATCGACGAGCGGGCGCTGATTTCTTTTACGGCGCCGCTGGCAAATTTGCTGACGGATTTTTACGATCAACTGAAGTCGGTGACCAGCGGGTATGGCTCGTTTAATTATGAGTTGGCGGGCTACCAGTCGGAAGATTTGGTGCGGGTGGATTTTTATGTGGCGGGCGAAATGGTCGATGCGCTGAGCGTGATGTGCCACCGCTCGGAGGCGCCAGGTTTGGGTCGCGAGATCGTCAAAAAACTCAAAGACGTGGTGCCACGCCAGAGCTTTGAGGTGGCATTGCAGGCGGCGATTGGCGGCAAGTTTATTGCCCGCGAGAACATCGGCGCTTACCGCAAAGACGTCACTGGCTATCTGTACGGTGGCGACGTCAGCCGCAAGAAGAAACTCCTCGCCAAACAAGCTCGCGGCAAAAAGCGTATGAAACGCTTCGGCAAGGTTGACATTCCTAGCGAGGCATTTACAATAATGCTAAGGAGAGATTAGTGCGAGTAGAGGGATTTAAGTCTCAAGGGTGGTTAATTGATAATCTGTATCAGGCGCCGACGTTAGCTGATAAGGACGCACGACCCTATGCTGGTAGCGATATCTCAATTGAAGATGTTCGTATTGATACTTTTCAGCCGACGCAGCGGTATGTTATTGACGCTGGTGTACGCAAGCAAGAGGGTTTAAGAGAGCTTGTTTTGCCGTACGGTGAAGATACACTGTGCATGAGAACTGGTGGAATTGATATTATTGATGAAGAAAATGGGGAGGGCGGAGTCATGCTCCCGCCTATTATTGAGGAATATAATCATGAAGGATTACTGCTTATTGACGGTATGCATCGAACAACATTGGCGAGGCGTATGGGTATAAAAATAATTAGAGCTGTAGTTATTAGAGGTGTTGACAGCGACTTTGCTGTCACGAAACGTCGCTTGCCAAACGAATGGAATGAAGTGACAACATTCCCTACGTTCGGTGACCTAAAAGCTGCCCGTAAGCAGGGATTTATTCATCGAAATAAGGGCAGTACACCTGGTGATGGAAGTACTGTGTATCGTGATTTTTCATTCTTTACTGGTAGGGGTAAAGATGAACGAAAATAGCAAACCGATTATTTATATCGATATGGACGGTGTATTGGTGGATTTTGAGTCTGCTCTTACGAAGGTTTCGCCCGAGATGCTTGAGAAGTTTGCGGACGAATACGACAATATCCCGGGCATTTTCGCGCTGATGGATCCGATGCCAGGCGCCCTTGAGACGGTAGATGCTTTGAAAGAAAAGTACGATCTATATATCTTGTCGTCATCACCATGGGAAAATCCGACAGCGCTGGATGATAAGCTGGCGTGGGTAAAGAAGCACTTTGGCGGCGATGGCCGGGAAAATATTTTCTTTCGCAAAGTCGTATTTTCGTCGGTCAAGCAGCTGAGTCGCGGTGATATTTTGATTGATGACCGGACAACTAAAGGCGCTGCTGAGTTTGTCGGCCGGCATATTCATTTTGGCACTCCCGAATTTCCTGATTGGCAATCGGTGCTGGATGAGTTATTATAAGCAGATATTATGTCAAAGATCGAAAAGCTTATTAGAGAATATCAGCCGAGTGAAGCGGTTCGCCAGCTCATTATTCAAACCAAAATTGTGTTGCTCGTTGGTATATCGGGTGCAGGCAAGGATACGACCAAGCAGCGATTAATGCAGTCGCCGGAGTTTGCTGATATTGTGTCGTATACGACTCGCCAGCCGCGTCAAAATAAAGGTGTATGGGAGCGTGAAGGTATTGATTATAACTATATTGATGAAGCGACTGCCGCTAGGTTGTTGGAAAGTCATGCTTTTGTCGAGGCGAAATTTGTGCACGGTACAGTTTATGGTACTGGCGTCAAGCAGATTCAGGATATTCATGATGCTGGTAAAATTGCGGTTACTGATATTGATGTGCAAGGTGTCGATGAATATAAAAAGCTGTCGCCAGGCGTGGTAGCGATATTTTTGTTACCGCCAAATTATCAAGAATGGCGCCGTCGTCTTAGTGTACGTTATGCTTCGCAGGAAGAATTTGATCGCGAATGGCCGAAGCGTTACAATAGTGCGATTCGTGAAATTACCCATGCGCTTGAAGTGCCGTATTATCATTTCGTCATTAATGATGATATTGATGAGACGGCTCGGATTGTGCGGGCAATCGCTCTAAAGCCAGATGTCTATAACCGTAAAGACGATGAAGCTAGACTGGCGGCGCGAGATTTGCTAGAGCAATTGAAAGCGAGTAGTTAGCACTCGCCTTGCATGAGTGCTAAAAGTGCGCTATAATTAGTTCATGACCGAACGTCAACAGGCTATTCTCGCCGCCATCATTGAGCAGTATGCCGAAATTGCGGCGCCAGTTGGCAGCGTGACGCTGGCTAAATTGTTTGGTGTGTCCAGCGCCACTATTCGCAGCGAAATGGCCAAGCTCGAGGAGATGGGTTTTATTGAGGCGCCGCACACTAGCGCCGGGCGAATTCCCACCGACAAGGGCTACCGGTTGTACGTCAATGGCATCACCAATGCTCAGATGACGGAGCTGCCGAGCGGCATCGATCGCAGTGCGAGAGCGATCGAAGCGCATGTTAACTCGCACGTTGATAAGTCTGACCGGGCAATTCGCAGCGCCGTTGATAGTCTGGTTGAGCTGACGGGAAACTTTGGTTTTGCATCGTTTGGCGCGCAGCTATACATGAATGGTATGACACAGCTGTTTTCTCAGCCGGAATTTATCGAGGGCGGACACGTGCAAGCGATTGCCAGACTGATTGATAACATCGAGCCGTGGCTGCACGAGGCTGCGCCGAACCAGCCGCTGAATGTGTTTATCGGCAGCGAAAACCCGATTGGCAAAAGTTCTGGTGCGACGCTGATTATTAGTAAATTCCGTTCGCAGTTTAGCGATGATAGCTATATCGGCGTGATCGGCCCAACGCGGCAAAATTATCGCCGAACGATGGAACTAGTGCGGCGAACCGGTGCTATGCTGGAGGGAATGTTGTAATGGCTGAATGGATTGGCGGACTGCTGAGCGGTTTGCCGACGTGGTTAACTGTCGTTATTTTGGTCGTTATGTTTATAGTTATAGCGGTCGGCGAATTAATAATTTCGCCTTCCATGTACCATGAAGAGCCGTTTTGGCCGTTCAGAAGGAGGAAAAAATGACAAAGAATAAAGCTAAGAAAACTGAAGATTTAGAGCAGCAATTGGGCGAGTTGACGCTGGATTTGCAGCGGACGCGGGCGGATTTCGAGAACTATCGCAAGCGTGTCGAGGCGGAAAAGCAGTCGGCGCACCAAATGGGCCAGGCGAAGTCGGTGATGAAGCTGTTGCCGGTAATTGATACGATTGAGCGGGCGATCGCTAACGTTCCGGAGGAACTAAAAGATAATCCGTGGGCGAAAGGCGTGGCCGGCCTGAATAAACAGCTCGACAAGCAACTCAAAGAAATCGGCCTTGAGAAAATTGATGCTAAACCTGGTACGCTGTTTAACCCTGAGCTGCACCAAGCCGTTCAATTTGATGAAGAAGCAGAGGGTGACAAAGAAGTTGTTGCCGAAGAGCTCCGCGCTGGCTACATGCTAGACGGCGTAGTGGTTCGCGACGCGATGGTCAAAGTTACGCGCCAATAAATCCAGCATTCCCGTACTTATTTCGCTTGCATTGTATCGTCATTAGCTATATAATCATAAGCGTCATCAGGCGTTAAAACAAAAAGAGTTGAGGGATTCAATGAAAAAGAAAATAGTAGGATTATTCATCGCCGCTGTTGTTGCGGTGAATTTTATCGCGCCGCCGGCTGCGCATGCCGGTTCAAAAACCATTCGGCTTCGCAGCGTGGTCAAAAGTTCGCTATCGAAAACCGAACAGAATTCCATCGCCTCAGGAAAAATAACGTTGACTACTAACGACGCCAATTCGGAATTTTTGCTGGCGTACCAAGGCGGCGGACGCTTGGCTGAGACGGGCAGCGATGCGAGGATTTTGGTAGCGTATTTTGCTGTTGGCGGCTTGCTGGCGGCGCTGGGCGGCTATTTCTTGCTGCGCAGCAAAAAGGGCCGAGCTCTGCTGTTACTAGCGGTTAGCGTTGGCGGGTTGGCGCTTAACAATCAAGCGGCTTCGGCTATCATTGATAGTATCGGCGCAACCGACACGGTAACCGTGCAAGACGGCGAAAGTGTTGAGTATTCTCCACCAAAGATCGACGGCTATGAATATCTGGGGTATGCTAAGAGACCGGTTTCTGCGGCTTCGACAAATAATAGCACAACTCCAAATCCGACACCTACACCTACACCTACACCTACACCTACACCGACTCCGTCACCAACCGTCCCGGCAGCAGCTGGTAAATATAATCGCTTGGCTTTTGAAGATGATTTTGACTCAATCAGCACCATCGACACCGGCAATACTGGCGCGCCAGGCTTCAAATGGTACCCGGCGGGCGTACACAAATGGGGCAAGCCCGATACCCAGCCCAACGAGTATTCCGTGAATAATTCGGTGCTGCGGATTGCTCCGACGCACAGTACTTACAATCGTAATTTCATGACGCGCGACCCGAATACGTATGCAGGACAGTCGTTTGGGCATGGCTATTACGAAGTGCGGATGCGCGTTGACGCTAATGGCGTGCGCAATGTGCCGCCGGAAAATTCTTCATGGCCGGCATTTTGGGCGCAATCGCATTCCAGGCATCGCAATAACGCCATACCGTCTGCTGAACTTGATATGGTTGAAATCATGCGGCCGGGCGAGATGTTAGGGTCGGCATGGGCGTATTATGATTCAATGGATCAAACTAAAATTATACGCAACCGAGGACATTATACTTCGCAGGCAGGGCTAGATGTGTCGCAATGGCATACATACGGATGTTTATGGACTACCGAAAAAATTGAGTGGTATATTGATGGTAAATTAACTATACGCTACTATTGGGGTGCTACCCGCGATCAGCTAGCGCCGAACGACCCTCGGCAAGATCCGGTGACGCAAGCCGGCGGTCCGTCGCCAATTAGTAACCCGCTCGCGATATTTGATTCAGAGACAGCGATGGATGTCATATTAGGCACGGGCAAAACCTGGCCGATGGAAGTTGACTGGGTTCGGATTTGGCAGCTGCCGCAGTAAACTGCCTTTTTGACGTGGAATTCACGGTGGTAGTCGCTTGTTGCACTTTTGGCTAATTGTCTATAAAATAAGGGCTATCAGCAAGCAGGAGGTTGTAATGAAAAATTGGAAAATTCCAGCAATTATCGGAGGAGTGTTATTACTTCTAGTGATGATGATCGCCGGGTCTTATAACGGCATGGTGTCGAGCCGCGAGTCGGTTAACACGGCGTGGAGCAAGGTTGAGTCGCAATACCAGCGGCGCAGCGATTTGATTCCAAATCTGGTCAATACCGTCAAGGGCGCGGCCAATTTCGAGCAAGAGACATTAACAAAGGTAGTCGAGGCGCGCGCTAAAGCTACGCAAATCAAAGTCGATGCCAATAATCCAGATGACATAGCCAAATTCCAGCAGGCTCAAAGCGAGGTTAGCTCGTCGCTCAGTCGGCTGTTGGCGGTAGCTGAAAACTATCCGCAGCTCAAAGCAACGGAAAACTTCAGAGATTTGCAGTCGCAGTTAGAAGGTACAGAAAATCGTATAACTGTGGCGCGCAATGACTTTAATGACGCTGCTAGATCATATAACACGAAGGTTAAATCTTTCCCGACAAATTTGTTAGCGGGTATGTTCGGTTTCAAGGAGCGACCGTATTTTGAGTCGGATGTTGGTGCTAATAAAGCTCCGTCGGTTGATTTCAACGCAGCAAATTCAACCAAACAAGAAAACTAGATATGCGTTGGCGAAGCTCTGTTATTAATTTAGTTGGATTGTTGTCATTGGCAGTGTTATTTGGCTGCCTGTTTAATAATACAGCTTTCGCTAAACTAGAAGTGCCAGCTGCGCCGCCGCTTGAACGTCCTATAATTGACCAGACGGAAAGTTTGGCAAATGAAGACATTGACCGCATTGCGCAGCTGATTAATGCTGAGCGCCAGAAAAAGTCATTCCAAATCGGCGTGTTGATGATTCCGACGCTTGGCAGTGATGATAGTCTAGAGGAATATAGCCTCAAAGTAGCTCGCCAATGGGGTATCGGCGACAAGAAAAAGAGTAATGGCGTATTGCTGCTTATTGCCAAGAATGACCGTAAAATGCGAATCGAGGTCGGCAATGGTATGGAAGGTTCGTTAACCGATGCGCGAGCTAGCCAAATTATCCGTAACACAATCGCACCAAAGTTTCGCAGCGGCGATTATGCTGGCGGCGTTGAAGCTGGCGTGAAACGAATCATCGACGCCGCGGAAGGCAAAGATCGATCAGCCGATAGCGAGGATATGGAATCGATAATCTCCTTAATATTCATCATAGTCCTCATATTTATTGTTGTAATAATAGCTACAAGAAGGGGCGGTCGATCCGGCAAGCGCCGATCAAATCGCTGGTGGTGGATTGGCGGTATCGGTTCGGGCGGCAGTTCTAACAGTTCAGGCAGCTCGTCTGGCGGCAGCTTTGGCGGCGGCGGGTTTTCTGGCGGCGGTGCCAGCGGCGGTTGGTAAAACTCGAATTTGCGTATATAATTCTAATCATGCTTAAAATTTTCAAGATAATTTTAGCTATGTTTGTTGTAGTATCGGCTGGAGGTTCATTTGCTAGCGCAGCCAGTTATACAAACCAAGCGGACATTGATATAATCGCTGTCTCGAACAAGGCTTATGTAGATTTTATAAAAGCAATAAATGACGAGAAGTCTGTGGCTGATGGTACGGTTATTGCTCAGACCGCCGCTGCATCGTCGGCATTCAATAATGTTGCTAGCCATAATTTCTCCTCTAAACTAGGCGTCAAATACATCAAAAAGTCAACAGAAGTTAAAAAGTATGCCGGAGAAATTAAGGTGCTGTTAGACAAAGTTACTGTTGTTTTGCGCGAAAGGGACTATAATACCGTAAACCAATATTTGGAGCAAATTCGTGACTCTGTCAAAAAATATTCTGCAGCTATAGAAGAGATGAATAAAGCTGCTAGCGAGTCTAATTCGTATGCGGAATATTTTTTCTTGCTGGTGGCAATTGCTGCAGCAGCCATGGCGGTCGGATCGTTTGTTTGGTTTGCTATTGGTAGGAGTAAGCAGTTGAGTTCTGGCCTTCTAGTAGCGCGTAAAGCAGTTGCTCTTTCGTCGCTGATTCCGCTGGCCGGTGCAGTTGTCACGTATGTGACGTTTATGCTGGCTAGTAATGCAGGCGGTACTTATACAGTTGCTTACGGATTGATTTTGATTGGTCTAGCAGCTTATGTAAGTTCGATCTTACGATATATTATACTAGCCAGAAATACGGCGACAGCATTGTCGGATCGGTCGAATACTGTAAAATAAGCGGTGATGTAAAAACAAATTAGCACTCTTGACATGGGAGTGCTAATTATTTATACTGAAATAGTTGGCACTCGTGAATAAAGAGTGCTAAAATGAATATAAGAAAAACCAGATGTGATCAAAACAAGAAAGGGGAATCATATGGGTAAAATTATCGGAATTGACCTTGGTACAACCAATAGCGCCTTTGCGTACATGTTGGCAGGCAAACCAGAGGTTATCGCTAACGCTGAAGGCAACCGCACGACGCCGTCAGTGGTGGCGATTAATAAAAAGGGCGAACGCTTGGTTGGACAAGTGGCTCAGCGCCAGCGTGTGACCAATCCAAAGAACACTATTTACGGTGTCAAGCGCCTGATCGGCCGCAAATTTAGCGACAAGGAAGTCC
The DNA here is from genome assembly GCA_938017675.1 of uncultured Candidatus Saccharibacteria bacterium. Taxonomy (GTDB): domain Bacteria; phylum Patescibacteriota; class Saccharimonadia; order Saccharimonadales; family Saccharimonadaceae; genus Saccharimonas. The sequence continues at coordinate 11,367 of CALIJB010000006.1, forward strand.
AAAAAGACTTGGATATCATGCCGTACCAAATTGTTAAAAAAGGCACTGGCGTGGCGGTCAAGATGGGCGACAAGGAATACACGCCAGAAGAAGTTTCAGCTATGATCCTCAGCAAAATCAAGGCTGATGCCGAGGCATTCCTTGGTGAAAAAGTCACCGAAGCGGTCATCACCGTGCCGGCCTACTTTGACGATTCGCAGCGTCAAGCTACCAAAGACGCTGGTAAAATTGCTGGCCTGGAAGTTAAGCGCATCATCAATGAGCCGACGGCCGCTGCTTTGGCATACGGCCTAGAAAAAGGCAAAAATGACGAGACCATCGTGGTGTTTGACCTTGGTGGCGGTACCTTCGATGTTTCCGTCCTGGAACTTGGTGACGGTGTGTTTGAGGTGAAAGCAACCAATGGTGATACCCACCTGGGTGGTGAAGACTTTGACAACGTCATCGTTAACTATTTCCTGGACGATTTTAAGTCTAAAGAAGGCATTGATCTGCGTAAAGACAATGCGGCCATGCAGCGCCTGAAGGACGAAGCCGAAAAGGCTAAGAAGGAGCTGTCAACGGTTACTGAATACGAAGTTAACATTCCATTCATTACCGCTGATGCTGACGGGCCAAAGCACTTTGAGTTGAGCCTAACGCGGGCCAAGTTGGAAGATTTGGTGAAGGATTTGTTAGATCGCCTCGACGGCCCAGTTGAAAAAGCGCTGAAAGACGCCAAACTCTCTAAATCAGACATCCAAAACGTGGTGATGGTTGGCGGTATGACTCGTATGCCAGCGGTGGTTGAGCGGGTGAAGAAGCTGTTTGGCAAAGATCCAATGCAGGGTGTTAACCCAGACGAAGTGGTGGCTGTTGGTGCAGCCATTCAAGGCGGTGTGCTGGCCGGCGACGTCAAGGACGTGCTACTGCTGGACGTGACACCATTGAGCCTTGGTATCGAGACGATGGGCGGTGTGTCGACCAAACTGATTGAGCGTAACACCACCGTGCCAACCAGCAAATCGGAAGTGTTCTCGACGGCCGCTGACAACCAGCCGCAAGTGGAAATCCACGTCTTGCAGGGTGAGCGCGAATTTGCCAATGACAACAAGAGCTTGGGGCGCTTTGTGCTTGACGGCATCGCGCCAGCACCGCGCGGCGTGCCGCAGATTGAAGTGACGTTCAACATTGATGCGAATGGTATCCTTAATGTTACTGCCAAAGACAAAGGCACTGGCAAGGAACAATCAATTACCATCCAAAACTCAGGTAACATGAGCAAGGAAGACATTGAAAAGGCGCAAAAAGAAGCCGAAATGCATGCCGACGAAGACAAGAAAAAGCGCGAAACGGTTGACGCCAAAAATCAGTTAGAAAACGCCATCTACCAAGCCAAGAAAATGCCGGATGAGTTTAAGGATAAGATTTCTGACGACGACAAGAAAGCGATTGACGAAGCGGTCAAGGAAGCAGAAAAGCACAAAGACGCTGACGACAAAGACGAGCTGGAAGCAGCAGCCAAAGCCTTGCAGGATGCCATCATGCCGATCGGCGCCAAAATGTACCAGCAAGCTGCTGAGGACAACAAAGCTGACGAATCTAAGGATGACAAAAAGTCTAGCAAAGACGAACCAGTCGAAGGCGAAGTGGTCGACGAGAAATAGCAGAGTCTATCTAATTTAGGCTAATATAATACCCCAAGTCTCAGGGGTATTATATTTTTCGCTGGACGACACAGTTGAGTGGTGGAATTTTGGTAGTCGGCGGCACGCGATAGACTAAGGTGAGGCTCTGAAAGGCGAGTAAAAACGTTATTGCTACGATAGTTCGGTGTCTCTTTCGAAAATTTCTCCATGAA
>CALIJB010000007.1 GCA_938017675.1 uncultured Candidatus Saccharibacteria bacterium
TCTATGCTGATGAGTCGGAAACGACGAAAGCGAACTTTTTGTCCAAATACTAACAGTTGAGCTCATTCCTGGCTCCAGCGATCAGAAGACAAGCAAACCTTGCTTTCTGATAGGTTTTTTGCTATAATAGAATATAGAGTTTCTCTCGGGTGAAGCGGGGTTATCGGTGTGATAAAGCCGCAGCTCTCGAGATGCAGGCGGATGTTTGCTGCATTGCCGCTTGCGCCACGAGCCTTTAGCAAGCTCAAATTTATCATTATAATTAGGAGAAGTTGAATGCCAACTATCAATCAGCTGGTACGCAAACCTCGCCAGACGGCTAGCAAAAAGTCGAAGTCGCCGGCGCTAGGCCGTATCCACAATGCCCTCAAGGTGCGCTATTACAACCAAGACGCACCACTCAAACGCGGCGTTTGTGTCAAAGTTACCACCAAAACGCCAAAGAAGCCGAACTCGGCGCTGCGCAAAGTTGCTCGCGTTCGCCTGACTAACGGCCACGAGGTTTGGGCTTACATCGGCGGCGAAGGCCACAACTTGCAAGAACACGCCGTGGTGCTAGTTCGCGGCGGCCGCGTACCAGACTTGCCAGGTGTGCGCTATCATGTCGTCCGCGGTGCGCTTGACTTGCAAGGCGTATCCAAACGCAAACAAGGCCGCAGTAAATACGGCACCAAGAAGGAGGACAAGTAATCATGCCTCGCAAAGTTACTAAAAAGCTCCAGCGCCAATTGCAGCCAGATCGCAAATACCAGTCGATTTTGGTACAGCGCCTCATCAACAAGTCAATGCTCAACGGCAAGAAACTAGTGGCCGAGCGGGCTGTATATGATGCTCTAGCGCAAGCTGCCAAAACCCTCAAGAGCGAGGAACCGCTAGAGGTTTTCGAAAAGGCAATTAACAATATTAGTCCGGCTTTCGAGGTTAAGTCTCGCCGCGTTGGCGGTGCTAACTACCAAATTCCGTTTCCGATTCAAGGCCATCGCCAGCAGCACTTTGCCTTTACTTGGCTAGTACAAGCTGCCCGCAGTAAAAGCGGCATGCCGTACAGCAAGCGCTTAGCGACAGAAATCGTCGACGCCTGCAACGAAACTGGCATTGCCTTCAAGAAGAAAGAAGACACTCACAAAATGGCCGAAGCCAACCGCGCTTTCGCTCATTTTGCTCGCAGCTAATCGTTTCTTTTCACGCAAACATAGAACCGCTCCTACACTATACATAGGAGCGGTTTTGCGAAAGTTAAACTTAGCTATCATTTTTGTAAATTATCTGATATAATTGTCGTTAAGAGTAGTTTTTTGGTGCCAAAAAATAACCAAGAATCTCGACAAATCAACTTAATAGAGGAAAAACAATGGCAGCAACCGTTCCATTACAAAACTTTAGAAATATCGGCATTATTGCCCATATCGACGCCGGTAAAACGACTACCACTGAGGGTATTTTGTACCGTACTGGCTTGACACATAAAATCGGTACCGTCAAGGGTGATGACGGCGGCGCCACCACCGACTGGATGGCGCAGGAAAAGGAGCGGGGTATCACCATTACCTCGGCGGCGGTAACTTGCTTCTGGAAAGGCCACAAGATTAATATTATCGATACACCAGGGCACATCGACTTTACAGCCGAAGTGGAACGTTCGCTACGCGTGCTCGACGGCGCTGTTACCGTCTTCGACGGCAAAATGGGCGTCGAGGCGCAAAGCGAAACTGTCTGGCGCCAGGCCAACAAATACAACGTACCGCGTATCTGCTTCATCAACAAAATCAACCAGACTGGCGGCGACTTCTACAAATCTGTCGAGTCAATTCACAACCGCCTCAGCAAGCAAGCGTTCCCGATCCACTTGCCGATTGGCTTTGAAAAGGATGTTTGCGGCGTGGTCGATCTGATCGATATGAAGGCTTATACTTATGATGATTACACAGACCACGAGCTGAAAGTTGGCGAGATTCCGGCTGATATGCTCGAAAAAGCCAAGCATGCGCGCAGCTTGTTGGTCGAGAACGCTGTTGAAGCCGACGACGGCCTGATGATGAAGTTCTTCGACGAGGGCGAGGAAGCAATTACCATCGACGAACTCAAGAGTGCGCTGCGCAAACGCGTACTAGCTGGCGACTTCTATTTGGTAACTGGCGGCGACGGCCGCGGCGTGATTGTCGAAAAACTGCTTGATTTGATGGCAGATTACTTGCCAAGTCCGCTCGACGTCGACGAAATTTGGGGTAAAAATCCAAAAACTGGCGACGAAGTCGGCCGCAAACCAAGCGACAAAGAACCGATGGCTGCGCTGGCCTTCAAGATTGCCGCTGATCCGTTCGTCGGCAAGCTAATCTTCATCCGCGTCTACTCTGGCGTACTGAAAGCTGGCAGCTACGTCCTTAATACCACCACTGGCGAAAAAGAGCGCATCGGCCGCATCGTCCGGATGCACGCCGACAAGCGCGAAGAAATCGATAGTGTTGGCGCCGGCGATATCGCTGCAGTGGTCGGGCTGAAAAATACTTTCACCGGTAATACTTTAGCTGAATTGAGTCATCCAATCGCTCTGGAATCTATTGAGTTCCCAGAGCCGCCGGTATCGATTGCTGTCGAACCAAAGACCAAAGCCGACCAAGAGAAGATGGGCATTGCTTTGCAGCGCCTCGCCGAGGAAGACCCAACCTTCCGCATTCACACCGATGAAGAGACTGGGCAGACGATTATGTCAGGCATGGGCGAGTTGCATCTGGAGATTCTAATTGACCGCATGAAGCGAGAGTTCAATGTTGAAGCTAATGTCGGCGAGCCGCAAGTTGCTTTCCGCGAAACTATCAAAGGCACCGCTGAGGTTCAAGGTAAGCACGCCAAACAGTCCGGTGGTCGCGGCCAGTACGGTGACGTTTGGGTACGCTTCGAGCCGAATGAGGCAGGCAAGGGCTTTGAATTCATCGACGAAATCAAGGGCGGTGTGGTACCGCAAGAGTACCGCCCAGCTGTCATGAAGGGTATCCGTGAAACGCTGGATAGCGGTGTTATCGCCGGCTACCCAGTGGTCGATGTCAAGGCGACGTTGTACGATGGTTCGTACCACGACGTTGACTCTAGCGAATTAGCATTTAGCTTGGCGGCGCATATCGCGACCCGCGCTGGTATCAAACAAGCCAATCCAGTCTTGCTCGAGCCGGTCATGAAAGTAGAAGTCACTACTCCCGAGGAGTTCATGGGCGACATCATCGGCGACCTCAACAGCCGCCGCGGCCGTATCGAAAGCATGGATGATCTAATGGGCGGCGCTAAACTAATCAAAGCAATCGTGCCGCTAGCCAACATGTTCGGCTACACATCAGACATCCGCTCGATGAGCCAAGGCCGTGCTGCATCAACGATGGAGCTAGCTCACTACGAGGAAGTCCCGCCAAACGTCGCTGCCGAGATTATCGAAAAACGCAACAAGTAGTTTGATAATTAATTCTAGCGAGAACTTCGCTAAATATGTAAACGCGCCTCTCACCAAGGCGCGTTTGCTGTTATAATAGATATATGAGCTACCAGCTAGCTGTTCAATTTTACAGGCGTAATCGCTTGCAGGTACTCTGCGCGCTGTACGTAGTGATTTTAGCTTTTGGCGTAATTACCTCAATTGTGCTGTCTGATGATTCGCACTGGACAAGCTGGAGTCTCAGCCGGTTGGGCGAGACTAGTACCAACCGCCAGTCGGCTTTGGCTTTTAATGCTGGTGTTTTTGTCTCAGGATTGATACTTACTGCTATCGGTATTTGTATGACCCGAAGCTATGCTAAGCTTCAGCAATCGCGCACCGCCAAATTGTCAGCTTGGCTGATGATTACTTTGTCTGTATGTATGATTGGCGTAGCGCTTTGTCCGAATGACACTATGCACGCAGCGCATTTTGTTTTTTCGCGCGGGATAATTGTCGCTATGGTGTTAATGATGCTGACTTTACCGTCGAGCCTTAATTATTTGACACAGCGCGAGCGGCTGTTGTCATTTGGCTTTCCGATTTTTGCAGCAATTCTGGCAGCTCAGGGCTACATCTTGCGAAGCTTTTGGTTTGTGATTATCGAAGCTATATTGGGACTGCTGGCTGCTATTTGGTTGTTTATCGTTTGCCGGCATATTGATAAGCGTTTACGCCAGTAGCCACTTTACACCCGCAGAGCTTTCAACTATAATAAGAAGTAACGCGCGACGCGTTTTGTCGAGGTGGTAACACTTTCGATAATTGCTCGCGTCGTGAATAACATAATACTAACGTTAGGAGAACTACTTCTATGGCAGACTTTGACCGTTCAAAGCCTCACATCAACGTCGGTACCATGGGTCACGTCGACCACGGTAAGACGACTTTGACCGCCGCCATTACCCACGTTTTGGCTAAGCGGCTCCCAAGCGACGTGAATAAAGCGCGCGACTACGCGGACATCGATAACGCACCAGAGGAAAAGGCACGCGGTATCACTATTGCTACCTCTCACCAGGAATACGAGTCAGAGAATCGCCACTACGCGCACGTCGATATGCCAGGTCACGCCGACTACGTCAAGAACATGATCACCGGCGCTGCTCAGATCGATGGTGCTATCCTCGTGGTGGCTGCCAACGACGGCCCGTTACCGCAAACCCGCGAGCACGTATTGTTGGCTCACCAGGTTGGCGTGCCGAAGATTATCGTCTTCCTCAACAAGATGGACTTGGCCGACCCAGAGCTGGTCGAATTGGTCGAGATGGACGTTCGCGAACTGCTCACCAAGAACGGCTACGACGGCGACAATACGCCAATCATCAAGGGCTCAGCCACCAAAGCTCTCGAAGGCGACAAAGAGTCTGAAGACGCTATCATGGAATTGGTCAAGGCGATGGACGACTACTTCGAGCTGCCAAAGCGCGACCTCGACAAGCCATTCTTGATGCCAATCGAGGATGTCTTCTCGATCAAAGGTCGTGGCACCGTGGCTACTGGCCGTATTGAGCAAGGTGTCATCAAACTGAACGACCCAGTCGAAATTGTTGGTCTAAAACCAACTCAGAGCTCGGTCGTAACTGGTATCGAAGCCTTCAAGAAAACTCTCGACCAGGGCCAAGCTGGCGACAACGCTGGTTTGCTGCTGCGCGGTATCGAGCGCGAACAAATCGAGCGCGGCCAGGTCATTGTTGCTCCAGGCACGCTGACTCCGCACACCGAGTTTGAGGCTGAAGTCTACATCCTCAAGAAAGAAGAGGGTGGACGCCACACGCCGTTCAGCAAGGGCTACAAGCCGCAGTTCTACTTCCGTACCACGGACGTAACCGGCGAAGTTGAGCTACCAGCTGACAAGGAAATGGTCATGCCAGGCGACCAAGTGACCTTCAAGGTTAAATTGCTCGCCCCAATCGCTATGGACAAAGGTCAAGACTTCGCTATCCGCGAAGGCGGCCGTACTGTCGGCGCTGGCGTGGTGACCAATATCATCAAGTAATTTACACTCTGTAAGTTACTACCGAAAGCACCTCCGAACTATCGGGGGTGCTTTTATTGTCTGCAACTAACAACCACTGACAAGATTAAACCTTAACACATCTTATCACCCGCCCAGTTCTTGCAATTCACGCTAATTATTGCTATAGTAGTGTTCGTATTAATTAATCGCCTCGAGAACTCTGCCAGACGCTAACGAAACCGATTCGAGCGGAGGTTACGAGGTAAAAGGAGTAACAAAATGGCCGAAGACAAAGGTCTCACTATCCGCATCCGCCTCAAGGCGTATGACCACACAGTTATTGATGAATCTGCTAAGCGAATCGTCGACACCGCTGTTCGTACTGGCGCGACAGTCGCCGGACCAGTGCCGCTGCCAACTCGCCGCAGCACTTATACGGTAACGAAAAGCCCGCACGTCTACAAAATGGGCGGCGAGACATTCGAAATGCGCGTACACAAGCGCTTGATTGATATTTCTAACGCTACGCCAAAAACCATCGAGAACTTGCAAAATCTATCATTGCCAGCTGGCGTTGACGCCGAAATCAAAATGTAAATAGCATCTCGCTCTTTGCACAAGAAAAGACTCTACGGGCACTGAGAGAGTCTTTTCTTTTTCTATGAGAGCAACAATAGTCCAGAATAGCAGCTATAGAGCCACGAAACAGGGAAGTACGACGCTTATGATATACTTGAGTTATGGTTTCACGGCAGCACAAACAACGCACATACGCCCGCAACCGTGTATTTAGCCGGCGCGGCAACGAAAAGTTCGAACCTGACGGCGTCTATTTGCTAAAACTAGTCACGGTAACGATTGCTGGCACATTGTGGCTAAAATTCAAAGCGCCGCTAAACATCGGTAACTTAGCGCTATCAGCCTTTCCGCTGGGGCTAATTGGCGGAGCACTGGCCGTTTACCTCTGGGAAAAGCGCCCAGGCAACCGGCACATATGGTACGCGATTTTGCTAGTCGTAGCTATTGTGTCATATTTCTTGCCAGCGGGGATCTTGCTTTGATAGCCGATAAAAGTTTGCACTTAAATAACTCCAAATTTTTAGCGCTTCATCTGTACATGAATGCAGCATGGTATAATGGAATTCAGGAGGGCGCATGGCACTAACTAATGACGACAAACAATGGATTAAAGAAGCAATTGTTGAAGGCGTTAACGGAGCGTTGGAGACAATTGTACTACCGCGATTTGACGCAGTTGAAGCAGATATATTGGAATTAAAGAGAGATGTTTCCGAACTAAAAGAAGATGTCTCCGGGCTGAAAGAGGATGTCTCCGGGCTGAAAGAGGATGTCTCCGGGCTGAAAGAGGATGTCTCTAGTTTGAAAAGCGACATGCGCGAGGTTAAAAGCCGGCTCGACAGTGTTGAGAGTGATATTCGCGAAGTCAAGGATCGACTTAACGGTGTTGAAAGCGAGATGCGCGAGGTCAAAAATCGACTCGGGCGAGTTGAAGGCGAGCTGCAGGCACTCACTAATGATATTGAAGAAATATACGATGTTATTTATAGCAAGCCGAATAAAACTTTGATGAGCGCTAGCTTCGCCAAGATGTCGTCAAAAGAAAAGCTGCTAGTCATTAACGAAGAATTGTTAAAGATAGCGAAAGATACGGGCGTTGTTTTGCCGCGCTAAAAGGCGACTGCATAGAACGCTAAATATTACTTATAATCTAATATATCAACCTACAAAGACAAGTATTAAGACCTTGATTTGAAATGATTCGATTTTACTTACAAAAACTAGTTCGTGACAAGGTGGTTAAAAAGTGTCTCGATGATGAAGAAGTTTTGCATACGGAGTACCGAAAGCTAGGCAAGCAAGAATTTCGCCGCGAGCTGCTTCGTAAAGTTCACGAGGAGGCGGATGAAATCCCATTGAACGACGATCGGCGCGACGAATCTCTCAAAGAGCTGGCTGATCTGCAAGAAGTCGTTGATGCACTACGCCAAGATTTTGGCTTTTCTATAGAGCAGGTCCAAGAGGAAATGGCGCATAAAAAGCAGGATAAAGGTGGCTTTGACAAGCGGCATTACATTAAATATCATGATCTGGCGGATGATAGTAAATGGGTGGAGATCTTCCGCGCTCAGCCAGAGAAGTATCGCGAAGAAACGGCGGATAGTAAAGAGCAGAGTCGTTGCGCAAAAATAAGCAAGGGTGTGTACAAGCATAGCAAGTCAGGCAAGCTATACGAGGTGATCGGTCTAGCCTTAGAAACTGAGACAGAAGAGTTCCTGGTGATTTACCGACCTCTCTATGAGAATGAATATGAATTATTCGCCCACCCTGCCAGTATGTTTACGGAAACAGTAGTGCTGGACGGGAAATCTGTGCCGCGATTTCAGAAAGTAAACTCTGAAACTCAGGTGTAAGTGTGATGAAGACAATCACTTTTATCACCGGCAATCCGCACAAAGCAGATTATTTATCGCGCATGCTGGGCTTACCGCTGAAACATCGGGCGGTTGATTTAGTCGAGATTCAATCAACTAGTTTGGAGGAAGTTGTTGAGCATAAGGTGCGTCAGGCGTATGCAGTTGCTAAGCGTCCAGTTTTGGTTGAGGATGTAGCGCTCGGGTTTACGGCACTGGATGGGCTGCCAGGTCCGTTTATCAAGTTTTTTGTGGAGGCGCCAAACGGCTTAGAGAATCTCTGCCGGATGCTTGACGGTTTTGATGATCGATCAGCAGTGGCGGCATGCGTGTTTGGCTACTATGACGGTCATCAGGTTAAGTTGTTTCGTGCTGAACTTGGTGGTGTCATCGCCAAGCACCCTGCCGGCGATGGCGGCTTTGGCTGGGATAAAATATTTTGCCCGGATGGTTATGGCGGTAGAACTCGCGCCGAATTAACGCCAAATGAGGACATCGAGACATACCGTTTGTTCAAACCAATTGATGCTGTTCGTCAATTTCTTACTACGTTGGAATAAGAAGCCTAAAATAAGAAGTGCTATAATAATCTTATGCCTAAACGAATTACATTTGTTACTGGCAATCCGCACAAACTTGAAGAAGCCAAGTCGGTTCTGAAAGGCTATGGGATTTTTGTCGAGCCGCTACAAATTAACATTGATGAAATCCAGCATCATGATCCGCTGAAAATTACCGAAGCGAAAGTTAAGTCGGCGCATGAAAAAGCGGGCCGGCCGGTTGTTGTTAATGATAGCAGCTGGGAAATTCCAGCACTCGGCGGCTTTCCGGGCGGTTATATGAAAGATATCGCTAATTGGTTTACGGCTGAAGATTTTTTGGCTTTGATGAAAGATAAAAATGATCGGAGAATTATATTGCATGACGTCGTGGCGTATTTTGATGGCGAGCAATTAAAGCTGTTCATATCTGATCAAACTGGCGTATTTATAAACGAGCCGCGCGGCGAAGGAACGTCAATGAATCAGGTTGTATCAATGGAGGATAGCGGCGGGTTAACAATTGCTGAAGAGTTTGCGCTCCGTCATGATGGTGCGGAGATTAACCCTTCTCATTTTCAGCATTGGCAGAAATTTGGCGAATGGTTTACTGCTCGCGACAACGATTAGCTACCGCAATGGTGTATAATTCATCGTATGAATAAGTTTAAGAAGCCGAAGCTTTACTGCTTTTCGCCGCCGGTGATGCTGGCAACGCTAGCGATTGAGCTTGTTTTGGCGTTATATACGTTTTGGCGCTATAAGTTAAACGCTGTGACGAGGATTGTTATGGCACTGTTGATATGTCTGGCGTTGTTTCAGTGGGCCGAGTATAATGTCTGTGAAGGTACGATTTTTCTTGATAGCCTAGGCTGGGCGAAGCTTGGCTATGTGGCGATTACTATGCTGCCACCTCTGGGTATTCATCTGATTTATCAACTTTCTGGCGATAAAAGGCGCTGGATTCCGGTTCTAGGTTATATTTTGGCAGCACTATTCGTCGGTTATTTCTTATTGGAAGCTGACGGTGTAAAAGCTGGCGCCTGCTTAGGTAATTACGTAATCTTTGAGAATCGCGATGAATTTTATCCGATTTATGCGGGATACTACTATGGTTTGCTGATTATTGCTATTGTATACGTTTACATCCAAAGTAAAGCTGCGGTAAAAAATATTCGCCGATCTCTATACTCATTAATGGTTGGTTATATCTTGTTTATGGTGCCGACAACGTTTGTTAATATCGTAGATCCGTCGACGATTTCTGGCATTCCGTCGATTATGTGCGGTTTCGCAGTGCTGTTAGCGGCAACTTTAGCGGGCAAGGTCTTGCCAGAATACTTTGATAAATAAGGCTGCGTGATATTGACGAGTTGTAGCTAGACGTGCTATAATAGTAGATGTAATTCTATTACGCGTAATATTAACTATAGAGACTCGCGCGAATTGGCAAGTCCGGGCAAACGGATACTACCAGCCGCCGAGGCTTTTAAATGGGAGCAAGAGGGCAATGAAAGCACTTTTCGGTACCAAAATTGGTATGACCCAAATCATTGGCGAGGACGGCACCACTATTCCGGTGACGCTGATTCAAGCCGGCCCGATGACTGTGACTCAGGTCAAGTCTGTCGAAACCGACGGCTACAACGCAGTCCAGGTGGCATATGGTACGGGTAAGAACCTGAGCAAGGCCGTGGCTGGACATGTCAAACCAGCCGGTGTGACCCCGAAAAAAATCGGGGAAATTCGCGTTGACGAACTTGGCGAAATCAAGGTCGGCGACACATGGAACGTCTCGGAGTTCGAGCTCGGCGACGTTATTGATGCTACAGGCATCAGCAAGGGTAAAGGTTGGGCTGGCACTATCAAGCGGCACAACTTCAAACGCCACCGCAAAACCCACGGCGGCAAGGGTAATACTCGTAAAGTCGGTTCAATCGGCAGCATGTACCCGCAAAAAATATTCAAAGGCAAGCGTATGGCCGGACACATGGGCGCCGAACAGGTCACTGTCAAGAATCTGAAAGTGGCGTACATTTCGGTCGAGAACAACTTGATTGGTGTCAAGGGCGCAGTGCCAGGTCCTAAGAAGGGCTTAATCAAATTAGGAGGTGCTAAGTAATGGCTGAATCAACCAAGCCAGCAAAAGCAGCCTTGCCAAAGAGTGTGTTTGAGGTTGACGTACCAAACCACGAGCTGCTAAAACTTGCGTACGACGCGTTTTTGGCTAACAGCCGCCAGGCAAGTGCTACCACCAAAACCCGCGGCGAAGTTCGCGGCGGCGGCAAGAAACCGTGGAAACAAAAAGGAACCGGCCGAGCACGTTTTGGCTCGACCCGCAACCCAATCTGGCGTCACGGCGGTATCGTTTTCGGGCCGCGCGGCAATGAAAACTACAGCAAGAAACTGTCCAAGACTAGCAAGCACGTCGCTTTGCGCCAAGCTTTGACACTCGCCAACCAAGACAAAAAAATCTTGGTCAGCGATATCAAAACTACCGGCAAAACCGCTGAAGTCGCTAAATTCCTCGCCGCCAAGAAATGCAGCGAGAAAGACCGCGTTCTACTCGTCGTCGACGAAAAGACTCCAGAACTGATGCGCGCTACAAATAACTTAGCCAATGCCCTCTTGGTGCGCGCGCAATACCTCAGCGTTTATTACATTTTGAACGCCGACAAAATCGTTATCACGCCAGCCGCTGTCAAGGCAGTCGAGGCGTGGCTAGCAAAGGAGGCGAAGTAATGAAACTCGTTTTAGTTACTCCACGCGTTAGCGAGAAAGCTTACCGGCTAGTCACCAACGAAAATACTTACATTTTCGACGTGCCGATGAGCGCTAACAAAAACGAAATCAAAGCAGCCGTCGAAGCGCAATTCGAAGGCGTCAAAGTCGCCAAAGTAACGACGCTCGTTCAAAGCGGCAAAGCTGTTCGCTTCTCGCGCGGCAAAAACCGCTACCCTGGCACTACTCATCGCCAGGACAGCAAAAAGGCTTACGTTCGCCTGAGCGAAGGTAAAATCAAAGTCTTCGAGCAAGAAGAAGTCAAGGAGGACAAGAAGTAATGGCTGTCAAGCAATACAACCCGACCACTCCTGCCCGTCGCGGTATGACTTCGCAGGATCTCAGCGAGGTAACTACTCGTAAGCCGTTGAAAAGTTTGGTTAAAGCTGGCAAGCAAAAAGCCGGCCGCAACAATACAGGCAAAATCACCGTGCGCCATCGCGGTGGTGGCGTCAAGCGGCATTATCGTTTAGTCAATCATGCTATGTCAGCCAACATGACTTTGACTGTCGAAGAAATCGAGTACGATCCAGGCCGCAGCGCTCGCATCGCCCGCGTCAAAGATCAACACGGCTTGTACCACTACATTTTGGCAGATACCGCCATGACTAAAGGCGCAGTCATCAAAACTGGCGTTGACGCTCCTGTCGAGGCTAGCAACCGCATGCCGCTAGCTAGTATTCCAGTTGGTACGCAGATTTACGCTATCGAGATTAATCCAGGCCGCGGCGCCCAAATGGTTCGTTCAGCTGGTACTAAGGCTCAATTGATGGCCAAAGAAGGCAACTATGCTATGGTACGTATGCCGTCAGGCGAAGTTCGCAGGTTCCGCTTGGAATGCGAGGCTAGCCTCGGCGTAGTTGGCAATGTTCAGCACCAGAATGTCAAGCTTGGCTCGGCTGGCCGCCGCCGCCGCATGGGTTGGCGCCCAAGCGTCCATGGTAAAGCCATGAACCCAGCCGATCACCCAATGGGTGGCGGTGAAGGCAAGACCGGTCCTGGCCGCATCCCGAAGACGCCGTGGGGTAAGCCAGCAATTGGCTTCAAGACCCGCCGCCGCAAATCAACTAATAAGATGATTGTCCGCAGTCGTCACGAAGCTAAGAGGAAGAGGTAGTCTATGAGTCGTTCACTCAAAAAAGGCCCATTCGTCGACGCCAAGCTTGCCAAAAAAGTGGCAGCGCTGAAAGTTGGCGACCGCACCGTGATAAAGACCTGGGCACGCAGCAGCACGATCACGCCAGAGATGGTCGGGTTCACTTTTGCAGTGCACAACGGTCGCGTACACGTACCGGTGCTTATTACTGAAAACATGGTTGGCCATAAACTCGGCGAGTTTAGTCCGACCCGCAAGTTCCGCAAGCACGGTGGAAAGGATAAGAAGTAATGGCCGAAGCAACTATTCATACAGTTCGCGCGATGATCAAAGGTATCGACCAGGCACCGCGCAAAGTCAGCTTAGTCGCTGCCTTGGTACGCGGCCGCAGCGTTGCCGACGCCGAAGTTATCCTTGACCACACGCCGAAACGCGCCGCTCTGGCTGTCAAGAAAGCCATCAAAAGCGCCGCTGCTAACGCCGTTGAGAATCACGGCCTAGACGCTCGCAGCCTGCAAATCACTACGCTTAGTGTTACCGCTGGTTCGCGCATGCGCCGCTACAAGCCAGCTTCGCGCGGACGCGCCTTGCCGTTCGAGAAAAAATCGAGCCACATTCTAGTCGAGGTCTCGGGCGTCGAGAAAGTTATCAAGAAACCTGCCAAGAAGACTGAAGCAAAAGCTGTTAAGCCAGCAGAAAAAGAGGAGAAGAAATAAATGGGACAGAAAGTTAACCCGTTGAGCTTCCGCCTCCAGACCAGCAAAGCTTGGAACTCGCGCTGGTTCGCCAGCAAGAAAGACTTTGCGGTTTGGCTAGCCGAAGACGGCAAGATTCGTAGCCTAATCGAGAAGAAGTTCTCGTCGCGCCCGACAATCGCTAAAGTCGAAATCGAGCGTAGCGCCAACCTTGTCACCATCACTATCTACACCGCCAAAGCTGGTGTAGTAATCGGCCGTGGCGGCGCCGGCATCGCCGAGCTCAAGAAGGAAATCGAAAAAATCGTCAGCTTGCCGATTCGTATCAATGTCGAAGAAGTACGCCGGCCAGAATTAAACGCTAAGCTCGTCGCCGAAAACATTGCGCATCAGCTAGAACGCCGCGCTAACTTCCGACGTGCTGTTAAGATGGCAATTCAAAGCAGCCGCAACGCTGGCGCCAAAGGTATCCGTATCGAAGTCGCAGGACGGCTTAACGGTGCCGAGATGAGCCGCCGCGAAAAGTTCATCGAAGGTTCAGTACCACTGCATACGCTGCGCGCCGACGTTGATTTTCACGTCGCTCGCGCTCAAGGTCCGAACGGTACTGGTATCGTTGGTGTCAAAGTATGGATTTACAAAGGTGAAAGGAGCTTGAAGTAATGTTATTACCAAAAAAAGTTGCTCACCGCAAAGTCCGCATCGGCAAAAACCGCGGTAACGCTACGCGCTGCAACTATATCGCGTTTGGCGATTATGGTCTACAAAGTCTCGACAACGAGCGTATTACCAGCCGCCAGATCGAGGCGGCCCGCCAGGCAATGACTCGCTACATCAAGCGCGGCGGTAAGATTTGGATTCGCATTTTCCCGCACACGCCAGTCACCAAAAAAGCTTTGGGCTTGAAAATGGGCGGCGGTAAAGGCAACCCTGAATACTACGTCGCCAAGGTCAAAACTGGCACGGTTATGTTTGAGATGAAGGGCGTTAGCGAAGAAATCGCCCGCGAAGCTATGCGCCTCGCCGGCCACAAATTGCCAGTCCGCGTCCGATTTGTTAAGAAGGAGGAAGCATAATGGCTGGAACCAAGAAAACCGCCAAGACCGCCAGCGTCATCGAGTCAATCGACGAGCTGCGCGATAAGCTCGCCGCCAAGCGCCAGGAATTGCTCGATAGCCGCCGCAGCCACAAAGCCGGCGAGCTCGTCAATCCGCGCGCCCTCGGCCAAATTCGCAAAGAAATCGCGCGTCTACTCACCGCGATCCGTGCGCAAGAGTTAGCAGCAGAACAGGAGAATAAGTAATGGCAAAGACATTGACAGGCGTCGTGACGTCAAACGCCGCCGACAAGACGATTACCGTTACCGTGACATCTCGCGAAACGCACCCGATTTACAAGAAGCAGTACACTGTGACTCGTAAATATGCTGCGCACGACGAGAAGAATGACGCTCGCAAGGGCGATACGGTACGCATTGTCGAAACTCGTCCGATCAGCCGCCGCAAGAGCTTCCAACTCGACGAAATCGTCAAGCGCTCGGTCGGCTCAGTTGAGCTAAAAAGCGACGTCAACAACGAAGTCAACGACAAGGTCGACTACGACCACGACACCGAGGAGGAAAAATAATGATTCAGCAAGAATCCCGCCTCAAAGTCGCTGATAACAGCGGTGCTAAAGAAGTATTGTGTATCCGCGTCCTCGGTGGCACCCGCCGTCGCTACGCTCGCGTTGGTGACGTGATCGTCTGTTCAGTCAAGGACGCCAGCCCAACCGGCAACGTCAAAAAGAAATCTGTCGTTAAAGCTGTGGTGGTTCGCACCCGCGATCAAATTCACCGCAAAGACGGCTCAACCATTTGCTTTGACGACAACGCCGTGGTGATTATCAACGATGACAAGCAGCCAAAGGCTACCCGTGTCTTCGGCCCAGTACCACGCGAACTTCGCGACATGGGCTACATGAAGATCGTCAGCCTGGCTCCGGAGGTACTCTAATGACTCAGCGTATTCATAAAGATGATACTGTCAAAATTATCGCTGGCGCCAACAAAGGCACCACCGGTAAAGTATTAGCCGTCTTGCCGCAGCAAAATGCAGCGCTAGTTGAAGGTGTCGGCGTCAAGACTCGCCACATCAAGCCTAGCCAGCTCAATCCACGCGGCGGTAAAAAGGATATCCACGTACCAGTTGATCTAAGCAAACTGGCACTCGTCGTCGACGAAAAATCTGCTCAAACTAGCCGTGTTGGCTACTCAACCAAAGACGGCGCCAAGGTCCGCGTCGCCCGCCAACTTAATAATAAGGAGATTAAATAATGGCAGAAGCTAAACAATCAGCCGTTTACACTCCTCGCCTGAAAGCCTTGTACAAAGAAACATACCTCAAGGAACTACAGGCCGAATTGAATCTCGACAATGTGAACCAGGTTCCTAGCCTCGAGAAAATCGTCGTGAGTGTCGGTACCGGCAAAAGTAAAGACGACAAGCGCATGCTTGCCGCCGTCAAAAATACCTTAACGCGTATCACCGGCCAAGCGCCAGTCGAACGCCTAGCCAAAAAGTCAATTGCTACGTTCAAGATTCGCAAAGGCATGGGCTCGCCAATCGGCGTGATGGTAACTTTGCGCGGTGTTCGCATGTACGAGTTTCTTGACCGCCTGGTCAACGTTAGCTTGCCGCGTGTTCGCGACTTTCACGGCGTCGGCAGCAAATTTGACAAAAGCGGCAACTACAACCTTGGTATCACCGACCAGTCGATCTTTCCAGAATTGACATTTGAAGAAACTCAGTTAGTACACGGCCTGCAAGTAACGTTCGTAATCAAAAACGGTAGCAAGGAAAATTCGCGCGCATTGCTCGAGAAATTTGGCCTACCATTTGAAAAGGAGGACAAATAATGGCGAAAAAATCTATGATCGCTCGCGACAAAAAACGCTTGAAACTGATCAAGAAGTTTGCCGCTAAACGCGCCGCTCTGAAAGCTACCGACCCTGATGCTTTACAGAAATTACCGCGCAACTCTAGCCCAACCCGGCGCAAATTTCGCGATATGTCCGATGGTCGTCCGCGCGGCTATATGCGCCGCTTCGGTATGAGCCGCATTCGCTTCCGTGAAGAAGCCAGCAAAGGTAATATCCCAGGCGTCACAAAGAGTAGTTGGTAAAGGAAAGGAGAAAAAGATATGAGTTTACAATCTACTGACCCAATCGCGGATCTCCTGACCCGCATCCGCAATGCCGCACTAGTCGGTAAAACTGAAGTGCGCGTGCCTACTAGCAAGCTCAAGAAAATCGTCGCCGAGCAATTGGTCAAGAATCACTACCTGGCCGACGTCAAGCTCGAGGACGGCAAGCCGCGCGGTACGCTCGTCATCACCATCAATAACAATGGCGAGAACGCAGCTTTTACCGAGCTAGCGCGCGTCTCTAAACCAGGCCGCCGCGTCTACGTTTCTAGCGCTGACATTCCGAAGGTCAAGCAAGGCCGCGGCATCGTCCTAGTTAGCACTAGCAAGGGCGTCATGACTGGCGCTGAGGCTGTCAAGAGTAAGCTTGGCGGCGAAGTATTGCTGAAGGTTTACTAAACCAAATTTCTCTCAGCAGCAACAATAAAAACGCTCCCTGCACGAAGGGGCGTTTTTATTTATTAACTCCTATCTGTTCTGATAGATTTTACCAGCGCGGCGGGCCAGATGCCATTGCAACAGGGCGGCAATTACCACCACGCCAGCCACCGGGCCAATCATTGCTAAAGTCGGTATCGTGAAGTCAAAGAATCGGCGTAACAGCGGTACAGCAAAGCTAGTCGACGCTACCAGCAGTGCTGCCGCTATATACAGCATTCGCGCTGTCTTGGCGCGCCGATCCAGCACCACGCCCAACATCGGCCCCACCAAAAATACCAAATATACGCCAAAAAATGTTGCTACTAGCACCGTCATCGTCGATACCGTATCCTGGTCGTGCGACTGCATAGCGCGCAGCATCAAGTACGTTATTGATACCGCCGCACCCGACACCAGCGCAATTGGCGTCACCGCGCCCAGCGTATCGCGCCAGAAATTGTGCGGGTTAATTCGATGATGCGACCGCGGCGGGAAGAGAGTCCACATAATCGTCGGCATCGTCACCAAGAAAATATTCAAAAAAGTAATGTGGCGCGGCGCATACGGATGTATCACACCCAGTACTAGCGTTACCGCCAGCAGTACCAAACCGTAAATAATTTTATGAAAAAACAGTGTAGCAATCACCTCGATCGCTTGCATGATTTGATTTCCCAAACGCATACCCAGCGGCAGCGAATTAAACGAATTATTAAGCAAAATAATATCCGCTACCCGCCGGCTAGCCGGTGCCCCGGCATACATAGCTACGCCCAAATCAGCTTTCTTGAGCGCTAGAGCATCATTGACGCCATCGCCAACCATGCCAGTAAATTGATGGTTTTGCTGCGAAAAGTGGGCGATTAGATGTTCCTTTTGCTCGGGTAACACTCGCGCAAAAATCGTATGCTGATCGGCAGCTGCAGCAAATGCCGGCTCATCGAGCTCAGCTAGCTCAGCGCCAGTAATTGCCGTGTCAGGATTATTGATACCAGCAGCTCGCGCTACATACTGAACCGTCCGCGGATTATCGCCGCTGATAACGCGAATATTCACGCCTTGGCGCTGCAAAAACGCAACCGTATCGACAACGCCATCGCGCAGCAAGTTACGCAGCAAAACTACCGCCAACGGCCGGCCGTTGCCTGGCTTTAGAGACTTCAGCGGCGTATCATTATCGCCAAACTCCGCCAACAACAGCACTCGCAGACCATCGTCTGTCCACTTCTCAATCTGTTGCTGTTCAGTCGTCGATAGCGGTGCCATCCGCGCCACATATTCCGGCGCGCCCATGATAAGCGTCCGAACTCGGCCATCGACTCGTGCTCTAACGCCAGCAAATTTACGCGCTGAAGAAAACGCTAATATATCATCTACGGTATATTCATAAGGTAAATCAAGCGCAGTGATAATCGCTTGTCCAGTAGCGTTACCGCCGCTAGTCTCGTGCGCTACCATCGCCGCCAACTGCTTGACTGGCTCATCGCTACCGCCGAAAGGCTCGACGTGTTCCAAAGTAATCTCGTCGCTAGTCAGCGTGCCCGTTTTGTCAGTACATAATATATTAAGTAGTGCCATCGCCTCAATCGCCGACAACTTTTGCGGCAGAACCTTGGCCTGGGCCAATTTTAGCGAGCCAAACGCTAACAGCAGCGAGCTAGCCAGCAGCAACCCCTCTGGCACGATGGTAATAGCACTAGTAATAATCGTTTTGAGAATCCGCACCGACTCGAAGCCAGCAATACGGTAGCGCGCGAAAACCAGAAGCGACAACACAATCGCGCAATATGTCAAGAAAGTAATCGCGTTCTGAATCGCTTGCTGCAGCGGCGTCAAGCGCGGCGTATACTGCTTGAGTGTAGCACTGATTGCACCCGCCTTGGTGGCATCGCCGACTGCCGCTACTCGCACTCGCGCACTACCCGCTATCACCGTGGTTGCCGCGTAGACCTCATCATGTTTCTTCTTGTCAATTGAGGCTGATTCGCCCGTCAGCATACTCTCGTTGACCTCTAATCCGCGCGCCGATAGAACTACACCGTCCGCTGGCAATTCGTCGCCAGCCTCGAGCAAAATCTCGTCTCCAACCTGCAAGGCATCATACATCACTTCTACAACTTCATCGCCGCGTACTAATCGTGCTCGCGGCGCGCTCATTAACTCCAGTTGTTTGAGAGCATACTTGGCGCGAACTTCCTGAACAACACCAATCACTGTATTGACAGCAATCACTACCGATATAAACCAGGCGTCGCGCCGCTCGCCAGCATACAATAGCGCTAGCGCCAGCAAAAAAATCGCAATGACAATTGGCGACATCAAATTACGGCGAACGATATCTAAATAATCCCGCATTTAACTCGTTCGGAGCCTCCGATAAACAAACTTCGCCGCCGGCCGCCAGCCAGAGCTTGCATCATGGTCAGCGCAATAAATGGTGCCGTTTTTGACTTCCTCAACCAAGAAAAGCGCCGGACAATACGGCACCAGAGTTCGATAGAAACGCAAGTCGTCCTCGCTGATATCGCGTCGGCCTGGATATACCTTAACGAACATATCGCGCGCAATTTCCTCGAAATATTGCGGCTGGCCTTTCGGCGGAAAAAATATCTCGGGCCGCACACCCATACGCACCGCCATCTTGCGAATATCGCCCAGCGTCAGCTGCGACGAACCTTCGATGTAGCAGTATAACTGCTTCTTGGCCGAGAGAAAAAAAGTTGCCGAAGCAGCTTGTCCGCAATCAATCCGCCGCGCCACCACCGTGCTCACCTCTAAGGACACACCAAAGCGGTCTTTGGCTATTTGCTCGATTGCAGCATCGTCAAAGAAATCATTATTCACAATCAAATTATACCATAAAACATTAGGGCATTTACCGAGCTTTGCGCTACAATGAGATAGATGGAAAAGTTCAAAACTCGCTACAATAAGCTTAATTCTGCTCAAAAACAAGCCGTCGACACCATTGACGGTCCGCTATTGGTTGTCGCCGGCCCGGGTACTGGCAAGACCGAGCTACTCAGCATGCGCGCTGCCAATATTCTGCGCGCCACCGACACGCTGCCCGAAAATATTCTCTGCCTGACCTTTACCGATAGCGGCGCTAACGCCATGCGGGCGCGTCTAGCGTCAATCATTGGTACCGATGCTTACAAAGTAGCAATCCAAACTTTTCACAGTTTCGGCACCGAAATAATCAATCATCACAGCGAATATTTTTATCGCGGCGCTGATTTTTCGCCAGCCGACGAAGTAGCGACTTACTCGATTCTAACTGATATTTTCGAGGAGCTCGATTACAATAATCCGCTAGCCAGCAAAATGAACAGCGATTTCACGCACCTGCGCGACACGGCGCAAGTAATCAGCGAGTTAAAGCAGGCCGGCCTATCTAGCAGCGAGCTGCTGCAAATCATTGATAGCAACGAAAAGCTGCTTGACGCTATTGAGCCAGAGCTCGCAGCTATTTTCGCTAATCGCATCAGCAAAACCACTATCGCCTTACTGCCGCCAATTGCCAACAAAATCGCCGAATTGCCAGCGCCGCAATTGCCGCCAGCTATCGCGCCGCTAGCCGACGCGTTAGCACTAAGCCTCGCGCGCGCTTTCGACGAAGCAGTCGCTAGCGGCAAGACAACGCCGATCACAGCCTGGCGCAACACCTGGCTCGAAAAGGACGCTCGCGGCGAGTTCGTCTTCAAAGACCGCAAACGCCACGCAAAATTACGTGCTGTCGCGCCGATCTACGACCGTTATCTCGCCGAAATGCGCCAAGCCGAGCTATTCGACTACGACGACATGATTCTCAATGTCGTGCAAGCGATTGAGCAGTATCCAGACCTACGCTTCAATCTGCAAGAACGCTATCAATATATCATGGTCGATGAGTTTCAAGACACCAACCTAGCGCAACTGCGTATTCTCTTCAACCTGACAGACACGCCGCATGGCGATGCACCAAACATCATGGCGGTAGGCGACGATGATCAGGCAATCTACAGCTTTCAAGGCGCCGATGTCGGCAATATTCATCGTTTCCGCAAGCGCTACCCAGATCACGCTAGCGTCGTTTTGACCGACAACTACCGCTCGTCGCAAACCATTCTCGACCGCGCCCGTGAAATTATTACTCAGGCTAGCGGCCGCCTAGAAACCTCTATGGATATAAATAAGCAGTTACAGGCGCACACTAACGACGCTAACAGCCAAGTTACGCTATCCGCGCTGCCAAGCCGCCAGGAGGAATTCGCCTGGATCGCCGAATCAATCCAAGAAAATATCACAAAAGGTATAAAGCCATCAGAAATCGCCGTCATTGCTCGGCGCCACAGCGATTTGATTGCGCTGCTACCGTATCTGAACCGCGCCAATATTGCCGTTAATTATGAGCGTCGCGACAATGTCCTTGACGACGAGCGCATCCAGCTGCTAGAGCTAATGGCCCGTATCTGCGTTGACATCGCAGCAGGGGAGCATGACGAAGCCAACAGCCTGCTGCCCGAGCTGGTAGCCCAGCCAATGTTCGGCTTTGACAGCGAAGCTATCTGGCGGCTAAGTTTACAAGCCTACCGCAACCGCACCAACTGGCTTGAGGCGATGCTGACGTCGCCGACTTTTCAACCGCTAGCCAAGTGGCTGCTCGACCGCGCCAAGGCTAGCCTGACCGAGCCGCTCGAAACTTTCCTAGACACGCTCATCGGCGTGCCGCAAAACTACACAGCCAACGACGACACCGACGACGATAATGATGATAACAACGCCGCGCGCAAACCAACCAAACCGCACCGCAATGCCTTTATCTCGCCGTTCTACCAATATTATTTTAACAGCGATATTCTTGGCAGCTCACCCGACACTTACCTAACTGCCTTGGAAGCGCTGCAAACCTTGCGCAGTAAATTGCGCGAGGGCGCGCCAGACAGCACACTGCTAGCCAGCGACTTCTTGACGCTAATCGACACCTACCGCCAGCTTAATATCCCCGTCGTTAGCATCCGGCGCGCCAGCGAAACTGCTCAAAATGCCATCAACCTAATGAGCGCCCACAAATCCAAAGGCCTAGAGTTCGACACCGTCTATGTCATCAACTCAATCGATTCGATGTGGGGCGAACGCGTGCGCAGCCGCAGCCGCTTGATTGGTTATCCAGAGAACTTGGCTATCTCGCCAAACGCCGATAGCTATGACGAACGCATCCGCTTGTACTTCGTGGCCATGACGCGCGCCAAACGCCAGCTTTACCTGACATATGCCCGCAGCGACGACACCGCCAAAGACACGCTCAAAGCTAGTTTTCTGGCTGGCACCAACTTGCAAGAAATTGACCGCCAGCCAAGCAGCACCACCGCGCTCGCCGCTCAGAGCGAAATCGCCTGGCACGACCGCCTAACCGCGCCGATTAGCCGCACCATGAAAGAGCTGCTGGCGCCAACTCTCGAAAATTACAAGCTATCCGTCACGCACCTCAATAACTTTATCGACGTTACGCGCGGCGGGCCGCAGAACTTTTTGCTAAATAATTTGCTGCGCTTCCCGCAGGCCAAAAGCGCCAACGCCATCTACGGTACTCTGATTCACGCCGTTCTGCAGCACGCGCACAGCCATTTAGCGGCCAGCGGCACTCGTAAACCAATCGAGGATATTACCGGCGAATTTATCCGCCTACTACACCAGCAAAATTTAAGCGACGCTGATCTGGCATTATACAGCAAGCGCGGCATTGAGGCGCTCGAAGCCTTTCTGGGCGCCAAATACGACACCTTTAAGTCGTCGCAAAAACCCGAGCTTAGTTTTACTGGGCAGGGCGTCGTTCTCGGCCAAGCCCGCCTGACCGGTTCGCTCGACCTAGTTGATATCGACAATCAAACCATCACCGTCACCGATTACAAAACTGGCAAGCCGTCAACTTCCTGGACCGGCAAATCCGATTACGAAAAAATCAAGCTCCACAAATACCGCCAGCAGCTGATGTTTTACGAGCTGTTGTGTGCCAATTCACGCGATTACGCGAAATACGATTTCGGCGGCGCTGTACTGCAGTTTGTCGAACCAGACTCCCGCGGCGACATCTACCAGCTTGACGACCGCTTTAGTCGCGACGAACTAGCCGATTTTCAACGCCTAATCGCCGCTGTTTGGCGTTGTATCACTACATTAGAGCTGCCAGACATCAGCAACTACCAAGCAAGCTACCAGGGAATGATACAATTCGAGAAAGATTTAATATCAAGTGAATACCCAGCTCGCGAATAGCCGAAATTAGTTACTCGACAAGCTGATTTTCGCCAATCATCGCTTTATGCCGTAATTTTAACAAATCTATTTGACATTTTATCCTAATATTGGTATGCTTTTGTTCATGGAGCGAGACTAGACTCAGTGAGAAACTGGGTCATGGTAGCGCTCCTGCACGGAAGCGCTATTTAAAATAGTTTCCGCTCCTTTTTGCCCCTAGATGGGGCGGAGAGGAGGTGAATAAACCCGTGGGGCTTTTCGCCGATAGGTCCGCGGATGCGTATCGTCGCGCCGCTGAAGCCGTTCAGGCTGGCAATCCCACCACTGAGCAGCGCGCAATGAATGAGCGTGCTGCCAAAGTTGCCGGTAGGAACAACATTGGCAGCGACGCACGTGCTGCCAAGGAGGGTAGGCTGCTTCCTAGGAAGTAATTACACTCACGAATGACGGCTCGGGGCGTGCACCCCGAGAACCGCTGGCACCAGGCCAGCAAAGGGCGTCCGTCCGCCCACCACTGGGTCTCCGATTCCCCAGCCAGAAAAGAATCGTAGGGTGTGGTCGAAGGTCGACAGGCCAGGGCTTTGCAAGCAGGCCGTAGCGGGCTCAATTCCCGTCACATCAACTTGGGGTATGCGTCGCGCTGTGGGAGGCGCGGACACATAGACGCGGCTATACCTGGGGAACGTTGCGCGAGGCGCAGTGCGTGTAGCGCGTCCGGGAGCACAATGGGGTGCTCCCGCCCCCCTATACCTCCGCTACAGGCGACACGTATACCATCCTCACCTCCGGGTGGTATGCTGTCAGCGGAATGGTAGGCACTATGAGGGTCGTTAAAACCGATAACGACCTGGTCTACCATCGGAACGGAATCTGCGTGCCTGGATCGCTGCCGTTCTTAAACTTAGAGGCTAGAGCATTATCCCGCTCGCCTCACAACCAGGGCTCGCGAGATTCACTCGTAGAGTTGCCCTCAACGCAGAGGACGATTCTGAGCAGAACCGCTCGAGCCCGCCACCCCTCACTGTCAATGACGCCAGTGAGGGGTTTTCCTTTTTGTGATAAAATAACAGAGATGACATCATTTTGGGACAACCTACCGCAGCCATTTTTCATCTTGGCACCGATGGAAGCCGTCACTGACGTGGTATTTCGTCATGTCGTCAAGCAGGCGGGCGTGCCCGACGTGTTTTTCACCGAGTTTGCCAATGCCACCGGCTGGGTGCATGCTGGCGACAAAGCTATCGCTGGGCGGCTCATCAAAACCGACGACGAACATCCATTAGTCGCCCAAATCTGGGGCGGCGAGCCGGGCGACATGGAGCAATTTGCCGCTCACTGCGCCAAACTCGGCTTTGACGGCATCGACATCAACATGGGCTGCCCCGCCAAGTCCGCTATCAAATCTGGGGGAGCAGCGCTGATCCGCCAACCCGACGTAGCGGTCGCCGCCATCACCGCCGCTAAAACCGCCGGGCTACCGGTCAGTGTGAAAACACGGCTGGGCTATACTTATATCGACGAATGGCGCGAATGGCTGGGCACGCTACTGGCGCAGGACCTCGCCAACCTAACCATCCACCTCCGCACCAAAAAAGAAATGAGCAAAGTCCCAGCGCACTACGAGCTCATCGACGACATCATCAAACTACGCGACGAAATCGCCCCACAAACTTTACTGACCATCAACGGCGACATCCGCGACTGCGCCCATGGCGAGGAGCTAGCCCGCCAGCACCCCGGCGTCAACGGCATCATGATCGGGCGGGGGATTTTCAGCGATCCGTTTTGCTTTCGAGCGTCTCGAGTGGTACCTCAGAAAAAATTTGGGCAACTTTACGTGGGCCCCGAATTATTTTCTGACGGTACCCGAGAGACAAATAGAAAGAGTGCTCCAACCGAGGAAACGAAAATCCCCGTCACCAATCATAAACAAGAACTAATTAAACTCCTCAACTACCACCTCGACCTCTTTGACCACTACCAGCCAACCCTCGGCCGCCCCTTCGAAACCCTCAAACGCTTCTTCAAAATCTACATCCGCGACTTCGACGGCGCCAAGGAACTGCGCGACCAATTAATGCGCACCAAAAACACCGACGAAGTCCGCCAACTACTTGAAAATTTATAGTATTTATGTTATAATAAAAAGATGGAAGAGCGTCTAAACCTTAGTACGAATTTTATAACACCAGAACAGACCCAAAAAGGTAGAGGCTTAACTCGGAAACTAGGCGAGCTAAGCACCAACCAACTATTGCTCATTACCGAAACCGAAACGCCCGAGCAACTATCGAATACTGCGCATCTAACTGTGCGTCCTGACTATAGCGAAGGTCGCCGCGAAAGTTTCTTTGGGGTTTGGTTTGCGGACATGACGATACACGGCAAGGGCGGAAGTGAAGACGACACCTTAGCAAGACAACCCGTGGCTATCAAGCCGCTAGATATACCTAGTCTCGCAGCTCAGGAGCTCCGTACTGCCACCGACATCAACAGTCACGATCAACGACGACTAACATTCCAACCAATAGGTTTTGCAAACATAGGTAGGAGTGATGGCAGTAGCAATCTATCTATCATCACTGAATTTGAAGAAGGCGTAACAAGCTTTGATAATGTTTTGTATAAAAGTGAAAAACTAGACGATGGTACTGTAGCTTGGGCGCTAGGCTGTGCTGCTAGAGGCTTAATAATTTTGCACGACTTAGGCTATGAACATGGTGATTATCAAGTCCAGAACACTGCCTATGACACCGGACTTCAACCGCGAATTATTGATATAACTAGCTCTAAGAAACGAAACAACCCGCGAGACTTTACTGGAGACCTTAAAACATATATAGGCTCGCTATCATATTTCGATACGCGCAAACCAGTAGCATCCAGAGAACAAATACTAGATTGTTTTCTAGCACCATATCGCGAAGAAATTCCGAATATGTTCCCGCGCGGCCACCTACGGCACGAGATGTATGACATCATAGACTGCATGGCAGCAACAACCGACGACATATTATCGCCATCTGGCAACAATAGATCATAAGTAGCTATAATTATCGCCGACGATGGCGGCGGCGCAAGCCAGCCACGTGCAAACGTACGCGGTGGCGATCGACCAGCTGGTGAGCCTTTTCGAGCTCAACCTGATCCTGAGCCTCATCGCGCATTTTGAGAGCGCGCTCGAGAGCGGCCTGAGTCTCGGCTTCAACGATATCGTCGCCGTGCTCGGCTTCGTCGACTAAAATCCGCACGCGCTGCTGGTTGATTTCAACCACGCCGCCGCTAATCGCAAAGTATTCCAGTTGGTCATCGCTGTCGGTTTTCTGGCGGCGGACCGCTACCGCGCCAGGTTGCGCCACTGCTACTAGCGGTTCGTGACTCGGAAAGACTGCGATTTGCCCTTCGGTAGTTGGTATCATCACCTCGTAGACTGGTTCGTCGAGCTTAACACCAGCTAGCGTGATTAGCTGAAACTGCATCATCTCGAGCTTAGTCCTTCTTCTCGCTGAGCGGCACTGGCGACATATAGAACCAGCTTTCTGGCTTGTCGTCGTATTTGCCGTCGATAATGTCTTTAGCGTCCTTGATGGTATCTTCTAGCTTGAAGTAGCTACCTGGATTGCCAGTGAATTGCTCAGCAACATGGAACGGCTGTGCCAAGAAGCGCTGCAAGCGGCGAGCCCGCGCCACAGTTTGCTTTTGATCGTCTGATAATTCCTCCATACCGAGAATAGCGATGATATCCTGCAATTCTTTGTATTGCTGCAACACTCGCTGGACTTCGCGAGCCACCGCATAATGCTCCTCGCCAACAATCTCTGGATCAAGCGAGTTAGAACTGGAATCCAACACGTCCACAGCAGGATAGATGCCAATTTCTGTCAAGGCACGGTTCATCACGATAGTGGCATCCAGGTGAGCAAAAGTGGTCGCTGGTGCTGGGTCGGTCAAGTCGTCGGCTGGCACGTAGACAGCTTGGACAGAGGTGATTGAGCCTTTTTTGGTACTAGTAATACGCTCTTGCAGGGCGCCCATTTCTTGCTGCAAATTTGGCTGGTAACCGACCGCACTCGGCAAGCGGCCCAATAGCGCTGATACTTCGGCGCCCGCTTGGGTAAAGCGAAAGATATTGTCGATGAATAGCAGCACATCTTTACCTTCATCACGGAAGGACTCGGCAATTGCTAAGCCCGATAACGCCACGCGCAGACGAGCTCCAGGCGGTTCGTTCATCTGGCCGAATACTAGCGAGGTTTTGTCCAGCACGCCAGCATCTTTCATCTCGTAATAGAGGTCATTACCTTCGCGGGTTCGCTCGCCGACACCCGCAAAAACCGAGTTACCTGAGTGAAACTTAGCAATATTGTTAATCAGCTCTTGAATAAGAACTGTCTTGCCGACGCCAGCGCCAGCGAACAAGCCAGCTTTACCGCCCTTGGCTAGCGGTGCAATCAAGTCGATAACCTTGATACCAGTTTCGAGGATTTCAGTTTTGTTGGACTGTTCGGTCAACGTCGGCGGTTGGCGGTGAATCGGCGCCCGCTTGGTGCTTTTGGCAATCTCGCGGCCGTCGATTGGTTCGCCAACTACGTTAAACATGCGGCCTTGCGTATCCTCGCCAACCGGCACGCTGATCGGCGCACCAGTCGCCGTAACAACTTGGCCGCGGTGCAATCCGTCGGTGTTTTGCAGACTAATCGTTCGTACTGTCTGTTGGTCGAGATGCTGCGCTACCTCGAGCGTAATCGTCTGCTGGCCGCGCTTGACCGTCAACGCTTCGTATATTTCTGGCAACGAATCATCATCAAACTCAACATCGACCACCACGCCCATGATTTGGATGATTTTTCCTTGGTTTTTACTCATAGTAACTCCTTTTTTTATCATTGCATCGCCTCCACGCCAGCGCTGATCTCGGTCAGTTCTTGAGTGATTGCACTCTGGCGTTCCTTATTCATTTCTAGCGTCAAGTCGGCTACTAAGTCGCTAGCGTTATCAGTGGCGTTCTTCATCGCCAGCATTCGCATGCTATGTTCGCTAGCACGCGAGTCAAGCAGTGCTTGGTACAAACGAGCACTAATCAGCCGGTAAGCTATATCATCTATGATATATTTAGGACTTGGCTCAAACTTAGCTTCGCGGATGTCATCGCTAATTTCATCGTCGGGCACAAAGCCGGCGGGGAACAAGCGAACGATATCAGCTTTCTGCGTCATACTACTAACAAAGCGCGTGAAAATCACGTCGACAGCATCGACAGTACCAGCCTCGAACATGTCTTTGGCAGTATTGAGGATAGCGTGAAACTGCGCGCCTGGCACGCGGTCAGGCAAATCTTCGTAGGTACCGACTATTTCAGTATCTTTGATGCGCGTTGCTGCTTGAGCGATTTTGCGGCCGATAGCGATAGTTTTGTTAGCGATACCCGATTGGTCATCTTGATGCAGCTCGTGCAGGTAAGTCTTGATGATATTAGCGTTATAAGCACCAGCCAACCCCTTGTCGCTTGCTGCCACAATCAGCAGGCGCGCTTTGACCGGCCGCTGCACGAACCAACGGTGATTATCGGTCGCACCTTGCTGTGCCAAGTACGCCAGCAACTCGCGTGCTGCCGCTGTATAAGCTTGAGAGCTTTTGGTCGCCTCTTGAGCGCGGCGCATCTTGCTAGCTGCCACCATCTGCATAGCTTTGGTGATTTGCCGAGTGTTCTTGACCGAGCGAATACGCGATTTAAGCTGCTGAGTCGACGACATCTAGTTAGTCCTCAAATCCTTTAGCGACTGCTAATGCCGCGTCCTTGACAATCTTGGCGGTAGATTTGTCCTCGCCAAATTTTTTATCGCCTCGGTTTAGCGCTTTCATTTCAGCTTTGTGGTTCGTCCACAAGCGAGCCAGCAAGTCAGCCTGCGCGTCTTTAATCTTGGCGGCTGGAACTTCATCAAAATAGCCCTCGCTAACCGCAACAATGCTAACAACTTGCTCCCAGACGCTCATCGGCTGATACTGCGGCTGTTTAAGCAATTCAGTTAGGCGCTGGCCGCGTTCAATTTGCGCCTTGGTCTCGGCGTCGAGATCGCTGCCAAACTGCGCGAAACTAGCTAATTCGCGAAACTGGCTGAGGCCAAGCTTAAGGTTGCCGCTGACACTTTTCAGCGCTTTAGTCTGAGCCGCACCGCCGACGCGCGATACCGACAAGCCTGCGCTAATCGCTGGACGAATACCTTGGTAGAACAGGTCAGTCTCCATAAATATCTGGCCGTCGGTGATAGAAATAACATTAGTCGGAATATAAGCAGAAATATCACCAGCCTGCGTCTCGATAATCGGCAGAGCAGTCAAGCTGCCAGCACCCAACTCGTCCGACAATTTCGCTGAGCGCTCCAGCAGGCGCGAGTGCAAATAGAACACGTCACCAGGGTAAGCCTCGCGGCCCGGCGGGCGGCGCAACAGTAACGACATCTGGCGGTAAGCGACTGCGTGCTTGGTTAAATCATCATAAATCATCAAGGCATGCTTGCTGTTATCACGGAAATATTCGCCCATAGCAGTGCCAGCATATGGCGCCAGATAGAGCAGGGAAGCCGGGTCGCTCGGGCTAGTCGCCACCACGATAGTCTGATCCATCACGCCTTCGGACTTCAGGCGTTCAACTAGGCGAGCAATTTTGCTGAGCTTCTGGCCGACCGCTACGTAGATATTGACTACGCCGGTTTTCTGGCGGGCTTGATTAATCATCGTATCAAGCGCAATGGCGGTTTTACCAGTCTGGCGGTCGCCAATAATTAGCTCGCGCTGGCCGCGGCCAATCGGAAACATCGCATCGACGCTCATAATGCCCGTCATCAACGGCTCATGAACTGACTTGCGGCCCATTACGCCGATAGCCTCGCGCTCAACCAAGCCGCGCTGCTTTGATTTGATTGCCGGACCGCCGTCAAGCGGTTCGCCCAGCGGATTAACTACGCGCCCCAACAGCTCTTCGCCGACTGGTACGCTCAGCACTTCGCCTTTTAGTTTGACTTTATCGCCAGCCGAAACACCTTGGTCGCTACCTAGCAGCACCGCGCCAATTTCGTCTTCCATCAAGTTCAAAGCAAAGGCCTCAACCACGCCCTCGGCTGTTTGGATTTCCAAAACTTCGCTATAACCAGCCTCGCGCAAGCCATGCACCCACGCCACGCCGTCGCCCACGCGAGTCACAATACCAACTTTTTCTAAACCTTCAGACACCTCGAGCTGGGCAATCGCCTGGCGCAGATCGTCCGACAACTCTGTCACTGTAATATCAGCCATTCTTTTCCTTTACTTTATACCCTTGAGGGTTGTTAGTTTATGTATCACTGTGCCGTCAAACTGGCTGCCAGGCAGTTCAATCTTGAAGCCGCCGACAACGCTCGGGTCAATCTGTTCGCGAATATATAGTTTGGCGCCAGTCGGCGTAAATTGCTTAACAATTGCTTGCTTATTTTCTGGCGAGAGCGGGCGAGCAGTCGTAACCGTCGCTACAACAGCGCCGCGCGACGCTAGCGCCTCTTCAATAGCCGCCACCACTTGATTGAGATCGCGCACACGGCCAGTTTCGATCAAATAGGCTGCCAACTCTTTGATAAGACGCTTCTTGTCGCCGCTTGCAAGCAATTGGCCAGCCACATACGCCGCTAATCTTCGCTGCGATATAGTACTGGCCGCCACGCTATTTGATCTCCTCTAGCTGTTTTTTGATCAAGCTAGTGTCTTTGCTTGGATCGACCGTATCCAGCGTAACTTTCCTGGTTGTATCGACCACTAGGTCTACCATCTGGTCGCGCAAATCCTTCTTGGCCTGGGCAACTTCTGCTCTGACGTCGTTGCGAGCCGATTCGAGAATAGAATCGGCTTGGTTCTTGGCCTTTTGCTCGGCTTCAGCAACCATTTCGGCCGCTTCATTCTTGGCAGTAGCAACAATAGTTCGCGACTCTTGCTGAGCCTTTTTCAGCATAGCGGCCGTGCGCTTTTCGCTTTCGCTTGCCGCTTTTTTGGCTTGCTCGGCAGCCTCTAAACCTTCTTTGATAGACTCGTCGCGCTCATCAAGCATAGCCAGAATAGGCGGATAAACCCATTTTTTCAGCACTAGCAGCAAGACCGCAAAAGCAACCGTTTGCAGCACGAACAACCGCCAATCAATTCCTAGTGGCCCCAATAGGCTATCGCTTCCAGCTCCAGCCGATGCAAAGTAGTGCAAGTTATTCACGCGCGCGAATCCTTACATCACTTTGCCGACAATAGCTGCCACGAAACCGATAATTGCCAGAGCGTCGATAAACGAGATACCGAGAATCATCATCGTGCGCAAATCGTTGATTTTTTCTGGATTGCGGCCAGCAGCTTTCATCGCCGAAGCGCCAATCCAGCTACAGCCGATAGCTGCAAACGATGCAGGGACGATATAAGCTAGCGTAAATGCTATAGTTTCCATAATATTTTTTCTCCTTATGGTTTAGTTATTACCTAAATTTATTTTACTCCCTCGGCCGTTAATTTCATGCCGGAAGAAGTCGAAGAATCATCATGCGTTTGTTTTTCCTCATCACCGCCGTGATGCGCCAAACCGAGCGATATAAACACTGTCGAAAGCATAAAGAAAATATAAGCCTGAATACCGCCGATAAACAGCTCAAAAATATAAAATGGCTGCAGAACTGCAGGCATCGCAACTTGCGCTAGATAAGCAATCATAGCAATCAATATTTCGCCCGCCAGCACGTTGCCAAACAAGCGGAACGACAAACTAAGCAAGCGCGAGAACTCCGCCACAAGCTCCAGAATACCAACAAACGACATAATCGGATCGCGCAACGGATTAACGAAGTAACGCTTCAGATTACCAACAAAACCCAGCTCGCGCGCAGCATACACCTGCGCCATCACGATAGTTACCGTCGCCAGCGCAAACGTCATATTCAAATCTGCATTCTGACCGCGGAACAGCGGCGTATGGCCGACAGTTATCGGCCCAACAATCGGTAGCAAACCGAGCCAGTATTGCCCAGCTATAAAGAAAAACATCGTCATCACCAGCGGCGCCACTCGGCGAGCCCACTTTTGGTTAGGAATCACTTGCCCAACCGTCTTATACAATCCTTCTATACACCAAAGAGTTAAGCGCGTTGCGAAGTTCGATTTTTTGCGGCCAAGCACCGCTGCCCGCGTACGAAACATCAGCCACACCAGAAGTACCAATCCTAGAATGCCAACCAGATTAGCATTAGTTATTGGCAAACCGGCGATCGAAAACACTTCGTCGGCCTTAACCGATATATGAGGTAGCGCCGCGAACATCATTTCTTATTAACCTTTTTTATCTGTTGCCGCACCAAAATCACTGCGGCGGCCGCGCCTACCGCGAACCCGCTGAACATCAACCACGGCTTACTATTAAATAAACTATCCAGCCACAAGCCAGCAAAAAACAAGCCAAGCATTGGTACATACATCCTCCACGTCACGCCGACCATAGCCAGTCCTAACGATGTAAAAGTTTCTCGAGATACAGTATTATCAGAAGTCCGTGTCTCGGCGGTATTGTCAGCCCCACTGGTCATAGCGCTATTGTAGCAGTATGAGCCGCTATATGTAAAGTGTATAATTTAAGACATTATGCCTAGACGAAACCGCACCCCTAAAC
Organism: uncultured Candidatus Saccharibacteria bacterium; assembly: GCA_938017675.1. GTDB lineage: Bacteria > Patescibacteriota > Saccharimonadia > Saccharimonadales > Saccharimonadaceae > Saccharimonas. The sequence goes on from CALIJB010000007.1 coordinate 32,467, forward strand.
ATACACCGTACCAAAACAAAAGCGCTCGCGCGCCGCAAAAGAAACGTTTCGCTAGCCGGCAAGCCGCCCTAAACGCCATCAAAGAACTGCAAAAATACCACCTTGACCTCGAGCTTGACATTTATCAATCGCCAGCTGACGGTGGGTGGTATTTGACTAGCCGTACATCTAGCGCCGATAAATAGCTTGCATACGCTAGATGTTGTGTATATAATGATTGTAATTAACGAAGGGGGATAATTATGGACGACCAGACGAGCCATCGAGGCGACCAAAACGATCAAGACAACCAAGACAATCAAGTAATCATTTACAGCGCCGCGTGGTGCGCGTACTGTAAAACCGAAAAAGAATACTTAGATAAATTAGGCGTGAATTATACCGTTCGCGACATCGACGAAGATGAGGGTGCAATGGATGAACTTCTCGCTAAAGTTGGCGACAAATCTAGCAGCATACCTGTCACCGACATCGATGGCGTAATCATTCGCGGCTTCAACCGAACCAAAATTGACGCTGCACTCAAGGAGAAAGGGCTTGTCAGTTAGCTAGATAATCTACTACGTCTGTATAATAATAAAGCATACGGAAGCGTAAGAGACCTGCCCTAAACTACCTATCCGATTGAATATTGGTAAAATAAGAGGAGATATAACATGACAGAGCAGTTATTTCAAATCGGAATAAAAGCCATTATCCGAAATGATGAAAATCAAATTTTACTGCTCAAAAATAAGGACTATTGGGACATTCCAGGCGGTAGAATTGATCAAGGCGAGGATATAGAAACTACACTTTTGCGTGAACTAAACGAAGAGATTGGCGTTAATCACATTGCCCAAAAACAGCTTTGGAATGTGGTAAAGTCGGTCAAGCAGCTACCGTATGGTAATATGATGACGAGCCTAATGTTGATCGTCTACTGCGTGCAGCTGCCAGCAGACCAAATCCCTCATTCATGCGAGCCGGGTGCTGTGCTTCATTGGGTAAGTTCTGAAGAAGCGGCCAATCGTTTGAAAAATAAATATCCTGATTCATTCTGCCAAGCGGTAGCACATCTTTCGTAGCATAAACCAAGTAACTAAGCTAAGCTTCACAACCTTTGCATAGCATCTGCATCTGTATATCCAAACGCTTCTACCGTAACTTTAGTAATCGCGTTACGTGAACCTTGCATTTCACCCCTAATCTATGCTAAAATACCGAAGTTAATATCAAATCACACGAAAGGTGAGTAATGAGTCTGAGTCGAATCGGAAAACTGCCGGTGGCTATTCCGGCCGGTGTGACAATCACGGTTGACTCTGGTGACGTGGTCGTAAAGGGCCCGAAAGGTGAATTGACGCAATTCACCACGCCAGCAGTTGAGGTGAAAGTCGAAGACGGACAAGTCACGGTTCATCCGAAGGATGAGTCCAAAGCTGCTCGCGCCCAGCACGGTCTGATGCGCGCGCTGATCAACAACATGGTAATCGGCGTGACCAAAGGTTACGAAAAGCGCCTTGAGGTCAAGGGTGTCGGCTTTCGCGTATCGTCGAGCAACAACGAGCTGACGATGAGCTTAGGTTTCAGTCATGAGGTCAAGTACAAAGCGCCCGAAGGCGTCAATGTGAGTAACGAGAAGATGATCATCGTCGTCTCTGGCATAGACAAGCAAAAAGTCGGCCAAGCAGCCGCCGAAATCCGCGCGCTCAAGAAGCCTGAGCCATACAAGGGCAAGGGTATCGCTTACGTCGATGAACAAATTTTGCGTAAAGCAGGAAAGGCAGGTAAGAAATAATGTCTAATTCACTTTCGCACAAACTATTGAACCGCAACTTGCGCAAGAACCGCGTTCGCGCCAAAGTTAACGGTACGCCAGAGCGCCCGCGCCTCAGCGTCGTTATCAGCAATATGCACGTTAGCGCTCAGCTAATCGACGATACCGCTGGCAACACCCTAGCAGCGGCCACCACTGTCGGCAGCAAGACTAAGGGCACGATGACCGAAAAGTGCGCCTTAATCGGTACTGAAATCGCCAAAAAAGCCAAGAAAGCAAAGATTAACGCAGTTGTATTCGACCGCAACGGCCGCCAGTACGCTGGCCGCTTGAAAGCTCTGGCCGACGCAGCTCGCAAGGAAGGATTGGAGTTCTAAAATGGCCGAAGCCAAAGAACAAACCACGCCCCGAGACGACAAACGCGCCCCGCGCAGCCGCCGTCAAGGTCGAGGCGGTCGCCGCGATGACCGGCGCAATCAGCGCGATGACGCGCCTAAAGAATTTGAAGAAGTAGTAATCAATATCGACCGCGTGGCGCGTGTCGTCAAGGGCGGCCGCCGCTTCCGTTTCAAAGCACTAGTCGTCGTCGGTAATCGCAAGAACAAGGTCGGCGTCGGCGTAGCCAAAGGCGCTGATGTCCAAGCAGCCATCGCCAAGGCTACAGCCATCGCCAAGAAACACCTGGTTACTATCCCGGTAGTCAACGAAACCATTCCGCACGACATGGAGGTCAAGCTTAGCGGCGCCCGCGTCCTCATCAAGCCAGCGGCACCTGGTACCGGTATTATTGCCGGCGGCGTAGTGCGCGCAGTTATCGGCGTGACTGGTATCCGCAACCTGCTGTCTAAGAGCTTGGGTAGTACCAACAAAGTCAATATTGCTTACGCAACTGTCGAAGCGCTGGCTGGCTTAGTTCCGCGCGAACAGTGGGTTGGCGCTGACAAAAAAGCCGAAAAAGCAAAGGTAGCCGCCAAGGAGGAGAATTAATATGAAGTACAATCAGCTCCAAGTTTCGGCTAACAAAGACCGCAAGCGTGTTGGTCGCGGTATCGCTGCTGGCGGCGGCAAGACCGCTGGCCGTGGTACCAAAGGTCAAAATGCTCGCACTGGCAAAAAGCTTCGCAGCACATTCCAGGGCGGCCAGAACGGTATTGTTACCGCTATTCCGAAAGCGCGAGGCTTCAAAAGCTTGCGCATACCAGCTCAGGTGGTGTATAGCGACCGCTTGAATGATTTGAAAGGCAACGTCGACAACTTTACGCTATACGAAGCCGGCCTAATAACTACGCCGTTTCACAACGTCAAGGTGATTGCCCGCGGCGACTTGACCGCTAAGATTACTCTGCAAACGCAAGGCGCATCGCAAAGCGTGATCGCTATGCTAGAAAAATCAGGCGGCAAGTTCGAGAAAACCGCTACACCATGGCCAAAATCCACCAAGCAAGCCGAAGCAGACGACAAAGCTGCCTAGCCCAGCCGAATAAGATAGCTCGCAGCAGCTCGCAATCTCACAACGAAACGCTCTCTCTGGAGGGCGTTTTGCTATTATTAGCTCAATACTGTATACTGTGATAAGTTAATGAATTGTTAGTAGCTAGAGGGGCTAGAAATAATGAATTGGAGAATAATTTTCCGCTCACTGAAAAATAAAGATATGCAAAAGCGCTTGCTAATCGTCTTCGGACTAATTGTAGCGTTTCGCTTCATGGCGCACGTACCGGTGCCGCTGGCTAATCCAACCGAGCTGCGCACCGTCATCCAAAGCGTTATTGGCAGCAGCGACTTTGGCGGATTTCTTAATCTCATGAGCGGCGGCGCGCTCAGCCAGATTAGTATTGTTCTGGTCGGCATGAGTCCATTTATCACTGCCAGCATCATCACGCAGCTACTCACCAAAGCAATCCCGAAGCTAGAAGAGCTGCATAACGACGGCGAATCAGGCCGCCGCAAAATTAACCAGTGGACGCGCGTCGTTACTGTGCCGCTAGCTATCGTTCAATCTATCGCTTTTGTTTACATTCTGCAGCAATCCGTCTTGGCGAATTCGTCAACCGGCACCACTGGCACCTCGATTTGGCAGTGGGCAATTTCGGTAACCGCCATGACTGCCGGCTCAATCTTGCTGATGTGGATCGGCGAGCTGATCACCGAACAGGGAATCGGCAATGGTATTTCGCTTATCATCTTCGCTGGTATTGTTAGCCAGCTGCCAAATACTTTTGGTACGCTAATTAACTCGCTATTAAGCACCGCCAAGGGCAAACTTAGCATCTTTGGCTGGTTTGATGTACCAGTCGATCCAACAACGTTCTGGCTACTGCTAATTCTCGGTACGGTCGGTTTGGTATTGCTATACTTCTTGGTCAAGATTAACGAAGCGCAGCGAGTCATTACCATCAATTACGCTAAGCGCGTCGCTGGCAACACTAGCTATGGCGGCGTCAAAAGCATTTTGCCAATTAAGCTGATCGCTGCTGGTGTTATTCCAGTGATTTTCGCGGTGGCTTTCCTCAGCCTGCCAGCATTTGTCGGCCAAGTTATGCGCGCTATGCCTGGCGCCAACCACACTATCGCCAACAACCTAATCAAGTGGTTCCAAACGCCAACGGCGGCTAGCTTCAGCAACGGCGACTGGACGGTAGCGATTTATCCAATTTTGTACTTTGTGCTGGTTATCGCCTTCACTTATTTCTACACAGGTATCGTCTTTAACGCTAACGAAATTTCCGAAAATCTGCAAAAGCAAGGCGGCTTCATCGCCGGCATTCGGCCAGGCGCACAAACCGAAGAATATTTAACGCGCACCGTTAACCGCTTGATTTTGTTTGGCTCAATCGCTCTTGGCATTATTGCTATCATGCCGTTCGCCATTGACTATATCTTTGCGCAACTCGGGCTCAACGTTTCGAACTTGTCGATTGGCGGTACCGGACTACTGATTGTAGTGACTGTCGGCCTCGAGACGCTGCGGCAAATCAATTCGCGCGCTCTGATGGTGACCTACGACGACTTCAGTATTGACGACCTCGACGACGGCCAAACAAAGAAAAATCGGCGCAAACTCCTGCGCCTGCGTCGAGCAGCATAATCTGCAATTTGCATTTTGAAGATACCTGCATCATAATATATCTGTATAATCCTCTCTTTCCTGAAAATAGAGAGGATTTAAAGCCCCGGTCCCGATCGGTTGAACTATATCCCGGTCGGGACTGGGCCAACACCTCTTAATTATATTTAACAAAATCGCCAAAATGCATTTACAAATGATGTAAAATCCGCTATAATGGTTAGCTGTATATCTATGGCGAGTCAAAAGGAAGTCATCAAATTGCGCGGCAAGGTAGTGGAAGCACTGCCTAATACTCAATTTGTTGTCGAACTAGAGAACAGCCTAACAATTATCGCTTATATCAGCGGCAAGATGCGCAAGCACTACATCCGCTTGGTCCCAGGCGATAACGTAGAAGTCGAGTTGAGCCCTTACGATCTCACGAAGGGTAGAATCGTCTTCCGCGCACGCGATTAATAACGCAGAGCTGCTCCTGATATCAAGCATCTCTCATTAAAAACAGGTTTTTCCTGTAGAAAGTTGTACGCTCATGAAAGTTAAACCGAGTGTCAAGAAGAGAGGTCCGGGTGATCAATTTGTTCGCCGCAGAGGCCGTCTCTACGTCATCAACAAGAAAAACCCTAAGCATAAACAAAGGCAGGGTTAAGCATGGCTCGAATTGCTGGGGTAGTCATCCCAAGTGACAAGCAGGTACAAATCGCCCTTACCTATATCTATGGTATTGGGCCGAAGTACTCTCGAGACATCCTTGCGGCGGCTAAAATCAAGCCGACCACTCGGGTGAAAGATCTCACCGAGGCTGAAGAGCAGAAGCTTCGCGACATTATCGACAAGGATTATGTCACCGAAGGCGATCTGCAGCGCCTGGTGACCAACAATATCAAACGCTTAAAGGACATCGGTTCTTACCGCGGCCTAAGGCACAAAAACGGTTTGCCGACACGCGGCCAGCGGACTCGCACCAATGCGCGAACCCGCAAAGGCAAAGCAATCGCCGTCGGCGGCACGCAGCCAAAAGCAGCAAGCAAGACTTGATAAGGAAGGACTTTTAAATAATGGCAGAAGCTAAATCAAAAAAGAAGCAGCGCCGATCAGTCCCGACCGGTCAGCTGCATGTCCAAGCGACATTTAATAACACGATTATCACCTTTGCCGACAGCAAGGGCAACGCATTAACCGCCGCCAGTGCTGGCGCTTGCGGTTTCCGCGGCAGCAAAAAAGGCACCGCCTACGCAGCGCAAATTGCTGCTGAAAAGGCCGCCGAAGCTGCTAAATCGACCTACGGTTTGCGCACAGTTGACGTCTTTGTCAAAGGCGTCGGCCTAGGCCGCGACGCGGCAATCCGCGCCATAAGCAGCTTTGACATTTCGATTAACAGTATTAAGGACGTAACGGGCGTACCGCACGGCGGTGTTCGTCCGCGAAAGGCAAGGAGAGCGTAATGGCACGAGACACCAGCCCAATCGTCAAACAGAGCCGCCGCGAAGGAGTTGCGCTGCATCCTAAAGCGCACAAAATACTCGCGCGCAAAAGCGGCATCCCGGGCGAGCACGCTCATGGCCGCCAGGGCAAGCAGAGCATGTACTCTCAGCAGCTACGCGAAAAACAGAAAGTCCGGCGCATGTACGGCCTGCTGGAAAAACAATTTGCTAAGCTAATGAACGAAGCGACTCGCAAACCAGGTCTTAGCGGCGAAAATCTACTGCGCTTCCTAGAGTTGCGTCTCGACAACGTCGTCTACCGTGCCGGCTTCGCAACCAGCCGCCGCCAGGCGCGCCAGCTGGTTAGCCACGGGCATTTCGAGCTCAATGGCCGCCGCGTCGACATTCCATCGATTCGCGTCAAGGCCGGCGACGTAATTACTGTTCGCCCGAAGAGCACCAAATCTGGCTACTTTACAGCGATCAACGATATCTTTGGCAATACCACTCAGGCGCCGCTTAGCTGGCTAAAGGGAGATATCAAAAAGCTAAAGATCGAAATTACTAGTGAACCAAAGCGCGAAGAGGCCGAAGCGGGCATCAACGAGCAGCTAATTGTTGAGTACTACTCACGTTAAAAAGGGAGGAAAGATTAAAATGTCTAAAGTTATTCACAACCCAGCGCTCGCCAAGATTATCGATAACAGCGAGAACTCAAGTACGTTTGTTATTGAGCCGCTGCACTTTAATTACGGCAACACGCTCGGCAACAGCCTGCGCCGCGTCTTGCTCTCCAGTATCCGCGGCGGCGCGATTGTCGCTTTCCGAATCGAAGGTGCCACGCACGAATTCACAACCGTTCCTGGCATTCAAGAGGACGTCGTCGATATTACTTTGAATCTCAAAGGCGTCAACTTCCGTATTGCCACCGATGAGCCAGTCGAGCTGCGCCTCGAGAAAGCTGGCGCCGACGTCATTACTGCTGGCGATATCGCAACCAATGCTGATGTCGAGGTGATGAATCCTGACCACGTGATTTGCCACGTTGACGACCCAAACAAGACAGTCATCATCGATTTGGTAGTTGAATCAGGTCGCGGTTACCAGCCTATCGAAGAGTCTAGCGAAAAACGCCTGCATAGCGATATGATTGCAATTGATGCTATGTTTAGCCCGGTTACCCGTGTTCGCTTCAAGGTCGACCCGACTCGTATCGGTCAAGAGACTAACCTCGATAAGCTCGAGATGACCATCGAGACCGACGGTAGCCTGACACCGCGCGAAGCTTTCGAAGAAGCTGCCGCTATTCTCGTCAATCAGTACACAGCTCTGGCTGGCAGCACTACTGTCGAATCTGCACCAGCACTTGGTACAGAGGTCGAGGACGATAATGACGGCTTGAACGCCTCAATCGAAGACTTAGGTCTGAGCGCTCGCACCGCAAATGCCTTAGTCAATAACGAAATTCGTACCGTTCACGATTTAGTCACACTCAACGAGCAAGACTTGCGCGAACTTAAAGGTTTCGGCAGCAAGGCGCTCGACGAAGTAAAAGATAAACTAGCAGAATTGGAGCTCTAAATGCATCGACACGGATACAGAGGACGCAAGCTCGGCCGCCAACGCGACCAACGGCGAGCGCTCCTGAAAGGTCTAGCGACGAGCTTGGTTATGGAAGAAAGCATTGAGACGACTTTTCCCAAAGCCAAAGAGCTCGTACGTTATATCGAAAAACTAATCACCAAAGCCAAAAAAGGCAACCTAGCCAACCGCCGGGCGGTCATCGCTGGACTCAGTACGCAAGTTGCCGCCGTCAAGCTCGTCGACCAAATCGCGCCGCAGCTAACTGGCCGCACTAGCGGGCACGTTCGCGTCGAGCGCACTCGACTGCGCGTTGGCGATGGCGCTCAAATGGCAATCGTTGAATTCGTCGACGAACTCAAACCAATACCAAAAGCAGCAAAGGAGGCTAAGTAATGGCTGGAAAAACCTTTTCACAGAAGCCTGCCGACATTGCTCGTCGCTGGATACTGATTGACGCCCGCGACGCTACGCTTGGCCGCTTATCGACTGAAATCGCCAAATATCTCACTGGCAAATACAAGCCGACTTACACGCCGCACGTTGACAACGGCGATTACGTTGTCGTCGTTAACGCTGGCGAACTTGTCGTGACTGGCGCTAAAGAAACTGACAAAATATACTACAGCTACAGCGGTTTCCCAGGCGGTTTGAAAGAAGCTCAGCTCAAAGATCTCCGCGCCAAAAGCCCGGCAAGTATCATTGAGCACGCCGTCAAAGGTATGCTGCCCAAGAATAAACTCGCAGCCGGCCGTATGGCTCGCCTGCGCATCTTCCCGGGTGCCGAGCACGACCACACAGCCCAGAAACCAGAGAAAGTAGAGGTTAAGTAAATGGCTACCGACAAATACGATTACGGCTTGGGCCGGCGCAAAAGCGCTACCGCCCGCGCCCGCCTGACCGCCGGCAAAGGCGCGATCACCATCAACGGCAAGACTGCCGATGAATACTTATCAGGCAACAAGACTTTGCTAGCCGAGATTACTGATCCGTTAGCAACCGTCAACAAGCAAAAAGAGTTTGACGTCAGTGTACTAGTGCGCGGCGGCGGGCTTAGCGGCCAAGTTGATGCCATCAAGCAAGCCATCGCCAAAGCGATTACTGCTGGTGCCGCCGACTTGCGTGCTCCACTCAAGAAGGCCGGCTTCATGAAGCGCGACCCGCGCGAGAAAGAGCGCAAGAAATACGGTCTGCGCAGCGCCCGCAAACGCGAGCAATACTCAAAGCGCTAACTCTTCGCCGTTTAGAGCAGGCTCAAATACTCCGCTTGTTAGGGCGGGGTATTTGTTTTTTGCTTGAGCACCATTTGATTATTTTGCTATAAAAGTATATAGTAATACTTATTGTTATAAATGCTAGGTGGGTTGCATATAGGCTACAAGCCGCTAATCCCGAAGGAGGGGATTGAAACATTATGGCAACAGGTTCAAAAGGCCCAGAAGGTCTAACAGGAACAAGAGGAGAAGGTATTAACCGCCACAAAGCGCTAAGAATATTAGGATTCACCGGCTTAGCGGCGGTAACCGCAGCCTGCAGCACCAGCAAGCCAGAGCTACCGCGCAAACAACCAAGAGAACCGATGCCGTCTGAGCATCCAAGTCATGACACGTCCCGGCTTGTCGTAGTCTGCGACCAAGATAGAGAACGTATCAGAGCAGTAGATCCTGAAGAACTACAAAGACATTCCCAGCGATATAGCCTCCACACGGAGGATTGTTGGAAAGAAGGAACGCCGCCAAGCAACGTTGATCCACTGCCGCCAGCAGCGCCGGCCTCGCCTACCAACACACCACCCGCTGGTAAATAACACCACACTGCAATTAAACATCTCGCTCTCACATAGCGGGATGTTAGCTTTACTACTCTGATCTATCCATGCTATGCTTTATTTCTTAGTATCATCATCGTTATAAGCCTTATACTGAAAATACAACGCCGCGCACACCAGCACGATAGCCAGCGCGAATTCAAACAGATGAAGCGGCACATTTGGCGGCTGCTTAGCACTCATCGTATCCATAGATGTCTCAATTGAAATATACGAAACTAGCGCCGACACAAACAAGAAAACGTAATATGCAATCCGACACTGAGTTTTATTCATAACGCTATTGTATACGCAGCCAACACTAGCGTCAAACAGCAATTGTTTCAATCGTCGCGCTCAATATGACAGTACAAGCGTACTCTGTTATAATTATACTATGTCTAAAGAAACAATTCTCACTGGCGTGCGCGCCAACGAAGAGCCAACGCTCGGTAATTATCTCGGTGCGTTCGTGCCAATGGTGCAAATGCAGAAAAAGTACGCAGGAGAGTATCAAATCAACATGTTTGTGCCAGATTTGCACAGTTTTACGACACCAATCGACCATTCTGCGTTGTACGCCAACACCCTCAAAAACCTTAAGTATTTCATCGCTGCTGGGCTCGACGCTAGAGACGAAAATACTTTTATTTACCGCCAGAGTTTTATCCCGGCGCACAGCGAATTAACTTGGATCTTAGACTGCTTTACTAGTTTCGGCGAGATGAGCCGCATGACGCAGTTCAAAGAAAAGTCCGCTGAACACAGCGGCAATGTCAGCGTCGGACTGTTTAACTATCCGGTGTTGATGGCTGCCGATATCTTACTCTATAATGCCCGCTATGTGCCCGTTGGCGAGGACCAATTCCAGCATCTAGAAATCACCCGCGACATCGCCATTCGCATGAATAATAAGTTCGGCGAATTATTCACCGTGCCTGACTCTACAGCCAAGCAAACTGAGTTTATCAAGCGCGACAAAGGTTTGCGCATTCGCAGCTTAACCAATCCAAGCAAGAAAATGAGCAAGAGCTCGGACGATCAAAAATCAAAAATTAATCTGAACGACGCGCCAGAACAAGCTCACAAGAAAATCATGTCGGCAACAACCGATTCGCTTGGCGTTATCAATTTTGACTGGGAAAATCAGCCGGGTATCACCAACTTATTGCAGCTTTTGGCGATTTTAACTGATCGGCCGCAAGAAGAAGTCAATGCCGAGTGGATTGGCCAAACACAATACGGACCGTTGAAAAAAGCCGTAGCCGAAGCAGTAGCCAGCTTTTTGAGCAACTTCCAAGCGCGCCTCAACGCCATCACCGACGATGATTTATTGAAAGTCCTCGAGCGGTCCGAGCGCGCCATGACCATCGTCGCCAACGAAACCTTGCTCCGCGTCCAAAAAGCCGTGGGACTCAGGAGATAGCGCCAACATGCACCAATCCAACCGTCTGAACAGGGAAACAGCGTAATCATATGAAAATCACCGCCAATGACTTACTGGCGATTTTACGCCGCTTCAACGTAGCAAACGCAGATAACCTGCCGCGCCAAATCGACCAGATCAAAAACAGCAATCCTAGCCCAATTAATCAGCTAGTGCACTTTCGCTTCAACCACCAGCATTATTTCGTACTGATTGACGATACTGCCGAAGACCGCGAAAATTATATCATGGAGCAGATATTTACCGCCAAAAGCGACGCTCGCGGCGTGATTTTCGAAAACCCAACCAGCGAACTAACTACCTACGGTTTACCATTCAAAGGTAAGGACATATATCTGTTTCAGCAAGTGAGCGACAGCCAGCGGCTGGATAGTTTGCTGGCCAAACGCTATCCAGAGACCAGCCGTTCAACCTGGCAAAAATATATCAAATCTGGCAATGTATCTGTCAACGGCACGCCAGCCAAAAGCGCCAGCCAGCTAGTCACCGAAGCCGACGAAATCGCTGTCAATCTGCCCGAAGCTACCGATTACAGCGATGAGGAGCTACCGATACTTTATCTAGACGATAACGTCATCGTTGTCAACAAACCAGCCGGCGTTCTGACTCACAGCAAAGGGGTGCTGAATGACGAATTTACGGTCGCCGACTTTTTCCGCCGTTACACCACCGTCGGGCTGGAAACTAATCGCCCAGGCATCGTCCATCGGCTAGACCGCGACACCAGCGGCGTTATCATCGGGGCGCGTACTCCCGAAGCTTTTGAATTGCTCAAAAAACAATTCTCGCAACATCTCGCCAAGAAAACATATCTAGCCATCGTCGACGGTACACCGCAACCACCAACTGCCAAAATTGATATCCCGATTGGTCGCAACCCGTCGGCGCCCAGCACCTTTCGCCCCGACCCAAATGGCAAGCCAGCGCAAACTATTTACCAAACGCTCGCCACGCACCATAATCTCAGCGCTATTAAACTCTGCCCGCAGACTGGGCGCACTCATCAACTGCGCGTTCACCTGCGTCATTTGCACACGCCGATTCACGGCGACCGCGTCTATGGCAAATCTGCCGATCGCCTCTATCTGCATGCTTACAAATTAGAAATTACCACACAGCCTGGTAAGCGCCAGACATTCATTGCGCCGCTGCCTAGCGAATTTATCAAACTTTTCCCGGAGCTAGATGATGAGCCTAATCTTTGAGCCGTCAACCGAGCGACAAATTCAAACGCTAGCCCGCAGTCTACCGCAAGCTTTACTTTTGACAGGCGCTGATGGCGCCGGTTTGCTAACTACAGCCAAATATTTAGCCGGCCCAGCACTCGCTGGAATTATTCAGCCCACCAACAAAGACGGACAGATTGACGCAAGCGGTATTATCCGTATCGACCAAATCCGCAACCTACGCCAATACACTCGCGGTGTCGCTAATAGTAAGGCAGTTTATGTTATCGACGATGTCAGCGCCATGAATCATCAGGCGCAAAATGCTTTCTTGAAATTATTAGAGGAACCAGCCCGCAATATCCATTTCATATTGACGTCGCACCAGCCGAATTTACTGCTGCCGACTATCATGTCGCGCGTCGAGCGGCTTACTATCCGTCCGATTTCTGAGGAGGCCAGCCGGCTGCTCCTCGCTAAATATCGGCAACTTGACACTACAGCGATTGCTCAGATTATGTTTCTAGCAAACGGCCGGCCAGCATTAATCTCGCGCTTGGCTGCCAAACCCAGCGAGCTCGCTGATATCGGCGCCGTCATCAAAGACTCGCAGGCATTAATTGCTGGTCCGATAAATGATAAACTAACTGTTGCTGCTCGATATACCGACCGCAAAGCTACTTTAGAGCTGCTACACTATAGCATTCTACTCGTCCAAAATGCCGTCGCCAAAAACAACACGCCAGCTACCATCGACAAACTAGCTCGTCTCAGCGAAACCTACGAGCGCATCGCCGCCAACGGCAACATCAAGCTTCAGCTTGCCGCTTTGATCGCGTGATTATGTGCTATAATAATGCATAGTATGTTTGGATTTTTACTGGTTCTGGGACTAGGCGCCGCAGCAGTCGCATACCGCCAGTCGCCCGAAGACATCGCAGGCGACTTACCAGCGAAATTATCATCAAAGCTTGATAAGCTCTGGGAAATCGCTCAAGAATCGCTCAAAGCGCAAAAATATCTGCGCGCCGAAAAAGCCCTGCTGACCATTCTGCGCATCGACGCCAAAAACGCCAACGCTTACAACCGTCTAGGTATTTTGTATGCCAAGCAGCACGCTTACGACGATGCTATTGAGTGCTTTGAAATTGCCCAAAGCTTAGAGCCAAGCGCCTCTAGCTTGCATAATGTCGGCTTGATTTACTACGAAACCGAAAGCTACGAAAAGGCCGCCCTGGCATTCGAGCAAGCCCTAGAGATGGAAGAAGAAGTCGCTTCGCGCCACATCGCCTACGCCAAAGTACAAGAAAAACTCGGCAATGCCAAGCTTGTCTTACAGCACTTGGAGCGCGCCGTCACCCTAGAGCCAAGTATTCAGAGCATCAACATTTTAGCCGATTCGTACGATCGCAACGGCCAGAAAGAGAAGGCCGCTGCTATTCGCGACAAAATCAATCGCGCCATGTCGCGCGGGCAGCATGTCGACCGCCGCGTCAAGCAGCCAGCTGGCGCTATCTCTCCACAATAAAAACACTTGCCAAGGTTACGCAAATACGCTACACTGTTAGGTGTGCTTTCGGGTCGTACCTTTCAATTTATGCCGACTTAGCTCAGCTGGCTAGAGCAGCTGTTTTGTAAACAGCAGGTCCTCGGTTCGAGTCCGAGAGTCGGCTCCATAATTCATGCCGGAGTCGTCTAGTGGCAATGACAGGAGACTGTAAATCTCCCGCTTTTTAGCTTCGTAGGTTCGAGTCCTACCTCCGGTACCAT
>CALIJB010000008.1 GCA_938017675.1 uncultured Candidatus Saccharibacteria bacterium
GATCATGTGGTGTCGCAGGCGGCACAGAATGCCACGCGTCAAGCTGGCAGTTCCCTCAACGGTGCATCGCTCGGTGCTGACGCTGACTCGGTGACGTCATCGCGTACGCTGGACAAGGTGACGGTTGGTGTGCAGCCGACGGACCTGCTGGCGGTGTGGGGTGCTGGGCTGGCGGTGATTATCATTGCGGTGCTACTGGCTTCGCGGCCGATTACCCAATCAACACCAAAAGAGTTACTAACCGAAGTGGATTAGGGGCGAATGATGACGATTATCAAACGAGCCTGGACGGCTGTGGCGCGCAAACGGCGTCGCAGCCTGACCATCGCCCTGATCATGACGCTGATTTTCACTCTGCTGATCGGTACGCTGACAGTGCAGCAGACGATGGCGCAGCTGAAGCAATCGGTCGAGCGGAACGTCCGCGCCGGCTTTAGTATCGCCAGCAAGCAGCCGTTGGGCGAAGTGCCGATGGACATCGCGCAGCGGGTGCAGCGCCTGGACAAGGTCAAAGCGCACAATTTCCAGGCAGAAACTACTGCGGGACTGCCGGGTAAGCAATTGGTCGACACGGCAGGCAGCGGCGTACAGCTGGACTCTAACGTGGCTGGCGAGGCGAAGGTGACGGGCGCGACAGAGAGTAATCTGCTCGGCGAGTTCACCGGTCGATTTTACCAACTAGAGCAGGGCAAGCACTTGACCGAGCGCGACCAAAACGCGACCCTGATTCACAAAACGTTCGCCGAGAAAAATAACATCAAGCCAGGCGACAAGCTGGACATCACCAAAGATGGCCGGCGGGTGACGGTGACTGTCATGGGTATCTTCAGCGGCAAAGGCGAAAAGCCAGCGGTCTTACAGTCCGACATGGCGGAGAATCATCTCATTACCAACTTGGCTGCGGCGCAGCAGCTGACAGGTAGCCAGCAGTTGACGCGGGCAACGTATTTCGCCGAAAATCCGCACCAGCTGAAGTCGCTAACAGACCGCACTAAAAGCCTACCAAACGTCGATTGGCAGAAATTCAGCCTAACCGACAACGGGGCAGTATTTGCTGGGGTTCTCCAAAACATCGCTGGCATTCAAAACATTTTGACGATTGCCACCATTGGCGCAGCCGCGGCGGGGCTGGCGGTACTGTCACTGGTGCTGGTGTTCTGGGTGCGCGGCCGCTTGCATGAAATTGGCATCTTGCTGTCTATCGGCACGTCGAAGCGGCAAATTATCGGGCAGTTCTTGGCGGAACTCGCGATCATCGCTCTAGTTAGCTCGGTGTTCGCACTCGCCATCGGTTCGGTCGCTTCATCGCATATTTCTACCGCCCTCACGGCACAAACCGACCAAAGCCAGCGCATAGAAACAGCCGCGGTGCATGCCGCGCCAGTAGCGACCTACCTGCAGGCGGTTGCCTTTGGCTATATGGTCGTTCTGCTGTCAGCCATCGCTGCCACCGCGCCAATCATGCGCCAATCACCAAAGCAAATTTTAGCAAAATTAAGTTAGGAGTTATCATGTCATTACTTACTTTACGCGATATCATTTACTCATACGCTGACGGCACCAGCAATGTGCTGAACGGCATCAATTATCAATTTGAAAAAGGCAAATTCTACGCCATCGTCGGTAGTTCTGGCGCTGGTAAATCGACACTGCTCGGGCTACTAGCGGGACTGGACACGCCGACCGGCGGGCAGATTTTGTTCGACGATCAAGACATCGCCGAGCAAGGTTACTCGCATCATCGCAAGCACAATATCTCGCTGGTGTTTCAGAATTATAACCTGATCGATTATCTGACGCCGCTAGAAAACTTGAAATTGGTTAATTCCAAGGCCACCAACGAAACATTGCACACCATGGGTCTGGACGACGATCACATTCACCGTAATGTCATGAAACTTTCTGGCGGACAGCAACAGCGCGTAGCGATCGGCCGAGCCCTCGTCTCGCATGCGCCGATCATCTTGGCGGACGAGCCGACCGGCAACCTGGATGAAACCACCGCCGCCGACATCATCGACATCCTGCGCCAGGCTGCTCACGAAAACGACAAGTGCGTCATCGTCGTCACCCACAGTAAACAGCTGGCCAAGCAAGCGGATGTGGTGTTAACATTGAAAGATAAGAAATTGAGGGGGTAATGCTGATATAATATTAAGCATGCACAAGATTTAGCCTCTGCGTAAAGGAAAGTTCGGCGTTTATGCAATTGGTCGCAAAGCTATAAATATAACAAGCACAAACCCGCCGTCTAAATAAAGTAGGAACACCATGAAACCCATTTTCCAAACCACGAAAAACCATAAAAAGCACTTTACAGCGACTGGCTATACGGTCGATAAAGACCGTACTAAGATGCTGCTTATTTACCACAAAGGTTTGGGCAAGTGGCTGCCGCCGGGCGGACATATTGAAGAGAATGAAGTGCCGCACGAAGCAGCTATCCGCGAGGTTTACGAAGAAACAGGCATAAGCACCGCACCAACCCTTGAAGACGAACATGATTTGCAGCTAAGAAACATCACGGAAGCCCAAATTCCGCGCCCGTACGCGCTGATGTATCAGATCATTCCAGAGAGTAAAAAGGATGTCGAGCATATCCGTCTGGACATGGTATTTTTACTGGAAGCTGATGACACTGCAGAATTAACTATTCAAACCAGAGAAGTTCACGATGTCCGGTGGGTAGCGAAAAGCGAACTGTTGAGCAAATATGATACTTTTGATGCGGTAAAGAACTTTGCCAGGGAAGTGCTGATGGGTAGTTAAAGTTAATACCAAGTAACGGCAGGACTCGCACACAAACAGCCGCACATCGGCCGCACTATGAATTAAACCTAACCTATTTGACCAGAACATGTCGGTGTGTAGTTGCGGATGATAATATTAAGCGGCGACGCGTCCATCGTGCTCATATGGAATAGTTTAGAGTGTTTTAGGAAAGATGAATAGGGCTACTAATACTACTCGATGTCATCAGCGTAATCACCAGCCTGGAATAATCGCAGAGGATTATTGTTTATCTATTGTCGAAACAGTCACTGCCGCCCGCTGTAATATCGCCTGCAGATTAGTAACAGTAATGCTTTTTGCTAAGTCTTCTTTAGTAAATGGCTTAGCAGTTTTCTGGTAAAAATAAATTGGCGCAGAATTATAAAATGGGTCGGTCGTGAACGCTTCGGCAAGGTCTTTCAGGCGGCTGGTGTGCGGCGGCGCAGGGTCAAATGTTCGTAAATAGCTTTGCGCTACTTTGCCTGCATTTTGCCAATCGAAAGATTTTTTCACGGTGTAGATTTGGCTGACCGAATTGCCGTCATGGTAGGCGGTGAATTCGCTGTGGCTGGACGGATAAACTGGCGCTCGGTCAAAGCATACACTGCGCACCAAATCAAGCAATATAGGGTACATACAGAAAAAGGCGGCAGTCGCCTGAGTGCTGACATCAGGGATTTCAATCGTCAGCGTAATATCTATGAAGTCTTCTGGCTGGTAGTCAATTTCTAGCGGCGGGTTTGCGGCTGGTTTGGTAATTTTGCCAAGTCTAGCGGAGCGGCGACCAGTGAAAGCCTTTTGACAACGAGCCAGTTGTATAAACAATTCTATTTCATCCCAGATGACGACGCTTGACTTCATCTCCGCCTCTATATGGGCGACAGATTCGTGAATCATAGTTAGGTCAAATAGTTTTACATCGGCGATAACTTTTTCAAATAGCGTAATTAATTCGCGGCTAAAGAACGCGATGTCAAAAAAGACGCTTGATTCGGATGTCGTGCCGTGTAATTCGCCAATAAAGGCGCGCTCATTACCAGATTTTTCTGCCGCTCGTAAAAACCGCCGAATAACCAAATGCTCAAACAAATGGCAGACATCATGGTCAGCTGGCAGGTCGTAGGCAGAATATAGACTGTGAATCATGGGTTTATTGTAACAGGGTGAGTACTCCGCCTCAACAGATTGTACTACCAGGGCAGTATCTCTTCGAACTCAGAAGTTCTTAGCTAGTATAAAATCTACCAATCCATCTTCTGCTTCACCGCTGCTAAATAATAACGATAATAACTCTTCGGGTCTGGTATAAAAAAGCTGTCATCCATATCGTCGTTTGGACGGATCTCAATATGCTGGTCGTTGGCGTACGGATTGATGAGGTGCGCGAATTCAAACTCAAACCCGCCAGACAAACTCTTTACTTGTTGACTTTCGTCGATGGGGTCAGGATAATCAATTGCTACAAGTATGAGCGACTGGCCAGATGCTGTCTGAAACAAATAATAGACTGCGTCTGGATATAGTGTGATGAAAGAAGCAAACTCACGGATGTATGTAGATTCTTTAAGTACAGGAAAGGCTTGAGTAATGAAATCTGGTATTACGATACTGATACTATTTTTCATGTTCCTATAATTGTACTATTTTAAGTAGGAAAATGGACAGTTTTATGACGTGTCCAGGTCTAGGGACTCTACCAGAGGCCAGACATGTGGTCCGAGAGGCGCTCAAAGCTGGCCCAGTTATCGATGACAGTCGCACCTCCTTCGCTCTCAGGAAAGTCGCCAGTAGACAATGAAATCACCGAGAGGACCTCCCTGCGCCTTCACGTGCCCGTGACCATCGCCGGGGATATTGCCCCAAGCGCCACCGTAGAAGATCTCAGTAGTTCCGCCAGAGCGCCGAATCTTTGCCGGTTTCCCGTCAAACCATCCGGTGGTTTCCATATCAAACTCCTTCTGGAGTCAGGCGGAGAACGAATTCTCCGCGAAGTGGGGCGTCTCAAACCCAATAGCTTTGGGCGAAACGCCAGCTCCTGCGATTGCAAAAGCTAATATTATATATCAATACTAGAATCCTTTGTCAAGCGATTTTACGGAAATCGCAGTAAAATGTATTATTAGTCCATGGAATTAATCTACGCAACGACTGGACGAGAAGTTAAACTTGACGGCTTATTAATAATTAAACGAAAGGTTGGATTTTCTAATGCAAAGGTAATAGATAAGACAAATTATTATAAATAAGGAGCAACATTATGACTAAAACCATCATCTGTAAAGACGTCTTCGGCAATCAATACACCGTTCCCGTTGATGAACTAAATATTCGTGTAGGCGTATACGCAGTTATCATTGAGGATAATAAGATTCTTTTGACTAGACAATGGGACGGCTATAGCTTGATTGGCGGCGGTGTCGAAAAGGGCGAAACGATTGAGGAATCAATTATCCGCGAAGTCAAAGAAGAGACTGGATTGACTATTATGCCAGATAAAATCATTCACCAGGCAACTACTTTCTTCAAACGCAACGCCGAAGCGCAAGCTAACCAGTCAATCCAACTGTACTTTACCCATAGCCAGCTGCACGGGAAAATCAATAACGACAACATAACCGACAGCGAGAAGACCTACACCAACGACACGCCGGAGTGGGTTGATTTGGACAAAATTGACGGCATAAACTTCCGGCATAGCGTGAGCTTGAGGGAGATTTTAGGGGCGTATAGTGATGGTAAATAATAATAGTATTTTGCGATAAATTCATTACCGTCGCGCTGGATTGGGGTATCAATCAAGCTACTATGATTTGAGTCGTTTATTGGGAGATGATATCAACATCAAAACTCATCATAAAAGTCTACGC
>CALIJB010000009.1 GCA_938017675.1 uncultured Candidatus Saccharibacteria bacterium
ACCCTCGACACCCTGCTTAAGAGGCAGGTGCTCTAACCAGCTGAGCTACTGGCCCTTATCTTTTCATTATAGCATAGATAGAGGTAAAAGTAAATATGAGCGCTAGGAGTTTTCGGTCTGTTGGGTAGTTAAATGATGACGCTTACTCTTGCTAATTCTGTGAAAATCGACGATAATATACGAATAATGCCAGAGTTGAATCAAATTGGCGCCCACTTGCGGGCAGGTGTTATACGTGCACAGCGGCAGTCTGATGAGCGGCAACAAATGCTTAGTCAGGCTGATAAAATTAATGTCGTTGGTGCTGGCGGCATGCTGACGGCGGCTTACGAGCAGCTGCGCAACGCCGCTGAAAATACCGAGGAGCACTTGCTGCTACAAAATGCTATCCGGCGGTTTTTCAAACAATCGTTTATTGTTCGCGATGAGGCGTTGGTCCGCAAAAGCGGCGAAGAATTGGTGGTTGAATTAACTTTTGCGGGATATTTGCCTAACGATAGCGTGTCGCGCAGCCAAATCAAAGAGATTTCAAAACTAGCAACAGCGCACTATAAAGCGTATGAAAAGCTGATTGCTGATCGTTCAATCAATTTGGATCGTTCTTCGGCATGGCTGTTAGAGACTTTGTCGGTATTGGCGGCGAATGTATTGGTTGATCACGCAGGCGATCATGCGTTTATTGATTTTGCGTATGAATATTTCGAGACAGCAATTCCGCGTGATGCGCTGCAATCGACTTCGGCTGATGAATACGGAGCTGCGCTTTATGTGGCTATTCAGCAGGCGCTAATGAAGAGCGACGTAGCCACGGTGCGCGCAGGGCTATTGGTGCGTTATGGAACGAGCGTTGAGTCGCTTGAGGCTTTTGTTGAATTTAATCGTAAAATTGATAAGATGCTGCGCAGTACGTCGGTTGAAGAGCTGCGCCGCGTGGTTGATCGCCAGGGCGCGCCGCTGCGTGTTATTCGCCATATGATGGAGACGCAAGACGACTTCCCGGCATTGTTGCAAAAACGCGAGGCATTTCTCGACGAATTTGAGCGGCAAGTGAACCGTGAATATTCTAGCATGATGGCGCGAATTAACCGGGCTATTATGCGCAGCGTGGTCTTCTTGGTAATTACTAAGTTTTTGATTGGCATCGCTATTGAAGTGCCATATGACCTGTGGGCGCACGGACAAATTGAGTGGTTAGTATTGATGATCAATTTGTTCTTCCCGCCGATATACATGGTGTTGCTGCGCTTAACGCTGAATGTGCCGGGATACGCAAATACCGAAGCGCTGATTAAACGAGTCGATCAGATGCTCT
This sequence comes from uncultured Candidatus Saccharibacteria bacterium, assembly GCA_938017675.1. GTDB lineage: Bacteria > Patescibacteriota > Saccharimonadia > Saccharimonadales > Saccharimonadaceae > Saccharimonas. Next base: position 1,313 of record CALIJB010000009.1, read on the forward strand.
ACGGCGGCGATAATACTGTACTGATGCGGCGGCAATTAGCGGGACGGACGTATAGCTCGATGTTTTCGATTATGTACGGCGTAATGAGTCTGGCGGTGTTCGCGCTGGCGACTTGGCTGCTGACGTTGATTGGTTTTTCACCAGTGCATATTATTATTTTCTTTGTATTTTTCTCGGCGGCGAGCTTCCTAGGCTTTCGCTTGAGCCGGTTGATTCGCGATCTCGAGATTGTGCGCAGTGCTAGCAACGGCTTTACCTTTGTACGCGATACGCTGTATTTGCCGTTTGTAGTCGCTGGCCGGTGGATGAGTGATAAATACGCGCAGGTTAATATTGTGTCGATGGTGTTGGATATGTTAATTGAATTACCGCTCAAAACCATCTTGCGCAAGATTCGGCAATGGGCAGCTTTTATTGATGATAGAAAGGACAGTATATCATGAAAGAGTTAAACGGCAAGGAACTGCAAGGTTTTATTAAGCAGCGCCAAGCGCGTCAAGTACGAAATCTACGCCAAGAATATGGTGTGGCGCCAAAACTAGTTATTATAATGAGCAAAAACGCTAGCCAAGCGATTCAAACGTATGTTCGGATGAAAACACGTTACGCAGCAGATATTCTGATTGATGTTGACGTACAAGCAGTCGCGCAAGCTGATATGATGCCGGCGATTGACCAAGCTAATAACGACTCAGCAGTGCAGGGGATAATTTTGCAATTGCCGATTGATGACGTGTCGCAGACCGAAAAGCTGTGCCAATTAATCGCGCCAGAGAAAGATGTTGATGGTTTAGGGGCTAGTAGTATCTATCCGAGCGCTACTGCGCAAGCAATCGATTGGCTATTGGCTGGGTATAATATCGAGCTATCGGATAAGCAAATTGCTATCGTGGGCCGCGGTAAGCTTGTCGGAGCACCGCTCGAAAAAATGTGGCAGCAGCGCGGTCTAAACGTGCAGGTCTACGACAAGACGAATCCAGCTACCGCAGACAGTTTGCAAAAATGTAACGTAATTGTAACAGCGACCGGCGTGCCGCACTTGATCACCTCCGAAATGATCGCGCCAGAGACGGTAGTGGTGGATGCTGGTACGGCGAGCGAAGGCGGCGTGTTGGTCGGCGATGTTGACGATGCGGTTCGCCAGCGCAGCGATATTACGATTACACCGCAAAAGGGCGGTGTCGGTCCGTTGACATACGCAGTATTATTTGATCATCTGATTGAGGCGTGCTTGCGGCAAGTTGGTAGGTTATAATAATTCTATCGCTTATCGTTCAGCGCTTCTTTGGCGTGGATTACAACTTGGCTAGGTGTTAGATTAGCCTTGACGATATAACTATGAATACCTAGGTTACGCAGCTCGGCAGGTGCCTCTTCTTCGCCTAGGTTGGTTAGAATGATAACTGGCGTATTAGCATTAGCGGGTTGTTGGCGGATTTTTCGCAGCGCTTCGGTGCCGTTCATATTCGGCATTTGCAGATCAAGTAAAATGATGTCAGGATTAGCATGCTTAACCACTTTGACGCCAGTCTCGCCGTCGCTGGCAGTAACCACATCGAATCCAGCCGCCTCGAACTTCATCCGGTACATTTGGTTGATTACTTGATCGTCCTCGATAATAGCGATAGTTGTCATGCTTTTATAATAGCATATTCCGGTTACTTTTCGAGTAAGCTCTAGCGTTATCGTCGAGAAAAGTGTACTATAAAGGCAATGAAGCGGTTTTTTGGTAGAGTTCGCCGTCCATCGTATCGTTCGCAGCAAGTCGTAGATGCTTTGACGCGCAAAATGGTTGATGCCAAAGACATTGATACATTGCTAAATAGCTATTTAGAAACTTTTGTTAGTGTACTGCAAGTACGTTTTGCTGGCGTGGCTTTTTGCGATCAATATCACCAGCCGTATATTGCCGGCAAGCGTAATGTACCAGCATGGTTGGACTCACAGACGCTTGGTTCTGGCGACATTGGTGATTATGCTCGATATGGTATTGCAGCAATCTTACCGCTGTGCGTTGCTGATCAGAAAATTGGTTGCCTGGTAATTGGCGAGCGGCGTGACGGCTGCGAGATTCGCGGTAAGGAATTCGAGCTGTTTGATGTTTTAGCGCGTAATCTATCAGTGGCGCTTTTGAATATGTTTCGCCTAGAGGAGATTCGCCGCTTAGCTGGAAATTTAGAGAAGGAAGTCGATGAGGCGACCAGTCAGCTGCGCCAGTCCAACAAAAGATTGCAGGCCCTGGATGCCACTAAAGATGAGTTTGTCAGTATGGCCAGCCACCAGCTGCGGACGCCGCTGACCAGCGTGAAGGGCTACCTGAGTATGGTTCTCGAGGGCGACGCTGGCGAGATTACACCGCCGCAGCGGCAGCTGCTAGAAGAGGCTTTTCGCAGCAGCGAGCGGATGGTGCGATTGGTTAGCGATTTTTTGAACGTGAGCCGTTTGCAGACTGGTAAGTTTATCATCAATCGTACAGCGGTCAATTTGTCGCAGCTGGTTGCTGAAGAGGTTGCGAACGTAGATCAGGTAGCAAATACACATAAAGTCAAGGTCACGTATCGCCAGCCAGCGCGCTTTCCACTACTGTATCTAGACGATACCAAGATTCGTCAAGTTATTATGAATTTCATTGATAACGCTATTTATTATTCACCAGACGCTAATACGGTAAAGGTCCGATTGTCAATTGAAGATGGCCAGGCAGTTTTGCGGGTAATCGATAAGGGAATGGGCGTATCGCCATCTGCCAAGAAAAAACTTGGCACTAAGTTCTTTCGCGGCGACAACGCTCGGCGGCAGCGGCCGGACGGCACGGGGATCGGCTTGTTCTTGGCGAAGAAAGTAGTCGAAGGGCATGGCGGTACGATGATTTTCGAATCGGAGCTCGGCAAGGGTAGTACTTTTGGCTTTCGGCTACCGATTGCGGAGTTAAAGTCGCCGCCAGCTCTAGACGGCAGCAAAGCATAAATGGTATACTTTTATTTATGAAGAGGAAGATGGGATTTATCATAGGCGGCGGCCTGGCGGTTATAGCAGCTGTTGTCGCTGCGGCAGCACTGGGATATCTTTACGGCGGCGTAAAAACGCCAGAACAGCGCGCGCTGGTTTACTATAATGTGTGCGGAAATGATATCATTGATAAGTTTAATGGTAGTATATCTTCCCCTGATAATCTGAAGAAGATTGCTGGCGAAATAGAAAAAAAGAATCACTACGCTGATGACGCCACGTGTGTTGTTGCCTTGTATTTTTATCATACGACCGCAGATGCGAACGGTCATAGCCAGAAGACGGACGAGTTATATAACAAAATAAAAAACCTGTCAGACAAAGGAATATACGCTAGCGGCAGGCTGAAGGTGCCAGTTAATGTTGAGCAGTTAAATTTGCTGCGCAGTAAGCAATCAGTTCCGGAGAATAAGCAATAATGCACGAGGAGCTGCTGCGTGGCTTGAAGTGGTGGCTTAGCTGTTTTGTTATTGTGGCAGCAGCAGGTATTGTTTGTTTGCTGAGAAGCGATACGTCGTATGCAGTTTATGGTTGGAATTCTGGACGTAACGATATGGAGAAGCAAGCTTGGGGCGGCGATCCTTGCGGCGATTATATTAATCACCCGTGCGCTGTCTGGTGGGCATCTTATCATAATACGAACTATTTCAGTATGGTGGGGTCTTCGCCGACCAACCCGATCGAGATGGACTGGAATGCAACAACACTATACTTCACCATACGAGGCTCGTGGAATACCCAACGATTTCGTAATCCAATTAGAATTTACTCTCTTTTCACTTTCAACGGGCAGGGCAGGTCTGTTTGGGTAACTAATCCAGCAGGTCATATAGACGGCAACGGCAATTATTTCTTTAATAGGGGCTATTATGGCGGCGGCGGTCCTGAATATCAGTGGATAAACGGTGAAAGCGAATGGGACCAGTTAAATCTAGGAGCTGACGTTAACGGTGTCGCTCAACCTGGCGGCCCGTCAGAGCTGGTTACGTTTGGTGCGAAAAGCTGTTTGGCGGTCATGAGAGGTAATAAAGTATACACTTATAGCGGTTCTCATGTTAACTGCGGTACCGACAATATCTCGCTGTGGGTACGCCGTAAGCCGCGACCTAGCGGCTGGAAAGTCCAAGGCGAAAGCTATATCTATAATCGTTCCGACAACAAGACTTATGCGAATTATAATAATTCTAACGCTTTTGGTACTTCTCGCCCGTACGCTGAACGCCATCTAGAAGGTAAGCCTGATGTTTTTCCTGAAAAACAAGCCGAATTTATAGCGACTCTTCGGAATACTCCATATTCAAACTATCAGCATACAACATCTAGTGTACAAGTGGTTATAGAATCAGCATATTTTAATAATCTGCACGATGTTGCTAGCTGTGCCGGTAAGGATTGGCGCTACTGTGGTGGTAGTAATAATGGGCATAGAGTTCTCATTGCACGCGGAGCGGTCAGTAATATTTATAATAATAAATGCCGGTCAGCGCTTAATAACTTAGTGCAAAGTCCTAATAATACAAACACTTGGAGTGGTCGAGACGGCGACGATTGTATGAAGATTCGCGTGCCTAGCGACGGCAGTCGAGCGGGGTCTTATATATGTACGCAGATATGGTGGACGTGGCCTGATTCGGTGGTGCGTCGAGATTGGGCTTCAAGTGAGCCCGCTTGCGCGAGGGTGGCATCTGACTTTAATTTGGTGCCAGGAGTTGGTTCGGCGGGCGGGTCAACGGCTATTGGCGTACTAGAACAAGGTAATGCGACAACGCTAGATAGCACCATATACAATACCGGCGGGCGTCGCGAAGCTGGCGGCAGTAGTGATGCCGATGTCTTTACATTTGCCTTCACTGGATCGGCTGCGGAAATGTCGGATGGTCAACTGGGCAGTATACTAAATGGCATATTCAATAAGAATGACGGAGACAGGCACTATGCCGATACGACTTATGGCGCAGGCGTGAATACATGTTCTTGGCTCAACGCTCAACCGCAGTTGTCTGGTAAAATTAGCGATTGTACGCCAACAAATAACAAGCAGAGTGCTTTTGACAGGACTGAAGTTATTGATACATCGGCGCTTGATACGGCGCGATACAAGATTGGCGATGTAATTTGCCGGGTAGCTACTGTTAATAAGTATAACTGGGATACAACGGGAGATTCTTCAAAACGTCGCGTATCGTATCCGCGTTGCTACCGTATTTCCAAGAGGCCAATGGTACAAATTTGGGGTGGCGATGTGCGTGTCGGGTCGAGCAATATCGCGAATGCTTTAATCACCCAACAGTATAAGTCGGGTATCTATACTGGCGGCGCGCGTACGCTGACTATGAGTGGCAATACCCATTCGATCGGCAGCTGGGGTGAATATGGCCTGTTTGCGCCAGAAATTTCGTCGTATAGTAAGTCGAATGTTGTATCGGCGTCAGGGGGTGCTCTCTCTGGCATGGGTACGACATCGCGGCTTGGCATAGCGGCAGATAGCGAGTTAAATGGTCTAACATTTGCCAATAATAAGGCTAGATATGGGCAATGGGGGACTATCGGCGCGCAGAATACTGTCAAATCTAGTTATTTTGGCACTCAGCGTCCGTTAGCGGGCGAGAATATCTCGCTTAACGGATTGGACGGTTCGTACAAATTGTCATCGTCGCGAGCAATCGTGAATTTGTCGGGCGGCACTGTTGGAATGGGTAGGTCGGTTATCATTGATGCCGGCGACAAGACGGTGGTCGTAGACGGCGACATACGTTATGATACTGGTAATTTCTCTAGCGCTAGTCAATTGCCGCAGGTTGTGATTTATGCGCGCAATATTATTGTTAAGGATAGCGTGACTAATATTGATGCTTGGCTAATTGCTTCGGGTACTAATGCCGGCGTGGGCGGTGTAATCTCTACCTGCGAAGTTGACGAGAGTGGTGTTCGATCATCATTGATCCGATCTGATTATACTAGCGGATTGAAATCGACGGTTTGTGACAAGCCATTACAGATTAATGGAATAGTGTCGGCGCGTGTTTTGCAGCTGCGCCGTACTCACGGGGCTGACGGTTCGGCTGGCAATGAGAATGGTTATACCACGCCAGCGGAGATTATTAACGCGCGGATGGATACGTACTTGTGGGCCTATAATAAAGCTAACGCAAACAGCTCTATTTCAACCGACACCACAACCGAGCTGCCACCGCGGTATTAGTAATTGTTTATTGCGCAAATAAGGTCAATCTGTTAAGATATCTGTAAGTGCGGCCTTATCGTCTAACGGTTAGGACACCAGGTTTTCATCCTGGCAATCCGGGTTCGATTCC
>CALIJB010000010.1 GCA_938017675.1 uncultured Candidatus Saccharibacteria bacterium
GCTCGCCAATGACAACTAATTTTAATGACTCGTCAATGGCACCGCGCGTGACCCGTATTTGCTGCGGCGTTGCCTCGATGTGGTATATTTCGCTACCGTCAGCGACCGCACCTTTCATACGCCGCAAAGCATATTCACTTCGTAAATTAGTCCAAATTTTCTCAATTTTTTCAGCACCAATAGCCAAACCAGCCACATCAACCACGCTATAATTCAATACATTCTCAGCCGCGTTTTCCGCAGGCTCGTGCAGCAGTAAGTAATCCAAAATCTGCGACTCACTGCCTAGTCGCGCCAAGTCAAATTTACCGTGATCTAGCCTAGCAACCTTAGCCAACCCTTGTTGCAACAATGTTTCAATTAGCTGCTGGCGGTCTTTTTCAGCCAGCAAATCCAGCTTACTAATCAATACCATGTCCGCCGCCTGAGCTTCCGCCAGCAGCGTCTCCGCCAGGCCGTCAGCCTTGGTTTCAGCTCCATCCGCAACATACAACGACTGTTTCAAATCATACTGCTCAAAGATATCACCGGCCAGCAATTTCTCGACCACCCGCAGAGTGTTAGCGACGCCAGTTGACTCAATGATAACCGGTGCTTTTCCGCTTATTGCAAAATTGTGCAAAATATCAATCAGCTCTTCGCCGCTACTGCAGCAGATGCACTCGCCAGCAATTGTCGCCAGCTCATCAACGCGCTGTGCTAATGTGCAACTGTCAATACTTTCCGATGCAAACTCATTTTCAATCACTCGCGCGCCAGCAAACTCAGGCTGTTGCACCAAAAAATCAACCAGCGTCGTTTTGCCAGCACCCAGCGCCCCGTTCACCAGATATAATGCAATTGTATCGTTCATAATTAGCCTTTCTTGTACACATATACTGAGTTAATGATATCGTCGTCAGGATTATACTCGACCAGCAGCCGCACGCGCTGCAAACTATTCGGGTCAAACGCTGGGTATAGCAGCGTTTTCGCGCCATGAGCACCACGCACGATGATCCGCCCGCCAGGCCGGAGCGCTGGCAAAATATTATCAATAATTTGCTGTTTGGCTTCAGCTGAATCGCCCGCCAGCCCAGCCACATAAATCACGTCGTAAGCATTATCTGGCAAAGCTACCGCCGCTCCGTCCGCCACCAAGCACTTACCAACTGGCCAAGCAATCGCCCGTGCTAGTTCGCGCGACTGCACCAAAGCAGCCGGCGCCACATCCACCAAATCAACCGCCACACCCGTCTGATGCCACAAATACCAAGCGGTCAAAGGCAGGGGACCGCTGCCAATCATCGCCGCGCGGCTACTGCCAGTCAAGGACAAACCCGACCCGCCCAGCAAGCCAACTTCACGCCGCACCAGCTCGCGGTAATTGTCAATATACCAAAACTTTTCCAGCTCTTGCTGCGGACGGGCCGAGCTGGCAATTCGCCGCGACCAATACATCTCCATCTCTGATTCCGATAGGGAACAACGGCGCTGCACTTCGCGGCACACCTCATCATTACACCACTTCGGTAACGTTGTCGCCTGCACAACTGCCGCCACCAAGCCAGAAAAAGCCGCATTGACGTCTGGCGATGGTGCAAAATCGTGCAAATTCATCACTGTTTTAATTGCTATATCCATAGCTTTTTATAATGCCAAACCCTCCGAATTATTGCAAATTTGTTGCAATAAGTTGTATACTTGCAATATCATGACCCTCGACGATCTATTCAAACAGCACAACCTGCGCCTAACTAAACCGCGCCAGCAAGTCTTCGACGCACTGCAAAAATCAGACGTTCCGCTGACTATCAGCGATATTGCAAAAAACTGCAAGGATATTAACCGCACCAGCATTTATCGCGCCTTGGTGGCGTTCAACGATCTCAAAATCATTAACGTCGTCCACGTTGGTTGGAAGAACTACTACGAGCTAGCCGAGCCATTCATCCCGCATCATCACCACTTATACTGCATTCGCTGCCAAAACGCTATACCAATCCAAACTCCAGAATTAGAACAGCTCATCAATTACCTCAGCAGAAAATACAGCTTTTTGGTCATTGATCACCATTTTGAGCTTGAGGGTATTTGCCAAAAATGCCGGCAAAAACAGCAGCTAGCTAAAAGCGCTATTGCTAGCAAAAACAAGCCAAAGCCAGAATCAAAATCAACAAAGTAACACTAATCGCCAATCATCGTCAGCAGCGTCTCGCGCTCGCGAATCAGCTCGCGATAGCGTTTGAGTAAACTCATGATATCGTTGCGCTGCTCATTACTGAGGTCAAATACCGCCAACAACACTCCGTCAATTTCTTTGGCAGCCTTTTGCGTGTCCGACAGATTAGCCAATCCCGGCACGGTAGCCAGATATTCCGCACGAAGGTCCTCGGTCTTTTTTTCATAGAGAGCTAGCCGCTTGGCCGGACTATTGGCTGACTTTTTACCGAGACGCGCCAACGCTTTTTCATACTCTTGCCGCGCCGCCAACACCGACACATAATCAATTTTCAAGCCAAATAACCGCGCTACCAAGCCATTTTGCGCTTGTTCAATCTCGGCAGTAGCACCATCGATTTCGTTCAAACGCCGCCGCGCTTGGCGCGTCATCCGGCGAATCTGATGGCGCTCAACTTTCGACTGAAATGAACGCTTAATCAATCGCGCCTGCGGATCACGGATTGTCATACCGAATTCCTCGGCAACCGCACGGTAGAGCAAATAATCTACGTAAACTTCGACCTGCTGCGAACAAACTTCTGCCGGCTGATTAACAAATTCTAATGCTAAGCGGTGCAAAGCCTTTTCACCTTCTGCATAATGTTGCAGCGCAAAGCGCGCCCGCTCAACCGCTTGGCTTTGCTGCGACACATATTGCAACAATGTTGCAGTTTGCTCATCATCTGTCAAGAAATTGTCGCTCACTGTCTTGATCAGCGTCTTCTGCTGCGGCGCGCTTTCGATTTTACGCAGCCGCGGTAAGCAATCATCACGCCAAGACAAGAAAAATTCCAGCGCCATCGGCACGCTGCGATCAAAACGCCGCGCCATCCGCCGCAGCGAACGCGGGCAAGCCGCATAGACGGCCGCCGCTTGCTGCCGAAACTGTAGCGGACGCACCTCTGCTAACTTAAGCAAACGATTGTATCGCGCTGGGAATACTTTATCGATATCATTCATAGCGTACCTGAACCTTTCTAAATGAATAATTTAATAATTTCTGCCACGACGCACCACGTTGATTAAAGCGCCGGATCTCACCGTCGACCGATGCTACCTTGACCAGGGCTGGGCTGTACGGTACCTTACGGCTATACATCCACACATCGTCGTAGTTCCAGCGTCGCAGCGACGGATAAACCCTTTTCAAAAGCTCCACGCCATTGCGATAAAAATACTGCGGGTCGGCTTCTGGCGACAAGAACTTTTCGGCGGTTAAACCCATATTCTTGACGATACGGCGCACATCCTCTAGCGTCTGCTCGGCGCCATTTTCGGCAATCAGCAGAGCATACACACTACCGCGGCTGCGAAAGATTACTGCGTATGAATCGCGCCCCGTCTCAATATCGTCAAACAAAAATTCGTCGACCGGCATCTCGATATGAAACACCCGCGGAATCAGTTTTTGACATTCTTCACGACGCATCTGATCGTAGTTAAAGTCGTTAGCGGTCATACTTCCATTATACTATTTTTGTGACGAAAAGTCAATATTGTTAGATAACAAAAAAGCGCTAGGTAAGGGTGGGCATCACCTAGCGCCATTCTGCCCTTCGTCCCACCCTATCGGGTATACGTGATCCACCTCACACATACGGTGATCCGCTGGACAAAGGGGTTAGTATACGCTAAAAAGTTGTCTAGGCACGAAAGTGGAGGGTAGATTACTGCCGTGCGCCTTTTAGCGCAACCTAACATAAGTTAGAATAGGGGGTATAAGGTGCTTGATTCACCACCTCGGGTCAATCAATCATCCCAATATTAGCACACCTTTGACAACATGTCAATACTTTTTAACAGGAATTTGTATGAAAATCAATAAAGTATCACCAGATAGCAGCAATTATCTCAAGGTATTAGCTAATATTGACGACAAGCCGCAAGCATTATATTACTTAGGCGAGATCCCTAAACAACGCCAGCCGACCATCGCTATCGTCGGCACCCGCAAGCCAACCAGCTACGGTATCGAGGTAACCAATCAGTTCGCCAGCGGCCTGGCCAGCCGCGGTTTTATCATTGTTAGCGGGCTAGCCCTAGGTACCGACGCGCTAGCGCACCGCGCCTGCTTAGACGCTGGCGGCACCACTATTGCCATCGTACCTAGCCAGTTACCGAATATTTATCCGCGCAGCAACAGCGCGCTCGCCCGGCGCATTATCGAGAAGGGCGGGGCAATCTTGTCCGAACATTCTACTGATGACACCGAACCGTACATCCTCGGCCGCTGGAGCTTTTTGGAACGCAATCGCTTGGTATCTGGCTTGGCCGACGCCGTACTAATCACCGAAGCTAGCGCTCGCAGCGGCACGCTCAATACCGCCGCTCACGCGCTAACCCAAGGCAAAGATGTCTTCGTTGTACCTGGCAACATCACCAGCCCGCAGAGCGCTGGCTGCAACGCTCTAATCAAGCAAGGCGCCACACCCGTCACCAGCCTCGACGACATTTTGTCGGTTGTCGCGCCAGAATCCATGCCAGACGCGCGAACCGACCAGACCAAGCTGCCGCTCGGCTCAACACCTGCCGAAACAGCGATCATCAAACAGCTCGCTCAAGGTATCCGCGACGGCGACCAGCTACAAAAGACTACTCAGCTGCCAGCAACCGAATTCAATACTGCGCTAACCATGCTTGAACTAACTGGCGCTATCCGCTCGCTCGGCGCCAACCAGTGGACGCTTGTCTAATTAATATTGTTTAAGCTTTTAGTAAATTTGTCATTTTTATCGTATAATTGTAGACTTAGATATTATGCCTATTAAGTGCCGCGAAAAGATTCCAAGATTCAATCCTCGGACTGATATCCCCACCATTCCCAACGCTATGAGCATTGCTGGCGCGATTCTAGCCTGGCGCGGCGCCAAACGCATCGATACCGCTGCTGGTATCGCACAGGTTGCCGCTGGCCGGTTCATTGACGTTCTAGACGGCATCGTCGCCCGCAAAACAGGGCAGACAAGTGATTTCGGCGCTTTACTTGATGCTGGACTAGACAAAGCTGTCACTGCCATTATCCTTTATGAGATAAAAAAACAAAAACCTCGCACCAACGGAAATAATCGCTGCCATCACAGCTTTTAATGGAATCAACGCCGTTGCCAGCGCCAAAACGATAGTTGAAGCTGGCGATGAAACCGTACGCCCGGAAATCTCTGGCAAATTGGCGCTAGCGCTCGAAACCAGCTCATTGCTAGCCCACCTATTCGGTAGCCGTCTCGAAACCACCGGCCAGAGCCAGCTCGCCAGAGTTGCTCGCGGTATCGGCAATTTAGCGTTCGCTGTATCGCTGCCGTTTGCAGTTAAATCAACGCTTTCGTACATTGAACGCGCCCGGCAATCAAAACACCGAAATGATAAATAAACAGGCAAAATTGGCGATTTGCGGCTTGAAAGAGATTTTTGGCTATTTTGTTGCAAAAAATAGTAAATTATTGCAAAACTATTGACACCGCCGTCCATATGTGATATATATATATCAGCTTTTTGCTCAAAGTTTCGTAAAAAGGGCAAGAAGTAGCCCTTTTGCTTTGAGTAAAAACACACTTCCCTAGGAGGGGAAATGAGACGCTTTTTTGAGGCGGTGGCGCGCGCCTTGCGCGGCCGCC
>CALIJB010000011.1 GCA_938017675.1 uncultured Candidatus Saccharibacteria bacterium
GCATCAGTTTTGGCGTATTTTTTGTGCAAGTTTTTGACTTGAGCTTCGGTTGGTAGTTTTTTACTCATATACTTATTTCGCAGACTAGTCTATTTATCAAATTTTAATTCCGCAAGTTTCTCGATGTCTATACCGATATTCCGGTATAAATCAGAAGTGCTTTTCGTTATCAAATCGCTCTCAGTAAAGCCAAGCAGCGCTGCCGTTTTTATCACTTCCGCTACGCTGTTCGCTTCTATTTCGACATATGGCTTTAACTTCGGCCAGCGGTCGATGACAACCTGAACACCGTCGAGGTCGTATTCTTGGCGTTTGTTTTCTTGATAACCGCGCGGTTTAATACTAATTTTTGCTAATATTTCCAGTGTCGTTTCCATATCAGACACTTCAACTTCCCACTCATGAGTACCATCAATAGTGTCGGCAGTTATTTCTTTGACGGTCAAAGTCGCCTGTTTCCCATCAGAGCGTAACCGCACCCAGCGATCTGGCACCGCTGGCATCGTATCAAATACGTAACGGCAAAAATTGTAATTACCGACCTCCTTAGCGCCGAGATTTGTCAACTTTTCTATGATATCGGCGGGATCGACATCATATATTTTTGCTTCGTATTCTATGTTTGACATGAAATCCTTTCATACTTTTATATTGCCGTCTGAACTAATATAGTTCTTAGCACCGCTGCGATACATGGCGGAAGGCTTATTTTTGGCGTCAAACTCATATTTCATCAGCTCGCCAAATTGATCAATAATTCCTAATATCGAATTTGCAACTATTCCTGGCGCTGTATCATACGCGTTCGCCAGCACCGAAACAGTTATTCTGTCATCTATCCGCGACCAGGTACGGCCAACAAACCCTGGATAACCGCCGCTATGACCGACGAGCTGCTTGCCGTATTTAGCTTGACGGCGCGTTCTAAGAATGACAATACTTCCAGTATAGCCGTTTCGCTATGATTCGGCAATGTATTCATGCTACAGTAGAACCATGAGTCGTCATCCTTCCTCACCTGCCATGCCCGGTGTCAATCTGGGTGGCTGGCTGGTACTCGAACGATGGATGACGCCAAGTGTATTTGCCGGAACAGACGCGACCAACGAATATGAATTATCTAAAACGGCTGATGGTCGAGCGCGCATCCAGCAGCATCGACAAACCTTCATCCAGGAAGCTGATATCAAATGGCTGGCGCACGCTGGTATACGACTACTGCGACTACCGATTGGTTACTGGGCGCTTGAGAATCAGTTGCCGTATATATCAGCAAAGCCGCAGCTTGACTGGCTGATGGACATGGCTCGGCAGCATGATCTACGGGTGCTGCTCGATCTCCACGCCGCGCCTGGTGCTCAAAATGCCAGCGACCACAGCGGTAGTGGCAACACTGGTAGAATTCAATGGTATCAACGCGCCAATCAGCGAAGAACTACACAGATATTGCTGGATATCGCCGATGAATACCGCGAGTATCCAGCGCTGTGGGGCATTGAACTGCTCAATGAGCCCCTGGTGAACACCCGACGCGAACGATGGCAGTTGTGGTGGTGGACACGCAAAACAAGCCGGAAATTGCGTAGTAAATTGCCATCTCATGTGCGCATCGTGGCATCTGATTGCTACCAGCCAGCCTGGTGGTCGGGGCGCGTCGGGTCTAACACGCTGGATATACACCATTACCAGTGCTTTTCCGATGCGGATAATCAAGCGACATCGCTAACTCACCACCGTCAGGTGCTTGACCAACGGTCTGACGAGTACCGCGATTATGCCCAGCAGCAGCCGCTGATCATTGGCGAATGGAGTGCTACTTTGCCGCCAGGCATTGCTAGCGACGACACCGAATACGCTCACTGCCAATCACAACTTGCCGTACCAGCAAATGTTGACGCCTGGTTTTACTGGAGCTACAAGACTGAAAGCCCTGGGGCTTGGAACTTTCGTGATTGCCATACTAAGGGGTGGTTTGACGGTATGCTTAGCTCGCAATAGATGGTATAATGGACATATGTCTTTTCCTAAATTAATTTACAGCATCGCAGTCCTGGTTATCATCGCTTGGATATTGAGCATGGTGTTTCGCCTTGCCGCTTGGTTGATCAACGGGTTGCTTTATGTTGCAATCCTGGTTGTTATCATTGGTCTTATTTCGCAATTTATCAGCCAGAAAAAGCAGCGAAAATAATTCGCCTGTCACTATAAAATAATTACGGCAGTTTATTCTGCCGTAATGTGTGTTATAGTCCTAATTCTCGTAGCTGCGCTGGATCAACCGTTGATGGCGAATCCATCATCACATCGACACCGGAGCCGTTCTTTGGAAAGGCCAAGGTTTCGCGAACATTGGTTTCGTCGATGAGCTCCATGAGGATGCGATCAACACCAAAGGCACAGCCAGCGTGCGGCGGCGCGCCGTATTTGAAGGCGTTTAGCATGGCGCCAAATTTTTCTTCGACGTAGCTTTCGCTAAAGCCGAGCAAATCGAATACTTTGTACAGCACCGCTGGGTTGTGGTTGCGCACACCGCCGGAGCAGATTTCATAACCGTTCATCACCATGTCGAATTGGTCAGCCACGATGGCGAGCTTGTCGGCGTCAGTCTTCGCCGACTCCAGCGCCTCTATACCACCCTTTGGCATACCAAATGGATTGTGGCCAAAATCAAGCTTCTTGCCGTGATCATCCCATTCATAGAACGGAAAATCGATGATCCAGGCAAAGGCCACCACGCTCGGGTCTTTCAGGTTGAAATGAGCGGCAAATTCGTTTCGCAAGCGACCAAGCACGGCGTTGACGACCGGGCGAGTATCGGCGCCGAAAAAGACTGCGTCGCCATCAACTGCGCCAGTTTTTTGTTGGATTGAAGACAGTTCTGCTTCGCTCAAGAACTTGGCAATTGGCGATTTCGCTTCACCATCTTGGTAGGTGATGTAGGCCAAGCCACCTGTACCCTCGCTTTTGGCAATATCAGTAAACTGATCGATTTGCTTACGGCTGAGACTGGCGCCGTTCTTGACGCAAATCGCCTTGATGTACTCAGCGTTTTTGAACACACCAAATTCAGTGTTGGCGAATACATCGGTCAGCTCAATCAGCTCCATACCAAAACGCAGGTCCGGCTTGTCCGAGCCGTAGGTCTCCATGGCGTCGCGGTAGGAAATGCGCGGAATTGGCTGGCCGTCGCCTACTGATAGATTGCTCAAATCCAGCAATTTCTTGCCGGCGAAATCAGTCGCCAGCTGACACATCAGCGGCTCGACTTCCTGGCGGACTTCCTCGCCGTCCTCAACGAAACTCATCTCCAAGTCCAGCTGGTAAAACTCACCGTACAGTCGATCAGCCCGCGGATCTTCATCGCGAAAACACGCCGCCAACTGGTAATACCGCGGCACGCCGCCAACCATCAGCAGCTGCTTGAACTGCTGCGGTGCCTGCGGCAGAGCGTAAAACTTATTTTCCTGCAAACGGCTGGGGATCAGGAAATCGCGCGCACCCTCAGGGCTGGAATTTGCCAAAATCGGCGTCTGAATCTCGATGAAGTCGCGGTCGTCCATGTATTGGTGCATCCGCCGGTACATCTCGGCGCGTTTTTTCAGCATATCCTGCATCTTCGGACGGCGCAGGTCGAGGTAACGATACTTAAA
>CALIJB010000012.1 GCA_938017675.1 uncultured Candidatus Saccharibacteria bacterium
TAATCCTAATGACTTGCATATCTGTGAAAGTTCTTCACGATACCAATAGTATTTATTAAACTCGTCAAACGATGTAATTTTATCAAACTCAGGTCTACTTTTTGTCAATATTGTAGCTCCTTAAACCCAATTTACTTTTTCATCTCTAGTATCTATAGCTCCTCAACCTTCACGCGCCGCTGCTCCGTCGTATCCCGCTCGCGCACGGTCACCGTGCCATCCTCTAGCGTCTGGAAGTCGATGACCACGCAGTGCGGGGTGCCGATTTCGTCTTGGCGGCGGTAGCGTTTGCCGATGTTACCGTTGTCGTCCCACATCACTCGGCCTGGGTTGGCTTTGGCGAGCTGGGCGTAAACTTCGCGGGCTTTTTCCACCAATTCTGGTTTATTCTTCAGTAGCGGCGACACGGCAAATTTGACTGGCGCCAAATGTTCTGGCAACGCCAAATACACCCGCTTTTCACCGTTCTGCTCGTCCTCACGGTACGCGCTCGATAGCACCGCCATCAGCGCCCGCTCGACACCAAACGACGGCTCGATGACGTGCGGAACAAATTTTGTGTTCGTTCCCTTGACGATGTATTCCATGCTCTTGCCGCTGACCCGCTGGATATTCATCAGGTCAAAATCGGTGCGATAGGCGATGCCCATCAACTCCTCACAGCCAATTGGATAATCGTATTCGATATCAATCGTCTTTTTACTATAGTGCGCCCGATCCTCTGGCAGTACGTCCAGCTCGTGGATATGATCTGGGTTCAAGCCTAGCTCTGCCAAAAATGCATGCGTCGCCGCCAGTAACTCATCAAATGCCTCCTGCCAATGCTCAGGGTCGACGAAATATTCGATCTCCATCTGCTCAAACTCGCGAGAACGGAAGACGAAGTCGCGCGGCGCAATTTCATTACGAAACGCCTTGCCCTGCTGAGCGATACCAAACGGTAGGTTCGGGTAAAAACTATCGACGACGTTTTTGAAATTGGTGAAGATACCTTGGGCGGTTTCTGGGCGGAGGTACGAAATACTGTCCTCGCTCTCAGTCGCGCCAACGTGCGTTTTGAACATCATATTAAACGTCCGTGACTCACTCAGCGGATTACCATCCGGGCTTTTGATGCCGCGCTCGGCAATTACCGCATCCATCTGCTCCATGGTCATGCCATCTACATCAACGCCGTTGTCCTTGAGAATATGATCGGTGCGAAAACGGCGGTGATTGACCGTATCTTCGCACAGCGGATCGACGAAAGTATCCACATGTCCACTCGCCTGCCAGACTTTCTGATTCATCAGAATCGCCGCATCGACGCCGTATATATCATCACGCTCGTCAACAAACCGGCGCCACCACAAATTCATGATATTACGCTTCAGTTGCACGCCCAGCGGGCCATAGTCCCAGGTGCCAGAAAGACCGCCATACACATCCGACCCTTGATAAATAAAGCCGCGGCGCTTGCACAGGCTAATAATTGCTTCCATTTTTGCTTGACTCACAAGAAGTCTCCTTTCTCCTCTCTGCGTTGGTGAGCGCGAGCACTTAACTCTTTATGTTTTAGTATAACACGCTTTGGTTTTCAGTAGTTTCGCTGCAACCGGCCAATTCAACGGCTAAACTCCAGCATGTTGGCGAGTCAATAACCAGCAGCCTGGCAGTATCTGCTCAACCCCGCCAATTTGCGCCACCAGACGCAACGATTTATTCGCTGCTAAGCGCAAAAACTTAATATGATCAGCGGTAAGCTCTCCTTGCTCGCTCAGTCGCAAGCCTCGTTCAATCGAATCGTACATGTAGCGCTTTTGGCGATCAAGCGGTTGGCCAGCAACATCGTTCACCAAACTCAGCTCATAGCCTGTTAGCTCAGCGTAGCGCAAATAAAACCATACTTGCACCAACTGCAAAGAAACCACATCACCCAAGCCTGCCAGCGTCTCGCTCAGCACTTCAAACCATTCTGGGATATCGACGTCGCGACTGGCGCGTTCAACCAGTTTGATACATTCATAACCAAATTGCAAGCGGTCATAATCCTGCAAAATCTGGCGGTAAAAACGATCAAGCCGCGCCTGCGTAATCGTATACAGGCTACCTTTACCGCGACGCAACACTACGTCACTAACCGCAAACAGCTCGATACCGCCCGCCAAGCGGCTTTTCTCGCGCCGTACGCCGCGCGCTATAGCACTGCGTTGCCCTAGCGGCGTTAATAGCGTCAAAATGCGATCTGCCTCGCCGTAATTCGTCCGGCGCAGCACTATCGCTTTAGTACGTTCAATAGCAGTCATACTGCCACCTCTCGCACCGCTTTAGTGATGTCATCTGGACACATTGATACTTTATCTAATAATAATCGCACGCCGTACGGCCGCAACTGCTCGAGAGTGATTTCATTTACACTTGTTGTACACACGACAACAGGAATGCGGCCTAGGTCGTCATACGATTGCAACTCGTGCAGCAGCACTAAACCATTTGGGCCCGGCATGAATAAATCAAGAATAATCACCGCGGGTCGAAAACTATCTATCAAATCAAGCGCTTCTATGGCATTTGGAGCACTCTGTACTACCATACCGTTGTGCTCGAGACGCCGCGTAAACAGCTTCGCTAGCCACTCGTCATCATCAATTACTAGCACGCGCGTCATAATAGCCTTAGCTGTGTCGACGCTGGTACATCAACATAAAAAGTTGCGCCATCGCGATGACGGATAACGCCAATTTGTGCGCCAATCGCTAAAGCAAACTCATTAGCGATAAACATGCCCAGCCCGCTGCTACCTGGACGATTATGCAGCGGCAGCGGCTCGCGCAACCCTTGGCGCAACGCCCGCCAAGCTAGCGCTGGAATTGCCGGTCCAAAATCACGTACCCCGATCCGTACCCGCTGATTACTGTCGGTAGCCCGCACCGAGATCGCTACCGACGAATCATCAGCACTATAGTGCAGTGCGTTATCAGCAAAGTTAGCAACGATTCGCCGCAATAAATCACGATTTGCCACCATTAGTCGCTGACGAGATTTTACCTGGGTTTTTAGAGATTTATTATGAGCATGGTACAGCGGTTGAAGTTCGCTCACCACTTCGTTACAAAGACCAGCCGCATCAATCGCTTCTAACGTGAATAAGGCGTTTTCTAGGCGGCGAGCTTTAGTCAAGTCTGTCGTCAAGCGCAGCGCCCTTTCAGCCGTTAGTGTAATTCGCTGCGCCAAGACAGCCCGCTCAAGCGCCGTATACTCCCCTGCTTCTAGCTCAATCGCCAACTGGCGAATCAGAGCAAGTGGCGCTTTCAGCTCGTGCGCCGCCACTGTAAACGACGGTGAATCTGCCCACAAACTAGCCTGCGCCTTACCCTCCTGCATACACCTAGTTTAGCATGCTGCAGCAGGCTGTTCTAGCACAAGCAAAACACTTATTCGTTGAATTTGAGAGTCTTCAGTAATTTCTCGTAGTCAGCGGTGAAAACGTCGCCGTCAGTACGCATCGTCAGTGTACGATCGCGCATCTTCAACAGCACTGCCGTACCGTAAGTGTCCTTGTCGAAATTACCGACCAGCTTGGTGCCCGTATGCTTGCCATCGTTGTAAACACTCGACTTCAGGTCGCCTCTTTTAATTAACGGATCGTAAGTAGACACAGATTTGTCATAAGTCTTTTGCTCAATCGTTATCCTCAGGGCAATCTTCGACTCTCCGGTAATTGGCGGGATTGTCACTGGGTTCAAATAGGCTTCATAAGTCACGCCGCCGCCTTTGCTGATATCGGTTGCCTGATAAGCACTCCAAGTCTTGGGATATTCAAACGTCAAGGCGCCGTAATCCGACGGCCCGTTAAACTGCCGATTCGGCTCTTTCTCACGCTTTTCGAAGTCGCTCTCTAGCTTCTCGCTATTCTCTTTGACGGCTTGAGCTTTAGCCGTCTCGATTTTCTCGTCGACGTTTTCTTTCTGGTCGAGATATTGCATATACGACCAAATACTAAAACCGCCAAACCCCAGCACCAACACTACCAATACCGCAATAGCGACAATACTGCCAGTGATAGCGCCTTTTTCTGTATGATGCCTACTCTTCATGCTTACGATTATACTTTGTCGAGGCTAAATATGCAAAGGTTTAACTTTGCGGCTGCAGTAAATAGAGATTATGCGCACCCACAGTCTTATACAAAGTAAGCTCAGCCGCCTCGAAACCGTAGCTCAGCAGCCAAATATCACGTCCAAGGCGGTTAGTTTCATACTGTAAATATTGAACCATCTTGGCGATATCACGACCGTCGCCAAAGAGATAAACGACCGTCGTCTCGTCTGGCAGCGGCGTACGCCAAAAGTTAGCTAGCTGTACCGACACTTTCTCGTCGTGCCGCGATAACCAGCGCGAAATTAATACTAGCAGCGGTTGTAGTTCGTAACCAATCGCCCGCGCGCCGCGGCGGCTCGCTTCGCGCAACACCACGCCGTCGCCCGAGCCAATATCAACCAGCACATCGGTTTTTTTGAGCTGATATAGCTCGTTAAAGGCCCTTTGCAGGTCGCGGCGCCGCGACGGCACGTACGGTGCGCCCGTGAAAGCCACAAAGCCAAACAGCAGTACCACGGCAGCAATGGCGGCGAAAATCACGCAAATTTTTCCTTGAGGACGGTAATTTTATTGCGCAAGCCGTTCAAATCTTTTTCGATATCGCTAGCTAGTTTCTCAGCTGCTTGATAGCGCTCTATCGCCTGTTCAATGTCAAAGTCATCGCTTTCAAACCACGCCACCATCTGGCGCAGCTCTTCAATTTTTTGGTTGATAGTTTTCTCATTTTTGCTTGACATTTTTAACCTCCGCTTTGATAATTATTTTTTCTTCCTCGATACTAATAATTTCGCCAATTTCGGTCGAACCGCGCACAATCGCGTAACCGCGTGCCAGCGCCAACTGCGGATTGTACGCCGCCAAAATCCGCTGGAATTGCTTGATCTCGCTCGTTAAGACGTCAGTTCTGCTATCTAGATGTAGCAACGCGCGCTGCCGCAAGCTGTCAATTTCACTGCCTAAATCGCTAATCGCTGACTCCGTCCGGTAGGCCATGCCGTCAACCAGCGCTTTTATTTCTTGCAGTAGTTCTCGCCGATCTGGCACAACGATCTGCGCTGCGTTACTAGGTGTCGAAGCCCGTACATCGGCAGCCAAGTCCGCCAGTGTCATATCGACTTCGTGCCCAATGCCGACCAATGTCGGCACGCGGCTGGCAGCAATCGCTCTAACCAACAATTCATCGTTAAACGTATTCAAATCATCAGCACTGCCGCCGCCGCGAATGATCACCAGCACCTCGGGCGGCGTTTGACTCTCGTTAAAACGATTAATTGCCGCAACAATCTGATCAGCCGCTGCCTCGCCCTGCACTTGAACATGCGCTACGTCAATCTGCAAGCCACCCCAGCGCTCGTTTACGATTTTGATAAAGTCCGCGTAACCTGCCGCCTGAATGCTGCTTATCACGCCGATACGCGCTGGAATTTGCGGCAAACAACGCTTGCGCTCCGCAGCAAATATTCCTTCCTTCTCCAACTTAGTACGCAACAGCTGGAAACTTTTGCGCAAGCTGCCCTCACCTAGCGGACGGTAATTTTGCACGGTCACGCTAAATTTGCCCCACTTCGTCACTTTAGACTGCGCCCGCACCACCAGCTTCATGCCGTCTTCAATCGGCGTTCGCAGTTGATAAACTGGCATAAAGCAACCGACGCTCGCTTCCTCGTCTTTCAAGTCAAAAAACACCCATTTGCCTTGGTTTACTTTGAAGCCGGCGACCTCGCCCTCGATCTCAACAGCACTGCACGAAAACTCCAGCACTTGATTAATTAGCTCGACGAAACCGCTAACGCCGAACCTTGGAATCGGATTTTCGTCCATATTTCACTATTGTTAGCTGGTAAAATACATAGCCTAGCAGCAGCGCTGTCAGCAGTACAATTACCCGGTAAAGTACAATCGCTGCAATCGACTGGCCGCTGCCTATACCTGACAATGCCAAAACGCTAACCATAATCGCCTCGTAGGCGCCCGTTCCACCTGGTGTTACCACAATGAATCCAGCAATCGTCGCTATGCCATAAGCAATCAAAATCGACGCCGGATTGACACTCATTCCCAGCGCCTGAAAAGTAATCCAGATTGGCGCGATCTCGGTAGCGGTAAATAACATCGCCCACAAAAATGGCTTCAGCAGCACGCGCTTGTCACTCTTTAGCTCGTTAAAATCGTCATGCATATCATAGAAAAACTTCTCTATCGACTCCCGCTTCAACACCACCTGCGGCCGCCGCGCAAAAAATGACGCCGTACCGTTAGTTATCATCGTAATTCTCTTGGCTAATTTTTTCATCCGGTGGACGCTATTCAAAAAGTACGCGCCCAGCAGCGTCGCCATCACCAGCAAAAATACCAGCGTTGAGCTCATCAAAATTATCCAGCGGTTAACACGGCCGTCAATCGTCACCATCAAAACAGAAACTACCAAAAAGACCACAATCGCCATAAACCCCACCACATAACGCACGAATTGCGCCATCGTCGCTCGTCCGATTGGCACACCGTACTTGCCTAAGCGCCAGTTAGCATACGAAATACCACTAACACCGCCGCTAGGAAAAGCATGATTAACAAAATTTAGCTCTAGCGATATGCGTGCCAGAGTTGCCGGATTAATATTCTTCACGAAGCCTTTCTGACGCAAATACGAAAAAATCATCTCGCCAGTCGCCAAATATCCGGCCGCAATAATTGGCAACATCCACACAAGCTTGCCAAGGTCAATTTTACCTAGCAAACCCCAAGCATATACCAGTTCGCTTCTAGCTAAAAAAAGTATCAAAGCAATCAACAGCAACGTGGCAATACTCAACCACAATCGAAAAGACAGTCTCCTTTTCATACAATCTAGTATACTATATTTATGCATATCACAATACTCGGCCGCCAACCAGCGCTTGGAGTAGCCGAACTAGAACAGCTTTACGGCGCTAACAATGTCCGATGGTTTTCGCAGCAAACAGCGCTTGTAGATTCACCTGAT
The DNA here is from genome assembly GCA_938017675.1 of uncultured Candidatus Saccharibacteria bacterium. Classification (GTDB taxonomy): domain Bacteria; phylum Patescibacteriota; class Saccharimonadia; order Saccharimonadales; family Saccharimonadaceae; genus Saccharimonas. Next base: position 7,064 of record CALIJB010000012.1, read on the forward strand.
TTTGACTTCGAGACCCTCGGCGGCAGCCAAAAAGCCGGCCGAGTCGTTCTCGAACTCGACCGCGGCAATTGGCTAACCGCCAGCCGCCAAATCGTTCAGCACTACACCGCCAAATGGCGCGCCAGCGAGCATAAAATAACTCTTGGCATCAGCGCTTACGGCTTCAAAATCTCGCCGCGCGATGTCCAAAAAACTGGCTTGCTCATCAAGAAAAAATTACGCGACAGCGGCACTAGCTTACGCCTTATCCCGAACCCAGAAATCGCCCTTAACACCGCTGCTAGCCATCACAATAAGCTTGGGCTATCGCCGACGAAAGTTGAGCTGCTAGTCGTCCGAGCGCCGAATAACCGCCTCATTGTCGCTGAAAGTGTCGGCGCCCAGAACATTACTGCGCTGGCTGCCCGCGACCAAGCTCGCCCGCGTACCGATGCTTTCGTCGGTATGCTGCCGCCGAAATTAGCGCGGATGATGATAAATCTATCTGGCGAGACGAAACCTGGCCGCCTCTGGGATCCTTTTTGCGGTACTGGCACCGTTCTCCAAGAAGCACGGCTCAAAGGAATAGACGTCTACGGCAGCGACCTAAGTCAAAAAATGGTCGATTACGCCACAGAGAACATGCAGTGGCTCGATAATAAATACCGAATCAACCCTCAATGGAAAATCTTTCAAGCTGACGCTACCACTATAAAGCTCAACGCCGCTCAGAAATCTGAAATCGACCGCGTCGTCTGCGAGGCCTACCTCGGCCAACCCTTCTCGGCCCCGCCAAAGCCTGCCAAGCTCACCGCAGTCCGCGGTAATTGCAATCATATCATCAGCCAATTTTTAGCAAACATCCGCCCGCAAATTAACCCTAGTACAACGCTAGTCGTCGCCGTACCCGCCTGGCGCGACCATAGCGGTAAATTTACACATTTACCGCTTATTGATCAGTTAGCAGATTTAGGCTACCGACGCCTACATCTAAACTTAGTCAGCGACGAGCAGCTACTCTACTACCGCCAGAACCAGGTAGTGGCACGAGAAATCTTACTGCTTAAACCTCTCGATGAAAATTAAAAGCAGCCCGCTCACCAAGCCCGCGCCTGTTTCATTATTCATTCTCAGAAGCTTGACATTTCCGATAGCTTCGCGTACAATAGCATAGATTGTCTTATATTAAATTAAAGGAGTTTTATGTCACACGTTAAAGCTGGCGGTTCGAGCGATAATACCCACAAAAGTGCTGGTAGGCGCAATGGCGTCAAGCGTTTCGGCGGGCAAAAAGTCAACCAGGGCGAGGTGCTAGTTCGCCAGACTGGCAGCACCAAAGTTGCCGGCCCAGGTACTTACATCAGCCGCAACTACACAATTCACGCAGCCAAGAGTGGCACTGTAGTTTTCAAACATATCAAGAAGCCATCGTTCACTGGCAATACTCACCCGCGAACTCAAGTTTGCGTTGAATAAGCTAGGTTCATTAGGTGTACTACCTTGGCTAGCGAGATACCGCTACTAGCCTTGTTCGTTGTTTTCTTGGCGCTTTACTGATACGTTCATGAGTCTTTGCAGTTCTGCGATACTTTTGTTCAGCTGTAAAGCATGCTGTGAATATTCTTCGTCACTGATACGTCTTGAAAAGCCCTGCTCAGCAACATTATTCATTACTACCAAAGAGCGTCTAACCTGTTCTATGGCATCGCCCAGGCGATCCGCTTCGTCCTGTGGCAAATCACCGCCGACCTTCTCTACAGTAGCACTGAACCTATTAAGCGAAGTTGAGATACCTGACGTATACTCTTGTATGCGCCCGAATAACACAGGAGCTCGCAAAGTATCTGCCGTGTTCAGTACTCTAGCCAAATCCTCTGCCGTGCCCGCCATATTTCGTATAGCAGACTGTGTAGTATACGCTCCTACTAGCCTTTTTAACGCCTCGGAGGCCTTAGGGGACTGCTTATCTGATACTTCTGGCGATTCATTTGAATCTTGCTCATTTGAACTTCCCGATTCTTCTTGATCTTCTGGTGCGGGAGGTTCGCTTTCAGTATCGACAATAGACGGATCACCGTCTAAGCTAGCCTTTTCAGTAGCTGGCGAAGAATGCTCACCTCTAAGCGCAGCCAGCACTTCTTCGCGGGCTTGCGACCTTGGGACTGGTTTGTTAGCTCCGGTTGTTGCGCCTCTTAATGCAGCTAATACATCCTCGCGGGTTGGTGGCTTCGGCTCTGCTTTCGTCGGGTTCAGCTTGCCAGCCTCTCTTAGCGCAGCGCGCAATCTTTTACGCTCATCAGTTGGCGGCTTTGGCTGCTCTGTCGGCTGATTATTGCTCTGCGGTAATTGCGCCTCCCAAGCATCGAGGGCGTCTTCAGCCGGCGGCAAACCATGATTTTCCTCGCTATCAGGATTTATCGTTGTACTGAAATCACCTTGATCAACGCGCATCCAGGTAGCGCGCCTACTACCATCACCATTGTCATCACCATTGTCATCACCATTGTCATCACCATTGTCATCACCATTGTCATCACCATTGTCATCATCACTACCGTCCTCTGTATTAATAAGTAAGTAGGCAGGAGTATCTGGATATAATCGGGACCTTAGAAAAGCTATTCTAGCTCTATCAATTGCTCTATCGCTATCTCCAGATTCATCAGACCGTCTACCAATAGCTAATCTACCCAATCCAACGCTTACTTTACTCAATAGCTCCAACCTAGCCTTTTCTTCAGAAGTGCCTAGTCTCTCAGCGCTTGGGAGCTCGCTACTCGGCACTGGATAGCCAATTATTATAGGTTTTTTAGGCGATTCGCCGCTTGGTGCTGTACTTTTTGATGTATGTGTTCCTGGCATATACTACTATTATATCAAAACATAAGCGAAATGTCAACTACAACGCCACAAATAAACAGATTAAGCAATTCTACAAACGGCTACTTGCTCATGCCTAGGTGGTAGCGCACCCGCTCGACGACATCGCCGATAACTACTTGCGATTTTACTAAATAATCGTCAACACCGAGCTGCTCGGCGCGTTCTTTGTCTTTGGGCTGGCTAAGCGCTGTTAGCATAATCACCCGGATGTTAGTAGTCTCTGGCGTATTGCGCAAAATGTCCAAAACGTCAAAACCGCTAATTTTCGGCATCATCACGTCCAACAAAATCAAGTCAGGATGTTCAGACACTGCCAACGACAGCGCATCCTCGCCATTATTCGCTTCACAGACGTCAAAACCCTCTAGCTCAAGACGCGACCGATATACTGATGCTAGCGCAGTGTCATCTTCTACTAGCAAAATCTTGCGTTTGCGTGTATCCATAGTTTATATAGTATACCAGCCTGGCAATAAGCACAAGGGCTATGACGCTAATTCTTTAGCGCGCACCATTTGTGGGTCGCGGCCAGCGTTATTATCATCCGAGCTCATCTTGACTGTCTGGTTCGGCTGGATGCCTTCTTTGGTGATGTTTCTGTCTTGCGGCGTGTACCAGCGGGCTACTGTCACCTTGAGGATACGATCGTCGGATAGGTTGATCACCTTTTGCACCGTACCCTTGCCAAAGGTTTTTTCACCAACCAAGGTGGCCGCTTGATAGTCTTTCAGCGCACCAGCCACGATCTCACTAGCACTGGCTGAGCTGCCATTGACGAGGACAATGGTTTTCTTGCCTTTAAGTGTCGGATTACCCGAAGCTTTGACTGTCTCGGTCACCTGCCCGCGGCTTTTTTCGGTAACGACCGTTTTGCCGCTGTCTAGCCACAAGCTCGCCACTTCTTGCGCTGCTGTCAAATAGCCGCCGCCGTTGTTACGCAAATCAACAATCACACCCTTAACACCTTTGTCAATGAACTCTTTAGCGGCTTTGCGAGCTAGCGAACCAGTATTATCGTCAAAGCGCGAGATCGTCAATATACCAACGTCGTCGCTAACCGACCAACGGACGCTAGGATCGCTAATTTGGGCCCGCGTAATCGAAAAATCTAGCGATTCGCTGCCGCGGCGCATAGTTAGCTTGACGGTCGTGCCCGCTTCGCCAGTAACCTTATCAGCCACGCCGCTAGCCGTCTCGCCCGCTACTGACGTACCGTTCACAGCCACAAAGATATCGCCCGTTTTAAGGCCAGCTTTCTTGGCTGGAGAGTCATCGAGAACTCTGAGTACCGTCGGCTGCAAATTACGCACGCCGATTTCGGCACCAATGCCAGAAACTTCGCCGTTTAGACTTTTGTTAAATTCTGCCGCTTCTTCCTTATCTAGAAATGTCGTGTAGTCGTCGCCGACCGCTTTAACCATGCCGCGAGCCGCCCCGTCAGACAGCTTATTAGCATCCAAATCACCGTCATAATTCGCCGCTAGTTGACGATAAGCTTCTTTCATCACCTCGGTGTCGAGCGGCTGCTTAGCCACCTTGATGCCAAAAATCGGCGCTGCTATCTGATAGATTTCTTCGCTGCGCGTACCAGCCGCAAACGATACGATTATTGCCAAGACCAACGACGCCAAGAAAACACCCTGTGAAACCTTCCGCTGCCGAGGCTTCCGCCCCTTATTTTCAACTCCCTGTTCGTTTGCCATAATCATAATTATAGCGCACTCTGGCTGAGTACGCTATAATTTACTGATTATTATATTGATCTCGCTAGAAATATATATAAGTTAGCCCAGCACTTGAACGTGTGTAGTAGTGATAGCGGCCCCAGCCTAAACCGTCGATATTATTGTTGTAGTCACTAACAGTAATCGTACCATCGCCATTAACTGCTTCGACATACATAGCGTGACCGTAAGCGCCAACATACTGAATAGCTACCGAGCCAGCTTTTGGCGTTGGGCCGTTTGCAATACCATAGCGAGACGTTGTGCTCGGCCACTGATTAGCGTTACCTGCCCCGCCAAAATGCGGTACGTAACGGCCAGTACTAGCTACTTTCCAAGCGGTGTAGCTGACGCATTCGCGGTTATAGAGACCCCAGTTATCAACGATCGTATCTTGCTCGGCATTAGCCCAAACCGACGGATATCCGCCACCGCTAGCCGAGCCCGTACCAATATTAGTAGAGCCTGAAGCACGGGCAGCTGCAGCCATAGCGGCAGCCTGTTGAGCGCGGACACTGCTGATTTCGCTGTTACGCTTGGCAACTAAGCTATTGTAAGCTGATTCTTCGCCGCGCGTGTCCGAAACTAATTTAGCCTGTTCAGCCTCTTTGGCAGCTAGCGCGGCCTTTTGCGACTTCTGGTCGCGCAGTACGTTCTCGACTTGCTTTTTCTGCTTTTCGAGCTGCGCTTTGAGCGATTTAATCTGCTTGATCTTGGTACTCAGATTATCCTGCATTGACGAGCGGTATTCTTGCTTGTCAACGTAATCGCCGATGTTTTTGCTGCTAGCCAGCATCTCGAGCGGTGAGATTGAGCTATCAACGTACATATCGGCAACAATTTCGCCAAGAGCTTCTTTGTTAATCTCGATTTTCTTTTCGGTAGCAGCGATATCTTTCTCAAGCTTATCGCGCTTAGCTTGGCTAGTATTAATTTGCGCTTGGATTTCATTTTTTTGATTGGTTAATACATCAAGCTGCGCTTGCAGCGTTGATGCCAGCGCGCCAAGCGTCGCCGCCTGCTGCTGATACGAATCAGCTTCTGATTGAAGTTTTTTGACCTGCTCGTCGTACTGGTCGGCCAACACGTTTTGCGCGAAGGCAACCGGTATACTTGCGCTCATCAAAACAGCCGCTGCGACGATTGACGACTTCGCAACGTGCCGCCTTGACGAAACTGGTGTGGTGGACCTATGTTTCATACCTCTAGCGTAACAAAGCATTACCGCTTTGTCAATAAAGCTACGTCGAATAAGCACCCCCTTTCGTAAATTACTCTACAATTTGAGATAACGGCGAGTAGCCAGTGTCGAGGAAATAATCCCAATCAACGAGCCTAGCAACATCATACTTAGCAGGACCAGCAGCAAATTATTTATCAGAAAGTGCGATGTAGCTACAGCAGCAATTCCATAAGCCTGTAATTTGCCAGAAATCGTCGCGAAAACCCCTACCCCTATAGCGGTCGCTACAACCGCAGCAATACAACCATACACCATCGCTTCTACCAAAAACGGGCCGCGAATGAAGCTTTTATCAGCACCGATAAGCTTCATCATCTCGATCTCGCTTTTACGGTTGAATATTGCCATTCTAATGGTATTAAAAACAATCAACGAAGATATCACGACGAAGAGAACGCTCGCTGCCAAACCGGCCCGCTGCGCAAAATCTGTCCAGCGGCCGATATTTTCGATAGCATCGCGCCGGTCGCCAGCAAACGACGGTTCGCGCTTATCATCGATAATTTTTTTGAGCGGCTTATTAGTTTTGACAAAATCACTAAGACTGTCGGTGTCATTGATATTCTCTAGATTAACGCGAATCACTGCTGGCATTTTATTGGCAGCTTGATTGAGGGCATCTAGTATATCTTGGTCGGCTTTGTTGTCTTCGGCGCTTTGTTGGCGCGCCTTTTCCGAGGAAACGAATTCAACGCGTTCGACATTATGCAGTTTGCGCAAATCAGTAATAATCGGTTTGGCCTGCTCTTCAGTGGTGCCCGTTTTGAGATAAATTGACATATCGACTTTTTTACTCAGCTCTGTTACCGAATCTGCCAAAATATTACGCGCCACCACCGTAGTAAAGATAATCAGTAACGTAATCGTCATCACCGCGGTAGCCGCAATCGTTAGCCAAGCATTACGAGTGAAATTATTGACACCGTAGCGGCACATTCGCACGAAAGTCAGCCATTTGCGCTGGCGGCTGCGCCTT
>CALIJB010000013.1 GCA_938017675.1 uncultured Candidatus Saccharibacteria bacterium
GCGATGATAAATCACAAACTTTCGTGCGAATTGATATGAAAAGCGAATGGCCGACGGTGACTTTTACGCGCAGCCCTGCTGATGACGGTGCGACCTACATTGGCCCTTTTTATAGTGGTTTGCCAGTCAAGAAGGCGCTGCGTTATTTGCGCAAAATTTTTCCTTATTATATCAAGCCGCCCAGACGCGAACACGCTAATTTAGAAGAGCAAATCGGTTTGGCGCCCAGCCTTGATATGACTAGCCACGAGTACAAGAAATCTTTGCGCAAACTGATCAAATATATCGAGGGCGGGCGCGTCAAAATCGCGCAAGAAATTGAACGCGACATGAAGCGAGCGGCGCGTAATCAAGAATTCGAGACAGCCGCGCAGCTTCGCAATAAGTTGACCTATTTACGCGAGTTGCAGCGGCGGATTATGTTCGGCGACCGTGAGTTCATTAATATTTCGAAGGACCAAGCGCTAGTGCAGTTGGCTGAGTTATTGAGTTTGCCATCGCCGCCAGCACGGATTGAAGGTTATGATATATCACATATGAGCGGCACAAATGTAGTGGCCAGTATGGTGGTTTTTACAAATGGCGCTAGCGACCGGACACATTATCGTAAGTTCAAGATGCACGTGCAACGTAACGACGACACTGCTAATATGCGCGAGACTATTAGGCGGCGTTTCAGTAAAAAAAATCGTAAAGATTGGGGGGTGCCGGATTTGCTGTTGATTGATGGCGGTAAAGGGCAGCTTAGTGCAGTACTCGACGAATTAGACAAGCTGGACGTTACGGTGCCAGTAATTGGCATAGCAAAGCGCGAAGAAGAAATCGTTGTCGCCAAGAATCGTTCGCATATTAATGACGATGACGCGCTGCTTGGACAGTTGATAAAAGAATCGCGTCCCGGCATTAGTGTGCTGGATTCTGGTGATTTTTACTTAATTAATTTGCATGCTGGGCAGCAAAATGCTGGTTCGCACTCGCGAAATCTGCGCGGCAGCGATACTATGAGCGAGTATGATGATGTCGTAAAGCTATTTCAGCGTATTCGCGACGAGGCGCATCGTTTTGCTGTTAGTTATCATACAACGCTCAAGCGCAAAGGCGCTACCAAAAGCGAGCTTGACGACATTCCTGGTGTCGGTTCGGCAACGCGGCGCAAATTACTGCGGCGCTTTGGCAGTATGCGGGCAGTTAGGCGAGCTAGCCAAACGGAAATTTGCGATGCTATCGGGCAAGCGCTAGGAACTCGCGTCTATGAGGCTTTTTGCTACCAGAGCGGTGATAAGCCGCAACTATGAAAAATACGGCTGATGCGGTATACTGTAGCAGTATGAGTAAACAATTTATAGCTTTTATTCTCCGGTGGATACTGAACTCGCTGGGAATTTGGGTAGCGGTGCGGATTTTTGGTACGGGTTATAGCAATACTCAAATCGATTCTAGTTTGGTGGCCTTTTTCGGCGCTGGGCTGATTTTTTCAATCATCAATGCGACGCTTAAGCCGATTGTGATGATTTTGTCGTTACCGATGATTTTGGTAACGCTTGGCTTTTTCACGATAGTTGTTAACGGTTTTTTGGTTTGGTTATCATTGATGTTGGCTCCAGGCTTGCAAATGACGTTCTTGAACTCGATTTTTGCAGGCTTGATATTAAGTTTGGTAAACTATGTAGTAAGTAGTGTTCTGGAGCTCAGTTATCATGACGAACGAGAGGAGAAAGCATAAAATGGATGTAACGCTAACTTTGCAAATTATTATGGTAGTATCAGCGGTGCTGATGATAATTTCGGTTCTGCTGCAGCAGCGCGGGGCTAGCCTGGGTGCTGGATTTGGCGGTTCTGGCGAATTGTATACGACGCGGCGCGGTCTCGATAAAAACTTGTTTGAAGTAACGATTTTCTTGGCTGTAGCGTTTGTGATGTCGATTGTGGCACTGCTGGTTTTGCCGAACTTATAGATAAATCAAGGGTGGATATAAATGAGTAAAGCAAGTAAGGGCAAACTGAGGCTGGGCTACAAGCGGCTAGCGCTGAGGGTCAAGCATGCCGAAGGCGCCACGCAGCGCCATGCTAGCCGCTTTATTCTGCGGCGTATTGAAAATGTCCGCTTAGTGATGACCGAGATTATGATTTGGCTGGCTGCTATAGCCTTGCTGATAGCTGGCTTGGGTATTCAGTATTCCTGGAATTCACAAGGCAGCAAGAAAGATGGCGCTAAGTCTGGCGGCGTGTATGTCGAGGGAGTGATTGGCAACATTAGCACGCTTAATCCTTTGCTAGCGGCTAGCGAGCCTGAACAGGCGGTATCACGGCTGTTATTTTCGTCTCTGTATAATTACGATGTTACCGGAGCGTTGCATACTGACTTGGCCGAATCAATGACGGTAAAAGATGACAAAGTTTATACAATCAAGCTGCGCAATGCCGTCTGGCACGATGGTAAAAAGTTGACTGCCGAGGACGTTGTATACACAATTAATCTGATCAAAAATCCGCAAGTGCGTTCGCCTTTGCGAGTTAATTGGCTAGACATTTCGGCGCGGGCAATTGACGATTCAACAGTAGAGTTTATGCTACCAGCGGTGTATGCCGGGTTTTCGCACGCCTTGACTTTTCCGGTAATACCTAAGCATATTTTACAAACTGTTAGTCCGTCGTCAATGCGCGAAGCTGATTTTAGCAGCAACCCAGTCGGCAGCGGACCATTTGCGGTTAGGCGAGTTCAAACTAGCGAGTCAACTAGCTCTACCGACGTGGTGCGGATGGAACCGAATACTAAATATTACGGAGCAGTTTCGACTTTGTCGCGCCTGGAGCTGCGAGCTTACGGCAATGAGTCGCTGTTAGTTAAAGCTGTAAATAGCGGTGAGGTTTCGGCAGCCTCGGGCTTGTCTTTGTCGGCTGCTGATAACATTAAATCTAAACAGTACTCGACTAAACATTGGCTTCTCAACAAAGGCGTCTATCTTTTGATGAATAATCGCAGTCAAACACTTCAAGATGCTAGAGTTCGCCAGGCTTTACGCTACGCTACTGATACTTCATCAATTCGCGCAACTGTCGGCGACAATGTGGCGCGGCTAGACACGCCGATTTTGCAAAGTCAGATTGCGCAAAAACTGCCGGCGGCGCCAGATTATAATTTAGATAAGGCCAAAGCACTGCTCAAAGAAGCGGGCTGGGCTTATAACCAAGGCCAATGGAAAGGCAAGGATGGCCGGCCGTTGGCGGTTGCTGTAACAACTTCGTCTGGGCGCGATGAGTACAAGAAAATAGTCGATGCGCTTAAACAGCAATGGTCAAAGCTTGGCGTTGATGTCCAGCTGCGCGAAATCGATACCAGCTCGACAACCACCAGCTTCGTACAAAGCGTGTTGCAGCCGCGCGACTACGATGCTTTGTTGTATGAATTGGAGCTTGGTGCTGATCCAGATGTTTTTGCCTACTGGCATTCGTCGCAGGCTAGCGCTTCTGGTTACAATTTTGCTAATTATTCTAATCGAACAGTTGATAACGACTTGGTTGGCGGGCGTTCGCGCACTAATTCAGCTCTGCGGGCAGCTAAGTATATTCAGTTTGTTAATCAATGGCTGAACGATGCGCCAGCAATTGGTTTGTATCAATCTGTAGGCAGCTACGTTTTGAACAATGGCGCGTCGATTGTTGAGCCACGCGGTTCTCTAAATACCATGAACGATCGCTACGCTGACGTAACGACGTGGTCTACGGGTAGGGCTTCTGTTTACAAAACGCCGTGAGGTTAGTATAATTATAATCACGCCAATTAAAGCACTATGCACTGGTGGCGGAATTGGTAGACGCGCTAGCTTGAGGGGCTAGTGGCCATTGCGGCCGTGGAAGTTCAAGTCTTCTTCAGTGCACCAAATATACATCATGAAATCGTTGCTCTGCCAGCGATTTTTTCATAGTTAATGTTCAAAGAGCAACTGTAGTTTGGTATAATAAAGCAGACGGCGCGTTGGCGGAGCGGTTACGCAGAGGTCTGCAAAACCTTTTAGACGAGTTCGACTCTCGTACGTGCCTCCATAAAATTACAAGCGCGAGTGGCGGAATTGGTAGACGCGAGAGACTTAAAATCTCTTGACCAAAAGTCGTGCGGGTTCGATTCCCGCCTTGCGCACCATAGCTTATTTATGAAACAGCAAAAGAAACATAATACTCCGGAGCATTACGGTAGCGCATTTCTTGATTGGCTTACCGAGAAGTGGTATTTGACGCGCTATCGCAATGTGCGTTTCCTGCAGCGGCGGCCGCACCGCAGCTTTCGGCGGACGCGGCGGCGAGATTATCGCCGCAGTTTGCGTTTGCCTGGATATATTGCTTTTACTCACTATGTCAATCGCGTGTTGTGGAGGAATAAAGGCTTGTTCTTGTCTATGATAATCTTGTATGCGCTGATAATAATTTTTCTAGGAATTATTACTAGCCAGTCAACTTATGATTCAATTGGCAAGCTAGTGTCCGAGTCGCTGGGCAAGATTTTCAACGGCGGCGTGGGACAGTTGCTAAATGCTGGTATGCTGACATTTTCGTCGCTGGCGATTGACACGACGTCGCTGCGGGCTGAACAGGGAGTTATGTTGGCGCTGCTTGTGTTGATGACTTGGCTAACGGCGGTGTGGTTGCTGCGCGAAATTCTACTTGGGCTTAAGCCGAAATTGCGCGACGGCTTGTACAACGCAACCGCACCGTTGATATCGACGTCGGTAGTGTTGCTGATATTACTAATTCAACTATCGCCAGTTGGTATTATGGCGCTGGCGTATTCGGCGTTGGTATCGGTGCATATATTAACAGAAGGCTTCGGTATGATGTTATTCGGTCTGCTGGCGGCAAGTGTATTAACGCTTGTACTCTATTGGGTGACCAGTACGATTATTGCGCTAGTCGTGGTGGCTTTGCCTGGTATGTATCCGCTGCGGGCAATCCAGGCTGCTAGCGACTTGGTGGTTGGCCGGCGACTAAGGATTATGCTCAGGATAGTTTGGGCGTTTGTCTATAGCTCGGTGATATGGTGCGTTGTGATGGTGTTGTTGGTATTGCTAGAACGCGGATTATCGTCAAAGCTGAAGTGGCTCGAGTCGGTACCAATCGTGCCATTTGCTGGCGCGTTTATGATGGCGCTGTTGTTTGTCTGGTTGGCAGCGTATATTTATCTGCTGTATAGAAAGGTGGTAGCAGATGACGCGAAGCCGGCTTGAAGAAATTAAAAAACTGCTCAATCAATACAGCTACGAATATTACGCGCTTGACCAGCCAAGCGTCAGCGATGCGGTATACGACAGCTTGATGATAGAACTAAAGAGCATTGAAGCAGCGCACCCAGAGTGGATTACGTCAGACAGTCCGACGCAGCGGGTTGGCAACAAGCTGCTTGAAGGTTTTAAAAAAGTGCGCCACGAGCGGCGGATGGTTAGCCTGAATGACGTGTTTGATAAGAGTGAAATCGAAGCGTGGATTGAGCGTACCGATAAATTGATGCCGGGACATAAGCATGAATTTTTTACCGATATCAAGATGGATGGCTTGGCGTGCGCGTTGATTTATATTGATGGCGTGTTGACCCAGGCGGTGACGCGCGGCGATAGCTTTATCGGCGAGGATGTGACGAACAATGTACGGACTATAAAAAATGTACCGTTGCGGTTGCATGAGGCGCCAGGCTTTGAACAATTTTTGCGCGGGCGGACAGAAATTCGCGGCGAGATTGTGATGCTGAAGCGCGACTTTGCGGAGCTTAACGAAAAGCAAAAAGCCTTGGGACAGCCAGAATTTGCTAATCCGCGTAATCTGGCGGCAGGGACAATCCGCCAGATCGATCCGTCCTTGGTGGCGGCGCGGCCGCTGCATTTTCGCGGCTATGATGTTCTGCGCGATAACGACGCTGAAGTGCCAACCAACAGCTTTGCTTACGAGGCGCTGACCGCCCTAGGAATTACTCGTAATCAGCAGGCGAGCGTTTTTACCACTTTAGCGGATGTGATGAATTTCGTTAACGAATGGGATGATAAGCGCCATGATTTGCCGTTTAACACTGATGGTTTGGTAATTAAGATCAATGATCGAGCGTTGTATGAAAGTCTCGGGTTAGTTGGTAAAAATCCGCGCGGCGCTGTGGCCTACAAGTACGCCGCTGAGCAAGCCACGACCATCGTCCGCGATATCGTTATTTCCATCGGTCGAACCGGTGCGGCCACGCCAGTAGCGGTGTTTGACCCGGTAGTGGTGGCAGGTACGACGGTGCAGCACGCCAGTCTGCATAATGCTGACGAAATTGCTAGGCTGGATGTGCGCCGCGGTGACACGGTGGTTATTTTCAAGGCCGGCGACATCATCCCGCAGGTACAAACCGTGCTAAAAGAATTGCGGCCGGCAGATGCCAAGCCAATTGACTATCCAGCAGAACTGGCGCGCCAATATCCGGAGCTAGAGTTTGTGCGGCCAGAGGGTGAGGCAGTCTACCGCGTTAAAGGTTTGAGCGGCCCGCTGATTTTGAAGCGAGCCCTAGCACATTTTGCCTCCAAAGGCGCGCTGGACATCGATACGCTGGGCGAGAAAAATGTCGAGGCGCTGGTCGAGGCTGGGCTGGTCAATGATCTGGCGGATATTTATCGGTTGACGAAAGATGATTTGCTGCAGCTGGAGCGCTTTGCTGAGATTTCTGCGCAAAAGCTCATCGATGCCATTGCTGTCAAAAAACAGCCAGTGTTGGAACGATTTTTGTTCGGCCTCGGTATTCGTCATGTTGGCGCACAGACGGCGATCGACCTTGCGAATCACTTTGAAAGTGTTGAGAAACTCAGCCGAGCGACTATCGATGAGCTACGCGAAGTGGATGGCGTGGGTGAAATTGTTGCTGAGTCGATCGTGGCGTGGTTCGCTGATGAAGATAACGTGACGCTGCTCGAAAAATTTGCTAACCTTGGTGTGACACCACAGTTTAGTCAAAAATCCGACCGACTCGCTGGTCAAAGTTTTGTCATCACCGGCACCTTGCAGTCGATGGGGCGCGACGCTGTTGCTGAAAAAATCCGTAAGCTCGGCGGAACCTTTCAAACCGCTGTTGCAAAAGATACAACATATTTAGTAGCCGGCGGCAAGGTCGGTGCCAGTAAATTGAAAAAAGCCGAACAATACGGCACCAAAATTATTGACGAGCAAACATTATTAGAACTCATACAGTAACGGAGGCATAACCATGATACAGCAATCACATCGCGCCCTTGCTATCAAACCCGCCGACACGGTTGTGTTTACCGCTATGTCCAAGAAACATTTTTACATGAGATTTTTCGTAACGAAATTTGCGCTTGAGCAAGGCGTTGTGCCAATCAATCCGTTTACCAGTTTTGACTATTTTTTGCTCGACGCGGTAGAGCGTGACACGGTGCGGCGCGCCAATAATACGCTGGTGGCGCGCGCTGATGAGCTGTGGGTATTTGGCGATATTGCTGATGGCGTGCGGGCGGAAGTAGTCCAAGCCTGGCAGCAACATAAAACTGTCCGATTTTTTGCGTTTCGCGACGATAAACATATTTACGAAGTCGCGATTAATGATGTGGTGTATGAAGATGGCGTCGAGTTCCTAATTCATATAGGAGAATAAGATGAAGAATGATACCGTCAACCTAAAAACTATCAGAGTCATTCGCCAGAATCATAGGTTTGCGGTTAGCGAAGTAGATTGGTTTGGCGAACGCGTGTTTTGTAAGCAGTCGCAGCCCGGGGTGACTGGCAAAGATGAAATATTGCGCGAAGTGAATGGTTTGCGAACTTTTGATAAATTGACTCGTAATTTTAACGATATACCATTTACTGTGCCAAAATTGCTGCATTATGACGATATGAAAATCTTAACGCAATTTATCGACGGATGGACGCCAGAGCTAGCCGACGTGCCTGATGACTTTTTTGTACAAAGCTTCGTGCAAATGGATCGCTATTTTCGCAATCAGAAACGCCGTCGCTCGCGCTGGTCGCAACAAAATAAAGATGGAGAATATATTTGGCAGAAGTTAGAACGAATTATTTCCGGGTTTAATTTAGAAGTGATACCGCCGGAAATATTTCGGGCTAGTTTGGATTTCTTGCGTAATAATCATAGCTTATGCGAAGCGCGACCAATGCATGCGGATTTTACCGAAAATAATCTATTGTATGACGGCGATAAATATTGGCTAGTTGACTTCGAGAGTTTCCGCGATGATTGGCCGCGCTGGTACGATGTAGTTAATTTTACGTACAACCGCGAAATGGAACGCCCCGAAACCGCCGAGCGTATGCGCAATATTCGGCGTTTGGTCATTGAGCAGTTGGGCGAGGAGCCGACGACTCAGCGAGAAATCGCTTGTATCAAGATCGTACGCGGTTTATCGTTAATTATTGAACACATGACTCTCGGCGGGCGTAATCACGCAGCGATAGTTCCACTCGACAACGCGTTGCGCCAGAGGATTATAACTTATTTTACGAAGCTTTTGCCAGCTAGATGATAAAATAGGATTATGAAAAAGCATAAAATATTCTGTTCGTATGCTTTTACTGGCGAGGACAAACTGAAAGTTGAAGCGCGTATGCGCCGGGTGGTTGATTTGCTTGAGGGCTGCGGGCATGAGGTTTATTGTAATTTGTTTGATGGCGCGACCGAAAGTTATGGCAGTCCGCGTCAGTTTTTGCGGCGAGCAATTGATCAAATGAATGAGTGCGACAAAATACTAGCGATTCAAACTTCGTCGCGTCGCAGCGAAGGTATGCTGATAGAAATCGGTGCTGCTATAGCTCGCGATAAGTCAATTCTATTGGCGCAGCATCAGAGCGCTGCCGGCAAATCGTATTTACCAGATCTCGCTAGGCGGACGCAAACCTGGCATAGTGAAAGCGAGCTAGATACTGCTATTATTACTCTGATAAAATCTGAATGCGATTAATCATGACAGAACCAAAGAAGCTATCTTTCAATGAAATGCTAAAAGCTTTTGGCACGGTGGCGATAACGACTTATAAAGCTTCTCCGCTGGCGGCGATTACCAAAATAATCGGTACGATTATCGGTTCGGCTATTCCGTTGGTCACTACTTTTGTGGCCGCGCAAGCGACTACTTATCTGGCGGCTGGCTTCGCCGGTGACGAGCAAGCAGGCACAAGGGCAATTTGGTGTGTTGCAGCGACTGTGCTGCTGGGGGTGCTCATGATGGCGTGGAATAGTTTGCAAAATTACATAGATCAATTCACTTCGTATAAAATTAGCTCGGCTATTAGCGACCAGCTGTACGAGCATTTTGTTAGTATCGATTTTTGGCGTTACGATGATAAGGACACTGCTGATATGTTTGACAAGGCGCAAAGTTTTGTCTCGTTTTTTTCGCAGTTTTTCGACGCTATGGCTAGGATAATTGCGTCAATTGTTAGTGTAATAGTAGCGTTAGTCTCGCTATTTTCTGTTAGCTGGTGGATTGGCTTGATATTATTTTTAGCAATTATTCCTAGCGCGATAGTTCAGCTAAAATTGTCGCGTTTGCAGACAGAGCATTGGCGTAAATATACCGAAGCTCGGCGCCGCAGTAATTCGATTTCTTGGAGTGTGATGCAGCCGCAAAATCTGGCGGAATTGCGCATCTATAACGCAGCGCGTTATATGCTAGATATGCGAGCGGAGTGGCGTGACAAAGACCAGCTCGAGCGTATCCAGTTCGAGCGCGCCTATATAATCAAACGGTTGGCGGCTGACGTTGTCGAAGCAATAGCTCAGCTAGTTGGGCTGTTGTCGATTGTTCTGCAAATTATCCATCGTGCTCAGCCAATCGGCCAGTTTGTTCTGGTTGAGCAAATGATGTCGAGAGCACTTGGCGATATGGGCAGTTTAATCACGCAGTTCAATAGTATTGATCAGGATATTGCAGCGATGGTTGATTTCCAAAGGTTTATGCGGTTGCCGAGAAACTTGAATGAAGGTCGGAAATTGCTCGAACCGCCGCAGACGATCGAACTGCGGAATGTTTCGTTTCGTTATCCCAAAAACGACAAGCTAGCGCTAAGTAATATTAATCTGAAAATTCGCGCTGGCCAACGGATTGCTATTGTAGGCGAAAATGGCGCTGGCAAATCGACGCTTATTAAATTGTTGCTGGGGTTGTATCAGCCGACGCGCGGCCAGGTCTTGCTTGATAACGTGTCGCTGGCGGATATTAATAAGAGCTCGTGGCATAGCTATCTCGGAGTGCTGCAACAAGATTTCATAAAATATCGATTTGCAACAGCTCATGAGAACGTTGTGTATGGAGACGTTCAGCGCAGTTATGACGAGCAGCATTATCAAAGATCAATCAAGCAGGCTGAAGCCAACGCTTTCATTGACAAATTGCCCAAGAAGCGCGATACGATTCTCGGGCAATGGTTTGAGCATGACGATGGTACTAACGGCGTTGATTTGTCGGGCGGGCAATGGCAGCGCCTGGCGCTAGCGCGTAATTTTTATCGCCAGGCGCCAATTGTTATTCTAGACGAACCAACTAGCGCTATCGATGCCTTGGCAGAATCAAGGATTTTCGCTCGGCTATTCGGCAAGCATGGCAATACTATCATCGCTATCAGCCATCGTTATACAACTATCAAAAAAGCCGATGTTGTCTATATGATGCAAAACGGCAAGATCGTCGAGCAGGGCAGTGTTGACGAATTAGTAGCTCGCCGGGGTGAATTTTATAAGATGTTCGCTAGCCAAATTGAATAAGCACTTGCAATTTACTAAACGTTGCGCGATAATGTGCTTATGCTGGTACGCAATGGGGCCGCCCTGTTGCGAAAACAAAAATCACACCAACGCCGTGCCCCGGGTGGGCGCGTAGCAGCACAAACCGCTACTAGAAATTGTAGCGGTTTTTTGATATTGTAGATGAGGAGAGAACTTTTGGGGCATTAGCTAGTTTGGAGAGTCTTTAGTAGTATGTTGCGCGAGTGCTCTAGCCAAATTTGTAAATATCTCGTAGAGTAAGCTCTGGGGCATTAGCTCATTTGGGGAGCCTTCAGCAGAAATATTGCGCAAGCGCTCTAGCCAAATCAGCGACTGTCCTGTAGTAGTTTGGGGCATTAGCTCATTTGGCTAGAGCGCTTCGCTGGCAGCGAAGAGGTGACCGGTTCGAATCCGGTATGCTCCACCACGGACCTTTAGCTCAGTTGGCTAGAGCGCACGATTCACATTCGTGAGGTCGCAGGTTCAAGCCCTGCAAGGTCCACCAATTTAGGCGTAAACGGTTTTTGGGAATAGTTATCCTTGTAAACAACTTAGCCACAAGCATGGGGATATAGCTCAGCTGATAGAGCGCAGCATTCGCATTGCTGAGGTCGAGGGTTTGAGTCCCTCTATCTCCACCAAAAATAGTATGAAAACGGCAGCGTAATCATGGACGCTGCCGTTATTTTGACTTTTCAATCCTATGGCGCTTCTGATGTTTGCTATAATGAGGCAGATGAATATCATAGCGACGATTAATAAAAACACAGCGTTCTTTTACTGGCTGCAAACAGTTTCTAAGTGGGATACATCGTACGCGTTTGAGCATCCACTATTTACTTATTATTACCAAGTTATTCAACCTACCGATAATTTTATTTTGTCGCAAGTACGCACTATTATAAAGTCAGATCCTAATCCTTACGATATTTTGCGGAAGTTATATGGCGGAGAATTTGACGATGAAAAATCTCGTTTAATTGCTCATATTTCTACTCCTCTTATCGATAGGTTCGATAGTATTTGGCAAGATTGTAATGAGAACCTTGATGTATGGTGTGATGTTATAAATGATTTTTCATATAATGATTTGTATATGCAATTGCAGAAAATAGCTGTTTTTCTAGGGTTGGAAAAGCAAGCTATAAAAGACAACGTCATATTTTTATTGCCGCCGCGCTTAAAAGCAGGCAGTCCTGCTGGACATAAAATTAGTAGTAGTGACTTTATACTCCTGCGACCACCTTATTCATTTAATGACCAGAAAAAAGAGGCTGTCAGAATCGTCATACTTCACGAG
>CALIJB010000014.1 GCA_938017675.1 uncultured Candidatus Saccharibacteria bacterium
AATGACAAGATTCACACCATTTACGCGGCGGATTTCGTCTCGCACGAGTCGGGTACCGGTATTGTGCACATTGCGCCGGCTTATGGCGAGGACGACTTTGAGCTGGCTAAACGTTATGGCATCAGTGCCTTCCACGTCATTGACGACAATGGCTACTACACAGATGGCAATTACAAAGGCCTGGAGGTATGGGACAATAACAAGTTCATCGCCAAAGACCTGAAAGAAAAGGGCGTGGTGTGGAAGATTGAGTACATTCGTCACGAGTATCCGTTCAACCCGCGCAGCAAGCAGCGCATCATGTACCGGGCGATTCCATCGTGGTTCTTTGATATCCAGGGCCAGAAGCCGCTGATGTTGGAGCAAAACGAGCATATCAATTGGTTCCCAGCTCACCTGAAGCACGGCCGCTTTGCCAAGAACATTGAGCAAGCCCCTGACTGGAACCTCAGTCGTGACCGCTTTTGGGCAACGGCTATGCCGGTGTGGAAGGGTAACCGCGGCACCGTCAAGGTGGTTAGCTCGTACGCGGAGCTGAAGGAACTGAGCGGCGTGGAGTTGGATGATTACCACCGCCCGTGGGTGGATGACATCACCTTTGAAATCGATGGCGAAAAGTTTACGCGCATCGACAAGGTGCTGGACTGCTGGTTTGAGTCAGGTTCGATGCCGTTTGCGCAGCTGCATTATCCGTTTGAAAACCAGACCAAGTTTGAGCAGAATTACCCGGCGGATTTCATCGTTGAGTACATTGGCCAGGTGCGGGCGTGGTTTTACTACGTGCACGCTGTCAACGCTGCCTTGGCCGAGATCGGTGCCTTTGGCGAGGCTGGCGCCCAGCACAAAAATGCCTACAGCAACGTCATCACCACCGGTGTAGTGGCGGGCAATGATGGTCGCAAGATGAGTAAATCGCTCGGTAACTTTACCGACCCGAACGAGCTGATGGATAAGTTCAGTGCTGATTCCTTACGCTTCCTATTGCTGAGTAGCCCGCTACTTAACGGCGAGGACTTTGCTCTGCATGACAAGGACGTGGGCGACGTGGCACGTAAGCTCGGTATGATTTGGAATATGTATGATTTCTTCACCATGTATGCGGAAGTTGATGGCTGGGAGTTTGATGGCGCGCTGATTGGCCCGCTCAGTGGCAAGCCGGTTTATACGTCCCTATCATCCACCGAAACGGCTTCCGTGCACCGGGAATCTCGCTCATCAACCACAGGTGATACTGCGGAACTCGCTGCGCTCAAACAGTCCTCGTATCTGCCTGATGTTGATAACCTCAATTCTCGGGCGCGTGCAGATGTTTCGGAAGATGAAGCGACGATCGACTCTGTGACCAATCCTCTCGATATCTGGATTATCAGTCGCTTGCACGAGCTGGTGGCGGAGGTCGAGAAGCAAATGGATGCTTACAATATTCCTGATGCGCTGAGCCCAATTTTGCCATTCCTGGATGACGCATCCAACTGGTACGTTCGCCGCAGCCGTCGCCGCTTCTGGAAGTCGGAAGATGATGGTGATAAGAACGATGCTTATCGGACGCTACATTATGTGCTGGTGCGTCTGAGTTACATCTTGGCTCCATTTACGCCGTTTTTGGCTGAGGAGTTGTATCACAATTTGACGGGTGATGACGAATCGATTCACTTGAAG
Source organism: uncultured Candidatus Saccharibacteria bacterium (assembly GCA_938017675.1). Taxonomy (GTDB): domain Bacteria; phylum Patescibacteriota; class Saccharimonadia; order Saccharimonadales; family Saccharimonadaceae; genus Saccharimonas. The sequence continues at coordinate 1,660 of CALIJB010000014.1, forward strand.
GATTGGCTGGCAGCGGGTGCGGTGAATGAGCAGGCGCTAGCTGACATGGCTCGGACACGCGAATTGATCAACAACGGCCTTAGTTTGCGGATGAAGCAGGATGAGCACCAAGTATCGATCAAGGTTCGCCAACCGCTGCAACGTGCGGCATATGCGGGTGCAAAGCTGGCTGAGTACTACGAACAGATCATGGCCGAGGAGTTAAATGTCAAGGAAATTCGCTGGATTGAGAGTCTAGACGAGCATCTGGCGGACTATGATGTGACTGAGGGCATGATCAAGCCAGAGAGCTGGGTAGAAATTAGTAAGCACTTAACGCCCGAACTCAAACGCGAAGGCCTGATGCGCGAAGTCATTCGCCACGTGCAAAGCGCGCGTAAAAAGGCTGGCTTGCAGGTGGATGATAGGATTGAACTTGGCATCACTAGTAGCGACACGGAAATCGCTCAGGCTGTCGATGTATTTGCTGATACCATCAAGGCCGAGACTCTGGCTGTAAAGTTAGGCTCTGCGGCGGACGATATGGGGAAATATGACGTTAAAGTTGACGGCAAACCGGTAGAAATCTATCTGAAAAAAGCTAATTAAGCTGCGAAATTGTAAACAGAAGCGTATCCTTGTAATTCTCCAGGGTTTCTTGGTTATATTTTCGCATAGGTTAATTTAGTGTTACGATAGAACTATGAATACTATCACCAAAGCTATCATTCCAGTCGCCGGTTGGGGCACGCGGATGTTACCGATTACCAAATCAATCGAGAAGTGTATGTTGCCGGTGGGAACACGTCCGGTGGTTGATTATATCGTGCAGGATATTATTCGGGCGGGTGTCAAGGATATTTATTTCGTGGTTGGCGAGCAAAGCACTCAGGTGCAAAGCTACTATCGGTCAAATATCCAGTTGAACGACTATTTGCGGCGCGCTGGTAAACAGGACAAATTACCTCTGGTGGCGCCGCTGCGCGATGTGCGAATACATTTTTTAACTCAGTCGAGCACTGGGGGCTATGGTACGAGCATTCCAGTGGGCTTGGCCAGCGAATTTATCGATTCAGGCGAATCGGCGTTTGTGGTGATGGGCGATCAATTTTTCTGGCGTGTTGACGGCGGTTCAAATGCGGCTGATCTGGCGGAACTAGTGGAGGTGCGCGGTTTATCTGCTGGTTTGCTGGGTAACCCTGTTGAGGAGGCCCTTATCCCACAAACGGGCATTATCGAAACCGACCAGCAGGGTAATTTTGTGCGCATCATTGAGAAGCCGAAGCTGGAAGACGCGCCGAGTAACCTCAGCAATTCAAGCTTCTACATTCTCAACAAAGAAATTTTCGAACTGGCGCGTACATTGCCCGCTAATCCGCAGCGCGGCGAGTTTGAGCTGACCGATGCCATCAACGCGTACATTGCGAGTGGCGGTATCATCGCTGTCGGTGAGGCCAAGGGTGACTACATGGAATGCGGTTCGCCCAGCGGTTGGCTGCGTGCTAATAACGCCATGGCCGAGTTGCAGGCAAATTAGTTGCACGTATTATCCATCTCTGTTATAATTGGCTACTGATAGTAAATATATATTAAGGAACGAAATGAAAGCAGTCGTAAAGATCTCTGGCAAGCAATACATTGTCAGCGAAAAAGAGTCCCTCTTGGTGGATCTCCTCCCTGAAGGTACAAAAGAACTCACTCTCGACGCACTTTTAGTGATTGATGGTGATAAAACAAAAGTTGGTACGCCGACCGTGAAAGGCGCGGTGGTAAAAGCGAAAGTCGTTGAGGCGGAAGTCAAAGGCGACAAAATCCGCGTCATTCGCTACAAAGCTAAAAAACGCGTTCACAAAGAAAACGGCCATCGTCAAAAATATAGCCGGATCGAGATTACGTCGATTAAATAGTAGATACAAACTTGATAAATTGCCCTGTTCTTTGAAGCAGGGCAATTTCATATTTACTAGATGTTTGTGGTATAATTAAACGTAAGCAGAGAGGGCAGATAAACAGTGGCATCTATCATAACAGTTACCAATCAGAAAGGCGGCGTGGGCAAGACAACAACGTCAATCAATCTGGCTTACTATCTGGCGAAGATGGGCAAGCGGACGCTATTGATTGATTTCGATCCGCAGGGCAATGCAACTAGCGGCTTAGGTATTGATAAGCAGAGCTTAGAAGTGACTATTGCTGATGCTATTCTCGGCCGTAAAAAATTAGTAGAAGTAACAATCCCAACCGAGTTTGATAACCTATCGTTGGTGCCTGCTGTGCCAACCTTAGCTAATACCGAAGTAGAGCTGGCTCAGACTGATTATCGTTTCAGCCGTCTGAAATATGCTATCAAGGCTTGCACGATAGAGTACGATTACATTATCATTGATTGTCCGCCGAGTTTGAGCTTGTTGACGGTTAATGCGTTAATTGCCGCTCAGTATGTTTTGCTGCCGGTACAAGCAGAATTCTATGCATTAGAGGGCCTAGGCCAGTTACTGGAAACGATGAAACTAGTGCGCAAAAATCTCAATCCAACGCTTGATTTGGTAGGTATGTTGCCGACAATGGTTGATAACCGTACGTCGCTGTCGACGCAAGTGTTAGACGAGATTTCTAAGCATTTTCCAGCTAAAGTGTTCAAAACGAAGATTCCGCGCAATGTCCGCTTGGCTGAGGCACCGAGCCACGGCTTGCCAATTGGCGCGTATGATAGGTTTAGTAAAGGCGCTCGCGCTTATAAAGCGCTAGCCAAGGAGGTGATTGAGCGTGCCGGCTAAAAAGGGTCTAGGGCGAGGCTTTGACTCGCTTATTCCGACAGAGCTGCTAGACGAATCATTTGATCCGACGGCCGAGCAAGATGAACGCGTTAGCGATTTGCGCTATATTAAATTAGCGTCGATTATGCCCGATCCAGATCAGCCGCGCCGCGAATTTGACGACGATGCGTTGGTTGAATTGAGTAAATCGATCAAGGAGCATGGCGTATTGCAGCCAGTAGTGGTGCGGCCGCATGGCGACGGCTATATGATTGTGGCTGGCGAACGCCGTTTCCGGGCTTCTAAACTAGCGAAGCTTGATCGGATTCCAGCGCTGGTACGGACGCTATCGGGCCAGCATCGGTTAGAACTGTCGCTGATCGAGAATATCCAGCGCCGCGACCTTAATCCGCTAGAAACAGCGACGGCGTATTTGAAGCTGCGCGATCAATTTAATCTGACTTTAGATGATATTGGTAAGCGTGTCGGTAAAACGTCGGCGGCGATTGCTAATACTATGCGCTTGTTGCGCTTGCCGGGAGCGGTGCGCGATGTAGTAGCGCGCGGCGAGCTAAGCGAAGGCCAGGCGCGGTCACTGACGAGCTTGCCAGAAGAAGAAATTTTGCGGGTTGTTCCGATAATTATAAAAGAGCAATGGAGCGCGCGGACGATTGAGCGCTATGTTTCGAATTATAAAAAGTTGCATGGTACAGTATCGACTAAAGGTAGAAAAGCAGCTCGCAGTTCGAGATTTATTCGCGAAGAGGAGTGTTTTGCTAAACGCTTCGGAACGCCAGTCGCTGTCAAAGAGACTCGAAAAGGTGCCGGACGGATTATTATTTCATTCAAAGATCAAGCAGACTTCGAGCGAATTGCTAAGCTGCTGGGCGAATAACAGTTTAATTACACTAATCCAACGTTGTAAAAACTACACGTAAAGTTATTAGGCTGCTAGCTTGTAATCTTAATTTTAAACTCAAAACGAGTCTATGTTGCCTAACGGAAAAATCCGCAAAGCTACTGGTCCGACAATATCATAAGTTGGGATGAAACCCAGTCCGCTACGCGAGTCGAATGAGTTGTCGCCGACTCGATTATCGCCCGCTACAAAAATAGAGCCTTCTGGTACTGTCCATTCGCCGCTGTGGCTAGTCGGTGATTTTGGACCGACGTTGTTCTTGCGTGTGCTATCGTCTGGATGAAAGCCTTCGGGATATTTATTATTGTAAACTGTTAGCATGCCGTCCTTGACAACGACGCGTTCGCCAGGGAAGGCAATTACGCGTTTGATGATATAGCGATCTGGCGCTCCAGGCCTATAGACGGGATTAACAAAAACAACAATCTTTCCACGTTCTGGCAAATACGGTTTATTTTGTATCTGAGCCATAGTTACAGGTATTCGGTTAATAATTAACCGGTCGCCGTCGGCGAGAGTATTATCCATGCTGTGTCCAGAGACGGAAAAACTACGAAAAACGTAAGCATTTAATAGTAAAGTACCAATCAGCACTGCAATAACAAATCCGCTAAAACTTAGAAAATCTCGAAGACGCGGATGGCGGGTGAGATAGCTAGCTTCCATTACACGTATTATACGCTGTAAAAACCAACGAAACAATAAGCGTGATATTTATTTTTTAGCTAAAATCCTTTATAGTACATAGATATGGTGAAGCGAGCGATAGACGGTTTTGTACCACGAAATACTCCTGCGCGCAGAGCGCCTATTGATAGCCAGAAAAAACCAGCGGTTAATTTCGGCGATATGGGGCATACTGTGTCTGTACGGCGCCAGCAGCAATTGCCGCCGCGGCCGATTACTTCGGCGCCAAATAGAGGTGTTCGCAGCGATATTGATGAGTCTTTGCGCGATATTAGTAATAATCTTGATCTATCTCCATCCAAACATTCTGGCAAAGGCTCGCCAAAAAATGGCCAAAAAAAGCGCGATTGGAAAAAAATCGCCAAGCGTGCGGCAATCGCAATAACTGTTATCGTACTTGGTATTGGTATTTTCCTGGGGGTACGAGCTTTGATGGCGGGTAATGCCGTCTTCAAGGGCGATATATTTGGTTTTGTACAGAAGAAACCGCTCAAGCAAGATGCTCATGGCCGCAGCAATATTCTAATACTTGGCACTTCAGAAGACGACGCTGGCCACGAAGCGGGATATCTAACCGACTCGATGATGATCCTTAGCATTGACCAGAACAAAAAGAATGCTTATATGGTTAGTGTACCTCGAGATTTATACGTCAAATATGGTAAGAGCTGCCAAGCGGGTTATTCTGGTAAGATTAATGCTTATTTTAACTGCGTCAACGATAATTGGTCGAGCGACAGCGCCGAGGAAGAGCGTCAGACGGCAACTAGAGCTTTTGTTGGTAATATATTTGGTATTGATATGCAATATTCGGTTCACCTGAATTATAGCGTGATGCGTGATTTGGTGGGGGCGCTTGGCGGTATCAAGATTACCATCGACAGCCGCAATCCGAATGGTGTGATGGATAGTAATTTTGACTGGAAGTGCGGTACGACGTCTGCCGAGAAGTCTCAGCGCTGTCCGCGCGGCCACTATATTAGCTATCCAAACGGTGAAGTAGAATTAGATGCCGAGCACGCGCTGTATTTGGCGATGGCGCGCGGCGACCGAGCGCCAACGTATGGTTTCGAACAGTCTAATTTCGACCGCGAAAAAAATCAGCAAAAGATTATGGTTGCTATTCGCGACAAGGCCTTGAGTGCCGGCACGCTGGCAGATTTTACTAAAATTTCTGGTATTATCGACGCGATTGGCAAGAATTTACGAACTAATTTCGAAAAGAGCGAAGTACGTACGCTGGTCGAGCTAGTACACGACATCAAAAGCGATAATATTAAAAGCGTCAGCTTAATTGATGCCGAGCCGGCTATCTTGACAACTGGCACGTACGGCGGCGCTAGTTCGGTGGTACCGACGGCCGGAACGTATGACTACAGCCAGCTGCGGGCTTTCATCAAGAAAAACCTCTATGCGACAGATATCACTAAAGAAAATGCTAACGTCGTTGTACTTAATGCTACTGGCGTATCAGGCGTGGCGCAAAAACAAGCCGATAAATTAACTGAGCTTGGCATGACGGTTAGTACTGTCGGTAATGCGCCGCAAAACGGCTCATATTCTAGCAACAAGATATATAAAGTCTCAACGCGCGCCAAGACAGCTACGTCTGTAAAACTGCAGTCGCTTTACGGCGCTGCCCCAGAAGCGGTACAGAGCGTGCCAGGCGTCAAATATAATGCAGAGGTAGACTACGTTATTATCATAGCAGTCAAGCCGAATGCCAGCGAGTAGGCGGGTTATAGAAACAATACTAAGGTGGTATAATTAAGCGGTATGAGTTCAACAAAAAAGCATAAGTATAGCTCTAAGGCAAGCTCGCTGGCTTATGCATCGCTTAATATTTTGCTGGCGCTGGCGGTGTTTGGAACTATTTATGTAACTAATTCGCCAATTTTTGCTTTGCTGCTGGTGGCGCTTGGCAAATGGCGGATTTTGTCGGTAAGGCCGCGTTTTTGGGCGGCTAATGTTTTGTCTAATTTGGTGGATATTATAGTTGGCGTTAGTTTTGCGCTGTTAATTTGGCTGTCGGGCGGGTACATGATACTTCAGCTGGGGTTAACAGCGTTGCATATTGTCTGGCTGCTATTTATCAAGCAGCGCTCAAAATACACGTACGCGGTTATTCAGGCTGGTACTGCGCTGTTCTTGGGGCTAGTGACGCTGTCGTTGATAGCTTATTCATGGGATTCGTTTTATTTCGTAGCAGTTGTTTGGGTGATTGCTTATGCGTCAGCGCGGCATGTAGCTAGTCGCTACGAGGGAATCAGTACTAATCTTTACGCGATAGCAGCAGCAACAGTGTGCGCTGAACTCGGCTGGATTTCGTATTATTGGATGATTGCTTATACTATTCCGGGTTTGGCTGCTATCAAGGTATCGCAGTTCGCTATATTTGCAGTATTGATGGGTTTCGTGGCTGAGCGGACAGCGCGCAGCTATCATAAACACGGCGAAGTTCGCTTGGCTGATATTGCAATGCCGATATTATTAACGGCAATGACGATGGTTGTGGCGTATATCTTTGCGGTTTTGAGCGGCAGCGATGCTTTGTAGGGTGTTAAGCGGATTTTTAAGGATTCTTTAAGACTGTATGCGCATAGTAAGTATAATGGATATGATCAAATTATCGAATAGAGGAGGTTTCTGATGAATGATAAGCAGGAAAATGCTACGCCGCGATCGTCAGACTCACAGCCGCTGCCGCTTCGGGTTGTTGCGTCTACTAAACCTTGCCAGAAGAAGACGGTTTGGTTAGCGATCTCTATCGTGATTGCGGCGATTATTTTGGCGGCTGGCGGCATAACTTGTACGCTACTAATGCGAGGAGGCCGCAATTCTCTGAATACTTTCGTTGACGGTAATCTGGCGGCTGATAGCAAGGAGGCTTCTGTTTCTGATATTATTGATAAAGTTTCGCCAAGCGTGGTGTCGATAGTCACCAATACTAAGTCACAATCGCTATTTGGCGGTTCTCGCCAGGTGCAGGCGGCCGGTACGGGTATTATTATCAGTAAAGATGGCTTCGTTCTTACTAATAAGCATGTTGTAGAAGGCGCGCAGTCGGTTACGATTGTAGCCTCGGACGGGTCGACTTACGACGCGGTATCGCTAGTTGGTACCGATCCGTTGAATGATTTGGCTTACTTAAAGATCAAAGACGTTAATAATTTAACACCAGCAGCACTAGGTGACTCGTCGACAGCCCGAGTCGGACAGAACGTTATTGCTATCGGTAATGCGCTAGGGCAGTATCAGAACACCGTCTCTAAAGGTATTATTTCTGGTAAGGGCCGGGCGGTCTCAGCGAGCGATAGCAGCGGTAACTCGCGGGAGTCTCTGACTGATATGCTGCAAACCGATACGGCTATTAATTCTGGCAATTCTGGCGGGCCGTTAATTAACTACAGCGGGCAGGTTATCGGTGTTAATACAGCGGTAGCTTCGAATGCTGAAGGAATTGGCTTTTCGATCCCGATTAATGCAGCAAAAGGTACAATCCAGCAAGTTTTGGCTGGCAAAGGTGTGCAGCGAGCGTATCTGGGCGTCAATTACACGGATATCACGCCGGAAATAGCCAAGCATTATAGTTTGCCATCAAAATATGGCGCGTACGTGACTGGCGGCCATAGCGAAGACGTTGGTGTTACCGCTAACAGCCCGGCCGCTAAAGCTGGTATTCAAGACAAGGATATCATTACCAAGGTTAATGGTACTGAATTGGGTGCGCGAGGTAATTTATCAAGCGTTCTCGGGCAGTATCAGCCGGGCGATACTATTGATTTGACGGTGATGCGCAGCGGTAAAACGATGAATATCAAAGCGACGCTAGCGGCCTATCGAGAATAGGCAAATTATGCTTGCAGTACGACGATAAAGCCGCGTGTTAGCTTATGCTGCAGCTGGCGCGAACCAGCGTAGGCTATTATTGCGCCGTGCTGCCGCGGGTCGGCTTCTAAAAAAATTAGTGCGCCAGGATTTAAGTGTGCTGGTAGTTGGTCTATCAGTTGGTAGATTAGCGCCAAGCCCTCGTCTTTGGCGAAGAGCGCTAATGTTGGCTCATGATTAGTCTCGGGCGAGCGCTGCCACGAACGGTCGACATATGGTAAATTAGCGATAATTATATCGAATTTGCCAGGTACGGCGCGCAACAAATTACTTTTTATCAGAGCGACGTCGGCTTGAAATTTTTCAGCATTTTGATGGGCAACGCGTAAAGCTGGTTGGCTAATATCAGATAAAATTACGTTAAGTTTCGGGATCTCTAATTTTGCGGTGATGCCCAAGCAGCCGCTACCGGTGCCGATATCTAGCAGCTTGCCAGAAACACCAAGTTCTTTTAGCAGTTCTATGATGGCTTCTGACTCTGGACGAGGTACTAAAACTTGCGGCGACACTGTAAATCTTCGGCCGTAAAAATCGCGGTAACCTAAAATATAAGCAAGCGGTACGCGTTCTAATCGTAGACGCAGCCGAGCATTAGCAATATCAACACGCCGCGGGTCGATGTCGTTTTCGGGATGAGCGTGTAGGTAGGTGCGATTTTTCCGCAGCGTATTAGCCAAGATAAGTTCTGCATCCAACCTGGCAGAATCGACGCCAATTTCTCGTAATTGTTTGATTGCGTGATCAAGCCATGCCGATATATTCATACGAATAGTATAAAATGCAAGTTTGTGGCGGTCAAACGAACTTAATGCGCTCAGGGGCGAGGCGGCGATAGGTTATTGCTGGTCGGCGTTTTGCGCTTTTAACTCTCGTTCGTAGGCTTGCAGCTGTTCAATCAAATCGTTGATGTCTCCGTTCATGGCGGCAGGGATATTGCTGCGGCTATAACGGATACGGTGGTCGGTGATGCGGTCTTGCGGGAAGTTATAGGTGCGAATCTTCTCTGAGCGGTCGCCAGTGCCGACTAGCGAACGCCGTTCAGCGCTTAATTTGGCGTTTTCTTCGTCAATTTTCATCTGCAGCAGCCGCGAACGCAGCACGCTCATGGCTTTTTCGCGGTTTTTGATTTGCGACTTCTCGTCTTGGTTGGTAACCATGATGCCAGTTGGCAGGTGAGTAATGCGTACTGCCGAGTCGGTGGTGTTGACGCTCTGGCCGCCATGGCCGCTGGAGCGGTAAATATCGACGCGCAGGTCGTTCGGGTTGATTTCAACATCAGTTTCTTCGGCTTCGGGTAAGACGGCGACAGTGGCAGTGCTGGTATGAATACGGCCTTGACTTTCAGTGACTGGGACGCGTTGGACGCGGTGGACGCCGCCTTCAAATTTCAATTTAGCGTATGGCGCGTCGCCCTTAACCATGAAAATGACTTCTTTGTAGCCGCCGGAATCGTTAGCAGATTCGCTGATAAGCTCGGTTTTATAGCCGTTGGCTTCGCACCAGCGCAAGTACATGCGGTATAGCTCCGCTGCAAACAGCGAGGCTTCGTCGCCGCCAGCGCCAGCGCGGATCTCGATGATGATGTTTTTCTCGTCGTTCGGGTCTTTGGGTGTTAGTAATATGAATAACTTATCGTCGAGTTCGGTGATTTTAGCTTCGTCCTCGGGAATCTCTGCTTTGGCTAGTTCGGCTAATTCATCGTTGCCCTGGGCTAAGTTTTTTGCCTCCGCTAGCTGTTTCTCGATAGTATTGCGTTCGCTAGCGGTAGCGATAATGGTTTCTAGTTCGGCGAAACGTTTGTTGTTGGCAGTAAAATCTGGCGAGTTGTAAGCGTCGGGACTTGCTAAAAAATCGCCGAGGCGAGCGCGTTCGGCTTTCAAGGCGTCTAAATCGAGAGAAATTCTTGCCATAACTTATAAAATTATAGCATATATTGACGAAATAAGCGTTTTAATGTATAATAGAAAGATGAGTAGGTCGATTGATAACCCGTCGGAGCCTGCTGCGAGCGAGTTGTTATGCGCAACTTTGTTGCCAGTAGCTGCTCCTGTTAAAACTTACAAAATACCGGAAGGTCTGCCGCCGCCGCTAAAGTCATGGCAAGTTGTGGATGTTGGCAGGGGACACATTAGGGCTAAAGGTGAGGTAGATAGGCTAGATGTAACGGTATTTTTGGCGGATGATAATAGACTAACTAATTGCCAACATCCAGCCCTGGAGAGTTATTTAAGAAAAATGGTCCTCGGAGAAGGTGATGGGAACGAAGAAGGGCAAGGTGATATAGATTTTGTACGATCGCTATATTACGGTGCAGTTGCCCGCGATATGGGGTTAACCATACCAGATGTGAGTAGTATGACAGCTGATAGTAAAAGATTGTTGAAATCGGCTGGTTTTTCTGAGGTGCTAGCTTCGGGATCGCTTGCAAATGTAGGACTAGTACTGTCTGGAGGCGATGAATTGAGTGATCCTGCTGATATTGAAAGACGAGCGCGTGGAATAGGTTTATACACTAAAGAGACCATAGTTTTTCCCGGATCAGGCGAGGATTCTAAAGATAATCAGTTTATTGTGCTAACTGACGCCGCTGGGAATCGAATTATCATGCCGTATAGTGGAATTAGGGAGCGTATTCTGATAGACGCATTTGGGTATGAGGAAGCTGGCGGGCAAGAAAAATAAAATACCGCCGACAGATATCAGCGATATTTTATTATGTGACTGATGGCGTCTAGTTTTTCTTGTCGACCTGTTTCTTGGCCTTTTTGGAGGTTTTGGCTGGTTTGGCGTTGTTGTCGCTGGTTTTGTCATCGGCAACTTGCTGAGCTTTGGCGGCAGCGGCGGCGTTAGCCTTTTTTGCTTTGTTGACGAGAGCCTCGCGACGGGCTTTAGCGGCAGCCTGGCGGGCCTTGAAGCGGTCAACGCGGCCTTCGGTGTCGATAATCTTTTCTTCGCCAGTGAAGAATGGATGCGATTTACTCGAAATGTGGACTTTGACTAACGGGTAAGTCTGGCCGTCTTTCCACTTGATTGTTTCGGTAGATTGCGCTGTTGAGCGAGTCAAGAACGCGAAGCCTGCTTGTTCGTCGCTAAATACGACCAGGCGATAGTCCTGTGGGTGAATACTGCTTTTCATAACTGTAGTATTTTAACAAAAATCTATCTGTCTGTCAAAAATGAGTTTTGCGGCGCTTTTCGTTGCTACGGCGTTCCTTTTCGCTGCTGATTTTGTCGTGAAGTTTACGTAGCGCGCGCTGCGAAGCTGGCAGCTGGGTGATGGCGCGAATTTCTTCCTCGATGTCCGCTAAATCTTCGTCGCTGAAGTCTTCTAATCCAACATAACGCATGCGGGCGCCCTTGGTGGAGCGGATTAGTTCATCAAGCTTAAGCTGAATAGCACGACTATCGCGGTTTTGGGTATTTTGGATCAAGAACACCATCAAAAAAGTGACAATCGTCGTACCAGTGTTGATAACTAACTGCCAGGTGTCAGAGAAGTTGAAAATTGGCCCGGTGATAAACCAAACAGCTATTGAAGCGGCCGCTAGGATAAATACGCCAGCCGACCCAGCCAGCGTTGAGGCGCGCGACGAAATCTTGCGAAAACGCTCTTTCATAATCATAAGTATAACAGAAATAAGCAGTAGTAGCAAAGTCAGCCTAATGCAAATTGTAACTTTACAATAACCTTATTTAGTGTTACACTGTTATGGTAATAGATTTAACGACACAGCCCGTTGCAGCTCCAAAAGCAGCGGGCGAGGAAAAGGAGTAAATTGATGTCTGTAGAAGTAGACATGAAAGCTTTGTTTGAAGCTGGTGTTCATTTTGGGCACAAAGCTAGCCGCTGGCACCCGAAGATGGCGCCGTATATTCACTCAAAACGCCAGGATAGCCATATTATTGATTTAGCGAAGACAGTTGAGGCGCTAGACAAAGCTTTACCGTTTATTACCAAGACGGTCGCGAGCGGCAAAAAAGTTTTGTTTGTTGGTACCAAAAAGCAGGCCAAAGATATCGTCAAAGCGGCTGCCGAGTCGGCTGGCCAGCCGTTTGTGGTGAATCGCTGGATTGGCGGTATGCTAACCAATGTCACCACTACCAATGCACAAATCAAGAAACTGCGCGACCTCGAGCGCCGCATGGACAACGGCGATCTCGAGAAGCGCTACAATAAGCTAGAAGTTCAGCGCTACCAAGAAGAAATCGATAGTTTGAACTTCAAATACGGCGGTATCAAAGAATTGAATGGTAAGCCTGGCGCTTTAATCGTGCTCGATATGCTGGTTGATAAAAATGCTATTGCTGAAGCAGAAAACCTCGGTATCCCAGTAGTGGCGATCGCTGATACTAATGCCGACCCGAGCAAAGTTGAATATCCAATACCAGGCAACGACGACGCGATCAAAGGTTTGCAATTGTTGCTAGACTACTTTGTAGCAGCAGTGAACGAAGGCAAGACTAAAAAAGAGGAGAAATAGGATGGGCGTATCAATTGAAGACATTAAAAAGCTGAAAGAATTAAGCGGCATTGGCCTGACCGATGCCAAAAAAGCGCTAGTTGAAGCCGAGGGCGACTTCGATAAAGCTCTCGAGGCACTGCGTAAGAAAGGCCTGACCAAGGCCGAGAAAAAAGGCGACCGCGAGACGCGCGAAGGTCTGATCGAGAGCTACGTACACTCGGGCCGTATTGGCGTGATTGTCGAGGTTAACTGCGAAACTGATTTTGTGGCGCGCTTGCCAGAATTCAAGGAGTTTGCGCACCAAATTGCTATGCAGATCGCAGCGATGGCACCGAAATATGCAACGGTCGAGGATATTCCGAGCGACGTTTACGAAGCGAAAAAGCAGGAGTTTTTGGCAAGCGACAGTTTACAAGATAAGCCAGAGAATATGCGCGAGCAAATTGTCGAAGGACAACTCAACAAGTATTTTGCCGAACAAGTCCTGTCCGAGCAGGCTTTCGTACTTGACGACAGCAAAACCGTCGGCGAGCTGATCAAAGAGCAAGTAGCGCTGCGCGGCGAGAATGTGCGCGTTAGCCAATTCAAGCGTATCGAGCTTGGCGGCGAATAAGCCTACGTCTTATACAACCAATATAACCGCTGAAATATGGCGGTTATTTTGGTATGATAAAAGCATGAGCAATCAACGGCGGAATGTAGATGCGGAATTTTGAATCTGGTAGTTTTGACTTTTATAGCAATCGCGAAAAGCCAAGCGGCGGCGAGCGCGAGCGTGCGAGCGAGCTGGATGATATTGATTTGCGGCCAGAAAGCGAGGTTTTTCAAGACCACGAGCGGATTGATAGCAAGGATCTCGACGGTCAGCTGATTGCTTTGCGAGACCAGCTAAGCGAAGATACAGACGGAATTATTCATATTGATATTCCAGCTTATAGATATGATTTTGCCGACAATCCTTTCGTTGGCATGGGGCCGAATCGCACCAAGACTTACGAGATTTCGCGCTATGTGGATATAGTGTTTTTGCATCGTTTCATGTACCAAGAGATTATTGTTTGCGGGCTGCAATCGCGCAAATTTACCAACGAGATAGGGCGGGCGGCGTTTATTAAACGTATTCGCGAGACTGGCGGCTTGCCGCTAAACCGGGATGGCAGCGAGCCAGAAGTTTTGGGGCGAGCATTCGTGCCATATATGCCATATCACACGACTGATGCGTTTTTCCGCTTGTATCATACAGTGATGCCACGGGTAGCCGAACGGCCGCACTATCCGCTAGATGTGTGGCTGATTTTCGATGAGAATGCTTATCAAGAGATTGACGGATCGCCAGATTTTCGCCAGGCATATCGTTTGCGCCGGGGATTTGACCGACGGGCTAGTTTGCTAGGAGTGGCGCAGATAAATTAGCGTTTAATGGTACAATAAAGTAAAGGAGAATATATGTTTAGTACAGACGAATATGAAGCAAAAATGACAGGCGCATTTGAGCACTTTGGCGAGGAGCTGCGCAAGATTCGCACTGGCCGGGCGCATCCAGGTATGTTAGCGGGTGTGATGGTTGAAGCTTACGGTGCTAGCATGCCACTCAATCAGGTGGCCAACGTTACAGCTCCCGAGGCGCAAATGTTGCTCGTGACACCCTTTGATCCGAGTAATTTGCAAAATATCGCGGCGGCGATTCGCAATGATCAGAGCCTTGGTTTTAATCCGAGCGACGATGGCCGGGTAGTGCGCGTGCCAGTACCAGCCTTGACTGAGGAGCGCCGCAAGCAGCTGGTTCGTCAAGCGTCAGAAAAATTAGAAGAAGCGCGAATCGCTTTGCGCAACATTCGCCAAGACGGTATCAAGGACGCCAAAAAAATGAAGGAAGCTAAAGAGCTGAGCGAGGACGATCTTAAAATGATCGAAAAAGAATTTGATCGCTTGATGAATGAATTCCAGTGCAAACTAGAGAGTGCTTTCAAGGACAAAGAAAAGGATATCTTAACAATCTGATGAGTGAAAAGGTGTTGCCAACTCACGTCGGCTTCATTGTCGACGGCAATCGTCGCTGGGCAAAAGCTCAGGGTTTGTCGGCGCAAGAAGGGCATAGCGCTGGTTATGAAAAGTTGCGCGAAATTATCATCGATACTATCGATCGCGGCGTACCGTATGTCAGTGCGTATATTTTTAGTACTGAGAACTGGCATCGTAGCGGCCCAGAGGTTAAGCACTTGATGAACTTGGTGGTGCAAATGTTGACGCGTGATTTGCATATTTTCGTTGAACACGGCATACGGTTAAGGGTGGCGGGGACGCGTGTGCGTCTCAGCCGCCGAGTCAAAAAAGCGATTGACGAGGCCGAAGCGGCCACCAAAGATTTGACGCACGGCACGGCAATTTTGTCGTTTAATTATGGCGGGCACCAGGAAATTATAGATGCAGTCAATACCTTGCGCAAAACGCTTTCTGCACACAAAAAAGTAACAGCGCAAATCTTTGAGCAATTTTTGTATACGCCAGATGTGCCGCCATGCGACTTGATAGTGCGCACCAGCGGCGAACAGCGGCTAAGTAATTTTATGCTGTGGCGCAGTGCTTATAGCGAGCTAATTTTTGTTAAAAAATCGTGGCCAGATATGACAAAACGCGACATAACCGCTATACTAAATGAGTACGCGAAACGTTCGCGGCGGTTTGGAGGGTAAAATGAGTTTAGTTTTTGGTATCATTGTTGGTATAATTGTGTTGACTATTTTAGTGGTGACGCACGAGTTGGGCCATGCTTTGGTGGCGCGGCGTTACGGCGTGCGTGTTGAGGAGTTTGGTATTGGCTTCCCGCCGGCAGCTTATAAGAAGAAGGTCAAGAAAAGCTTTTTGGGCAAAAATGTTGATTACAGTATTAACTGGCTGCCGCTAGGCGGTTTCGTTAAGTTACAAGGCGAGCACGACGATGATAAGCAGCCTGGCGACTACGGCGCAGCGACATTTTGGCAAAAAACACAAATCTTGCTGGCTGGCGTAGCAGTGAATTGGCTGAGTGCGGTGTTGATATTTACGATTTTGGCGTGGTGGGGTATGCCGCCGCTTGTCGCTAATCAATTCACCGTGGCTAGCGACACGACAACTTCAGGCAAAGAAGTCAAGATAGCTGGTGTCGAGAACGACTTGCCGGCGCAAAAAAGCGGATTAAAAACTGGCGACGATATTCTGTCGGTTGACGGCGATAAGATTAAAACTCCAGATGAGCTGACCAAGAGATTAGCTCGCGACAAAGGTAAAACAGTTAAGATCCGCTACTCGCGAAACGGTCGAGAGGCAGTGCTGCCTGTAGCATTGCGGTCTAGCAATGATGACAAGCGCGGTTATCTGGGCGCCAGTTTATCTCAAGAGGTCTTGATGCATTCGACTTGGTCGGCGCCAATTGTCGGCGTAGGGCTGACTACTCAATTGACTGGGATAACTATTCAAGGGCTTGGGCAAGTTGTTTATGACGGTTTGACGGGGCTGGCTATGAAAATCGTGCCGAACGACCAGGCGCAGCAGCAGGCTAATCAAAAATTAGCAACAGTTGGCAATAGTGTTGGCGGACCAGTGACGATATTCGGCATGTTGTTTCCGGCGGCTGGCGAGGCTGGCGGCCGCTATGTCTTGATGATTGCTGGGTTAATCGCTTTGTCGCTGGCAGTGATGAATATATTACCGATTCCAGCGCTTGATGGCGGGCGGTGGTTTGTGACGGCTTTGTTCCGCTTAATAAAGAAACCGCTCCGCAAAGATACCGAGGAGAAAATCCACGGTACCGGATTCTTGATTTTGATAGTATTGATAATATTAGTAACGATTTCTGACGTCGGGAAACTATTCAAATGAAACGCTGGCGGGTGGGTGATTTAAAGAAGCTTCGTTTTTCTCGGCGGCAGGTACTGTCATGGATTGGCTGGACGCTGCTGGTGGCAGTATCGATGGTAGCGGCTGCTTATGCGGTAGCTGGCGTTGGGCGATTGCTATGGCGGACGGGTTGGTTGGCGCAAGCTAATGTATCGGTGGTTAATCTAATTTTGCAATGTTTTGTTCATATCTTGACAATTGCCGCCGTTTGCACGGTAGCTTGGCGTATTAAAAAAGCGGTATCAGCCAAACAGGCTGGCGCGCAGCGGTTGATTGAGTGGCGCGATATCGGTATGGCAATCGTTGGCGCGGTGGCTTACATTGCTTTGACAGTGAGCTTATCATTTGTTGCGCAAGCCATTATACCAGGATTTAACCCAAACCAAGCTCAGGATGTTGGGGTATCAGATAGGCTGTTTTCGCTAGATTTAGCGATAGCTTTCGTGGTGCTGGTGATAGTGGTGCCATTATGCGAGGAGTTAATTTTTCGCGGTATACTGTATGGCAAACTGCGTTCGGCGAAGTTGCCAGTAGCAGCTAACATATTTTTTGTTAGTTTGCTTTTTGGGGTGGCGCATGGGCAATGGAATGTTGGTATTGATACGTTTGCGCTGAGTTTGGTGCTTTGTACGCTGCGTGAATATACTGGATCGATTTGGTCTGGCTTTTTGCTGCACGCAATCAAAAATAGCGTGGCTTTTTATGCGGTTTATGTTGCGGCGGCGTTTTGGTAATTTGTTGATATGCGTGATTCACGGTAAAATGAGGATATTATGAGACTAAGTAAGAATTTTACTCGAACTATCAAGCAGGCGCCAGCTGACGAAGTGGCGCGTAACGCCCAGTTACTAATTCGTGCTGGCTACGTGCATAAAACGATGGCGGGCGTTTATTCATACTTGCCACTGGGGCTAAAGGTGGTTGAGAATATCAAGCAAATTGTCCACGAAGAGATGAATAAAATTGACAGTCAAGAGCTAGTCATGAGCACACTGCAGCGTAAAGAAACATGGCAAGAGACTGGGCGCTGGAACGACGAACTGGTCGATGTTTGGTTTAAGTCTCATCTGCAGGATGGTACCGAGGTCGGTTTCGGCTGGACGCACGAAGAGCCGATTGTTGATTTATTGCGTAATTATTTGAAGAGCTATAAGGATTTGCCGATTAGCGTTTACCAGTTCCAGAACAAGCTGCGCAACGAGCTGCGCGCCAAAAGCGGTATTATGCGCGGCCGCGAATTCGTTATGAAAGATATGTATTCGGTACATGCCAGCAAAGAAGACTTGGATAAGTATTATAACGCCGCGATCGAGGCTTACAAGCGCTGCTACGACCGCTTTGGTATCGGCGATGAGACGTATGTGACGTTTGCCTCGGGCGGAGCTTTCACTAAATTTAGCCACGAATTTCAGACGATTTGTGATGCTGGCGAGGATTACATTTATCTGCATCGCGGCAAAAATATTGCCGTGAACGAAGAAGTTTTGGATGACGCTGTCAAGGAGCTGGGTATTGACCGCAGCGAGCTAGAACGGGTCAAAACTGCCGAGGTTGGCAACATCTTTAACTTCGGTACGCAAAAGTCCGAGGAAATGCGCTTGGTATTTACTGACGCTGAGGGTGTAGAGCAGTATGCTTATATGGGCAGCTATGGTATTGGCATCACCCGGGTGATGGGCGTGATTGTTGAGAAATTTGCTGATGACAAGGGGCTGGTTTGGCCGGAAAACATTGCACCAGCTAAAGTATATCTGGTACAAATTGGCAGCCAGTCGCGCGCTACAGCTGACGAACTCTATCAGAAGTTACAATCTGCCGGAATCGAGACTATCTATGACGATCGCGACGAGCGTCCAGGGGTTAAATTTGCTGATGCCGAACTGCTGGGCATTCCGTATCGGGTGACGGTCAGCGATCGCTTGCTTGATGATGGTAAATGGGAGGTGTCAACGCGCCAGACTGGCGAGCAACGGCTCTTGACGGCAGATGAGTTGCTTGCTACACTGAACTAATCTGAGTATTTTGTATTGGAGGGCTGGGGTTTCTCTAGACAGAGAAAGTTTCGGGCGGTATAACGAAAGGAGTAAAACTCATGAAAAAAGCATATCAGATCACCGAGGATGGAAGAAAAGAGCTTGAAGAAGAGCTAGCTGCCTTGAAGGGTCGCCGCGGCGAGATTGCCGAGAAAATCGCTGAAGCGCGCGGTTATGGCGATCTGAGCGAGAATGCCGAGTACGATCAGGCGCGCGAAGAGCAAGGCCTAGTCGAGACGCGTATTGCCGAGATTGAGGATATTTTACAGAACGCCGAGGATATCAAGGGCGGCACCACTCACAAAGTTAGTTTGGGCAGTCGAGTGACGCTTGAATCTGGCGGTAAAATATTTGAATATACGGTTGTTGGTCCGGTTGAAGCCGATCCACTAAATGGCAAGATTAGCGACGAATCGCCGCTGGGCGTGGCGCTAATTGATAAGGTAGTGGGCGATACCGCCGCTATTAACACACCCAAAGGCGAAACCGTCTACGTGATTAAAGCAATTTCGTAGCTACTAACAGGGGCGTGCTATAATAAATAATTATGGCTACACTGCAAGATTATCGAAATGAACGTTTGCGAAAATTAGAAACCCTGCGAGAACTAGGCGTTGATCCGTATCCAGCGCGGTCGGAGCGGACGCATGGCTGCGGCGAGGTTTTAGCGCGGTATGATGAATTGGCGGATCAAGAAGTGGTTGTGGCGGGGCGTATCGTTTCAATCCGCAGCTTTGGTAAGCTGGCGTTCATTAAGCTGCGCGATCAGTCTGGTGAGGTGCAGCTATATTTGCAGCGCGATGATGTGGCAGAATTGGACGCTAGCCGCGGCATATTGGGCATGAAACAGCTGAAGCTTTTGGATACGGGTGATTTTGTCGAGGCGCGCGGAGTGATGACGACAACGCAGACTGGCGAAAAGTCGGTTGGCGTGCATGAGCTGCGATTACTAACCAAGTCGCTCAGGCCGATGCCAGAGAAATTGGAAAACAAAGAAGAGCGTTTTCGCCGCCGCTATGTCGATATGAACGTCAATCCAGAGGTGCGTCAGCGGTTTATTCGCCGCAGCAAGTTCTGGCAGGCGACGCGCGATTATCTAAACAGCCACGGCTTTACTGAGGTCAATGTGCCGGTATTGGAGCATACGACTGGCGGCGCTGACGCTAACCCGTTTGTGACGCATATGGATGCGCTGGATAATCAGCAATTCTACTTGCGTATTTCTCACGAGCTGCCGCTGAAGCGGTTGATTGGCGCTGGGTTTGAGAAAGTTTATGACCTCGGGCCGCGTTTTCGCAATGAGAACTATTCTGATGAGCATTTGCCAGAGCATATCGCCATGGAGTGGTACGCTGCGTATTGGGATTGGCGAGCTGGTATGCGCTTCATGGAGGATATGTATAAATATGTATTGCAGGAAACGTTTGGTACGCTGCAGTTTCAGCTAGGTCGGTTCACGGTGGATATGAGCGGCGAGTGGGAAGTTTGGGATTATGCCGAGGTGATCAACAAGCACTATGGAATTGATGTGTATAATACAACGATTGACGAGGTGGCCGCCAAGTTGAAAGCACATGGTTTGGAAGTAGAAAAGACCGATTCCATCCCGCGCGGTATTGATAAATTATGGAAGAATATTCGCAAAGATGTGGCGGGGCCGGTGTGGTTGGTGAATACACCGAAGTTCATCAGTCCGCTGTCCAAGTCCAACCCCGACAATCCGCAGACGGTGGAGCGTTTCCAGCCAATTATTGCCGGGTCAGAGCTGGGCAATGGTTTTTCCGAGCTGAATGACCCGATTGACCAGCTGAACCGCTTTATTGAGCAGCAACAGATGCGCGATGCTGGCGACGAAGAAGCGATGATGCTGGATATCGACTTTGTGGAGATGTTGGAGTACGGTATGCCGCCAGCTTGTGGCTGGGGCTATTCTGAGCGGGTATTTTGGATTTTTGAAGGCGTAACTGCCCGCGAGGGCGTGCCATTTCCACAACTGCGTCATGAGATTGACGAGACAACGCGGGCGATATATCCAGAAGTGAAGTTGTAGTTTTTGAAGTTGTCGATACTTCGGTACTGGCTTTTAGGCGGCCATTTTCTCGCTATCCTCAGCTAGCTCGCCGAGCAAGATATCGATTTCATCAGACACAATATCGGCGAAATCAGGTACGTTAGCGCGCACCCAATCGACGATTTGGTCGTCGCTGGCTTCTTGCATGTGCGATAGTTCTTCAGCTTGCTCTGGTGATAGCTCGAGGACGATTTCGTTGATGACGCGTTCTTCTAGTGTCGACTCAAAATGGTCGGCAAGCGATTGGTAATCTTCGTCTGATAGATTGATTCCTAAATCTGCGAGGAGGCTGCGGCTTAAAATTGGCATGATGTTATCCTTTCTTTTTCTGTTTTAATTTTAGACAAAGGTATTTTCGACGCTACGGTCTCTAGCTTGTTGGGTTTCTTCGGCTTTCTTTTTTGCAGCGGCTTCTGCTCGCGCTCTGTTCTCAAGGGCTTTACCGGTGTTTTCAACGTCTTTTTGAGCTTGAATCAGCGACTGCGCAAGTTGCGTCTCCTGTCGCTGCAGTTCGGCTAAACGTTTATGGTAATCGGCGATTGCTTTCTCCATATTTTCTTGTTGCTGCTGAGCCTTGATGGCTTCGTACGTTGCTGCAAATTTGTTGGCGCTATCATCGGATAGCGAGTCGGCTTTTTCTTGAAGCTTAGCCGCATTCTCTCTGATCGAAACCAGGTCTGACTCCATGTTGGCGATTTCTCCAGCTTGCTGGCGCATACTATTTAGCTCGGTTCTGGTCTGCTGAAGCTGCCCGCCAATTGATTCAACTCGATTTTGCGCGTCAGCAGAAGCTCGTTCAGCGTATCGTGCTTGCCAACTGGCCTCTTGTGAGTTTTTGCTAGCTTCGGCAGCATTCATGACAGCGCTAGCGATGCGGCGGAGTTGATCTTCTGGTATAGAGTTGACGTGTTTTTCGGCGGCTTTATGAGCCTCAAGCCAGCCTGCACCTTGTTCGCGTAATTTTATACGAGTTTCTTTGCGAGCAAGAGCCTCATCTCGACGTTTTGATAGTTCAGCAATAGTAGCTTCGCGGCGTGCTTCATAGGCGTTTTTGACGGCTTCTACGCGCCCAGTCATCCGATTCTGTCGTATTTCGAGATTTGCTTTGCGTTTGTTCAGGCGAGCCTCAGCTTTTTGAAGCTTCCTCATACGGAATTTTTTAAGCGGGTGATTGTCGCTGAGATGAGCAACCTCGTCAAGCTTTGCCTTGCGCCGGTCATACGAACTCTTGGCTAGGCCGTACATAAATTTGTCTTTAAGTAGGCCTGGTTGCTCCTTAGCATTATTCCAGCCCGCTGCAATTCTTTCCTTGCCCCACTGTAGCGTATTACCAGCACCTTTTATCGTTCGACTAACAAGATAGCGATTGCCTAAAACTTCAGCATCGGTACGCAGAGTCTCGTTAGCCTGCACTTCGGCAGCATCCTCGGCGCTTTCTTGGCCAGGCTCGACGTCTCCGTATTCGGCACCGCTTTCTTGACCAGATTCAGGGGTGGTTTCATCGCCTTCAGGCGGCACTTCTATGTAATCTGGTATACCATTCTCATCAGTATGTACGACAGATCCGTTATCTAACGTAAAATCCTTACCTTGTTCTCCTACTGGCGGTGGTGGACTTCCAGTTCTCTCGAGTGATCTCGCGGGCATTTCGTTATTCCTTTTTATTTTTGTCTGACTTTCTATATAACTTATAGCAAAAAATCACGCTTATGTCAATATTTTTAGCGTAAAATAGGCAAAAATAGTTGAGATTTTTGCCGAGACGGCTGCAAATGCTATACTATTAAATATTATGGAATGGTGGCAGGCTATCATATTGGGTATCGTCGAGGGAGTGACCGAGTTTTTGCCAGTGTCGTCGACCGGGCATTTGACGATTGTCGAGAAGTTGATGGGCATGCGGATCAACGACCCGAGTTTGACGGCTTTTACGGCTATTATTCAGATTGGCGCTATCGCTGCAGCAATAATTTATTTTCGAGATGATATTTGGCGGGTATTGAGTGCCTGGTGGCGTGGTTTGTGGTGGAAACGGGCGCGGCGGCAGTTTGATTACAAGTACGGCTGGGCGATTATTATTGGATCGCTGCCGATTGCGGCTATCGGTTATGCTCTCAAGAATGAGGTCGAGACAGTGCTGCGCAGTTTATGGTTTGTGGCTTTTGCGTTGATTGGTTGGAGCCTGGTGATGTGGCTAGCCGACAAATGCAGCGCTGTGCGGCGAGGCGAGCGGCAGACAACTTGGCGGGACACACTGGCGATTGGCTTGGGTCAGTGCTTGGCGCTGATTCCAGGCGTGTCGCGTTCAGGGGCGACGATTTCGGTGGGGCTATTCCGCGGTTTTGATCGGGTAACGGTGACGAAATTGAGCTTCTTCCTGGGTATTCCGGCTTTGGTGGCGGCAGGTTTGTTAGAGGCGATGACTGCTTACAAATATATTGGCGGCGGCGTCGGCTGGGTGTCGACAATTTTGGCGACAGCGGTGGCTTTTGCGGTTGGCTATTGGTCGATTGCGTGGCTGCTGAAATTTGTCGCCGGCAATGACTTTTCGTTATTTATTCGGTACCGCATCGGTTTGGGTGTGATAATTATATTATTACTAACGACTGGCGTAATAACGGCGATATAAGGAGGAAAGCTGAATGATAGAAGTCAAAAACATTACTAAAATATATGGCAAAAAGAAGAATGCTTTTACGGCGCTGGATGATGTTAGTTTGGATATTGAGAAGGGATCGAGCGTAGCAATTCTGGGTAAATCTGGCAGCGGTAAATCGACACTGATGCATGCGATTTCTGGGTTAGACAAGCCGCAAAAGGGCAAGGTGCTAATTGACGACGAAGACATTTTGCGGCTGAAGCCGCGGGCTACCGATAGGTTTCGGGCGCAGAAGATGGGTTTTATCTTCCAGAGTTTCTTCGTCGAAGGCGGCGAGAGCTGTTATGATAATGTCAGTTTGGCGTTAGAGACGGCGGGCGTGGCAAGAATCGGCCGCAAGAAACGGATTATCGAAGCTCTAGAGGCGGTTGATTTGGGTGATAAGGTTAAGTCGCGCGCCAAAGACCTTTCAGGCGGGCAAAAACAGCGTTTGGCGATTGCTCGGGCGATTGTCGGCCGGCCGCAAATCTTATTTGCTGATGAGCCGACTGGTAATCTTGACTCGGCAACTTCAAAAGTGATTGAGGATTTGTTGTTTAATTATTGTAAAGAAAACAACGCTACGCTAATTATCGTGACCCACGATGAAGATTTAGCGCAAAAATGCCAGCGGGTGATTCATATCAAAGACGGCAAAATTGAATCGGATTCTGCTACCGAGAAATCGGCTGCTAGAACTCGTAGCAATAAAGTAGAGAAACTCGCTGCTAAAAATAAGTCGACTAGCAAGCTTACAGAGGAGGAAAAATAATGAAAACTACTGATATCGTTACTAGAGCCGGCCGTAATTTGCGCCGCGCCAAAATGCGGACAATCTTAACAAGTGTAGCTATTGCTGTAGGCGGCTTCGCGATTATGGCTAGCCTGATGGTTAGTGAGGGTGCTAGGCAGTACGTTGATCGGATAATCAGCAGTAATATTGATCCGAATGGCTTGATTATTGCCAAAGATAAGCGGGTTGTTGCTGCCGGTGCAGCCACTGGCAGCAGAAATGAGCTAACTGAGTACAATCCGAATGCAAAATCGTACTATGGCCAAGATTACGACACGCTCACTCAAAGCGATATCGAAAAGCTGCGCCAGCGCAAGGATCTCAAAAATGTTGAGCCGGGTTATCAACTGCAGCCGAAATATGTGACTTTTAGCGTAAAAGGCGACAAAAAATACGTCGCTCAAGTCATGATGCGCGATAATAGCTTGCAGTTAGAGACTGCGGCTGGTCGCGAGATCAAATCGGGGACAAAACTAGCGCCAGACGAAGCGGTCATACCAGAGAGCTACACTGAAAAATTAGGTAAAACAGCGGCAGAAGTGGTTGGTTCGACGCTAACGATTACCGTTAGCCAACAGCCGCAGCAGGCAGATAGTGCGACAATTCAACGGGTATATGCCGAGGAAGGCGAAACTGGCGTGAAAGAGTTGCTAAGCGGCAAAACGCTAAATAAACAGTTTAAAATTGCGGCAGTTATCAAGAAAACGCCAGATCAGATGGTCAGCCGGCCGAATTTGTACATTGACTCGAGTGCTGCTAAGGAGTTAACTGATTTTAGTACCGCCGGAACGGATTCTTATCAGAAATATATTTTTGCCAATGCGACAGCCACGGGCGGTAAAACTCCCGAGGAAGTTCGCGATAGCTTGAAGGACGCTGGCTATTCGTCGATGACTTCGAAAGATGTACAGAGTATGATTTTCACTTTCATAAATATTTTGCAAACTATTGTGATGGGTTTTGGTATTTTGGCTTTGGTGGTGAGTGTGTTCGGGATTATTAACACTATGTATATTTCGGTGCTCGAGCGGACGCAGCAGATTGGGCTGATGAAAGCTTTGG
>CALIJB010000015.1 GCA_938017675.1 uncultured Candidatus Saccharibacteria bacterium
TGTGGTTAGCGGTGAAATGCCAATCGAACTCGGAGATAGCTGGTTCTCCTCGAAACAGTTTTAGGACTGGCGTCATGTGGTAGCAGTCGGGGGTAGAGCTCTGTAAAGGACTGGGGGGAGCAATCCTACCCACCCTTAACAAACTACGAATACCGGCTGTGGAATCATGGCAGTTAGAACGGCGGAGCTAAGTTCGTCGCTCAAAAGGGAAACAGCCCAGACCATCGTCTAAGGTCCCTAAATTTACGTTAAGTGGGAAACAAGGTGAGATTTCTTAAACAGCTAGGATGTTGGCTTAGAAGCAGCCATTCATTTAAAGAGTGCGTAACAGCTCACTAGTCAAGAGATCTTGCGTGGAAAATGTAACGGGGCTAAACGTAATACCGAAGACATGGATACTTTGCAAAGAATAAAATTTACGATAGGTGACTATTTGACATTTTAGACATCATAGTGTATTATTGTTACATAAGTTAACGTAATACACAAAAGAAAGTTGTAAGAATGAACAAAAAAGAATTACTATCAGGAGAAAGTATTTACACTGCGACAGCTTCCGGAGAGGCGCATCAGCCTACTTTAGAGAAACAACTTGCAAGTTTGTCTCCAGAAGATAGTATTCGAGTTGCAAACGCTCTCGTTGAGAGTGGCGCGGCTCAGGCTATAGTCAGAAACATTGCTAATTTAGAATTAACGTCTGAGCAGCAGCAACATATCCTAGAAGCTCTCTCAGAGGAATATGAAGAAACGGAACAATCGTAAATTTTATTCTTTGCAAAGTGTGGTAGAGGAGCGTTCCTATCGGCAGTGAAGCAGCATTGTAAAGTGCTGTGGAGCGGTAGGAAGTGAGAATGCTGGAATGAGTAACCATAAGAGAGGTGAGAATCCTCTCGGCCGTAAGAGCAAGGTTTCCTGAGCTATGGTAATCATCTCAGGGTTAGTCGGGCCTAAGCCGAGGCGCAGAGCGTAGGCGATGGACATCAGGTTAATATTCCTGAACCGGTTAAGTTTTGTACACTGTTCACGGGGAAGTAATCGAAGCGGATTCATGGTTTATCCGTCCAACCGAGCGGGAACGCAAAGGGAGTGAAAGTGATTCTTCGGAGTCGCGATTTTGGTGAAAGCCCTGGCTAGAAAAGCAGGTGTACGCATGGACTTAGCCGCCCGTACCGCAAACCAACACAGGTGCTCGAGTCGAGTAGACTCAGGCTTACGAGTGAACCTTCGCTAAGGAACTCGGCAATACAGCGACCGTAACTTCGGAATAAGGTCTGCCCCCACTTCGGTGGATATGTTGTCGGTTTCAAAGCTAGCAGGTGTGGTTGAAGAGTATCTTTAATACATCAATTCTTCTTGAGATAGAACCAATAGCTTTTGGAACTGAAGCTCAACGCATCTAGCGATGTGGGGGCCGCAGCAAAAGAGCCCACGGAACTGTTTATCAAAAACACAGCTCTCTGCTAACACGAAAGTGGATGTATAGGGGGTGACTCCTGCCCGGTGCTGGAAGGTTAAGGGGAGTGCTTCACGGTACGAACTGAAGCCCCAGTGAACGGCGGCGGTAACTATAACCGTCCTAAGGTAGCGAAATTCCTTGTCAGGTAAGTTCTGACCCGCACGAATGGAGTAATCATGTGGGCACTGTCTCAGCGAAGGACTCGGTGAAAGTGCATTGGCGGTAAAGATGCCGTCTGTCCATACCAGGACGAGAAGACCCCATGGAGCTTTACTACAGCTTTACATTGATCCAGGTTTCAGCATGTGTAGCATAGTTGGGAGACTTTGAAACAGATACGCTAGTATTTGCGGAGTCGCAATGTGAAATACCAACCTTGCTGTGATCTTGATCTCACTTGTGCCGTTATCCGGTACAAGGACCGTGTATGGTGGGTAGTTTAACTGGGGCGGTTGCCTCCTAAAGAGTAGCGGAGGCGTTCAAAGGTTGGCTAACTTCGGATGGAAATCGAAGTGATAGTGTATGCGCATAAGCCAGCTTGACTGTGAGGAGTACATTCCAATCAGAGACGAAAGTCGGAGCAAGTGACCCGCTGTACGAACATTTGTTCATTGAATGTGGGATCGACAGCGCACACGGATAAAAGTTACCCTGGGGATAACAGGCTTATAGCGCCCAATAGTTCACATAGACGGCGCTGTTTGGCACCTCGATGTCGGCTCATCACATCCTGGAGGGGGAGCACCTTCCAAGGGTTCGGCTGTTCGCCGATTAAAGTGGTACGCGAGCTGGGTTCAGAACGTCGTGAGACAGTTCGGTTTATATCCGGTATGGACGTCAGGAAATTTGCGAGGATTTGCCCCTAGTACGAGAGGACCGGGGTGAACGCACCGCTGGTGTACGGATTGTGGCCACCTGCTGCATTGTCCGGTAGCTATGTGCGGACCAGATAAGCGCTGAAAGCATATTAAGCGCGAAACTGACCTCAAGATTAGATTTCCCTATGAGGACACAGATAGACTATCTGTTTGATAGGTGCAAGGTGGAAGTGCAGTAATGTATGGAGCCGAAGCATACTAATAGTCCCATTGCCTTTTTATGTCCTTGTCTACGCGGTTAATGCTTGCATTGATAGCGTGGATAAGGTAGACTTGACTAGTAATTGGTGTTCGCACCAACGTTAATCTTTCGATTATAGGCACGAGCTAGCCGAACAAGGACATCGAAGGAAGGGGTTTGGCCCACCACGCGATTATATGTGGAACCAAGCGCTTTAAACCCCCTCCTTCGGTGCCCATGGCGAGGAGGAAACACCTGTTCTCATTCCGAACACAGAAGTTAAGCTCCTCAGCGGCGATAATACTGCGCAAGTGGGAATCTAGCACGGTGCCGAATTATATAAAAACCATCCGAAAGGGTGGTTTTTATTTTTGGCTGACGTGTTTAGTGCCGCTGTCTGTTAGCGGCAAAACTACAGATTGTCTTATGGCGCTTAGGATATTTTTATGAGACGGGTAGGCTCCCAGATCGCTGCTGCGTTTCGTGACAGCTCAGTAAACAAAATAACGCCCTTTCGAGAGCGTTATTTTTATATTCTCGGATCTCGCAGAAAACGAGAATTGTATTTGTGGTGAACCTCGTAGTTTTGAAGGTTCAAACAGGTGCATATCTATAATATCGCACCAGACGAATAAACGCAACGGTTTTTATATCATAATTTCGTAATTTGTAACCATTGACATTTTGTCTCGTTTGTGCTAATATAAAAGAGTACATATAACGTATGTGAGATAAAGCGAGGGTTTACCTGTCTCTTACAGAGGTAGGCGAGCCCTTTTAATATTGCCCGGAGCGGGCGGGAGATAATAATATGGCAGGAACAAAAATCGGCGGCATGAAAGCAGCTAAAAAGAACTTGGCCAAAGACCCAAATTTTTATGCAAAAATTGGCCGTAAAGGCGGCCAAAACGGGCATACGGGCGGTTTTGCTGCTAATCCGCAGTTAGCTCGTATCGCTGGCGCTAAAGGCGGCCGCATTAGCCGCCGCGGTAAGGCGAAAACAACTGTTACGCAGGATGACGTTACGCTCGCAGCGTAAAACTAGCTGACTATACAAAAATGCACTTCCGCTACGGAGGTGCATTTTTAGTTTTATGAGTAATCGGTAGTTATGAATTAGTTGATCAAATTATCGCATCAAGTAGAATATTCAAGCCAGCGGCGCAGCTGGCATAGTTTGGCTTGGTTTACTCGCCAGGAACGGCCGCAGGCGAGACAGGAATATTTGTTAGCGCTGGATTGCAGGCCGGCAGCTTGGCAGTGCGGGCATTGCGAACGGGCGTGCAGCCAGTCGCGATAAGTGTCGAGGTCGGTTTCGATTAGCTCGGCGTTAATTGTGGTAGAAAATCTAGCGGCTGCTTCGATGGCTTCTTGCCAGGCGGCGCGTTCCATAGCGATTAGCTCAATATCGCGCGAATAGCCAGTGTGGTTTAGCAAGGCGTGGCCATATTCGTGGAGTAGCCGTTCGCAAGCATGAGAATCTGCCGGATTGTAGTGAATAGCGCAAGCGCGATGATTCCAACGAAACATCTCACCCTGAACTAGGGTGAGATGTGCGAGGTGCGGCACTGACAAAGCGTCAGCGCTTATTTTTTGCGAGAGCCAAGTAATCTTTGCCATAGTAATAGCATCCGTAGACAACCGCTTCCTCGGGATGGCGCGCTTGAATAATCTTCGGGCATGGAATGTGCGGCGGCAGATGCGAAGTTAAAATATCGCGCAAGTAATCGCCGTACCGTTCAAAATAAGTACCGACGCTACCGCCAATGATGATAATGTCAGGCTGAATTATCGGGATGACGGCCAGAAAGCCGCGCGAAATGCGATCAGCGATTTTCTTCCAGGTGCGTTTGCTGGTGATGTCGCGAGCAAATTTGTGATAAGCGTCGACAATGGCCCGTCCAGAGGCAAAGCTTTCCCACGAGTGGATTTTGCCGCCGTATTCGACGAGCGCGCGGCCGGCTTCGCTGTAGCGCATGCCCGGGTCGATGTAGCCGTTAGTGCAAACTCCAGTACCGATACCAGTACTAACTGTGACATAAAGCGAACAGTTAGGGATTGTTCGTAAAAGCCGCGTTTCGGCGAGCCCAGCTAGGTTGGCATCGTTTTCGATGAGCACTGGCACGCCTGGCAGCAGGTCTCGCAGCAGGCGGGAAGCGTGAAAGTCTGCCCAGCCGAGGTTTTGGCACCAGACAGCAGTGCCATTCTTGATAATACCAGGTAGAGCGATAACTATAACATCGACTTTTTTGTCTGAATAGCGTTCGCGGACTACGCGTTTTAGTTCAGCGACATAAGCTTTTGGCTCCTTGGGAGTGGGAAATTTAAGCGGTTTGCCCATGTGCCCGTTATCGGCAAAAGAGGTGACGAGCGTCTTTGTCCCGCCAGTATCGATTGTTACTATCATGAATCTATCGTATCACAGACGATAGTATAGCGTATAGTTGATATTATTGCAGAAAAGGTGTATAATATAGAAAAGTAAGGTAATCATGAGAGGATAACAGTAAAGTGGCACATCGTAGCGAGAAAGGTTCAGTGATTGGTTTTGTGCTGGTGGGGACGGCGCTAGCAGCGGCGTTTGTTGGCGGCGTGTACATGGTGCGCCATTCGGGCGAATTGAATTCGACAGATACGCAGCAAACGGCACAAACGTCTCAATCTGAAACTACCAAAAATGACCAAAAAACTCAAAACGAACAAAGCAGCAACACTGCGCCAGCGCCAAAAAAAGATACAAACCAGAGCAATACTGAAGCTAATAAGCCTAAGGAAGACGAGAAGAAAAAAGACTCGCTTGCTGATACATTGAAAAAGCAAGAAGACAAGAACAAAGGTAACAACAGCTCGGATCCAGCACAGAAGTCGAATGCTGGCGCGGCCAGCCAGAGCGATCAAAAAAGCGCGTCGGACACATCGAGCGCCTCTACTAGCAGCAATTCTAGCAATTCGACTCCGGCTTCCAACTCCAATTCCAGCGCTTCTAGCACTGTTTCTGGCGGCTCTAATAACTCGGCAACAGGTTCGTCTGCTGCTATTAACAACAAGCTGCCGAAAACTGGCCATGAAGCCAGCAGCTTGCCAAAGACTGGTCCGGTTGACGATATGCTAGCGGTTGTAGCTGGCGCCGGCTTGCTGGGGCTGGGGGTTGCTTACGTCAAATCGCGTCGCCTCATCTAGACATTAGAGGTCGGATAAGGTATACTGGTAAGTGGCTGAGTGCGCATTGTTTTGTGTTGCTCGAGAAATATTAAATTTAAGAAAGGAGAATTGGCAGAGTTTACCCGAACCTAGGGTATCTGCTGATGACGTATTTATGGCAAAGGCCACGATTACGATGGACGACCTCTTGGCGGGCGACAATGCGAAACAGCTAGTTGCTGGCGAGATGGTGACTGGGCACGTTTTAAGCGTGCGAAAACACGAAGTATTAGTAGATTTGGGCGCGCAAGGAATTGGTTACGTACCGCGTCGCGAGGTCGGTTTCGGCCGCCAATTGAATGTCGGCGACGAAGTGTCGGCAAGCGTGATTGATTCAGAACTTGATAATGGCTACAGCCTGCTGAGTTTGCGCAAGGCAGCCAAAGACCGCGGCTGGGAAGAAATTCAAGCTCACTTTGATGCTGCTGAAATTGTTGAAATTACGCCGTACGACGCGAACCGCGGCGGACTGCTGGTCGAGTACGAGGGTGTACGCGGCTTCTTGCCGGTATCGCAGTTGAGCGCCGAGCATTATCCGCGCGTTGGCAGCGCCGACAAGGACGAAATTCTCGCCCGCTTGAATGCATTGGTCAGCCGGCCGATGAAAGTGCGTATTTTGGACTGCGACCGCAAGACTAACAAATTGATTTTTTCTGAGAAAGAGGCTATCAAAGACGGCTTGGCAGCGCGCTTTGCTACGCTGAAAGTTGGCGATACGGTTAAAGGCGTGGTGACGGGCGTAGTAGATTTCGGCGCGTTTGTTAATGTTGATGGTATCGAAGGGTTGATTCACATTTCAGAGATCAGCTGGGAGCGTGTTGGTAATCCGAATGATTACGTCAAAGTCGGCCAGTCGGTTGAAGCCAAAATTATCTCGATTGACAAAGACCGTTTGAGCTTGAGCGTCAAGCAGCTAACCAAAGACCCGTGGCTCGACGAGGTTGAGAAGCTCGAAAAAGGCCAAAAAGTCGAAGGTACAGTCACGCGGATTACGCCGTTTGGCGCCTTTGTCCAGATTAGCCCGGCTGTCGAGGCGCTAGTGCATATCTCGGAGCTTGGCAGCGGCAACGATGTTGATCCCGAGAAGGTCTTTACCTTGAACGAGCGCAAAGAATTCGTAATTCTCGACATTGACCGCGAAGGCCGCAAAATTAGCCTGAGTTTGGGCGGCAAGAAAAAGAAAACCAAGTAACAGCTCGCGCATCTAGCGGATAATTGTCCCGATAAGCTGCGGGTAGAAAGGAGAAATATGAGCCAGCCAGAGAAAGTTCTGATGATTGCCGATTCTATTACCGTTGGAGAATTGGCCGAGGCTCTGAACCTGCCAGTAACGCAGCTTGTCGGTGAATTATTCAAAAACGGTATCGTGGCGACGATCAATCAGCGGATTGATTTCGAGACGGCGCAAATTATTGTCGAGGAGCTGAAAATTGCCGTACAATTGAAGCGAAAAGAAGTTAATTCTGCGCCAGTGCAGCATTTGCATAAGCCGTCTGCCAAGGCATCGCTGCGGCCGCCGATTGTAGCAGTGATGGGGCATGTCGATCACGGTAAAACTACGCTGCTAGATACAATCCTCGGCATGAAAACCGTAGCTAGCGAAGCAGGCGGAATTACCCAGCATATCAGCGCTTATCAGACCAAGCGCGGCGATCGCGTAATCACCTTGCTAGATACGCCAGGACACGAGGCTTTTGCGGCGCTGCGCCAGCACGGCGCGGTGCTGACCGACGTGGTAGTGATTGTGGTGGCGGCCGACGACGGCGTGATGCCGCAAACGGTCGAAGCGATTAAATTCGCGCGCAATGCCAATGCTAAAATTGTCGTAGCTATTAACAAAATCGACAAAGAAGGTGCCAACATCGACCGCGTTAAAGCTCAATTAGCCAGCGAATACCAGCTGAATCCAGAGGAATGGGGCGGCGACACGATTATGGTGCCGATTAGCGCTAAAACTGGCGAAAATATCGATAAATTGCTAGATATGGTGTTGTTGGTGGCCGATATGGAAGAGCTGAAAGCCGATACTGACGTTCCGGCTGAGGGTTTGGTGATCGAGGCGCACATGGAAAAGGGGCGCGGTTCGGTGGTTAATCTGCTAGTCGAGCAAGGCCAGCTGAAGCCAAGCCATTTTCTGGTTGCCGGTACATCATACGGCAAGGTGCGCACGCTGGCGAATTTTCGCGGCGAGGCGCTAAAATTGGCTGGCCCGTCAACGCCAGTGACAGTTACCGGATTCAAGGAATTGCCGCAGTTCGGCGATGTCTTCACTGTAGTAAAGAATGAGAAGATTGCTCGCGCCCAGGTAGAGCAGGCTAAAATTGAAGCAGAAAGGCAAGCTGCCAGCACCAACGTCACTGGCGCCGATTTGCTGAAAATGATGACTCAAAAGCACGACAGCGAAGAGTTCGACGTCATCGTCAAGGCTGACGTGCAGGGTTCGCTAGCCTCGGTGATGGATAGTTTGCGGCTGGTTGATACGGGCGGTGCTATTGATTTGCGAATTATTGGCAGCGGCGTCGGCAATATCAACGAGAGCGACGTGCGCCTGGCTGATAGCTCAGATGCTATCATCTACGGATTTAATGTCGAGATACCGCCAGCGGTCAAGCGCTTGGCGAGCCGTGATCACGTGCGGGTGCGTACTTACAAAGTGATTTACGAACTGCTAGACGATGCCCGCAAAAATATGG
This sequence comes from uncultured Candidatus Saccharibacteria bacterium, assembly GCA_938017675.1. Lineage (GTDB taxonomy): Bacteria > Patescibacteriota > Saccharimonadia > Saccharimonadales > Saccharimonadaceae > Saccharimonas. Next base: position 8,410 of record CALIJB010000015.1, read on the forward strand.
AAGCTTTGCTGTCGCCAGAGGTGGTCGAGACGGAGGTCGGCGTATTAGAAGTCAAAGGCGTCTTCCGGACGATGCGCGACGAGGTAATTTGCGGCGGCGAAGTAACCAGCGGCAAAGTAGCGCCGAATTTGCTAGTGCGCGTCAAGCGCGGCGGCGAGCAGCTTGCCGAGGTAGAGGTCGCTAACGTTCAGCGGCAGCAGCAGGAAGCCAAAGAAGTATTCGAAGGCGAGATGTGCGGCTTGAGCCTACGGACACAGAAGAAGCTGCAGCTGGCTATCGGCGATACGCTGGAATTCTTTACCCGCGAATTGGTCAGGCGAACACTGAATTAGTAAATAAAATAACCCCGGTCGAAAGAGCGGGGTTATTTATTAGAGCAAAGTGCGAGCGGTCAAGCTAGATTAACGGTTTTTGCGCGATACTATGTAGGCATACAGCGCGTAGCCAAGCGACCCAGTACCAGCTAGGCCGGCTAGCTCGCTGATACCAGTTTTTGGTAGTTGGTTTGGCGTGCTAGCGTTGTTAGACGGGCTGTTGGCTGTGTTTGTTTGTGTAGTCGTGGCGGCAGGTGTGGCGTTGGAGTCTGCGGCGGCTGTTGGCGAGGACTGCTGGTTTGTGGGCGCTGGATTAGTTGGAGCCGCTGGCTTTGATGGTGTATTTGGTGTGGCCGGCTTTGTGTCGGGTTGGCTCGGCTGGGTAGGTGTCGTTGGTTTAGACGGTTCTGTTGGTTTGGCAGGAGTCGATGGTTGCTGCGGAGCTGGATTGTTAGGCTTGTTTTGGTTGTCAGGTTTGGACGGCTGCTGCGGCGTTGGCTTCTGGTCGCCTGGCTTGTTTTGGCCTGGATCGGCTGGTTTCGACGGCTCTTGCGGCTGTGGTGCTGGCTCGGATGGTTTGTCAGGCTTATTATTTTGGTCGTTTTGAGCGGCTTTGATAGTAAAAGTCTTGGTGCAGCCGTCGCTGGTGACCGTTTCGTCCTTGCCGTTGACCGATACAGTGACGAAAGCCTTGGCGGTGTAATTGCCAGGTTCGAAACCGTTGAACTTAGCTCCGGCAGTGTTGTAGACCTCTTTGCTGTTGGCGTCGTAGACGCGGTAGACAGTGCCTTTGTAAGTAGCGCCGTTATAAGCGGCGTATTTGACAGAAAATTTGTAGCTGTCGCTAGCGATATGGTCGATACCTAACGATTCGCAGCGGTAGACTGGCTGCTGTGTTTGGTTGGTAGCTGGCGCGTTATTAGGCTGATTGGCGTTTAGGGCGCTAGCAACGCTAGCAGCGCTGACCGCTACCACGGCGATAGCAGAAAGGCCGGCAAATAGCTTCATGATATAACTCCTTTTAACTATTATTTGATAATCGGGCTGGTAATGTTCATATATGAATATAGCAGCTAGAAAACTGGCAGGCAAATTAGAATCAAATCATGACATTTCGTGGGGTTGCCCGCCCCCGACAGAACAGCTACCTGGAATGGTAGAGTTCCGCCGAGGGGCGGGGTGTGAATGATTGAGAGTATTCGCTCGACAGCTCGACCTCACTGGCGGCGAGGGAGCGGAGCGGGGGGTGGGGGCTAGCGCCGGGGCCGGCGGCTGTGGCCGCCGTACGTCTTGATGCCGGTGATGAGACCGGCGACGCCGGTGATGAGGGCGAGGGCGGCGGCGGCAAATGCCACCCAACCGCTGGTCGCGCCGGCGATGCCGGTCAGGGCGGCAATGACGCCGATCA
>CALIJB010000016.1 GCA_938017675.1 uncultured Candidatus Saccharibacteria bacterium
AATTTTGGTAGTCGGCGGCACGCGATAGACTAAGGTGAGGCTCTGAAAGGCGAGCAAAAACGTTATTGCTACGATAGTTAGGTGTCTCTTTCGAAAATTTCTCCATGAAAAAGCCCTCCCGTGCTATACTAAAATTAGCATAAGGGGAATTAAGCATGGAATTAATTTTTCTGTTAGTGATTGTCATCGTGATAATTAAGGTGGCGCAGAGAGGTAATAATCGACTACCTTGTCAATCCGAGGGTTACCGGCGCGGTTACTGGGACGGCGTGTGCGATGCGCAGAATGGCCGTGCGAAAATTGAAGGTAACGACGGTCAAGTCAAACTTATTACCGAGAATCAGGCTGCAGCTTCACAATTTGCTGGTTTTGTAGTAACTCGCAATGAATCGAACGAGCCTGATGTAGTATTGCCTACTAATGCTGTGCCAATTGAAGAAGATACGAATATTCCTGACGAAAAGACGCAGATTGTCAAGTGGCTATCTCCAGCCAGTAATAAAGATAAAGAGAAAAATCGTCAAACCACCATCAATGTGGCGCTCTATACGGCATCATTATTGCTAACCGCCGGTATCTTATTGTTGGCGCAAACGATTGAGCTTTCGGCGCAGCTCAGGTTTAGCTTGGTCTGGCTGTTTATTTTTGTCTATTATGCCATTGGCCAGGTGCTATATGCTCGCTTGCCGATTTTGAAGCCGGCCTCGACGGCATTTATTGGTACGGCGCTGGCTGCTGTGCCGATCGGCGGCTGGAGCATGTATTTACTCTTGGGGATTGATCCAGCACTGTGCTGGCTTATCACTTCCTTTATCGGCACTTTCTTATGCGCTGATGCTACGGTCAGGCTCAATAGCCAACCGCTTGCCTATATTTCGCTGCTGTCGATGTTTACGATGACGACCAGCTTGCCGGCTGTTATGCATGCTCAGTTGGTGTGGTATTATGCTGCGGTGCTATTGTTCGGATGCTTGATGACCTTGGCTGCGTATTTTTCTAATTATTTTCCACGCCAATTCACCGAGCCGTTGACGCTGGTTAATCCGTTTATCGTCCCGTCCACTTTGCTTCTCGCTATCGGTTCGTCGGTGCATATGGGAACGCTTGACGTCAGTATGCTGCTGTTCATCAGCGTTATATATTATTTTACTGTTGCCCTCGTCGAGAAATCAAAGGATATGCGCACGTATGAACTAACGACGGCGCGCGTGCTGCTGATGGCGGCGACTGCTAGTTTTGCGCTGTACTTATCGAATAGCGACAGGCTGGTTATGGGTGTAGCGCTTGGGGTAGCGGCGCTTGGTAATATGATTTGGTCTATTGGGTCGATGTATATCCAAAAGCAGCCCGATAAGCAGCACGAAATAGTACTGTGGATTAGTTTCGTTGCGTCGCTGGCTGCTGTATCGACTATAGCTGGCGTCGAAAGTCCGCTAAGAGATATGGTCATATTTATCCTGCTGAGTATGATATCGGTAGTAAGTTTTATGGCGCTTTCATTGCTGCGCCGCGCCCGTTTTGGCGGTATGGTAGTAATGTCTGGAATTTTGCTGGTGCCGGCTGGCGTTAGGCTATTTGGCCTCGACTCCATAACAGCCTTGCATACACATTACTCTATCTTTATGCTTATAACCTTGCTGCCGGTTGTCTGCCGATTATTAGTTTTGAAACGCCCAAATATTACGAAAAGTCAAGCAATATTAGTGTACGGTGCCGCGGCCGCTTGGTGGTTAATGACGGTGTTTATAGCCTTAGCTTTTTTGACTGCTTATCCGGCAGGAGAAGGTTTGCTGTATCTGTCAGATTCGGTGGCGGTTGCCGCTATCGTCATGGGTATTGCTGCGTGGCGTGAGAAGGTTTATGGCTTAGTGATTGGTATTCATATTTCTCTACTTCTGATGGCACTGCTGATAGCTTTGTATTTCAAGCTGGCTGGCGAAGACCTTGCCATTTTGATGGCGTGGCTGAACGGTTTGTCGTTACTATTATTGGTAGAGTGGCTGTACAATTACCGTAGCGAGGCAGCGGTTAAGTGCCGCGAATTGTTGCTATATTCTGCTATTGGAGCGGCTGGTCTAATCGTCTTTTCGTCTATTCATCCGGCAGTTTGGCTGCCGTTAGCAGCGTTGCTGTATTATGTGTTTTATCGGCGGCGTGAAGATGGATATCTGGGCGGAGCATACTTGGCGACGATTGCTTTGGTGCTGCTGTTCTTGCATTGGTTGAATGTGCCACTAAATGATAATTTCACTATCACTGCTTGGGTGGCGCTTGTTGGCTTTGGGGTAGTATGTTGGTCGTTGGCGATGAATAAGCGAACATCAACTATCAGCGACATGACGCTGTTGGCTGCTACGGTACCAGCAGTGATATTACCGATGATAAATCTGTCGACGACATATGAATTGCCGTTCAAAATCTTGGGCTGGCTGGCAGCTGTCGCGGCACTTTATATGGTAGTGTATGCCAAGCAGGATTGGCGGCCGATGGCGATATTGGCGCATCCAAGTTTGGTATTGTTATTCTACTTAACTGCACAATGGCTCGGCGTTAAGCTTGAGTTTATGTCGATCGTTTCGCTGATTATCTTTGCGGTGTTTTATGGCGCCGCTGTGGCTGCACGAGCCGGGAAATTGTCAGATAATTGGTATTATGCGTCATTTTGGAGCGCTATCGGCTGGTCGATGACTGTACTGCTGATGGCCATGCCAGCCAGCGTTGCGACGGAGGCGGTACTGCTAGTAACACTAACGTGGGCGGTCAATGGCAGCGCCCTAATAGCTGAGGGGTTGCCGAAGAAGAATATTCCGTATTTCGATTCGGGCATCCTTTTAGTGCTGTGTGGCATTCTATTTGCTATTCATATGCTAATTGCGCCTGTTCACGGCATAGTGGTGCCATATCTGTGGTCGGCAGCAATTCTTTCGGGAGCGGTGATGTCGTGGCGCTGGCTGGGGTATGCTCATGTATACACCATCGCGCACTTGGTGCTGGCGCTCGCTGTGTTCAGCTTATCGACTCTTGTCCTGGCGCTAAGGGGAGATAATGCTATGGAAATATTGTTCCTGGTCGAGCATTCGCTGATGGTTATCATCGGCTTGGCGCTTGGCAGGAGGCTGATTACTATCTGGGGTGCTGTCGGCGTGACGTTGGCTTTAATTTACTTGCTGTCGGGCTATGCTTATGCGCTGGCTATTTTGGCTGGGCTATCGATTATTACAGCGGTGGTGGTTGTGGTAGCCAGAGGACAAAAGAATAAACAGAAAAAGATTGCAGGGAAATAACAGATACGCCAGTTAGCCAGAATAGATGCGCCTTATTGACTATTATCATAAAACATGATATTATATAGGTTATGGGTATAATTAAACATGCTAAAGAGCCGCATCTAGGTTTGCCCAATTTTTTACCAATTAGTCGTACACCCAATGATGCTCACCGCACTATCGGCGCAGGTGTTTTAAATATGAGGCTTTACGAAGGTAGAACTAGAATACCAGTATTATGGAGGCCAGATGGGCGCCAACGGACTCCGTCTTTTTACGATAGAGAAAAGTCTGCAGGTACAAAAATGGTTGAAATGAATAGATATGATAGTATTACCGCAGGGCCTGGCGAAAGAAAGAAGATTGCTACTTGTGGTCTGCGTGGATGTACAGCTGTAGCTGTAGCTTCTGAATTCCCTGATGGCACAAAACGAGGGTATATACAGCACTATCCACCATTAGAAAAACAGCTGAGCAGCTTAGTGCTGCAGAGAGAAATGGAGGTGGTAGAACAGCTGGCGCCAGTTAGGTGTAAAATGGTCATTATGACTCCTGGCAAACACGCCAAGGATTCTAATGGTAGATGGGTAATGACACCGGAGCTCCAGGAATATGTTGATGAGCTAATCACAAGAAGTGGTATAAATAATAGCGATGAAAACATGAGAGTTTACTCATATAACATGTCACGTAATCTTGGGTCTGCACGCGAGCAGGGTACTCTCATGATAGATTTTGGCTCTGACGGCGAGACAACAATCTACACAGAGATGCTGCCAGTCAGATTTGGCGAAGAAGTATAAAATTCGACAATGACGAGCGAGGGCGGGGTGGTTAATGAGAAACAATCAGTCGCAATACAAAAAAGAACGCTGACCTGACCTCTTTTATATTAAATTGCGTTTTCTAGCTTCAGCAACTTAACTTTTTTCTCAATTCCGCCTGCGTAGCCAGTCATTTTACCGTTACTGCCAATGACGCGATGACACGGCACAAGGATTGAGATGGGGTTGCGGCCGACAGCATTACCAACAGCCTGCGCCGACATTTTGACGATGTTACGCTTCTGGGCGATGTATTCAGCCATCTCGCGGTAGGTGATTAATTTGCCGTACGGTACGGTTTGGAGGATCCGCCAAACCTCCATCTGGAACGGCGTGCCATTCATGCGTACAGCCGGGATTTCTCCAGGATTATTGCCTGTAAAATATATATCTAGCCAATGCGAAACTTCGTCGAAAATCGGTAAATCTTTGTCAGTTATGCATCCTTCTAACCCTATATCAAAGTGTCTTTGCTCGACAAACCACAGACCGGTAATTGCTGCGCCATCGCTAGCGATAACTATTTCACCTAGCAACGATTTGTATTTATGCGCAAAACTGCTCATTCAATGATATTTTATCATGGGAATTGCGGCGTATTGTATAATGGTCTTATGACATTAGAGGTGATTTTGCAATCAGCAGAGGATTTGGTGAATTTCGGCTGGCGAATCGGCAGTTTATTGCAAGGCGGCGAAACGCTAGAGCTGATTGGTGATATCGGTGCTGGCAAAACTACACTAACGAAAGGCTTAGCGCGTGGCTTACATATAGAAGACGAGGTTCAGAGTCCGACGTTTACGATTAGCCGCAATTACGAGGCTGCGGATGGTTTGCGGTTGGCTCATTATGATTTTTACCGCTTACCAGATGCTGGTATCATGAAAATGGAACTTGATGAAGCGATTCACGATTCACATACAATTACTGTGATTGAGTGGAGTGATGTAGTAAATAACGTACTGCCAACGGACGTATTGCAGATCGTCATCCAGGTGCAGCCTGATGATAGTCGTAAGCTAACTTTGAAGAGCAGCGGTGAAAAATCGCGTCGAATTGTGGAGAAATTACGATGATTGTATTGTGGAATAGTGCTGAAATGACGGTGCAATTAACGCTAATTGACGGTGACAAACGAACCGACTACGAATGGGCGGCTGAACGCAATCTCGCGCGCGACATGCTAGCTTATTTGCGCGACCGCTTAGCAGAGAATGGGGCCAGTTTTGCTGATATTTCGGGCATTGGTGTATTTCGCGGTCCGGGGAGTTTCACTGGTTTGAGGATTGGTCTGGCAGTGTTGAATACTATAGCGCACGAACAACGTATTCCGATCGTTGGAGTTACCGGCGATGTTTGGCGTGAAGAATGCTTGGCTCGGCTGCAGAATGGCCGCAATGATGAAATAGTTCTGCCTGAGTATGGCGCTGAGGCTCGCATTACCAAACCGCGTAAATAGTTGCTTATTTTGTTATAAACGCGGTACAATGGTAATGTCTACGAATGTGACATTGATAAGTTTAAATTTTGATAATTTTGCGGTTTTTTGACTTAATGCGTTGACTAATTGCCGCGAGAGAAAGGAAAAAATATGGTTGAGGGAATTATTGCCGCGATTGTTGGTATTATTGCTGGCGTGGGCGGTAAGGTAGTATATGATCGCCAACAAGAGACCAAGAGCAAAAATACGGCTGAACAGGTCATAGCGCAAGCTGAGCGCAAAGCTAGCGATATCGTACTTAAAGCCAAAGATGAAGCGCTGCGAATCGAGAAAGAGCGCCGCAAAGAGCTTCAAAAAACCGAGAATCGTCTGGCGGACCGTGAGGAGTCGCTTGATAAGAAGCTTGATCAGCTTGATAAACGCAGTGAAAAATTACGCAAGCAAGAAGACGAAGTTGAAGAGTTGAAGAATGAGATCCGTGACATTCGTACGCGTCAGCAGGAAAAGCTTGAGAAAATTGCTGGCCTCAAGAAGAAAGATGCCGCTGATAAGTTGATGAAGATGACTGAACGCGACATCAAGGGTGATCTACTAAATCTGGTCGCCAAAATGCAGCAAGATGTCGAAGCTGACGCCGAGGAGCGGGCGCAAACTATCCTCGTTGAAACAATGGAACGCATGGCTAGCGAGGTGACTGCTGAGCGCACGGTCACCGCGGTTAAACTGCCAGACGACGACATGAAGGGTCGAATTATCGGCAAAGAAGGCCGTAATATTCAAGCGATGCAGCGCGTTACTGGCGTAGACTTCTTGGTTGATGACACGCCAGGCATGGTAGTTTTATCGAGCTTTGACCCAATTCGCCGCCAGGTAGCGCGTCTCGGTCTCGAGATGTTGATGAAAGACGGTCGTATTCACCCAGGGCGTATCGAAGAAGTCTTTGCGAAAGCTGAAAAGCAAATCGACAAGGAAACCCAGCGTGCTGGCGAAGATGCGGCGCGCGAAGTTGGCGTTACCGGTATCCCGCGTGATTTGCTAAAACTGCTTGGCGAGCTGAAGTTTCGAACTAGCTATGGTCAAAATGTTCTTAAGCATTCGACCGAAATGGCGCATATGGCCGGTATGATTGCTAGCGAGATTGGCGCTGATGTTCGTACTTCCAAAATAGCGACGCTGCTGCACGATATGGGCAAGGCAGTTACCCACAAAATTGAAGGCAAGCATCACCATATCGGTGCTGAGCTGGCCCGCAAAGCTGGCCTGAGCGAGGGTATCTGTCATGCGATTGAGGCTCATCACGACGACATTGAAGCGACTACGCCAGAGGCCATCGTCGTTCGTATTTGCGATGCAATCAGTGCTGCTCGGCCGGGTGCGCGTAATATCTCTGCTGAGAATTTCGCTGAGCGCATGCGTGATCTCGAAAATGTTGCGACTGGTTTCCAAGGAATCGAGAAAGCATACGCCATAAGCGCCGGCCGCGAGATTCGCGTGATTGTCACGCCAGAGAAAATCGACGACCTTAGCGCTATCAAGCTAGCACGCGACATCGCGACTAAGATTGAGTCAACCATGCAGTATCCTGGAACTATCAAGGTGAATGTTATCCGTGAAACGCGCGCGGTTGAGTTCGCCAAATAACTACCTTTTTATCTGCCTGCAATTTATAATCAAAATACTCTACTGTATGACAACTGGTAGAGTATTTTATTGTTCGACTTGACCGAGCAGTTTGCCTGTGATGACGATGCGGCCAGCATCAGAGCCGCCAAGTTCACAACTGTATAGAGTCAGCTTTGCTTCTTGGGATGGAGCTTCGATTTCGGTCTGGTCTGGTTTGACATCAAATATTTTAGTGATTTCGTACGCATAGCGAGCACCTTCGTAATCGACTACAATGTTATCGCCTAGTTTCATCTTATCAATGTTATAAAAAGGCGATTTCTCAACAGTACCCTGCGGTGTTGGCTGGATACTGAAGCGGTGGGCAGCAATAATGAAATTACCGCCATCTTTGGGGTTGCCATGGTTTGGCTGTCGCCATTCAGCACCGCGATCGAGTGCGGTGCGGCCTTTGTCGTAGTGAATATTGACGCCGATGCGCGGTATAACAATACGGTTCTCGCCGATTTTGGCTTTTGGCAGCGATTTAGCATCAATCGGCTTGGTAAAAATCAGGGGCGCTACCGACGGCGATAAGGTCAGCATCATAAAATACACGCCAGTGCTAATCAGGCATATCGCCACTGCAAAAATAGCATATGGACGGCGGTGCTTTTTTTGTTTGATCGAGAGCAACTAACCTCCTAAAACGATTATTCGTTAGTAGTATAACATAATTATTTTGATATGAAAAACACCTCTTGACAAAGAAAAGGCGTTTTTCGCTTTGTTAGAAGTAAAACCTACAGTTTTATTTATTCGCTAAATGGCTGCGCTAGCGTCAACGATTGGTCATCCTCGGCGATACGCAATAACTCATTATATTTAGCGACGCGATCGGTTCGCGATAACGATCCAGTTTTAATCTGGCCGCAACCCAGGCCAACGGCCAAGTGGCTGATTGTCGTGTCTTCGGTTTCGCCAGAGCGATGGCTCATGACGGTGCGCCAGCCAGCATTTTGCGCCATTTTAACAGCTTGAATAGTCTCGGTCAGCGAGCCAATTTGATTTGGTTTAACTAGCAGCGCGTTGGCAGTTTGTTCAGCGATAGCCCGTTCAATCAGCGAGGTGTTCGTGACAAGCAAATCGTCGCCGACTAGCTGGATGCGGTCGCCGAGCCGTTCGCGCAGCAGCTTCCAGCCATCCCAATCATTTTCGGCTAGACCATCCTCGATTGAGACAATTGGAAATTCATTTGTCAAGGCTTCTAGCCAATCAACCATTTCGCTGCTTGCTAGCGACTTGCCTTCGCATTTAAGCTCGTAGCGTCCTTTTTGATAGAATTCGCTTGACGCCGCGTCCATTGCAAAGACAACGTCGCGGCCGAGTTCGTAGCTGGCGTTTTGAATGGCTTCGGATAATAAGGCTAGCGCTTCGCGGTTGCCGTTGCGGACGCGTGGTGCGTAGCCGCCTTCATCGCCGACAGTAGTTGGATAATCATAATTTTTTAGTACTTTGGCTAGCGCATGAAAGATCTCGGTGCCCATTTTGAGTGTGTCTGCAAAAGTCTGCGCACCTTTACAAATGATCATAAATTCCTGAATATCGGTAGCGAAAGCTGCGTGAGCGCCGCCATTGAGCACGTTCATCATTGGTAATGGCAGGACAGGTGTGCTGTCGGTCATCTCTGCGACGTAGCGCCACAGCGGCTGATTCTTAGCGCTGGCGGCAGCTTTAGCGGCGGCTAGGCTGACGCTGAGAATGGCGTTAGCGCCAAGCTTGGACTTATTATCGGTACCGTCTAAATCGAGCATTATTTGGTCGAGAGCAGCTTGGTCGCTGGCATCGTGTCCAGCTAGTGCTGGCGCGATTATCTCGTTAACATTGCGGACTGCTTGGTAAACAGCCTTACCCGACCAGTCAATGCCGCCATCGCGCAATTCAAGCGCCTCAGCCGAGCCAGTGCTAGCGCCGCTCGGTACGGCAGCACGGCCAAGCGTGCCGTTACTTAAAATAACGTCTGCTTCAACGGTTGGGTTGCCGCGGCTGTCGAGGATTTGTCTTGCTTTGATTGATTGAATTGTGAAATCGTTCATAGTTATATTATAGCATTTAATGCAGAATACTAGACTGTTTGAAATCTCACGGATAAAATATTTCAGACAACTTGATTTTCGCGGTATAATGAATTTATGGAAGTGCAAAAACAGGGAATTTTAGTTATTAGCCGCCACGCAGAAAGCGAGTGGAATTTATTAGGTAAGTGGACCGGCTGGACAGATGTCAATTTGACAGAAAAAGGCATGCGCGAAGCCGAGCAGCTTGGTGAAATTATTCGCGATATTCACTTTGATGCCGCTTATACTAGCGAGCTCAAACGTACGCAGCAGACTTGCGATGGAATTCTGCGCGGTAAGGGCGACCAGGCGGATCTCGAACGGATTATCGCCAAGCCGCTTAACGAGCGTGATTACGGCGACTTAACTGGCAAAAACAAATGGGAAGTCAAAGACGAGATTGGCGACGAAGCATTTCAGGGAATTCGCCGCGGTTGGGATTACCCGGTACCGGGCGGTGAAACACTCAAAGATGTTTACGCGCGGGCAATTCCATATTTTCAAAGCGAAATCTTGCCGCGGTTGCAAAGAGGCGAAAATATCCTGCTTGTTTCGCACGGTAACACTATCCGCGCGCTGATGAAGTATCTCGACCAGATTCCTGATGAAGAGATTGGTAAAGTGGAAATGCCGTTTGGCACACTGCTCGTCTATAAATTTGATGCTGGTCATCAATTGCCGTTAGATAAGCAAACGCGCACCATAGACATCATCCCGCCGAAAGCTTGAATTATTACCAGATTTCTTTATGCGGTACGCGTAAGATTTTGGCTAACGTATATTGGATAAGCCAATAAACAGCTGATACCACTAAGCAGAAATTACCGACAATAGTCATAACTTGGTGCGGTAGTTTAGGAATTGTCGGGGCAAAGAGCAGCAGAATGACCGGCAGAACCGTCAATATTAATTTAATGCAAATTATCAGTTTGTACGACAAGTTTAATTTCCATTTTTTTGCTGGTTGTTGTTTTGGCGGGCGGGTATTGGCGGCTATCACGTTGGCTGCCGAATGCGTGATTTTAGCGCCAGTCTTGCCGATTTTCTTTGGCAATCCTATCAGCGTGATTATTGACATAACAATAATTGCAGCTGTAATGGCAATAGAGACGATGGCAATGAAAGGGGCGGCGTCGCTATAGCACCCAGAGTGGCTCACGACGGGGCGAGGCGCTTGGCGTTCTGGTAGAAAAATCTTTTGTACAGCTTCTGATTGGAATAACGGATATAGTAATATAATTGCCGTCCATGTCCACTGCAAAAATACTGACAAATACCCTAATGTGCCAAAAATATTAACGACTATGCGGCGGCGCGAGTGTTGTTTGCTTTTCATATAGTTATGATAGCATGAGGAGTATGGGAGGGCAAAACAGAATAATAACAAAACCTGCCGCTTGTTGGCAGGTTCATGATTCAAATGGTCGGGGTGAAAGGACTCAAACCTTCGACCTCACGGTCCCAAACCGCGCGCGCTATCAACTGCGCCACACCCCGATAGATGTGCAAAGCTATTATATATTATTTTGCGAGTTTTTCCTAGTCGTAATATAATCAAAGCATGAAAATATTATTTTGGAAGTATAGTAATGACTATGACAAGGTCTATAGGTGGCTGATAATTGCTGTGCCAGTAGTAGTGGCAGCTCTTAGCTTATGGATTGGCCTGCGGCAGAGCGTTTGGTTTGATGAAGCATATTCGATAATGGTAGCCAAGCGGTCTGCCAGCGAGATTATTCGGCTGTCGGCGCTCGATACTCATCCACCGCTGTATTATCTCATTCTGAAAATTTGGGCGAATGTTTTTGGCTGGAGCGAACTGGCATTGCGCTCGCTAAGCGTGATCTTTTATGGAGCCTCAATTGCGGTAGCTGGTTGTTTTATTAAAAGGCATTTTAATGCGCGATCAGCCATTTATGTATTAACGATGTTGCTTCTGTCGCCATTATTAATGCGCTACGGTTTCGAAATTCGCATGTATGCTATGGCGTCGTTAATCGGCGTAGCGGCGACGGTAATGTTGGTACGGGCACACTCTAGCAAGCGGTGGACTGACTGGCTTATTTATGGAGCGCTAGTGGCGCTCGGCATGTACACGCTATACTACTTGGCGCTTTTGTGGCTGGCTCATCTAGCCTGGCTAGTCGCGATTGATGCTGGTAAGTTGCGTAAGTCTCCATGGAAAGAGTGCCGCTGGATAGGGGCTTATGCGTTTAGCCTGTTGCTGTTTCTTCCGTGGCTGTCGTCTTTTTTGAAGCAGGTTGGCAATGGTGCGCTCGCGCCAATTGGACAGCCAATGAATCTCGAGCAGTTAGTTGGTATTGTTTCGTTTAATACAATATACCAGCCGCTTTGGCAACTGGGTGTGATTGCCTCAATATTGGTGCTGGCGATAATTTTTGTATCTGTCCGCTCGATTGTCATTACTTTTCATATTAAGAAAAAAAACGATATTTTGTGGTTATTAGTTAGTTATATTAGCGTGCCGATAATATTATTGATGGTAATTTCTCTGCATAAACCGATGTATGTCGAGCGTTATTTGGCGCACGTTGCGATTGGCTTAGTCATGCTCGTGGGAGCTAGTCTCGCACTATCGACCGAACGTGAGACTCGTGAAGTTTGGCGAATAGCCTCACCGTTAGTTTTGCTGGTAGTTCTGGCGATTGGGGCAAATAATCTCGGTCAGGTTGGCAATTATAACTTTCAGCGTATGCAAAAGCCAAACGTCAACTCTGTTGCTTCTATAGTTAAATGTAGCGAAAACGATGTGGTGTTAGCGGCCGATCCGTATGTGGCGATTGAGCTAGATTATTATCTACCGAATTGCCAGATATACTTTGCTAGTAGTGACCAACATCTTGGCGGCGGTTATGCTCCGCTAGATGGCAATAGCCGCCAAGTTGTCAACACGAAAAAAACATTTACCCGCGCAAAGAATATCTATAATGTCTACTATAGCGATATGAAAGCTAGTCTGCCAGGTAATTATCGCGATGTCGAAACGATCGATTTATCACTGCTAAAAATCACTAAGTTTAGCGCGGAATAATCTTCATCAAAAATTTGGTTCGCACTGCTAGGTAAATAATTGCAATTACCAAAATCGATAGCGCGAGGTTTTGAGGAACCTCGGCTAGACGGTCAAAAGAATTAAAATAACTAGCCGGCGCGCCATATTGCGGATTGACTATTAGATGTGCTCCCATGACTACGAAGGCATGAATTGAATAAACGTAAAGCGAATTAGTCCCAAACGGAATAAGTAGCCAGCCTAGATAGCGTTTAATTTGTTTTTCAAAACGCTGGAAAATCATAAAAAACCCAATAAACCAGAGCAGCGACATAGCTACGCGCGCTGGCGTTAGAGCTAGCTTATCGAAGCTGGCCGCTAGGATAGGGCGAAAATTATTAATAGCTGTCGAAAGATTATCATTTAAGGCTGGCGCAAAAAACTCGGCAAAAACATTGGCGATGAAAGTGATGATAAACATGGTAAAGATGACAGTTTTAGTACGGCGCCGCGTTTTGGCGGACAAACTATTCCACCATGATTTAATTTGCGGCGAGTAAAATCCTAGCGTGAAGGCGATGAAAAAAATAAATTGCCAAGTAAATGGTTGAGTGAATTCGTTAACCGGCTTTGGCGTTAGTAGCCAAACTAGAGTACTGATGGCTAGAACGATGTACCATTTGCCGCGGCGCAGTAGCCAAAGCGCAGCTGGTGTTAGCGCTAAAAATATCGCATATAGACGCAAGTAATCGGCCCAGCCGTAGAATTCTTGCAAGGTAACTATTCTCCAAAATAAACTAAAGATATTGCTATCTAGCGGAGGCAAAGGCGACTTGACGCCGTCGTTACCAACAAAATGCCAGCCGATTGCAATCGATAATATTGTAATGATGATACTGGTTAGATATAGCATGAAGCTTCGCCGCCAGATCAATTTAGCAGCGTATCTAAACGAGCGCTCTGTTAATTTAGCGCCGCGGACAATACCTAATACTAATCCAGAAATAATAAAGAACCCTTCGGCGGCAGTGACGTATAATCTGCTGTCGCCGCTGATGAACACGAGGCCATTTGGAAAATAACTCAAATGATCAAGTATGATTATCACCAAAAACCAGCCTCTCATTAAATCTAGGCTGACAATACGATTAATTTTTGGTTTTTTTACAGCGCTCATTTTGGTCACTTCTACCAGTATAGCAGGTCCAATCTGAGGATAGTGTTAAAAGTAGTGGTTAGCGCGGGCGTTTTTTGGCGATATTACGAGCCTGTTCAGTGTACTTGTCTTCAAGCGGGTCTAAAACGACGGCACCGTATTTACGGATTATAGCTTGCGAAATCATCCAATCGGCAATGTGCGGATTCTTTGGCAAGAGCGGACCGTGCAAATAGGTACCGATAACGTTACGATAACGGGCGCCTTCACGGCCATTAATATTATTGTTGCCTACGCCTTTGATGACGTCGCCGAGCGCTGCGGTATTTTGGCCAAGCGTAGTTAGCCCGGAGTGATTCTCATAACCGATAATTTCACCGAATTCTGGACTTTTGACGATAATATTACCAACAATGCGCTCGTCACCACCAATTGTCTCTAGGTCAAGAATACCGATACCAGGAATCATGTCGCCGTCTTTGGTAGTAAACGAGCGGCCGAATAGTTGGTATAAACCGCAGATAACTAACATTGGTAAATCGTCGTCAGCTAATCGTTTGAGCTGAGGGGCAATCTTTTGCAGGTCGTCGCTAATTCGTAATTGTCCAGAGTCCTGTCCACCACCACCGACGATTAAATCAACATCGTCTGGAAAAGCGTCGCCAACATTGTACTCAATTAGTTTGGTAGCAAAACCACGCCATTCTAGCCGCCGCTTGAGAGTCAGAACATTGCCCCAGTCGCCGTAAATGTTCATATCGCGCGGATAAAGTTGCAAGATAGTGATAGATTGCGGTTGCTTTTTCATCGGATTTCCTCCACGTCGGTATAGCGGGCTAGTAGTCGTCGTAGTGCTAACATTGCGGTGTAGCTACAATAAATGCGCTTTGGCTGGCGAGTGTGTTTAGTGATGAGCTGGCGCAGCGCAACCGTCAGGTCAGTATCGACAAAATCGATAGGTACTTCGTCATATTCTAGTCGCAGGGCCATGTCATAGGCGCGGACGCCAGATACAGCAGTGACGCCTTGTTGTTGTAAGCTATCGAAATCGACATCCCAGAGCCAGCTCATATCGCGGCCATCTGCGTAAGCATCGTTGATAGCTATCATAGTGGCGTAGTT
Source organism: uncultured Candidatus Saccharibacteria bacterium (assembly GCA_938017675.1). Classification (GTDB taxonomy): domain Bacteria; phylum Patescibacteriota; class Saccharimonadia; order Saccharimonadales; family Saccharimonadaceae; genus Saccharimonas. Next base: position 14,542 of record CALIJB010000016.1, read on the forward strand.
TGCTGGGTTGAACGAAGCTAGGGCTAAACGGAAGCCGGCCGGATTTTTGACCAATACTAGCTCGCAGGGTTGTCCATCTATTATTAATTGCTCGCCGCGGCCAAAAGCTGGCTTAATACCTGATAGCGCTTCGAGCATAGAATCAACATTTAGATTATTACCGAGAATTGCGCGCACTAAAGCAACAGCACCGGTGGCATTTTGAAGATTGTAGATGCCACGCAGATTTAGATTCACCGAGTGATCACTGCCGTTGAAGCCGATAACGGCGTGCTGGTCTTTAAACTCTTCAAGACTGGTGTCGTCAGCGTACAATTTAGCCGCATTTTGCTCGTTACTACGTAGAGAATCATCAGAAGGGAAAGTCTGCGAATATTTTGGGTTAACGCCAAAACTTCGCAGCGGTGATTTGATGTCGTTTACAAAATCAGGACTACTTAATCGCGGGTCGTCGCGGTTAAGGACTACGCACTTTGTTGTGTTTATTGCAACATTGTGGAGGAGCTTGGCGGTATTGTCAATTTCGCCGAAGCGGTCGAGCTGGTCGCGCATAACGTTGAGCAGCAAACAGTAGTTTGGCTTGATTGCTTTTACAAAGTGAACAGCATAGGCTTCGTCGAGTTCAAGCACGGCAATATCAGCGTTCATTCGTCCGTGCAAATCAACTTCGCCTAATAGCGCTGATGCCACGCCGCGCGTGAAGTTGCTGCCAGTACGGTTGGTAAATACTTTCAGGCCTTGGCTTTCTAGTAATTCGACAACAATTTTGGTGGTAGTGGTTTTGCCATTAGTGCCGCTGATGAGTGCTACACCCATTGGTAGTTGCTGTAATGTGCGGCTAACAAAATCTGAGTCGATTTTTTCAATTACCAAGCCTGGTAAGGCTGAGCCGCTACCGCCGCGAATCTGTGCAGCTTTCTTAACAGTCTTCCCGAGCATAGTCGTGAGAGTTTGACGCATAAAACTCATTATACCTGTTTTTGGCGCATTATAGTAGCGTCCAAACGCTTTTTGAATTATAATAAAAGCATATGTTTATTGCGGGCATGATTTCGTGGTGGTATAGCGTTGGTTGGAAGCGGGCAGCAGTAGATGTTTGGGAGTCTATCGAGCGATTATACGATACGTTTTCGCTGGGGCTATTACTGAAGACGCTGTTTGCGCCGTGGCGGCAAATTTCAGCCGGGAAAGTGCGCGGACCAATCGGGGTGCAGTTGCGGGCGTTTTTTGATCGCTTGGTGTCGCGAATCATTGGCGGCTTTATAAGGATAATAACGCTGCTGATAGGTGTAGCAGTCTTGTGCTTGATGCTGTTGATTGGTTTGTTGCGTTTAGCGATTTGGCCGTTGGTGCCAGCGATGCCAGCGGTAATGGTTGTTGCGGCAATATCGGGGTGGGTACCATGGCATCTTTAGGTACTTTTAGATATGCGTCTCAGCGAGCCAGCGAAGCGCGCTTTGGGCGGCTACTGTCGCCGATGATTGCAAAAAGCCTTTCATGGTTAGCATTATTACTGGTGATATCGGGTACTATGCTAGTAACTATGGAGCGTCTGTCGTTAGGTTGGCTGTGTGGTGCTCTGGCGGCAGTATTATATATGGCGGTGAAATTTTATAATTGGCACGTTCACGATCTGCCAGCTGGCGGGGGTGGCTCGGTTGATGATTTGCTAGCCGGCGACGTGTTGGGCCGGTTGTCGCGAGAACCGGATGTGCGAGAGGTTGCTAAAGTAATTGGTGAGGTGCCAAGCGGTCAATTCATGGGAGTGCGTCTAGGTATAACGCCGTCATTTTTAGCCACTATCGCTGAGAGTTCGACGATTTCCGTTGACGAACTGTGGAGCGTAGCTGACGACATTCGCCAAGCCAATCAACTAGACCGTATCAGCGGTGCGGTATTGGCTGTTGCGCTAGTGCGCAGCTTTCCGAATTATCAATCGATAATAGCACAAACTCATCTAGGTGATGAAGACTTGGATGCTGGTATTTTGTGGCAAGAGCATTTGATGGAGATTGTTCGGCATTTTGGCCAGCGCCGGCGCACTGGCGGTTTGGCGCGCGATTGGTCGTTTGGCTGGATTCTGCATCTTGAGCGATTCGGGAAAAATATCAGCGAGCAAATTGGCGCTAGCCGTAATACCTTGTCGATTGACATACCATCGCACGTGCAGGTGATTGATCAGCTAGTGGAAGCTTTTGGCACTGGCGGTCGGCAAAACGCAGTTCTTATCGGCCAAGCTGGTGTTGGTAAAACATCAGTAATTCATGCTTTCGCGGAACGAATTTTGGACGCTGATGCAAATGTGCCCGAAAATCTTCGTTTTCGCCAGATTTTTATCCTCGACTCGGCGTCGCTGATTGCGGCAGCGCCAGGACGCGGCGAGCTCGAAAACTTAATCATGCAGGTTTTAGGTGAGGCTTACAATGCCAAGAATATAATTGTTTGTCTTGATGACGCGCAGTTATTCTTCGAAGAGGGCGTAGGGTCAGTAGATTTAACAAATGTTTTGCAGCCGATTTTAGACGCTGGCAGGTTACGCTTAATTTTAAGCATGGACGAACAGCGCTATCTCGAAATTAGCCGCCGCAACCCGTCGTTAGCTAACTCGCTTAACCGCATTAATGTCGCCGAGACAAACGAGGCAGAGACTAAAAAAGTTCTGCAAGAACAGCTAATTTCAATTGAATTCAACCGCAAAGTTACTTATATGATACAAGCGATTAACGAAGCTTATCGCTTGAGCCAGCGTTACATTCACGATATAGCTATGCCTGGTCGGGCGCTTAAATTGCTAGAGTCGGCGGCTAGTTTCAGCGAGTCGGGCATCGTGACCATGAACTCTGTGCAGCAAGCGATTGAGCGGACAATGGACGTTAAAGTTAGCGTGGCTAATACGACCGAAGATCGCGAGCGGCTGCTGCATATGGAGGATTTAATTCATGAGCGAATGGTTGATCAAGCCCGTGCTGTTAACGTCGTCAGTGACGCTCTGCGCCGTGCCCGTGCTGGCGTGCGCAATGAGAATCGGCCGATTGGTACTTTTCTATTTTTGGGGCCGACTGGTGTCGGCAAGACGGAGCTATCAAAAGCACTGGCCGACGTATACTTTGGCGGCGAAGGCAAGTTAATCCGCTTAGATTTGAATGAGTTTGTTCGCTCCGAGGATGTCGCGCGTTTAATCGCTGATGGAGCAGACGACCCGATGAGCTTGACTGCGCAAGTAATGAAACAGCCTTTCAGCGTGGTGTTGCTCGACGAGATCGAGAAGGCCGCGCCAGAAGTGCTAACTACACTCCTGCAATTACTCGACGAAGGGATTTTGCGCGACGCCAAGAACCGTGAGATTAGCTTTCGCGATGCTATTGTGATTGCCACCAGTAATGCCGGGGCCGACAGAATTCGCGAATATATCGAGCGCGGCTATCGGCTTGAGCAGTTTGAACAGCAGTTTATCAACGAATTGATTAGTTCGAACCAGTTTCGGCCAGAATTTCTCAATCGCTTCGACGAAATTGTGCTCTTTCGTCCGTTTACACCAGCCGAGTTGGTGCAAGTGCTTGATCTGATTTTGGCTGGCGTTAATAAAACCCTATTGCCGCAAAAGGTGTCAGTGACTGTTGATGACGACGCCAAACAGCTCCTCGTTCAGCAAGGCTACGACCCGCGGTTAGGCGCTCGGCCGATGCGCCGCGTCGTTCAGAAAGTGGTGGAGAATACTATCGCTAAGCTCATGCTATCGGGGGCGGTCAATCCGGGCGATTCGGTGAACATTGATGCCGAGCAAGTAAGGCGAATTTTTGAAGAATCTGAATCGCAAGTAGCTCCATTGCAAGGCGATGTGCCTAACCAGCAGAACCAAGCTTAAGAAAGTTTTCTAACAAGAGTTTTGGCGGCGTGGCGGTTGACTGGTGCAACAATACCAACGGCTAGCGCGCCAATACCGCGCACGAGCGCCCGTGCTTTGGTTTTGTAGCGTTCTTTTTTGCTGAGGGATGTATTAGTAGTATCAAGCCGCGGCGACTCGGACCAGAATGCTAGCCGCACCGCTCTGACGCCGAGTGCCAAGCCTCGCTTTTTATTGCCGGCAAGCGTCTCGGCGTAGCTGGCTCGAGCGGTAAAATTAATATCATATTGATCAATTTCACGACGATTTAGTCCGTCGGCATGTTTGTGCGAATCCTCGAGTTTTTCTAGTCCGTAACGAAAAGTTTCAACAGTCTCGGTATTATTTTTTGGAGTATCAAAAGTCTCATCGCTTGCTATGCGCGATAATTGCATGGTTGCTAGCATGGCTGCGCTAGCTCCCAGCTCGCGCAGCGTGCTACGATTTGGTTCTTGTTCAGCTAAAGCTTCATGTTGATTGACTGCCTCAGCAAGCCATTTTTCAGCTTCTTCGTAGTTGTCTATATGTCTATAGGCATTACCCGCGTCGCGCGCCATCCGAGCCTTTTCGGATGGATCTGACGTTGTATTGTACGCCATTGTCGCTAGCATTGCGGCAAGAGAATAAAATCCATCGCGAATTGCTTGTACAGCCGATCTTGAATAGTCTTTAAAACCCGGTTCGCCGCCTTTAGTCTCCATACCTATATTATAACATGAAAAATTACCTAATGCAAGGTATGCGTTTCGTATTTTTGCCAGCAATTATCTCACTAGTCGCCAAGGCTTATTTTGATAGTGACGTAGCTAGTTTGATCATGGTCGAATTCACTAGTGGTCATCTTCGTGTACGGCTTGGCTATCTCGGAGGTACCGTATACATAATCTTTATGCAATACCTGCGGTATAACGCTCAGGTATAAAATATGGCCGTTAGTATCCTTGAACGTATCGCTTTGAACGATAGTATCTTTATCTTTTGTATTGATAAGCGAGAAGCCGGCCTCTTTAATTTTTTTGGTTAAATCTATACGAGTTTTACTTACAGAAGTATTATGGCCATACTCTGTAGTGATGGATTTATCATTCGAAATATTACTTTTATAAACTGCTAGTCTATAAGATTTATCTAGCTTCAAATTGTTATATATACTATGAATTTGATTATAACGAGCAGTGTTGGTATATTCTACGACCATTCTGTCAACTAGATATACGCTCATAGCCGTTAGCCAAAAAAGTACAAAAACTAATATCGCATACACCAGTAAGCTGCGGCGCACCATGAAGTGAGTATCTGTTTTTGTAATGTGTTTGACACGCTGTTTGCGAGTCTTCTTGGGAGATTTTTTTGCCTTAGTAACCATAAACATAGTGTAGCATACCGATGCGATTATTGGCTAAGTATAGTCGTGGTGACAGATGATCCGTTGATTATTGCGCCGGACAGCAAAGGTTGTTCCGTGGCTCTATTCGGATCAAGCGGCTGGCGGCCTAAATTGTTGACATTATCGACAAGGGCAGGGAAATTAGCTGCCAAATCATTGTATGGCCTGCCATCAGGGATCGTACTATCGGTGGTGATGAATACCCAGCCGGCATTGCGTTGGCGCGATAAATTGATTATTTTTTGGTAATCGCTAGCTTTTGCGGCATAAATCGTATGGAAAATACGATGGGAGTTTGCCGGATCTTTTTCAAAGGCAGAGTAAGCGGTCTTATAGTTATTAATATATTCGTCAGCAGTGCCTTCGTTAGTCATGAAAATATCAGCGTATGGCGCAATCGCATCGGTGATGTGCGTACCAGGATTGGCAACGACTAATTTGTTGCCGTAGGTACTTTTCGTATAGTTATACAATTCTGCCATGTAAGCCGTTGCGCCGTTATTTCTGGATGATATCTCGTCGAAGTAAAAACCGTGAATTTTATCTGCCCCGTAAAGTTCAATGAACTTAGCCATCGCGGCTTTAACTTCGGCAATCGGGCGGGTTTGATGAATAGTGCGGATGTAAGCGACAGTCTTGAAGCCAAGCTCGGCGTTCTTTTTTAGCAGCCGCACATAGCCTGGGTCGAGCTTGGCGTTAGGACTGCCGTCTGCCATGATGAGCGTATACGGGATTTTGCTGCTGCCTGCTGTATGAACCGCTTTCCAGTAGTCAGAGAACTCGCTGCCGCCAGCCTCAGCGAGCGGATAGACGTATGATAGCATAAAGACCGACTGAGCATTGACTGCAGTAGAAGGGTTGGTATTTGTTTTATTAACCATACCAGCGACAGCGTTGCTAAGAGAAACGGTGTAAGTTTTACCTTTACCGCCAGTGCCAGCATTGGTGTCAACGTAGAATTTGGCGCTGGTTTCTCCGGTTTTAATAACCACTCGCTGGCTGTCCCAGCGGACGTTGAGATTGTTTGGGCTGCTCGTATTGTGCGTGATTTTGATATCCGCGCTAACATCGGTACTGGCTGCTTTGTCTAAAGTTGCCGTGTAAACAGCAGTCTCTCCTTCTTTGACGCTGGCTGGCCCATGAAGGGTAATTTTTGGCGCAGTCGCAGCAGGACTGATTATTCCCGCGCCAGTACCGCCGCCCAAATCATCAACTACCGAGCCGCTAAATCCGCTGGTGACGCTCTCTTTGTGTCCTTTTTTGTCGGTGTAACTGGCTTGGACGATGACTTGCATACCCAGGTGGTCTTTGGTTTGCGCGAGAGTTTTGCCAGTTCCCAAGAATTTGCCGTAAAATTCGTACCATCGGTAAGTAATGTCGCTTTCCGGCACGCCGTCGGCATCGGTAATGTGGGCAGTGAATACTTGTCCGACTCGGTTTATTCCGTCGATGGTGACGCTACCATGGTTATTATTTGATGCGGCGTTGCCGACAGCTATCGTAGCTGAGCTAATTAAATCTTTCATCACGTTTTTGTTGTTAGCATGAGTCGTTTTGACGGTGATTTTCTTGCCTGATTCTACTGGTGTCAACTTGTATGAGAAATAACTAGCCCCAGGAATAGCCGCGCCGTCGGCAAACCATTGATAATACCGTATGCCGCCGTCTTTCAATCCGTCGGGATCGTCGATTTGTGCGATTAGGGTTGATCCGACCTCTGCGGCGCCGACGATTTTTACGGCTGCCTGCGCTGGCTCGAGTGTTGGCTTAGGCGGCTTGGACGGATTGGGCGGTGTAGTTGGTTTGTTGCCGCCAGGTTTAGTAGATGGGGTATTCGCAGGTTTATGGTTAGCAGCATTGTGAATTGACGGCCTGCCCGGCGACGCTATTTGGCGGTAATGATAAGCATTGTGGTTTCCAACAACCGAGACGCTATTTCCAGCCGTCTTGGTAGAATCACTAGGCGAACTGTTCGTGGACTCGTCAGTCTTGGTCTGGTTAGTCTCGTTCTTGCCGTCCGGGTTTGAGCTTGGTTCTGAATCCGAATCTGGTCGCTGCGGCTTGCTATTTTCGTCGTCTACTTGAGAAGTAGTACTATGGCTAGGTCCTTGATTTGTCTGATTATGCTGATTCATGCTAATCAAACTGGTAAACAGCCAGTACAACAAAACTACTGCTAGTATAGCGGCCAATATCCCGATAACAACTTTTATTTTTCTATGGTTCGCTTGTTGGTTTTCCATATTCCTCTCCTCAGAATACAATACCTCAATTTAAGCATAGGCGATATGGAAAGTCAAATAACGAATCAATCATCAAATTAAAAAAATAGACAGCTGTCATTGCTGCTATCTTTGGTACCCCGCACAGGAATCGAACCTGCAACCTTTGGTACCGGAAACCAACGCTCTATCCAGTTGAGCTAACGGGGCATATATTTTGGCAGCGTAATCGCAACCATACGGTTTATACGCGTAAAACGCTAACAATTCTCTGGCGTAAATTAACGCTATAAAAATGGTACGCCCGGCAGGATTCGAACCTGCGACCCCTTGGTTCGAAGCCAAGTACTCTAATCCGCTGAGCTACGGGCGCCTATCGCAATTATATCACATATTGTATAATCAAACTATGAACATACAGCAGGACATCTCTCTCAAAAAGCTTACAACTATGCAGCTCGGCGGCGTGGCTCGGCAAGTTGTCGAGGCTAGAACTCGCGCCGATATCGCCGAAGCAGTACGCTATGCTCATGAGCACAATCTGGATATCTACGTTCTCGGCGGCGGCAGTAATACGTTAGCGCACGACGAGGGTTTCGACGGACTTATTATACTCAATCGCATCCCAGGTTTTGAAGTTGTTGACGAAACTGACGATTTGGTGACGATTGTAGCTGGTGCTGGCGAGGTTTGGGATGACTTCGTACGGCGGACGGTCGAGATGAATCTCAGCGGCGTGGAATGCTTGTCGGCGATCCCCGGTACGGTCGGTGCGGCGCCTGTACAGAATATTGGTGCTTACGGCCAAGAGGCTGCTTCAACGATTGTCTCGGTCAATGCCTACGATACGCGCGATAACCAATTTGTAACTATTAGCAATGCTGAGTGTGACTTTGCGTATCGCCATAGTATCTTTCGCGGTCGATGGGCGGGGCGCTATATCATAACGTCAGTGACGTTTAACTTGTCGCGGCATCAATCTCAACCGCCGTTTTATGCAGCGATTCAGCGTTATTTAGACGAGCACGATATTCACGATTATTCACCGCAAACATTACGCGAAGTTGTGATGAAGATTCGCTTTGATAAGTTGCCCGACCCGAAAGTCCGCCCAAACGCTGGTTCGTTCTTCAAGAACGCTATTGTTTCGGCTGATAAATTATCTAAATTGCAGCAGAAGTATCCTGATGTCCCGCATTATGATATGTTGCATGATACATACAAAATTCCAACTGGCTGGCTAATTGATCAATGCGGGCTCAAAGGTACGCTTCATTATGGTATGCGCGTTCACGACAAAAACGCGCTAGTCCTTATCAATGAGTCGGCACAGAGCTATGAAAATCTAGCGCAAGCTCGCCAAAAAATTATTGACACCGTTTACCAAAAATTTGGTATCACCATTGAGCAAGAGCCGTTAGAGATACCTGGCAAAAACTCAGAAAAAGCATAGCCATTTTATAAATTGTGCGCTACAATTAAGTCATGAAGCGTAAAGAGGGCGGGTTTACTATAGTTGAAGTGGTTATTGCAGTTACCGTCATCGGTGTGCTGCTGATAATTGCTATAGCTACGTTCAACGGCTTGACGGCGAAAGGTCGCGATGCAACCCGTAGAGCTCGCGCTGAAGCCATGGCTCTAGATCTTGAACGTTATTATAAGTACAACACTACTTCCAGGGGGCATGAGTACCCAACTGGCAACGCGCTGTTAGCTGATATAGGCAAATATTTTAGTGACACTACAGTTGTGCAAGATCCCTCCCGCTCTGGTAATAGGCTAGTCAAGGGCTGCCCGGCGGCTGGCCCGATACCAGCCAGCTGGGGCTGGACGGATGAGCAGAAAATGCTCTACAGGTATTGCGCTCAAGACAGAGAGAGATCCGATTGTGATAAAGTTTACGGTGCCTCGGGCAGGGATGTTTGCGTCGGTTTCAGAATATATTACTATAGCGAATCAGATAATGCGCTTTATCAGGTGAATAGCATATGGTCAAGATGAGAACGGATGAAGGTTTTACAATCGTTGAGGTGGTAGTTACACTGTTATTTATTTCGATAATATCGCTTGGTATATTAACGATGCATACCCAGGTTAGTATACTCTCGATTATCAACCGCCAGGATCAAAAGGCTAGTTATTTAGCGTATGACAATATGCGTAAGTATGTTAACGGAGCTCCGCCAACTTGGTTTTTGTGTACCAGTCAGCTGCCAGGCGCTGTGCAGCAGGTATTGCTTGACTCAGAAGGGCATATTAGTGAGTTGCCCGGAACTATCAAGCAAAAAGTTGTGGCATCGGCGCCGTATGGTTGCGGCGACACTGTCAGCAGTTTGGGTATGCCGATTCGTGTTGAATCTGTAGTAACATATGGTAATGGTAAGAGGGTAACCCATGTTGCATATGCGGCATTCTAATCAATCTGGATTCACTATCGTGGAGCTAATAGTGACGACGGCCGTTATGTTTATAGTAGTTGTAATATTTGGCGGTATTATATCAGCATCTTACCGCCAGGCTATAGCAGCAGATGCGCTTGCTTCAATGACGCGTGACATGCACGTGACGATGGACGCTATCGAAATGGATGTTTTGGCTTCAGTCGAGATTGCCTCTACTTCTAGAAGGGGTGATATGAATATGATCGATCGGTATGGATATGGCGCGGTGAGTACTCCTGCGCCTACTCTGCAAACTTGGAAATATTTTGGCGGAGGTGGTAATAGGCGGGCCTTACTCCTGATACAATATGCGACTAATTTACGGCGCGGGGCAGGCTCTCGCGAGGTAGTTTATGCTGCAACAAAAAGGTTTAATTGCAGTACAGAAAGACGTCTCCAGCCAAAATACAGACAGATGGTGGTCTACTTCATGCGGGACAATACATTGTATCGAAGGGTTATATTTGATGATATAAAAAGCGAAAGATACAAAGCCCTTGGTGTTAATGCTTCTGCTATATGTGGTACCGGCGATGAAAATAACGAATTTTGGCGCAAGATAGCAGTACAATCCATACCTCCGCAGTCATCCGAATTTACTGGCAGTGCAACGCCAGGGCGATCGCTTTATCGCGACGAAACAATTGCTCGCAACGTTTCGGCATTTGATGTTCAATATTTTAAGGATGATACGCCAATAGCCAACCAGTACGATGCTGCTCACAGTTCCGACCATATGTTTGAAAATGCTAACAAGGTTAAAATTGATATAACAATTAGTCCTCCTGTGGGGGGAGTGTCTAAAATATCTCAGTCATTAACTGTTCGGAAAGGAAATGAGGAATGATTCGCTTTGATAAGGGCTATTCTCTAGCAGTAATGATTATAATGACAACATTTATATTGGCGGTGCTAGCAGCTGCATACCGCGTTACTACGCGTTCGTATATTTATTCTCGCGAGGAGTATTATTATAAGCTGGCTCAAGAAGCTGGCGAATCGGGGACGGCGGCAGCTAATGCGTGTCTAGATATAAACAACTGGAAACAAACATGGGGCCATGTTGCTGGAGCTGCTGGCTTGTATCTAACGCCAAGCAGCGACTGCAAAGGTCAAGACGGCAAGATTCCGACCAATAAATACGTTATGAGCGAAGGTTCGATTCGTACAATTTTCACCGTTGGCGACCTTAATTTTCATGATGATCATCATTCGGATGTCTCAGCTATTGGCAAAACACAGCTTGTGGACTCTGGCGGTATGGTTTTGCGGGAGTACACTGTTTCGGTTAAAAAGCTTATCACTCGTCCCGGTCTGGTTGCTACGAAGTCTTCTAGCGGTACTTATCGAACGTGCGGTATTCTATCCAATAGTATTTGGTGCTGGGGCAGGAATCGTTATGGCCAGTTGGGCAATGGGAGGTCTGTTGGTCATAATCCAGGCAATCCAGCAAAAGCTGCGCTTAGCGTCGATTCCGATATACCAGTCAAAGTAGTTAAACAAACAGGAGTTCTCTACGGTAAGAGAATTGATGACTTATTTACCGCCCAGTATCATAGTTGCGCTCTGGCTGAAGGTAAAGTTTATTGCTGGGGCTACAATGGTACTGGTCAGCTTGGTAATGGACGATCCGGCGACGAAGAACATTCAAATGTTCCTATTGAGGTTAAGGGGGCGCTGGCTGGTAAAACAGTAACTAGCATCGGCGGTTCATATAATACTTCGTGCGCCATTGCTGGCGGCAAAATATATTGCTGGGGCGAGGGTTATCACGGTGTGACTGGTGCTGGTGACAAAACAAAGGTGCGCCCATGGCCGACTTTAGTTAGAGCAGGTGTTTCTGGCGGTCTGCCGAATAATTATACGGCAACTGCGCTAGCGACCAGTGGTACGCGGTCGATGAATATGTGCGCTATCGCCAATGGCTTTGCTTATTGCTGGGGCCAGAATAATGTTGGTCAGATTGGCAATAATACATCTGCTAGCCCTGCCACTCAGCCAGTCTATAGTCCTATGAGAGTTTCTGGTTTGACCAATGTAACGAATATATCGCAGGACGGATATTTGGCTCAAAGCGGCGAGCCAGACAGATTTACTCATGTATGCGCTGCCGCTAACGGCGAGGCGTACTGCTGGGGTAACGGCCGTGCTGGGCAACTAGGTATGGCACACATTGGCTATATTGATAAGAAGAGTACCCCAGTTAAGGTTGACCGGCCGGCAGGCTTGTCTCCGTCAGATAGAGTGAAAAAGGTCGAAGTGGGTATTTGGCATTCGTGTATGTTGATGACCAGCGGCAGGGTATTTTGCTGGGGGACGAATGCCTACGGTCATTTAGGGGCGAACCTTGCTCCTGGCGCGCTTCCCAACAACCGATCGGTAAAACCGATAGAGATATTGGTTGGCCCAGGCGGAATTCCGGCGGGGCAGCGGATAATTGATCTGGCTGCTGGCGCTAACCGTGGATGCGCGGTGGTAGAAAACGGACACTCGTATTGCTGGGGTCTGAATGACGCCGGGCAGATTGGTGACGGTACCCATATTGATGCCCGCGCACCAACCGAATCATTATTCTTGCGCCCGACGCAGAACCGCTACATCTATTAAAAAACCACTTGCGCTTTCGTTATCGGTGTAGTATTATCAAATTACAATTAACTAACATAATAAATAGGGGGCACATTACTGTGACAACAAAACAACTTAAAAACCGAGGTTTCACCCTTGTTGAGCTCTTGATTGTGATCGTCATCATCGCGATTTTGACGGTGATTTCATTGATTGCTTATAATGGTATTCAGAACCAGGCACGTACAACAACCGCAGAATCAAGCGCGAAGACGCTGGCTGATAAGGTTCAGATTTATTTCACAAATGAGAGCGACTATCCAAAACCTGCCGACCTAGATTCTTCGACGACTACTCCAGGTAAAATGGTTGACCCGACTAATGCTAGTAAACCTTGGCACGTGGATACCAATGCATTGACAGTAAGCAGTACTGCTATTACTGATGCGAATAAGCCAAGCAAAGAGAACGTCTTGAACTATGCGACTTGTGGTAGTCCCGCCACTGGCGCAAAAATCACTTACTATGACTACACAGCGAGCAAGGCAAAAGAGCGAAAGATTGGTTCTGGCTGCTAAATAACTATAGAAGATTAAGTTGAAAATAGAAACGTCCTGGCGTGTGCTAGGACGTTTCTGCTGTAATAGACTTAAAGTTATACTGATGATAATTGTAATGCCCGACAAAACTCCCTCACTTCCTCGCGCAAAACTCCTAATCTCTTCTCGTTCTCGCGGGCGTCAATCGCTTGCTTGATCCACTCAGCGATTTGCGCCATGTCGTCGGGCTGGCAGCCGCGGGTGGTGATGGCGGGTGTGCCTAGGCGAATGCCGCTAGGACGGAACATCGGCAGTGGGTCGTCGGGTACGGCGTTGGCGTTTAGTGTCAGACCGATCTTATCGATAGCGATCTCGGCAGTTTTGCCATCGATACCAAAACTCTTGTTGATGTCGGCCAATATCAAGTGATTGCTAGTGCCGCCAGTTACTAGCTGGAAGCCGCGTTTTTGCAACTCCTCGGCTAGCCGTGCGGCGTTAGCGACGATATTTTTCGCGTAGTCGCAGAACTCGGGCTGCAGCGCCTCGCCGAAAGCTACCGCTTTGGCGGCAATGGTGTTCATATGCGGGCCGCCTTGCATACCTGGGAAGACTGCCCGATCAATTAGTGTCGGGATGTTTTCGAGTGTTTTGGCAGGTTTTTTGAGCGGACTAGTCACCTTGCCCGTACTGAGTATTAAGCCGCCGCGAGGGCCGCGCAGTGTCTTGTGGGTGGTAGTAGTCATGACATGAAAGCCGTAATCAAGCGGATTCTTGGCTACGCCGCCAGCGATCAATCCAGCAATATGTGCTACATCAGCCATCAGCAGACAGTTATTTATTTCGCGGCCGATTTCGACGAACTTCGCCCAGTCCATTTCGCGCGGGTAGGCGCTAAAGCCTGCTAGAATAATGCGCGGCTGGTGTTCGTGTGCTAGGCGACGGATCTCTTCATAATCGATTTCGCCAGTTTCGATATTTTTCATTTTGTACGGGACGAAGTTGTATAAGTGAGCGCTGCGGGTGACAGGTGAGCCGTGAGTCAGGTGTCCGCCGTGGCTCAAATCCATCGCTAGAATGGTATCGCCCGGCTGGCACCAAGCACTGTAAACTGCTTCATTAGCTGGCGCGCCGCTGTGCGGCTGGACATTGGCGTGGTCGGCGCGGAATAATTTTTTGGCGCGGTCGATGGCGAGCTGTTCAATACGGTCGGTGAATTCTTGGCCGCCGTAATAGCGCTTCCCAGGATAGCCTTCAGAGTATTTATTGGTAAAAACGCTGCCAAGCGCTTCGCGAACGTTTTTGCTAACGTAATTTTCACTTGGTATCAGTTCCAAGCCGTCGCGTTGGCGTTCTTCTTCGCCAGCGATGCAAGCGGCAATTGCGGTGTCTGTCATGATTATCCTCCTTTTTCTTATCTATATTTTAGCACTTATGATCATTTACTGTAACGTTTTGAAATAGAGTTGGTTGCGATTGAATTTCTTGACAATATATCATATCAGGTATATTATGGTGACATGAAAACGGCGAAGTATCTCAAAAATATTGGCGCGCTCATCCAAGAAACGCGCCAAGCACGCAATATGACTCAAAACGAACTGGCAGAGGAGCTTGGCACTAGCCAGTCGGCGATTAATCGAATCGAGAACGGCAAGCAGAATATCAGTCTCGAAATGATCGCGCGTATCGGCGAGGTGCTGTCAAGCGAAATAGTACGGATTAATAGCTCGGGCAAAACTAACTTTCGCATCAACGGCGGCCGGGAGCTGCATGGTGAAATTGAAATCAAAACTAGCAAGAACGCTGCTGTTGGATTGCTATGTGCTAGTCTACTCAACAAAGGCAAAACGACGCTGCGCCGGGTAGCACGGATTGAGGAAGTTAATCGAATTATTGAGGTTCTGGAAAGCATAGGCGTGCGATGCCGCTGGATTAGTGAGCACGACCTCGAGATTGATCCGCCGAAAGCCTTGCAGCTCGACAGTATGGATGTCGAGGCTGCTAAGCGGACGCGCAGTATCATTATGTTTTTAGGCCCGCTATTACATCAATACGAGACGTTCAAGATACCGTTTGCTGGCGGTTGCAGTCTGGGTACGCGGACGGTTGAACCGCATATGGCGGGTCTAGCACCTTTTGGTTTGAGTGTTGAGGCGGCCAACGACAACTATATTGCGACAGCTAAACCGCAGCGAGTTGATCGAGCAATTATTTTGACCGAGCGCGGTGATACAGTCACCGAGAATGTCGTTATGGCGGCAGCGCTTTATGATGGTACGACTATTATTCGTAATGCTAGCCCGAACTATATGGTGCAAGATGTTTGTTTCTTTCTAGAAAAGCTAGGTGTCAAAATTGAGGGTATCGGTACCACTGTTCTCAAGATTACTGGCAAAAAATCAATTGACTGCGACGTCGAGTACTTCCCAAGCGAAGACCCAATCGAGGCGATGAGTTTCGTGGCGGCTGGCGTCGTGACTAATTCAGAAATTACTATCAAGCGCGTGCCGATAGAGTTCATGGAGTTAGAATTGGCGACTTTGGCGGGTATGGGTCTGCAGCACGATATTTCCGAAGAGTACATGGCGCGCAATGGTCGCACTCGTCTAGTTGATATCGTGCTCAAAAAATCCGAATTGCATGCTCCGAAAGATAAGATTCATGCTCTGCCGTTTCCGGGCATCAACATGGATAACCTGCCGTTCTTAGGATTATGCGCCACGGTAGCCAAGGGTCGCACGCTGATTCACGATTGGAGCTACGAAAATCGAGCAATCTACTTTACTGAGCTAACTAAAATGAATGCTCAAGTAAATATGGTCGATCCGCATCGGGTTTATATCTCTGGTCCGACGCGCTGGAAGCCGGCTGATATCACAGCGCCAGCCGCACTGCGTCCGAGCGTAGTGATTTTGCTAGCGATGCTGGCGGCGCCTGGCAAATCGGTACTGCGCGATGTTTACAATATCAATCGCGGCTACGAAGATATTGCTAACCGCCTGAACTCGTTAGGTGCAGATATCGAAACTGTTTGGGAATAGTGACAATCAAGCGCCTGTCTGCTATAGTAATAGATGCCCCGAGAAAGGGGTAATATGGCGGAAGTAGCTCAGTTGGACAGCCGTGAGCATCAAAAATAGCACTCGCTCTAACCAACTGACAAGATTCTGCTAGTACATTTCGTAGTATTCATTATGGCGGAAGTAGCTCAGTTGGGCAGCCTTGAGCGTTGAAAATAGCGCTCGCTCTAACCAACTGATAGATTCTGCTAGTACATTTCGTAGTATTCATTATGGCGGAAGTAGCTCAGTTGGTTAGAGCGCTGGATTGTGGCTCCGGAGGCCGTGGGTTCGAATCCCATCTTTCGCCCCAAATAAAACACCCGGTTTTCTTCATTAGTCTCGGGTGTTTTATTTGACTCTAAATCATAAATACTATCGGTTGAACGGGTCGCGCGACGGCTTGATCGGCTCGGTGAAGGTGCGCGACGGAACGTCTGGCTCGGTTGTAGGCGTGATGAGTGACGATTTATTTGTCTGCGTGGTTCCTGCGCTTCGCGAGTTTGCATCAGAAACCCGCGAGCTTTGCGGCTGGTTACTATTAGTCGCTTGCGTTCCGTTGGTGCTGGCTGCGGCGATTTGCTGGTTTTGCCAGGCTTTGCGATAATCTTGTCTGACTCCAGAATCCTTGTATGCGCCGATATATTGCCGGTTAGTGTTGGTACTTTGGCGCTGCTGGAAGCTATTTTTGGCAATCCTGCCGCCAACCTGCGGCTTGTTGTTGGTTAATCCGCTTGAGTGCATAGCATCGCTTTGCGTGCTATTGGTTGAGAAGCGGTCAAATAAACGTCCCATGCTTTTATTATACACTAACGTAATGATATAATATATAGTGCGCGGGTGTAGTACAGCGGTTAGTATGCGAGTTTTCCAAACTCGAGATCGGAGTTCGATTCTCCGCACCCGCACCAAAGTATTTGCCCCGATAGCTCAGCTGGTGAGCCCTCAGCGACAAAAATCGCATAGCTCTATCCAGCTTTTGTCTAAGCGAATCGGGCGACTAAATACATTCTCAGAGTGCCCCGATAGCTCAGCTGGATAGAGCAGGAGACTTCTAAGCTCAAGGCCGCAGGTTCGAACCCTGCTCGGGGTACCATTATTCAACTAGGCGATAATAAAAACTCATCGTAATGATGAGTTTTTTACATGGAGTTTCGTGGAGGGCCAGGAGGGGCTCGAACCCTCGACACCCTGCTTAAGAGGCAGGTGCTCTAACCAGCTGAGCTACTGGCCCATGTCGTGCTTGCACTACCCGTGCAAAGCCCTTTTACTATAGCGGATAGCCCGGGGTTCTGTCAAGAGGCGGCGAGGTGAATTAAAAAGCTCTTTTGCTGCAGCGTGTGCGCTTGCTTGTCTTTTTGCCAAAAACGCATTACCATGGGGCAAGAGAGTTTAATCGGGAGAATAGCAATGGCAAACGAACAACCTACAGTACAACCAACACCACCAACCAAGGTAACATCGCAATCAGCTCCAGTTGCCAGCCAACCAGCCGTGCCAGCCGCTGCAGCTGCACCGGTCGATACTTCACCGCGCAACTACTTGGCGGTTGTTGCCCTCGCTGCGTTTATGGGGCAGTATGGCTTGGCTCGTTGGTACCGTGGCGACGAGCTGGGCAAGATCCGCTTTTGGATTGCGGTGGGCTGTACGGTAACAACAGTTGTACCGTATGTTAACGTCGTTTCGCTGTTGGGGCTGTCTGTCCTATCTGTCTGGGGTATCGTCGACTTCTTCTTGCTGACGAGTACCACAGCAGATGCAAACGGTACGCCATACGTTGCCACCGAGCGTGACAAGACGTGGGCGCAGGGGCTTAAGATCGCCTACATTGTTGGCCTTATCTTGGTGGCAGTAGCGATTGTTGTCTTCTTGATCTTGCTAGCAGCTGGGGTGGTTATGTGGCAAACAACAACGACCACAACAGGGCCTATGCGGTCGTCAACGTACTACTAGTCGTTATTGTGTATGGCAGTAGTGCAGCAAAAAAGGGGTCAGCAGTGTGCCAACCCCTTTTATATTGGTAAGTTGTAGCATAAATCATGCCATATAAATAAACCCAGAGCAACCTGGGTAATAGTAGAACAAAACTGGTACACCCGGCAGGATTCGAACCTGCGACCCCTTGGTTCGAAGCCAAGTACTCTAATCCG
>CALIJB010000017.1 GCA_938017675.1 uncultured Candidatus Saccharibacteria bacterium
CGCAAAGAATGTGCGGTATACCGAATCGGACTTAAATAGGAGTTACGGGCTTGGTCTGGATACTTATGAAGGTCGGCGTGCGAAGATTATTGAGGAGCGGATTCGGTTGCTGAAGCCGGAGTTGGTATTGGATTTTCATACAACCACTGCCGAGCAGCCAGATATTTTGATAACGGCAGATAAAAATAATGAAGTAGTGCAAAGGTTTATCAACTCTAGCACCGTAAAGGACGTTCTGGTGGTTGAGCCGCTCAATGATATCACGACAGTGGTGTCGAACTTCGTGGCTTATGAAGTGCCAAATTCGCATTTGAACGATGATCTGTACGAGCAGATATGCACCGACATAGCAAGATATTTGGACGAGGAGGCAGTTGACCAAGAGCGAACTTTTTATAAAATGACGGGGAAGATTTTACCTGAGGAAGAAAAGAGCGTAGCTGGTCTTGAAAACTTTGTTTATAACGAGGAGCTGCAGGCTATTCCGGCGTTCCTTGGCGAGGAAGCGTATAAGCAAGACGGTACTTACGCTGGGTTTAGGCTAAAAGTGTTATAATTGTCCCTATGACAAAACTTACCAACGGGCATCTCGTTACACAAGATTCAGTCGGAGTGACTCGCCACGATTACCTATACCGTATCTCGCTCAAAGCGCTAATTTATAACGACGCTGGGCAAATTTTGGTCGTTAAGGAAATTAATCGGACTTATTGGGATTTGCCGGGCGGAGGCATGGATTATGATGAGGATTTTGAATCATCGCTGAAACGCGAGTTGTACGAAGAAGTTGGCTATAAAGGCGATTTGCGCTATCAGCTGTTTGACGCGTCGGAACAGATGTACATTGAGCGGCTTGATGCAAATCAAATCTGTTTTTATTGCCGTGTCTGGCCGGAGAATTTTGACTTTGCGCCGGGTGAAGAGGGCGATGAAGTGATGTTCGTTGACCCTGAGGAATTATTGCTTCAGAAGAGCGAGGTTGACGCACCAGCTCGAGCGTATAGGGCGCATATGAAATGGCAGGAGCTACATAGCGAAATCGTGCGGTAAATATTGATTTGGTTTCGCTAATATTGCAATAAAATTATAATTTTGTTATAATGTTTGCATGACAATCACTACAATTCAGAAGGTTATCAAGATTGGTTCGAGTCGCGGCGTGACGCTGCCGGCGCGGGATTTGCGGGCGCTGGGGATTCGCGATGGCGACGAGGTGCGATTAACCGTTGAGCAGGTAAAGCCAATTGAGCAAGCAAATAAGCCGTCGCTTCGTCAGGATTACGATGATTTCAAAAAACAGTACGGCAAAACGCTGAAAAACTTGGCAGACCGATGATTCGCTATCTGGAGATTGACGAAATTCTAGAGCTGCATTTTTGGATAATTGAGGATTTTAGCGGCTCGCATGGCGTACGCGATGAGCTGGGGCTAAAGTCGCTGGTGGCTGCGCCGCAAACAGTTGTTTTTGGTGAGGAGCAATATGTGTCAGTTCACGAAAAGGCGGCGGTTTATTTGCGCAATTGTATAGCAGACCATATCTTTACCGATGGCAATAAGCGCACAGCGGTGACGATTGCTGGCATCTTTTTGGCGAGAAATGGCTGGAGAATGACAGCGGCGGCTGTTGAACTAGAAAATTTCGCCGTCCGCGTCGCGACTGATCATCTTGATATCGATGCGATTGCTGATTGGCTGGAGCGTCATTCGCGGGACGTATCAATGGTTTGATAACAAGGAGTTTTAGTGGTAAGTAGGGTTTCTATGAGGTTTCTTGCCGCCTGACAGAGATGATATACTAAAGCTTATGACTACTATCTATATCGCTCGCCACGGCCAGAATGAAGACAATGTGCGCGGGATTTTGAACGGCCATCGCGACCTGCCGCTGACTGATTTGGGACGTCAGCAAGCGCGGCAATTGGCGCGTCACATCAAGGATAGGGAACTGGTTTTTGACGCGGTGTACGCATCGCCGCTTGATCGAGCTTTCGAGACGGCAGCGATTGTAGCGACAGCGCTGGGCCTTGCCGAGCCGATAGTTCACGACGATTTAATCGAGCGTGATTTTGGCATTATGACCGGTAAATTGGCCGCTGATATTGAGGAAATCTGCGCGCCGGATATTATCAACACAGAGAACGTGACCTATTTTTTGCATCCTGACGGCGCTGAGACTTTTCCTGAGTTATTGGCTCGCGGCCAGCGGGTGCTTGATTTCATGGCGTGTCAACATCCAGATCAAACGGTGTTGTTGGCTTGCCATGGCGATATTGGCAAAATGATATATGCTGCGGCAACCAGCACGCCATGGCGGCAGGTCTTAACCGATTTTTACTTTGGTAATACGGATATTATCGGACCAGTGGACGTGTCCTAAGCGTGATATCATTTATATATGAGAGAAATTGAGATAAAAGTTAGGTTGCAAGATAAAGAAGGGCTGTTGGCTGCGCTGGCGGGTAAGGGTGTTGCTCTTGGCGAGCCAGTGCATCAACGCGATCAAGTGTTTGGTTTGCCGGGAGAAGTTGGCGGCGATGGTAACACGGTACCTTGGCTGCGGGTGCGTACCGAGACGCGTGGACAAGGCGAAAATGAAACCAAGAAGCGGACGTTATTCACTCTAAAACGATCAGTCACTGGGCAGTTGGATAGCATTGAGCGCGAAACAGAGGTTGGCGATCCAGACGTTATGATTGCTATAGTTAAGGAGTTAGGTTTCGTGCCGTTTTCGGACTTATCAAAGACTCGCCAGACTGGCAAACTGAATGATATAGAAGTATGTATCGACTCGGTGGAAGGCCTGGGCGACTTCATGGAACTAGAGCGATTAGCTGACGAGAATGCCGATCCTGCCGCGATAACCGATGATCTGTGGCGCATTATGGCGGAACTGGGTATCAGCCGTCAAGATGAGGTGACTGACGGCTATGACATTTTGATGAAAAAGTTGATGGCATAGTGTAATGACCGAACGCGTTTTGCCGAAAGGTGCTCGTCTGATTCCTCGGGAAGCAGATTGTGTTTTTAGAGGTAAGATTTATGGAGTACATCAATGGCCGCAAAAGATGCCTGATGGTAGCGTAAAAACTTTTGAAATGCTGCGCCGTCCAGATACTGTGATGGTCATTGCGCTTGATGAGGCTGGCGATGTGTTAGTAATCGATGAAAAGCAGCCGGGCGGGATTGTCCGCGAGAACCATTTGCCAGTCGGCCGGGTTGATCCTAGCGACGAGTCGGTATTAGCAGCGGCGCAGCGCGAATTGAGAGAAGAAACCGGCTGGACTTTTGCTGATTGGAGATTGCTAGATGTCGTGCAGATGGAGAAGAAAATCGAGTGGTTTACCTATTTGTTCCTGGCTACAGGAGTGTTACATCGAGCAGCGCAGCATCTTGATGCTGGCGAAGATATTACGGTTAAATCAGCACCCTTGGCAGAAGTGCTGCATCAAGACAACGTGCTCCGGTATTTTCCGTGGCTTCGCGATGTTGAGTCGGCTGAAGATTTAACGCCTCGTGATTATATTAAAAAAGCTAGCAAAATCTCTTGACGTAAATCATACTGCATTATATAATTCATCAGTGCGAAAAAATTGGGATGTTTGGCAAGGTATTGAGCGCGAGCCTCAGCCGCGTATTTGCGGTGCCGATTTACCAGACTGTGGTCCACTAGTATCGTTTGAAACGACAGTTGGAAGAGCCTTAAAGCCTGGTGAAATTATTGATGTAGATATTGAGGCGATTTATGAAACGGCAGCTGCTGTCGGTCTGAACGAACGAGAAATGGATGGAGTCGAGATTGTATTTGCCTCAAGAAGGCACAGCGAAATATTACCTAGCGGTTGTTCGGGATATTATCAATACCAAAACGGACGGCATTATATTAAAATTAGATGCGATAAGGATGCGGCAAAGACCGCTCGCCATGAGCTACAGCATATGGCTGACGAGCAAGGTGGTGTTTTGTACGAAGACAATCGGCCGGCTATATTAAAATTTGCCAGTGCTGCCGGAGAAAGAATAGAGAATTGTTCTTCCCGAGCTGTTTTAGCGGCGACTGGAGCAGAAGTTTTGGCCTTTACGAACAGTTTTGATAAATGCAGTTTATACTGTGGCATTGTCGCAGCGGCTTCGATTTGTGTTGCCGGGGTTGGCAAAAGTTTATTATATCTTTGGCTATATATCGCACCCAGCTGAAGTACGGGCCCGCCAGGCTGAAAAATTAAATACGTCGAATATCTTAAAATTTAATAGCAATTAGGGTATGCGATTCGTAATTCGCCGGCATTGGCTGATCAGGTTGCGACGTGTTACACTTAATCTATGATAAAACCTTTTCTTCTTTTACAATCCCGTCCCGAGGACGAAGCGTCTGACGACGAATATGCAGCTTTTTTGAAATTTGGCGGTTTGCAGCCGGAGCAGTTGCAGCGCTTGCGGCTTGACCGCGGCGAGTTCTCGCCAGTTAATTTGGATGATTACAGCGGTATTTTTATGGGTGGCGGACCGGCTAATTTTGCTTATTCGCCAGAGGAAAAATCGCCGGAACAATTGCAGTTTGAAGATTATATCATGCCGCTGCTTCGCCGGATTGTAGCCGAGGACAAGCCGTTTTTAGGCACTTGCTTGGGTGTGGGGGCGCTGGTAACGGCGCTGGGCGGCCGGACTGATTTCGATCATGGCGAGCCGGTTTGCGCGGTGGATATAAATTTGACGCTGGAAGCGCAGGACGATCCGCTGCTGGCTGGCTTGCCGGCTAGTTTTCGCGGCTTCGTCGGGCATAAAGAGGGGACAGACACGGCGCCGCCGAACAGCGTGGTGCTAGCGCGTTCTGCGACCTGTATACAATTGCTGCGCGCCGGGAAAAATGTTTATGCGGCGCAATTTCATCCCGAGCTTGATGCTGATGGCTTGGCGCTGCGGATTAATATTTATAAGCATGCCGGCTATTTCGCGCCGGAGGAAGCTCAAGATCTGATCGATGCGGCGTACCGCGAATCGGAATTGGTAACCGAACCGGTCAAGATATTGCGGCGGTTCGTTGAAAAATACGCGGAATAGTTTGACGCTTTCTAGCTAGACTGCGGAATTTCGTTATTAGCAAAAGGCCTCGGGTAATCCCGAGGCCTTCTTGACGGCCAAAGCTGAGAAAGGCTTACTCTTTCTTCTTGCCGCGTGATTTGACGGTAATTTTCTTTGGCTCTGGCGCTGGCGTGACTGGCACGGTGACTTTCAAGACGCCATCGTCCAGGTGCGCTTCGATAGCGTCGGCGTCAGCGCGCTCTGGCAGCTGGACGCTGCGGTAGAAGCTACTGCTCGACTCGCGTACGACATACTTCTTTTCTTTATCTTCTTCTTTCTCGTGCCGTTGGGCTTGGATAACCAAGTTGCCGTTTTCGACAGAAATACTGACGTCGTCTTCATCGAATTTCGGCAGGTGAACCTCGACGACTAGCGCGTTATCTTTCATGTAAACATCAGTGGTAGGCAAGCCGACCGAGCGTATTTGGCGCGGCATCCAGTTGTCGTCATTAAAGAAATGGCGCTGCAGGGCATCCATTTCGGCAAACGGGTCGAATCGAACGAGTTTACTCATTTGTATTACTCCTTTCGTTTATGATTTGGCGAGCTTTTGCTCTATATTTTATTGTAATTGGTTGGCACTCGCGTGTCAAGAGTGCCAAACATAAGTAGAATAACAGTAGTCTAGTGTGCCTCAAAGATTTCCCTGATTTTTCCACGGCAGTACATACGCTATATATAGTGGCGCTATATATAGCGTATGTGTAGCTTTGTCTAAATACGGTACAATAGATGTATGGGATGGTTGCGTGATTTAATTTTTGGCGAGCCGGATGGTGATGACGAATATTTGGCGCGTCTTAATAATAATGATATGGTCTCGCCGCAAGATAATCGCGGCAGTAGGGACGAAAATAACTTCGATAAAGACACTTCAGGGGTTGCTGCAGATACTAGGAAGTCAGACAGTAAGCCTCAGCCCGATCAATATCACTCGGCTAACGGGCAAAAAGTGATTCCCGAGATAGAAGTTGAGCGCACCGAGGCGCATCCGTCGGGCGATAATAAGTACCTCGAGGTGTGGGCTCATATTCGCAACCACGCTAGCTTTGATGTGGAGCTTGATAAGTATGAAATACTAGGGCAGCGAGGCGACTTGAATAAATTTCTCAAGCCAGGCGAGATTTTTGAGCTGCGTTTGTATCGCGGGCCGATGCCGCAGAGCGATTCAGTGCGTAAAATGTATATTCAGTACAAGATCGTCGGTACCGGTGATTACTTCCAGGCCGACCACATGATTGAATATAAATATGAACAGGACAACCGTGGTAACAAATGGTATATGCCGGAAGAGCTGAAACTGCTGCGGCCAGTGCGCGACATCTAGAAAGCAGGAAAGAAGTGAGAGTATTTTTTACAGACGGTAGTGCTAGCCCAAATCCGGGTCCAGGCGGTTACGCGGTAATTGAAAACGGCCGGCCGGTAGCTTTGGGTAGCGAAGACGGCCAGACGACGAATATTCGTATGGAAGGTCTGGCGCTGATCGCAGCGATGGAGCTAGCTGGCGATGAGCCGTGCGAAATTCATAGCGATAGTGAATTTTGGATCAATGTGTTAACCAAGTGGGCGCCAGGCTGGGCTGCTAAAGGTTGGCGTAAAAAAGGCGGCGAAATTAAGAACCTTGATCTCGTGCAGCAAGCGTACGCGCTTTACCAATCGACGCAGCCGAAGCTGGTTTGGGTACGCGGCCACGTCGGTCATGAGCAAAACGAGCTAGCGGACGAGTGGGCGAACAAAGCGCGGGCTGGCGTTCGTCTATAGCGAGAGTCTTGGCTGTTTTACTGTCGATCTAGATTTGGCGGGGCGGGGCGTGCTATAATAAACTTGTTAATAATTTAATATCCAGAGTGCGACGAGGGACTGGCCTGATGACTCGCCGGCAACCTGCTTTTGCAGCAAGGTGCTAATTCCAGCCTGCTTGACCAGGAGAGATATTGTCTTTGCGGCTCCTTTCTTGGCCTCAAGCGGGGCAGATAGAAAGGAGTTTTTATGTCTGTAGAACCTAACAATCAAGCAGTATATCGTACGGCTGAGAGCGTTTCGCCGAAACATCCGGACAAGATTTGCGACCAAATCAGCGACGCTATTCTGGACGCGTATCTTGCCAAAGACCCGCAAGCCCGAGTGGCGATTGAAGCTTGCGGCGGCCATGGCGCGCTGTTCTTAACTGGCGAAGTATCGTCGAGCGAGCTAGTTGACGTTAAGCAGATTGCGCGGCGGCTGGCTGGCGACGTGGAAATTATTGAGCGGATTGCACGCCAGAGCCCAGAGATTGCTCAGGGTGTGGACGCGGGCGGTGCTGGCGATCAAGGGGTAATGATTGGTTATGCTTGTGCTGAGACGCCAGAACTGTTGCCGCTAGAGTATGCTTTAGCGCGGGCCTTGAACCGCTTTTTGTATGAGAAATGGCCGTATGACGGCAAAACGCAGGTGACGACTTATGGCGGCCAGATTGCGGCGATTGTCGCTAGCTTCCAGAATGCGCCGCACGACGAGCTGGCGGCTGCAGTGCGGCAGTGGTTTGCGCAGCAAAAATATGTGGCAGGTGATTTTGATGGCATTTCTCTGCATATAAATCCGGCAGGCGATTGGCAAATTGGCGGTTTCGCGGCGGACGCTGGTTTGACCGGGCGCAAATTAGCAGTTGATAATTATGGCCCGCGGATTCCGCTAGGCGGCGGGGCGTTTAGCGGCAAGGACGCCACTAAGGTCGATCGCAGCGGTGCCTATATGGCGCGGCGGGTCGCAGTTGATTATCTTAAAAAGTTTGCAGCTCAGGAAGTGTTGGTGCGCTTGGCGTACGCAATCGGCCACGACCAACCAGTTGAGGCTACGGCGGTAGTTGACGGTGTTGAGCAACCAATTGCTGGCTATGACCTTAGTCCAGCGGGTATTATTGATACGCTGCAGCTGGCTCGTCCGCAATACGAACCAACGGCGCGCTACGGTCATTTTGGTAACGGTTTTGCTTGGGATAAGTAGTCCCGCGTCTTAAGTTGTATAATAAGGGTAGTGAAGCAAGATTTAGCCTTAGAAATATTATTGAGCGGCGAAAGCGCACTGCTGACCGGCCCGGCAGGAACGGGCAAGACTTTCGTGCTGAATCAATTAATCAACTTGAGCAAGGCTAGCGGCAAGTATGTATCGGTGACAGCGACGACCGGGCTAGCGGCGACGCATCTGGGCGGCGTGACGATTCATGCTTGGTCGGGGATTGGCGTCAGCGACCGCTTGTCGAATGGTTTTGCTGAACATGTTAGCAAGACTCGCCGCGAAATTATTGAAAAAACCGATATTCTTATTATTGATGAAATTAGTATGCTGCACGATTATCGCTTGGATATGGTTGACGAAGTTTGCCGTTTAGTACGAAAACGAGTCGATGAGCCGTTCGGCGGCATCCAAGTGGTGCTGTCTGGCGACTTCTTTCAGCTGCCGCCAGTTAATCGAGCGCAAGGCCGCGAGGGCGGTTTTGTAGTGAATTCATCGGCGTGGCGCGAGCTTGATCCGACGGTATTGTATCTGAGCGAGCAGTTTCGCCAGCGCGACGGCGATACGCTGCTAGAAATCTTGACGGCGATGCGGGCTGGCGATTTGCGCCGCCGCCATGCCGAACAGCTGTTAGAGCGGACCGAATATCAACCGCCAGCCGGAGCAGATCTGACAGAGCTGCATACCGTGAACGTTGATGTCGATAGAATTAATCAAGCTAGGCTGGCTGAATTGCCAGGCGACGAGGTGTTGTATCAACGCCATACTACTGGCAGTAACAACTACGTTGATAATTTGCAGCGCAGCGTACTAGCGCCAGAGGTGCTGACGCTCAAAATAGGCGCGTTAGTGATGGCGGTCAAGAACGATCAGGCGCGGCGTTATGCTAATGGCAGTATCGGCATGGTGGTCGATTTCGAGCCAGCGACGGATTATCCGGTAGTGGAGTTTCGTAATGGCCGGACGGTGACTATGCAGCCTGACACTTGGGAGTTGCGTGACGGTACGCGCAAACGAGCTAGCATTAGCCAAATTCCGCTGCGTTTGGCGTGGGCGATTACTGTCCACAAAAGCCAAGGCATGACGCTGGATAGCGCGCGAATTGACCTGCGCAAAGCCTTTGTGCCGGGCATGGGCTATGTGGCGCTTAGCCGGGTGCGCGATATCGATAACCTGTATTTGACGGGTATTAATCGCATGGCTTTGCAGATGAGCGATGAAGCTTATACAATTGACGAGCAGCTACGTACGCGGGCGGCGAATGATGCTAAAAAGTTCGCGCACTTACAACCAAAAGCCGACAAACGCGCGGCCGGCGAACTTAAACCCGCCAAAAAAGCGAACAGCGCCAATTCTAGCTGGTCGGCTAAAATTGCTAAAATGCGCCAGACTTATCCTAATGCTTATAAACCATGGATTAAGGCTGATGACGATGAATTGCGCCAAATGTTCATTAACGGCGAAAGTATTGCTGCGATGAGCCAGAAACTCGGCCGCCATCACGGTTCGATCAAAATGCGCTTGCAAAAACATTTTGGCGAGGATTCGGTGCAATAATTAAGTATAAGATGTTTGAAGAACGGCACGCTTATCTCTAGGCTGTGTAGAATCAATGCGCCATAGTTCACTATCAACCAACAGGTTTGTGAAAGCATGATATTCGGCAGTATCTTTGTTGTGTTCTGTTTCCAGTGAAATAACTGCATTGGTTGGTATGGCTTTTGTTTTTCGGGCGTGTTCAAGAGCTGCTGCGTTTAGAAGTGCCTGTTGTAGACAGATACCTTTCTTCATATTAATAAAATAGCCTAAACCTCTTGGAACAATCGGCTCATGACTCTGATAGTCCTCTTGATATAACCCGATTACAGCTTCAGAATCATAGCTTAGTACACGTCTAACTACTGACGCTAGTCCAGTTAGTCCTTATTTCCTGGTTTCAGGGCAAGCTATACGATTGTAGGCTGGACTGAGTTTGTTGACAAAATTGCGTAAGGCGGTATCACGAACTGTGTCAACTATTATGGCGGTCTTCGATCCTATATCAATGCTTGCTCCTTGATCGATAGGGGTAGATGGTCCAATTACATAATAATCATGACCGCAAAGGCTGACGGTTGCCCTTTCTTGTTCATATGATGCAATCAGTCCGCGTGCGCCAAGAGTTTTAATTAGTGTTTCGTATCGGGATAAACTTTCAGGAGAGTGTAATTTATCGTGGGTAACCATACCTATATTATAGCATAAACGTAATAAAAAAGCAATAGATAGCATTAATCCAACTATCTCTGCAACAAATCGAATTGTAAAATTTTCGTAAAAATAGTCTAAAATCTAAGAAAGACTAAGTTTTATAGTTTATGATACGGGGAAATCCTTGCTTTAGATGAAATGCAACTTATTGTAGTAAAATAGGTATCATGAATGCTAATCAATCAACACCAACCTATGAACAAGTGTCCGAGCCAACTGATATTTTCCTCTGGGCGAACCAAGCTGATGCGCATAAGGACGAGCTCGAAATTGACTTATTTCTATTTACGAAGGGCTACACTGTCTACGCCACTAATTACGCTAAGGAACTTAAGGCGCAGCTCAAGGTATTATTCCTTTACGACATGATTAGCCAGGTACAGACTGGTGCTGCTACTGGTATGACAGTGCGCGACTTTGAAGCGGCCGCTGCTGAGGATAATGTGTTGGAGCGGACTACTTTGGATCGAGTGGATCATGCGCAAGAGGTGATTGAGCAGATTCGTTACGGCGAGGAAACATTAGAGGTGTTTCGCGAAGGCGACCATGAGTTCAAGAAGGTCAAGGGAATCGTAGCGCGTTTCAGCCGCCAGGGTGCCGAGCCGTTTTTTGTCGCCAAGATTTTGCCGCAGTCGCAAGTGCTTAAAGGTGCAACCGCTTGGATGTATAACGGCGATTCGTTTCAACCGTTCAGTGCTGATGTCGGCCTGAAAATTACGCCGGATAATCAAGTGTTGATTGCTGGCGGCGATATTTTTGCCTTTAACGAGTCGAAATTCATCCGTTTGTTTGGTTACGATGCTAAGCAGTTCGCTGTTGCCGAGGAAAAAATTGCTGAAATCGAGAAAAACTTTAAGTTAAAGTTCCCTGAAGGTATGACTTTCGATGCGTTAGTGCGCGATACTAAATCGTTAGTAACTAAGCTGCAAAAAGTCGACGTCGGTCTGGTGACGCAAGAGCAGGTTATCGAGCAGGCCGACGAAATGGGTCTAGAACTGATGACTGACGACGCCACTGGCGAGATTATTATTATGGATGCCAAGGATGCGGCGAAGTTTGTCAATCTGCTCAACGACGACTATATGACTAGCGATATGACTGGTATCAAGTATGAATTAAAAGGCAAGAAGGAACTGCGCGGCGATAGCGAGGCGAGCACGCCAGAAGGGGAATAATGAGCGAAGAGCATGGCGATAGCGGAGCAAAAATTGTAGTCATTGGAGGCGGCACTGGCAGTTTCACGCTGCTAACAGGTCTCAAAAAATACGTGTCTGATTTGACAGCGCTGGTCAATATGGCAGATGATGGTGGCTCAACGGGGCAGCTGCGCGATGAACTGGGTGTGTTGCCGCCGGGTGATGTGCGGCAATGTCTGGTGGCGTTGAGCGATAGCCCGCGGGTGCGTGATTTGTTTAATTATCGATTTGATGACGGCAGCTTGAAGGGTCATGCTTTTGGCAATTTGTTCTTGACAGCGCTCGAGAAAATGACCGGTAGCTTTGGCGAGGCAGTACAGCTGGCTAGCCAAGTCCTTAATATTCAGGGCAGGGTGATTCCAACGACACTGACTGATATCACGCTATGTGTCGAGGGTGCATCTGGTGAGCCGATCAAAGGACAATTCAAGATCGCGCATGCCGATATCGCTAAGCAGCCAAAGGTATGGTTAGAGCCAGAGGCAGTAGCACACCCAGCAGCCGTTCAGGCGATTCTAGAGGCTGATATGGTGGTGATTGCACCGGGCAACCTGTATGGCAGTTTAGCGCCGGCGCTGGTGATTCGAGAAATCCAGGAGGCGCTAGCGGCGACATCGGCGAAGTGCGTCTTTGTCTGTAATTTGGTTACTAAGCCTGGTCCGACTGACAATTTGAGCGTAGTGGACTTTGCTAGCGAGATTGAGCGTTTGGCGGGCAGCGAATTCCTTGATTATGTCGTTTTTAATACTGATCAGCCGTCGGCAGAATTGATGGATAAGTACTCTCATGACGGCGAGCATACGGTACAGTATGACATTAACGAACTTAAGCGCCAACATTATGAGTTTCGCGGGGCTGGTATCCTAGCTAAAAATATATGGGCGGGCGCGCAATCAAGCGACCCGATTGCCGCAGTACGCAGTTTTATCCGGCACGACCCTGACGCAGTAGCACGCCAGCTGATGCGGATATATTTTGCATAAGCAGCGTTTTCTGTCATGGCTGACCTCTATAGACGCTAGATATAGCGTCTATTTGCTTATATAAACGCTATAGTTTTCCACGTTTTTGTGGAAAAGTAAAGAAGTTATCATTTTTAGTAAAAAAGGTATTGCACAAGCATGATGAAACGTTGTATGATAAAGCCAGTGGCAAGGCAAGAGATAAGAATCTCGAGTCAAAACAAACACCACCGCGTAAAATAACAAAAGAAAGTAGGGTAGTCATGACTGACGCAGCTATTAGCCAATCTATGTACGGTAGGGCGGGCGTCTTGGTTTGCGTACCTGATGCTTACGTATCGCGGGCGACGTTGTCTTTGGGCGCGTAGCCTTATAGTTTGTGGCACTTTTACAATTCGAAGTTGGACATCCTCGAGATCAACAACCTGATAGTGAGCAGTGGAATATCGACCCACGCTAAAATTGTCGAAAGTTCTTTCCTCTAACACAACACCTCCCAAAAACTCCACCTCACACACAAGTCTCTCAAAGGTATGCTAAACGAGATATGAGTTGTTTGACAGCTCTTGATTTTAAGCATACTTGACTAAACTAAAACAAACACACCTATGCGAAAACAAACAGCTCGCTATCGGATTGGTGATCTCGAGACCTCTATCAGACCATGTGGTATGATGGGGGAATGAGTATTAAAGAACATCCACCACTTCATGTTCCGGTATTACTTGATGACGTTGTGCGGTTGCTTAATCCTAAAGATGGCGAGAGTTATCTCGACCTGACGGCTGGATACGGCGGACACGCGGGCGCCATTGTCGAACGAACGCATAATTATCGCGGAATGACTTTGGTCGATCGCGATGAATTTGCACAAGCAAACCTAGCGGCATTTGTCGGCAAAGGGGCAGAATTAATACACGCTGATTTTGTCAGCGCTGCCCGGCAGCTGATTGCTATAGGTAAGCGGTTTGATATGATATTGATTGATTTGGGGGTGTCGTCACCACAGCTTGATAGGGCTGAGCGAGGATTTTCATTTTCGCATCGTGGTCCGCTGGATATGCGGATGGATCGGCGGCAAGCTTTAACTGCGGAACAAGTAGTCAATACCTATTCGCAGAGCGAGCTGGAGCGGATTATTCGCGATTACGGCGAAGAGCGGCCAAATATTGCGCGGCGTTATGCTGCTGCGATTATTAAGGCTAGACCGCTGGCGACAACTGAAGATTTAGCATCGGCTATCTTGAGGGCGCACGTCGGACGGCGCCAGCGAACGCATCCGGCGACACGTACTTTTCAGGCGATTCGGATTTTTGTAAACGATGAGCTTGAGCAAGTACGAGCGATTATGCCATTATTACCCGAGCTGTTGTCGCAGGGCGGGCGAGTCGGTGTAATTAGCTTTCATAGCCTGGAGGATCGTATTGTTAAGCAGTACTTTGCTGAACAGGCCGAAAGCGGCTACGAGGCGGAGCTACGTGTCATTACGAAGCATCCTGTCGACGGGGCCATCAAAGATGTTCACAATCCGCGCTCGCGAAGTGCTAAGCTTCGTGTCGCTGTGAAAATATAAAAACAGAAAGGAAGATGTAGCATGACTCGCCGCATCCAAGTACAAGTCCAAGCCGACGTTCAGCATGACATCACTGTCGTGCGCCGCGCCGCTTAGGCAAAAATAACACAACTCATAGGGCAGAGGAGCGTAATTTTCGTTTTTCTCCTAACGTTCCTCTGGCTTTTGAGTGTCAAAATAAATAACAAAAACGAATCCACCACATGTCATATTCACGAACTACACAATTTAATAGCTGGCGCCAAGGTAATTATGGGCGCAACCGCAATACAGTTGCTTTTGCATCGGCTATCAAACTCGGCCCGATTTCTAATGCGATTATTATTGCACTTCTCTTGACGCTGCTAGGTCTGTTATACTTGACACAAGCGGGGAGTGTTTCGGGCTATGATTATGAGTCAAATGACGTCAGCAATAAAATTTCGACGTTGACCGAGCAGAAGAGCGATTTGGCGGTTGAGAATGCTCGCCTAACAGCTCTGCAATCAGTTAAAGACAGCAGCGTTGCTCAAAGGATGGCTACCCCGGCTGATACTCAGTATGTAAGCAAATAGGAGTTCTAAGATCATGAGTGTATCGCCAACTCGTTTTATCCGACGCTCGAGAGTTGGCTTTTTGTTTAGCATGGTGTTGGTCGTCTCGGCCATTTTTGTAGTGCAGCTTTTCGTAGTGCAGGTAGTGCGGCATGATTACTATGTAACACAGGCTGATAATGAGCAGATTAAGAAGTTCACGCTCAAAGCGCAGCGCGGCGAAATTTACGCTATGGACGGCAGCGACCCAAAGCCGCTGGTGATGAACGAGACGGTCTATAAAGTTTGGGCAGATCCAACACAAGTATCTGATAAGCAGGCGGTGGTAGATACGCTGAATAGCGTCGCTGGCGGCAACGTAGTTGATGGTTTCGCGGCGCTGATCGACAAAAAACCTAGCCGCTACCAAATTTTGACGAAATATATTACGCGGACGCAGGCTGAATTAATTAAGAAGAAAAAGCTAGCGGGTATCGGTTTCGAAGTTGGAACGCGCCGGGTCTATCCTGAAGGACGATTGGCTAGCCAGGTTTTGGGTTTTGTTAATCACGAGGGTAAAGGAGTATATGGCTTCGAGCAAGCTAATAACCAAACTCTGTCTGGGCGCGACGGTATGCTCAAAACGGTGACGGACGCTCGCGACGTACCGCTGACAATTGGTGATAAGAATGTCCGCCAGCCGGCAGTAAATGGACGGAGTATTGTTTTGACGATTGATCGTAATATCCAGACACAAGTCGAATCAGCGCTTGAGGCTGGTGCTAAGCGTAGTAAAGCCACTAGAGCAAGCGCTATCGTCATGGAGCCAAGTACTGGCAAAGTGCTGGCAATGGCTAATATGCCGACGTATGATCCATCGAATATCAATACTTCTGACGTGTCGGTCTTTAACAACGATACGATTTCACATCCGTACGAAGCGGGCTCTGATGTCAAGACTTTCACGGTAGCGACCGGAATCGACAAAGGCGTTATCTCGCCGCAGAGTACTTACAACAATACTGGCAAAATCAAGGTTGAAGATATCACAATCAATAATGCTTCTAAAAACAGCTTCTTGAACGGTGATATAACTATGCAGACAGCGCTGAACTGGTCGCTGAATACTGGTATGGTAACGATTGCGCAGCGGCTGGGAAATGGTTCTTATATTACTCGCGGCGCGCGCGAGACGATTTATGATTACTTTTATAATCGTTTCCGGCTGGGGCAGCTGACTGGTATTGAGCTGGCGAATGAGGCGGGCGGCACAGTTATTTCGCCAGCACAGCAAGAAGGTAATGCTGTGCGTTATAGTAATATGGTATTTGGCCAGGGCATGAATGTGACGATGCTGCAGGTGGCGAGCGGTTTTTGTTCGGTAGTCAATGGCGGCGTATATTACGCGCCAACAATTATTAACGGCACAATGGGCGATGGTGGCAAATTTGCGGCTACAGCGGCGAAGACCAGCGCTCGTGCTATCAGCGAAGCTTCGTCGCAGACAGTGCGCGAAATGGTGCATCAGGCTCATTATGCGACATATAAGCCACATGACGACTCGGAACGCTGGCTAGTCGGCGGCAAGACCGGTACTTCGCAGGTGATTGTTAACGGCAAGTACGATGATAACGAGACGATTGGTACCTATCTGGGTTTTGGCGGCGAATACGGCAAAATTCCGCGTTACGTTATCATGGTAGAGATAGCGGCAGACGGCCGCGGTATGGGTGGCGGCTCGGATGCCAAGCCTATTTTCAACGAGATATCCAACTGGATGATAAAATACTTAAAATTAGCCCCGAGAGAGTAGGGTAGGGAGTATAATGGTAATATGTCGATTGTAACTTTTGGAAACGAATTGAACTCAGTTTTTCTAATGAGCTTGATGGCATTTCTACTGGCGATGCTGCTAACGCCAGTATATACATATTTTGCTTACAAATATAAATTCTGGAAAACACAGCGTACAGCAGCGGTAACTGGCGAAAAACTCAAAATTTTTAACTTATTGCATAAGAAGAAAATCGAGCGGCATATTCCGACGATGGCGGGAATAATTGCCGTGGTAGCGATTGTGGCGGTGACGCTGGCCTTTAATCTGGATCGAGCGCAAACTTGGCTGCCATTGGCGGCGTTGGTTGGCGGCGCGGCGATTGGTTTGATTGATGATATTTTGAATGTTTTTGGCTCTAACCGCAAGGATGCTGGCTTGCGTAGCTGGGTGAAATTTGCCATGATTATCGGCGTCGGGCTGGTGCTGGGCTGGTTTTTCTTCTGTAAGCTCGGCTACTCGTCGGTGCATATCCCATACGTTGGCGATTGGCAAATGGGCGCGTGGATTGTCGGATTGTTTGTGTTTACGGTGGTAGCGACGGGTAACGCGGTCAATATAAGCGACGGCCTGGACGGCTTGGCGGGCGGTTTGCTGGTAATGTCGTTTTCTGCATTTGGTGTGATTGCGCTATTACAAGGCCATTTGAAGTTAGCGGCGTTCTGTTTCACAGTGGTCGGCGCGTTGCTGAGTTATTTGTGGTTCAATATCTTTCCAGCGCGGTTCTTTATGGGCGACGTTGGCAGCTTTGCTTTTGGGACGAGCTTGGGCGTGGTGGCGATGATGACCAACACGCTGTTTTTGCTGCCGATTATCGGCATATTGTTCGTGGTCGAGGCTGGGTCTAGCTTGTTGCAGATGACCAGCAAGAAATTATTCCATCGCAAGATATTTCTGTCGGCGCCGATTCATCATCATCTGGAGGCATCAGGCTGGCCAGAGGCTAAAGTGACGATGCGTTTTTGGGTGATTGCTGGCGTGGCGGCGTTTGTGGGGATGGCGATGGCGATGACCGGGGGGCATATTGCTCCGTGATTGGCGCTCGGCACCGCGACAGGTACGTACAATTTACCGATGGCAAAATTCAGCGTAAACACCGGCCTGATTATTGGTTAGTGTTATGTGCGGCGTTGTTAATGCTGGTAGGAATGATAATTGTTTATTCGGTCGGGCCGCAGTATGCTAATTTGCAGAATAGTGCTTATGGCAGCGATTATTCTAGTACATATTTCTTTTTCAAACAGCTTATGGGTATTAGCCTGGCAGTTAGTGGTTTTGTACTGCTAGTATTAGTACCATTTGATTATCTCAAGAAGTATATTTTTCAGTTAATGATGATTGGAATTGGCTTATCGTTTTTGCTTTTTTTGATTGGAAATATTTTGCATATTGATGCAATAGCGCAGAACACGCTAGGCGCTTATCGCTGGTTTCACTTGGGACCAGTTAATTTTCAGCCGTCCGAGCTGCTAAAATTAGCAATGACTTTGTATATGGCGGTGTTTTTAGGTAAACGCTACCAAGAGGGTAAGATAAACGACTTGAAAGAAACAGTCTATCCAGCAGCGGCGTTGGTCGGCTTTTTGTTATTTATTGTCGTAGTGTTGCAAAAAGATATGGGCTCGGGGGTGGCGATAGCGGCGGCTGCGGCGTCGATATTTATGGTGAGTACGATAAGAATGAAAACTCTGATGCAAATTGCATTAGTGGGCGTGCTGTTTTTGGGGCTCACGGCAGTAACGGCGCCGCACCGGTTGGAGCGGATTACGACGTTTTTCGGAGCGAGTAAATCAGCTTCGCAAGACGATAACGATTATCATATCAAAAACGCAATGATTGCGTTGGGGACAGGCGGGTTAACTGGCCGCGGTATCGGCAAGAGTATTCAATCGACAGGCTACTTGCCAGAGGCAATTAACGATTCGATTTTTGCTGTAATTGGCGAGATTTTTGGTTTTGCCGGGACGGTATTGGTAGTAGTGTTGTTTGCAGCTTTGTTGCTGCGGGTTTTGCGAGTTGCTGAATACTCGCCAGATATGACCAGGCGATTGGTAGTGGCGGGTATTTTTGGCTGGTTATTTGCGCACTTCTTCATGAATATTGCATCAATGATTCATTTAGCGCCGTTAACAGGTATAACGTTGTCGTTCTTGAGTGCTGGCGGTAGTAGTATGCTGTTTTCGGGCGCGGCTTTGGGGATTGTTTTCCAGTTATCGCGATATACTGCACATAAACCAATAGATATAGGAGGCCAAGATGCGGATATTAGCCGTAGGCGGCGGCTCGGGGGGTCACGTTACTCCAGTCGTCGCCGTGTTGCGAGAAGTTAAAAAACAGCAGCCAGATGCAGAACTGCGGTTTTGGGTTGACCGCAAATTTAGCAAGCAAGCGCGCAATGTTATGGCTAGCTTTGATAACTCGGTGCGCGTAGATGTCATTGCTAGCGGTAAATTACGCCGCTATCATAATCTTAGCGTTGTGCGTCAGCTGTTACGCTTACGGACGATTGTGTGGCCAAATTTTGTTGATGCGCTCAAGGTGTGCGTGGGCTTTGTCCAGAGCCTAGTGAAACTAATCGCCTGGCGTCCAGACGTGATATTCACGAAAGGAGGCTACGTTTGCATGCCGGTCGGTTTGGCGGCACATGTGCTGCGCATTCCGCTGGTAATTCACGACTCAGACGCTCATCCAGGGTTAACTAATCGCGTATTGGCACGTTGGGCTGACCGCATTGGCACTGGCGCTCCGCTAGAGTATTATCCGTACCCCAAGGCGATTAGTCGTTACGTTGGCGTACCGATCCGCGAGGGATTCAAGCCGTACAGCGAGCAACAGCGCCGCGTGGTTAAGGAAAAACTAGGATTTCCAAGTAACAGACCGTTAGTGCTGGTTACTGGTGGCGGTTTGGGTGCGGAACGGTTGAATAATGCTGTGACAGATACTATTAGCGAACTTACACAGTTCACTAGCGTAATTTTAATAACTGGTACTGGCCAGTATGCCGAGATCCGGTGGCGGTTGCCAGAGGATACATATCAAGTTAGAATTTATGATTTTGTTAGCGACGGCATGATTGATATGCTTGGTGCGGCTGATATTGTGGTAGCGCGAGCTGGTGCGACCACAATTCTCGAGTTGGCAGCGCTGGCCAAACCGACGATTCTGGTGCCGAACGGCTTTTTGACTGGCGGTCATCAAATTAAAAATGCTAAGGTGTATGAAGACAAAGGTGCTGTCAAAGTCATCGACGAAATGCAAATGGAAAAAACGCCGCAGTTGCTCGTTGATGAGATAAAAAACCTTATTGACAATCCTGCAGAAGCACAGCAAATGGGGCAGGCTTTTCTGTCGTTTGCACATCCTGGTGCTGCTAAAGATATGGCCGATATGATTCTAGATGCTGCTAATAGCCGCCGAACGAACCCTGATAGCGCTGCAAAATGATATAATTAATACCACAAGCATGTTTGGTATGAGATCGAAAAAACCCAAATCACGCCGCGCCGCACAGCCTGTGCGGCGCCGTGCTGTGGTTGATGATAGCTCGCCTAGTGCGGGAACACTATTTCGGCGTAATCGTACCTTGACTGGTAGTCTCATTTCCTCGGTGCCTAGCCCTAATGAACAATCGGCTAGCTTGCAATCACCGCGCGTGCAGGCGCACAATCTGAAGCGCAAACGCCGCTCTATCCGCTTAGCGTTGATTAGCGCATTAGTGCTAATTGCTGGTTTGGGGTGGCTGCTTACTCAGATTATTGTCGAGCCGAAAGTGCAAATTGTCGGCACCAGTAACGATCCAGAAGTACAAACTGCCGCCCGCGATTATGCAGCGGCCATACAAGATTACCTCTCTGCTAATCCGCTCGAGCGGCTGGCTGTAAATATCAATGCCAATAATCTTAGCCGAGCTATTCAAAGTAGATATCCAGAAGTGTCTAGCGTGTCGCCGCCAGCTAAAGGTGCTCTCTGGTCGGCCGATTTTTCGGTTAACTTGCGCTCGCCAGTGGTTTATTGGCAGTCTGGTAACATGAAAGCTTATGTTGACAGCACAGGTGTAGTATTTGAACGTAATATACTCGACACGTCAGTTATCGCCGTCGAGGATCAAACTGGAATTCGTGCAAGCGTTGGTAATTCAGTAATTAGCGGCCGTTTCCTGCAGTTTATCGGTAAGGTTGTGGGGCACTTCAAAGAAAACAATCTTACTGTTAATAAAATGATTCTGCCGGCTAGTACTACTCGCCAGGTGCTAGTCAGTCTCGACGGGGTGGGGTACTCGATTAAAATGACAGTTGACCGCCCAGCGGCTGGCCAAGTCGAAGACGCGGTGCGTGCCATCCGCTATTTAGCGAACAGAGGAACAACTGCAGAGTATATTGATGTGCGGGTAGGTAGGCGAGCTTTTTATAAATGAGGAAAAGGCCTTAGGTAGTAGGCTACCCCTGCACTGGTGGGCCATGTTCTACTTTTGTTCTATTAAACAGCTAAATAGGCTAGGTGAAAAAACTATATTAAAATATTGAAAATGCAAAAAGTCAAATAAAGCAGGTGAGGCGGGAAAAGTAGTAGGGGACAATATTTTTAAAAAAATGCAAATTTATTCTCATAATGCTGAGATTTTTTCTGTGGATAACTTAAGTCTATAAACATGTGCTAATTACTACAATTTAAATTTCGAGTTTGTTCGGGTGCGTGGATTTATATCTATAGAACTGCTGGTTGGCGGTATTTTTTGTATAGCGAATAAATATAAAAGTAAAAGATGACTCTAGTAGCGTGGTTAAGGCTCCCCATTTTAGACCAAGATTAATAAGCTGCGGCTTGTATCAAGTAAAACCGTTGTTTGCGAACGTATGATTAATCATCCTGACAACATAGATTATAAGACGTAAAACGGACATTGTGCGACATTAAAACTATCTACGAAACATGATTACTCCATCGTCTTTTTTCAAGATAAATTTATGTAGTTTGTAAACTTTTGGAGGTATCGGCGGCGATTAATTATGCTACCGCCCTGTTTGGGTCTGCCGGTATATTTATGTTCTAAATCTATATTTGCCATGTTCCATGTTTTTATTGCTATGAGCTGTTGATGGCTTTTGGCGCGCTAATTTGTGTTATTGATTATGGTTTGGGCTTTGATCGCTAAAGGTAGTGTTTTATGAATCTATGAAATGTTGGCAATTGTTAGATAATTATTCTGGCATGACTTTAAGAAACCTGCGGATAATTAGTTCGCTTTTTGTTCTATAGTTTTTCGAGAGTTGATTCTTTAAGAGCGCGGGCGACCTCTCGCTTGATGATTTCACTATTCCACTCATCCCCCTTAAACCGCAGCAGGGGCATATTTGCATTGCTTATAATTGAGTTAACGAAAATGTCGCGCTTTTGGCGGTCAGGACGATCATGGGTGTTGTCGTCAAGTTCAATAGCTATGAGCGGTTTCATATCATTGGTGCAAATAAGAAAATCTACTGATTTGCCGTTGATTCTTGAAAATGCCCTGCTCCAGTTCTGTCCGTAGACCTTATGATCTAAAAACATGCTTAAGTGAGCTTGCGGGATGATTACGCAGCCGCTTATTGCTTCAAGCAGGGTTTTATAGAATATTAGCTCGTGCTGTGTCATTGCGCAGGCTTTTTTAGCGTATACGTATTCTCTCTTTGGTTTTTTGGCGATATTATTATTTGTTTTTACTCCGATTGCTACTAAGGCAAAAATTATGATTATGACAAATAGTACTTCCATTAATGTAAGTATAGCATGATCTTTTCTATGAGGTTTTTACTGTCGTGCTCTATCTTGGGGTTCGCAGATATAGTGATGGTGTCTCAGGGTTCTTAATTGCTAGGGCGATTGCTCTAAATGTTTAGAAGCTATAAGTTATATTGTTGTCTGGAGTATGTTGTGATATGTTTATAAGCGGATTGGATAGTTAAATTAATTAAAGATATCTAGGAAAATAACAATGGCTATAAAAAAGCTTGGACAAATACAACAGAAAGAGAGCAAGAATAAGACCTCTACTAAGAAGCATAAGCGTGGCTGGCTTATCTTTGGCGGAGTTGTCGTTACCCTTACTGTTATAGGACATATTGGTAACGTTATGGAGCAATCTCGTCTCGAGAAGGACAATGTTCCTATCATTATTTCCAATGTGGACGAAAGCATTAAGCTTGATTACCACACCGACAAGCGCGAAATTTCTGCTAAAATATCAGGAGTCAGCTTGCTTGTCGAAGTAAAGGTAGCTAACGGTAAAACTAGCATACACGGGCATAAAAATTCAGCTGGCGACATTAAGTATGAGATCAAAGACATAAAAGAGGGCGACAGCGATATTTCTATATCCGTCGTCGATGGTAAACGCCATGGTGATAAAACTATCAGGTTTCACCGCCAAACGAAAGCTGATTATGACAAACAAGAACTAGAGAAAGCTCTCAAACGTGCTGAGGAATCTGTTAAAAAAGCCGAAAAACAATCAAGTGATGAAAATATTTCTCGCGCCAAGTCAGATGTCAATAAATTACCAGAGGATAAACGCGGACAATTCTCTGAGCGTATTACCAAATTAGAAAAAGCCAAGCAGGAAGAAAAAGAACGCGCCGAGAAAGCTAAAAAAGAGGCGGAAGAGAAGAAAAGGCAGGAGGAGGCAGCGGCTGCCACAGCTAAAGCTCGGCAGCAACAGCAGCAAGCGCGACCGCAGCCTGCACCTCGCCAAGTTGCCCCTATTCCTGCCGCTCCGCAACCAGCTCCAACAACTCCTCCACGCCCACGCCCAGCAACACCTACACCCGCTCCCTCGGCAGAATTACATTTTAGTAGCTGCAAAGAAGCGCGTGCTGCCGGCTATAGCCATATGCGCCGCGGCGAACCGGGGTATTCGCCGCATCTTGATAGAGACGGTGACGGCATAGCTTGCGATAAGCATAAGTAATGAGTATAAGCATACTTCTATTCTTCTTAATACCAGCGTAAGATACTAAGCCATTTTATTGCGCGTTATAATTCCCTAACAATTTAGATCTTCTTATCCTTAATATCTTTTTTATACCGCAAAAACAAAACCCCGCCCTCACTCTCTTCCATGCGACTGTAATAGAAACCATTTTTTGCTAAGAAGCTCTGTAGGTCTGGCATTTTCTGGGGTGCTTGTGCTTGTAGTTGGATTGCGCCGAATAATCTCGCTTCTTCCTCGACTATTTTCATCAGCTGCGTGCCTACTTGCCGGAGTCGATATTTTTCTCGTACGACGATTAGTTCCAAATTTGCTATTTTAGGATCGTTTGAGTCCTGGCTATAGATAATTGTGCCAACTGGTTTGATGGTATTGCTGCTTTCATCGATGTATCTGGCCAGTGCAGCGGCGTACTCACCCAAGTATAAACGCTGCGTTAGGTCGGTAGCTGCTTTCATGAAAGCAGCTCGGCCTAGTATGTCTGAAATTGGGCCGCAGATACTGGGCTTGCATAATAGATCAATTATTAATCTCGCCAACTTGAGCGTCATGAGCATGCGGCGTGGTGGCTATTTCTAACGGTAGAGGCATAGCAATGGTTGATTACGAATTGGAAGTAGCTGCCGCTGGAGTTTTACGCCGGCGGCTGCGAGTGCGTTTGCGCTTTGGCTTGTCGCTAGCGGCTGTATTTACTTTCTCTGTTTCTTCATTAGCGGCGAGTTTGGCTGCTGCATTTGTTTTCGCGGTGTCATTA
The DNA here is from genome assembly GCA_938017675.1 of uncultured Candidatus Saccharibacteria bacterium. Lineage (GTDB taxonomy): Bacteria > Patescibacteriota > Saccharimonadia > Saccharimonadales > Saccharimonadaceae > Saccharimonas. The sequence continues at coordinate 24,116 of CALIJB010000017.1, forward strand.
TCCTTTGCGGCCTTTGGTGTGTCTTTATTGTTTTGACTGTGGTCTATTTGTAGCAGCCCTACTGCGCCTTTGTCAAGTTTGACCGATGGTTGTTTGGCAATTGGTTGGGTCTGGTCTTGCGGCTGCTTAGCAGCTTGGCGCGCGGCGCGATCGGCGGCTCGCTGTTCGGGTGTTTTTGGCGGCGTATAGGCGGGACCGGGTTTTTTGACGACTAGGTTTTCTGGCGGCAGGATTCGATTGGCGATATCGGCTTCAATATCGCTGCGGTTGCGGCTATAATTATCGCGCGTCCACTGTATAATCCGGCCGGTGTTATCGTCTTGCGCAGTTGGCAGATTAAGTGTTTTGGCGCTAAAGGCCGGAGCCTTCTCGCCGTTGATGACCATGTTGATGATAAAGTTACGGTTATGCATTTGCAGTAGATCATTCGGCTCGAATTGCGGCTCGAATTGTTTGGCGAGAATTGGGCTGTCGTCTGCAGAAACACGGAAGCTAATTACGGTACCGACGTTGCCGAAAACAGCATCGCGAACAGTTTCTTCCATCTGGCTAATGTACTGGTTGGCGACAGTCAGGTTGAGGCCGTATTTGCGTGCCTCGGATAAAATTGTAGCGAATGAGTCGGTAGCAAAGTTTTGAAACTCGTCGACGTACAGGTAAAACGGCCGGCGATCCTTGATGTCAGGGATATCGGAGCGGCTCATGGCGGCGAGCTGAATTTTGGTGACCAGAAACGAGCCGAGAATACCGGCGTTATCCTCGCCGATTAGACCCTTGCTCAAATTGACGACAAGAATCTTGCCTTCATCCATAATCTGTCGGATGTTAAAAGTCGATTTCGGCTGACCAATAATGTTGCGGATGACTGGATTGGCGGTGAAGGCGCCGACTTTGTTGAGGACTGGCGCGATGGCTTCAGCCTGGAATTTGTCGGTCCAGCTAGCAAACTCGACATTCCAAAATTGCAGTACCACGGTGTCTTTACAGTAGCTGAGCGTGTCTTTGCGAAACTTTTTGTCAGTGAGCATGCGAGTAATATCGAGCATGGTAGTCTCGGGCCGGTCTAGTAGCGCTAAAATGGTATAGCGCAAGATATACTCGAGGCGTGGACCCCAAGAGTCGCCGAACATACGCTTCAGCACGCCGATAACTTCTGATGAGATATTAGTTTTTTGTGACGGATTAGTGACCTCTAGCGGGTTGAAACCGAGCGGATACTGCGTGTCGGCCGGGTTAAAGTAAACAACATCCTGCAGGCGCGAGCCTGGGATGAAGCGCATGTTATTGATAGCAAAGTCGCCGTGCGGATCAATGATAGCATAGCCTTGCCCGTGGAAAATATCGCTGAGGGCAAATAACTCCAGCAAACCGCTCTTCCCTGCTCCCGTCTGGCCGATGATGTAAACATGGCGCGAGCGGTCGTAGCGCAGCATACCGAATTGATGGTTGATACCGCGAAAATTAGTCATGCCAAAGGCCGAGATATTCTCATCATGCGCTGGGTCGCCAGTTAGGACTGGCAACTTCGGCGGCGGTTCGGCGGTTTTTGTGCTAGCCCAGACAATGTTTGGCGTTTCGACATTAGTGTGCGGCAAATGGTAAACACTGGCGACTTCCTCGATATTCATCAGATAACCGCGGTCAGCAAAGAGGCGGGTCTTGTATTTGGCGAGCGCCTCTTTGGCGAAGCTATCGTTCGACATCTTAAAGCCGTTGAGATTGGTAGAGTTAAATTGCTTAAAGGTGCCAATGATGCCTTGCATACGTAATTTGGCGTCGCTAGTGCGCTCACCTAGGTAAGCGACGCGGACTTTGACCTGATAGCCAAGTTTGGTCGCCTTTTTTTCAGCTTCAGATATGCGAGTCTTGTCGCGTTCTGATAATTCTGGACCGCCGCTGGCGCCTGCTTGCTCGGGCGGTTGCCACAGGGCAGAAAATAGGCCGGCAATCCACTTGCCTATGCCATCAGTACCGAAGAGATTGAAGCCGCCTGCTTTGACCGATTGAATCCAGGCGTCGGCTTCTTTGTGCCAGCTGTCGGCGACCGGGCGCACTAGCATCTGTATCCAAATTTCTTCGTCGGTATCTTCGAGCTTGGCGAGCGTTCCGGTGATGCCAGCTAGCGGGTCAACTTCAAAACTCTGAAAGGTTTTGATCGGTAAAAATTCCTTGTCGGTTAAGGTAACTTCTGAAGTATAGACTACGCTGTGGTGGCGTTCGTGAGCGACATAATCTTCTTCGGCCTTATGGATTTGTACTTGCGGGTATTGGGCGTAAATCTGCCCTTCGACGAAGCTTTGCAGCGATTTCGGCGTCCAAACGTAGAATTGAATCCGCCCGCCCACCGAGGCAATCTCGAAGCTTAGGTGCTCCTGATAGCCATTGTTAGCTTTCAGCTCGCGGGCATCGCGCAAAATACCATGGAGGCTAGCGAACATTTGCTCGGCGGCCAGCTCAGACTTATCGTTAGTCTTTGGAATCTCTAGGGTTAACAAGACGCTCTCAACGTTCTTTATTACATCAATACTGCGATAATTGCGCCAAGTTAGATATAACAGCACAATAACCAACGGCCCCCAGACATACCATTGCAACAATAGAGCAATAACAGAAGTGATAAATGACATAGCTATACTTTCATTATATCATACCTCTGTTATTTTTGCAAGATTAAGCGGAATCCGCAGATAGATTATTGCTGTGGTTCGGCGATGGTGTAAGTCGCTTTAGCGACGCGCTTGAACATCGATTTGCTTTGCAGATTGAGCAGAATAGTTGTTTCTTTGACTTGGCGGCTCTTGAGCACGCGCCTGACGATTTCGTCGCGGTGAAGCGGTTCGCCTGCCTTGCGCAAAATATCAGCAATAATATCTGAAACTGTGCCTTTGCTATAGCCCCAGCTGTCGAGGGCGTAAATACCGCGGCCGATTAGGACGAAGCGTTTGTCTTTGATAAGTTCGTTGTGGATAGCTTGAGTGGTAACGTTTCTGCGCTTGAAGTCGCTTTCCTTGATGGCTTTAGAAATGTCGGAGAAGTGCATCGGCTTGCCATTGCCTGCCAAAATGACGTAGATTTTATCGCGGATGTTTTTAGGATTGACGGTTGGCCACTTGGCCAGGCCCCAAACGTCTTTGAGATTGGCTAGTTTTTTGGATAAGCTGGCCAGGCCGCGGATCTGGGACGGGCTTTCGAAAGTTAGCATACTATGCAGGCTTTCGATGTCGATTGGTTGGCCGTGGTTTTTGATAGTTTTAACGATACTGTCGATATCGCCGCGGATTTTCTTCTCATTACCGTTTTCGGCGATACTGATGCCCTGGTGGTAATTGTCGGTTTCGTTGATTATAACGAAGCGCGGCGACAGCTCGCCGATAAAGGCAATGTGAGCTCGGGTATTATTGGAAGCTTTGTCTTTCGAGAGGCGGTTGGCGACGTCTTGGACGCGGCCGACGCGGCCGTTTTCGGAAAGATCGCGGATAATTAGGCGCTCGGCGTCGCTAATGGCGGGGATTTTGCCGTCGGCGGCAGCGGTTTTGAGGCGGGCTAAGATGGCTTTTTCGAGTTGGCGGACACGTTCGCGGGTGATACCGAGCAGTTCGCCAATTTGCTCAAGCGTTTCCCGGCGTTCATATAGACCGAAACGGCGCGTGATAATTTCGCGTTCGCGCTCTTGGTCTATAGTCTTAAGAATATCCTCAATTGCTGTCTTGATAGTCTCCACAGCAGGTGTACCGGTAGTTTCGGTCATGCGATCCTTATCCTTTTATCTCCACTCCCCGCCCCTCGAGAGTGATTTTAGTTTGATATCGTAATTTCGTATCTGATTATAATACATAGTAGTTAGATTGTCAAATCAAATACTAACTAGTTATATTGTATCACAATATAGACGCTTATGGTAAATACTTTTTTGCTACTTTTTTTAATAAAGAATAATGTCTAGGCTAACAATAATACCTATTTTTGTCAAAGTTTAAGGTGTTAAGGCGGTATCGATGCTGGTTAATCTAACGGTTTATCACAAAATATAATTGTTTATTGAGCAAAGCTTATTCAAAAACCAATGAATAATTAGCTGATTAAACAGCTTAATCATTGTCTAATAATATCTGGACTTTTTCTGGCGTGGTTTGCGCCTGAGTTTCTGACTGGTCGTTGTTGATATGCTTGAGGGCGAACAGTGTAAGTGTGCGGCGAATTTCGTCGCTGGTCGGTTTGGTACTGCGTCCACTGTCGTCGAAGCCGTGGCCGGCATTGGCAACGCGAATAAAGCGGCTGCTCGGCTGGTAGGCCAAGATACGCTGGTAGAACTTGTAAGCTTGCTCAATCGACACAATACTGTCTTTGGTGCCGTGGAAAAACAAAAACGGCGGCGGCGTTTTGGTAATCGGTTGGTACAGCGGGCTGGCGACGCGGGCAGTATCGACATTGCGGGTGCCGAGGAATTTGTAAGCATTTGGGTTGCGCTTGGTGCGCTGTAATTGGTTGACCAGGTCGGTGGTGCCATAAAAACTGATCACGCCGCGGACAGTAATTGGGCTGTCTTGGCGAGTTAAGACGTAGTCGATAGCCAAGAGCCCGCCAGCGCTGTCGCCAAAAAGAATTACATTGTTGGTGTCGATGTCATAAGAGCTGGCGAGTTTGGCGATGGTATCGATAGCGCAGGCAACGTCGTTATTTTGTGTCGGATAATGGTATTTGGGCGCTAGGCGGTAGTTGACCGAGGCGACCGCAAAACCAGCCGCCGTCAAGCTAGAACCGTAATAGTCAAGCAGCGAATTGCGCTTATCACCCTTATGCCAGCCGCCGCCGTGGATATAAATAACTAGCGGGTACGGTGTTGTATGAGTATTAAGCAAGCTGTTGATTGGCGTGTACAAATCAAACTTCTGCTTGTCTTGGCCGGCGCAATACGGAATATCAGAGTCGACATTAGCGACATTGCCTAGACGTGGATGGTTATCGGTGCGGTACGACCTGTGAACATTTAGCGAGAAGACAACGATAATCATTACTACGAGCAGCAAAATCATCATCCAGCGGCGGACACGTCGGACTTGTTGGAGTTTGATTGCCATGCTTACTTCTTTCGCCGTATTTGGCGCCGCGCCGACCTTTTTTGCGGGGCGTTAGCGAGCAATTCTACTGCTTGGTCGCGAGTGATATCTTTGGGATCGGTGTCTTTGGGAATCTTGGCGTTTTTGCTACCGTCGGTAACGTATGGACCGAAGCGGCCGTTGAGTACCTTGATGCCGTCGCCAAAGTCAGCGATATTTTTCTCAGCTTCGGCTTTGAGCTTGGCGGCGTATAGTTCGCGTGCTTGCTCTTGGGTGACTTCGCGCGGGTCGATATCTTTCAGGCTGACGTAGAGTTTACCGATTTGAATATATGGCCCGAAGCGGCCGACGTTAGCCTTGATATCTTGCCCGTCCTCGGTTTGGCCGACTAGGCGCGGCAGCTCGAAAGCACGCAAAGCTTGTTCTAGGGTGACGGTTTCAATCTTGGTGCCTTTAGGTAGCGGCGCGAATTGCGGTTTGTCGGCTTTATCGTCGCTGGAGCCGAGCTGCAGCATTGGTCCGAAGCGGCCGAAGCGAGCAATAATTGGTTTGCCAGATTTCGGATCAACGCCGACTTCTCTGTTGGCGCCGACAGTTCGGCGGTCAATATTGCCAGATTGCTCAATCAGCGCGTGGAATGGCGCGTAGAATTTCTCGAGCATGGTGTTGCGCGCCAAGCGGTCACCGGCAATATCGTCGAAGTCTTTCTCGACGTCGGCGGTGAAACCATAATCAACGACGCGGTCGAAATGGTCGGTTAAAAAGCCGCTAATCAGCTCGCCGGCTGGTGTCGGCACGAGCTTGCCTTTGTTAGAGCCGGTCTTTTCTTGGATAATCTCGCGCTCGATCTTATTGTCGATAAGTTGCAATAAGATAACATCGCGCGGTACGCCCTCGGAATCGCCTTTTTCGGCGTAGCCGCGGGTTTGAATGGTATTCATGATAGTAGCGTAGGTGCTTGGCCGGCCGATGCCGAGCTCTTCAAGCTTTTTGACTAGCGTACCTTCGGTATAACGGGCTGGCGGCCGGGCGAAAACTTGGCGGGCTTCGACGCTGTGGCGCTGGAGTTGGTCGCCAGATTTGACATTTGGCAAAATTGTGTCATCTTTACCGCCGCCATAAACGCGTAGGAAACCGTCGAACAGGACGACTTGACCCTTGGCCTCAAAGACGAGCTTGTCGTTGGTTTTACTTGAGTTATTTTGCTTTCCCCCGTCGTTAATACTAATTGTAATTGTCGTGTTCTCTAGCTTGGCTGGCGCCATTTGGCTGGCCAGCGTACGCCGGCGGATGAGGTCATAGAGGCGCTGGTCGTAGTCGCTGCCGCTGACTGATTCGCGGGTAACGTCGGTCGGTCGGATAGCTTCGTGAGCTTCTTGGGCGCCAGCGGATTTAGTTTTGAACTTGCGGACATGCGAATATCCAATGCCGTATAAGCGTTTGATGTAATCGGCGCTAGCAGCGATGGCCTGGCTCGATAAGTTGACGCTGTCGGTACGCATGTAAGTAATGCGGCCCTCTTGATATAGTTTTTGGGCGCTGGCCATGGTAGCGCGCGAGCCCATGCCGAGCTTGCTGTTGGCCTCTTGTTGCAGAGTGCTGGTCGTGAACGGCGCGGCTGGGTTGCGGCTTGACGGGCTTTTACTGATGTCGGTAACGGTGAAAGTGGCGCTAGCCAGCGATTCGAGAAAAGCTCGGGCTGCGTCTTCACTGTCAAAGCGCTGCTTTAGCTCGGCTTTGAGCTCTTGTTTGCCAGCGGCGAAAATGGCGGTTACTTTGAACTGCGAGCTGCCAGCAAAGGCGTCGATTTCGTGCTCGCGCTCAACTAGCAGCCGTACTGCCGGGCTTTGGACGCGGCCAGCCGACTTGCCGCCAGGAACTTTCTGCCAGACGACCGGACTAAGCTCGAAACCGACGATGCGGTCGAGGATTTGCCGGGCTTGCTGTGCTTCAACTAGCTTCATATCGACGGTGCGCGGATGCTTGATTGCCTCCTCGATGGCCGATTTGGTAATTTCGTGAAAAGTAATACGCTTGGTGGTCTTGGGATCGAGCTTTAGGACCTCGCACAGATGCCAAGCAATGGCCTCTCCTTCGCGGTCTTCATCGGTGGCTAGCCAGACGTTGGCCGCGCCGACTGATTTGACGGCTTTCTTTAATTCAGCGATTACTTTTTTCTTTTCCGGGTCGATTTCGTAAGTCGTTTTGAAGCCGTGCTGGATATCAATTGGCGGCGTGCCGTCTTTGGTTTTTTTGGCGATAGCGCGAATATGCCCCACGCTTGACAAAACATGAAAATCATTGCCGAGATATTTCTCGATAGTTTTGGCTTTGGCTGGCGACTCGACGATAACCAGATTCTTCATACTTATATAATAGTAAACCGATTTGCTGAAAATGCCAAATTTAATGCTTGTTGTCTAGAGTGATAAGCCAAAGAAAATAGCCCGCCAGATGGGCCTCGCGCCGAGCCTTAGAGCTCTGGCGGGCTATTTTCTAGCGGGCTTGTTAAGCCCTTTCGCCGAGGATCACTCCTCCTCGGCGGTGGTGGTGTCGTTCACCTCCTCGTTCTCGGCGTAAAACTCATCGACATCCTCCTTCGGGAGGATGTCGATGAGTTGGACCTGCTCTCTCATGGGAATGGGAGCCTTTGCGAGCTGTCTATCAGCTCGCTTAAGCTCCCACTCGAGGTGGGGAGCGTACCAACAGTACGACGAGTAGTTCCTCTTCAAAGAGGCCAAGTGTTCTCTGGCCTCTTTGGCCAGCGCCTCGAGGCGGCGGTGCCAGGCGGCCACCTCAACGCGGTGGCGCGCCGCCTCGGCGGTGGCGTACGCTCCGTTCTCGATGAGCTCTTCGCGGAGCTCCTCG
>CALIJB010000018.1 GCA_938017675.1 uncultured Candidatus Saccharibacteria bacterium
CCTAACTACCAGCCAGGACAAAGTGGTACTACCCCTAACCACCAGCCAGGACAAAGTGGTACTACCCCTAACTACCAGCCAGGACAAAGTGGTACTACCCCTAACTACCAGCCAGGACAAAGTGGTACTACCCCTAACCACCAGCCAGGACAAAATCTCAACCGTCAACCTAACCCAGAAAAACTTCCGTTCTTTGAGGATCTCGATAGGTACGCTCGTCTTTTGGCTGCCGAGGAATCTAAGGGCGGTAATAGAGGCATCATTAGCCGTATTTGGACTAGCCGAGAGAATAGGCGGCGGGCAGAGCGCCTCAGCTATATGCGCGACGTAGAGGATGATTTGCGAGAGCAAGTCATGGAGCACTTGTCCGAGAAGGTCAACGCTAAGCGCCAGAGAGGCGAATATAACGGTACCGACGACGAAATTGCGCAGCAAATGTCCGACGAGATGTTTGATGAGCAACGCAGAATATTTGGCATGATACAGCGGAAGAAGAATGAGGCCTTGGAAGAAGAAGCTGGCAAGTGGCATAACCGCGTCTTGGCGAAATTGGGTAGCTTCATCGCTGCTAGAGGCTCCAAGAAGAAGAGCAATCTGAAAGCTGGTGCGGTTGGTTTTGCGCATGGCGCTGTCAAGGGCACGGCAGTTGGCATAATTTCAGGCCTCTTTGGTGCCGTTTGGCCAATATCGATGGCTGCTGGCGCGGTTGCCTCGTTCGCTGGCGATGCTGCTATTAGGCGTGGTGTTCGTCTAGACGCTATGCAACAACGCCGCAAAAAACGCGGGATAAGGGAAGTTGCTGGCGATGATGAATTTAGTCAGATTAAAGAAGCGGCTGGCAGAATTGGCGGATTGCAAGGTCAACAGCATGTTGCCGATGAATTGTTTAAGCGAACCCGTAAAGCGGCCGAGGAAGATCGAGATAAAATCTCGAGAGAAGTCGAGCAGCGAATAAAAGATAACGGGGTGGCTCTGGCTCTCGGTAGGCTTGCTGGTGGTGCTGTCGGCGGACTTGGCGGCCGCTGGGTAGGCCAGCAACTCCATGATCATACGCCAGTGGGCCGTATGGCCGATAGTTTGCGTGACAAGATAACGGGTGATAAGGCTGAGGCTGCTGCAGCTTCTAATTCAGGAGGTGGTGGTTCGGGAGGCGGTGGTTCAGGTGGTAGCCCGGGTGGCCCGCCGCCAGCACCAACAGAAGCTGATTTCAGCGGTTACACTGATAAATATCCGTGGGATTGGGCGGTTGATCAGTTCGGCGAGAATAATGCTATATCTAAATTGTATGAATTAGCTGACGCTGCAGCGCAGGATGGCCACAATATCCAGTGGCATGGTTACGGCGATACCCAATGGCTGTCGATAGACGGCAATAGCGATACAAAAACAGTCTTGGAGATTTTGAACAATTACAAATGATCCGATGGCATAAATAAAAAGGAGGGATAAATAAGTGTTTAACATTGACGATAATTTGCTAGCGGCAATCGGCTATAACGTCGCGACGCTGTCAGAGGAGAAGAAAAATCAATATCGGCGCGAGATATCCGAAGAGCTCAATCAACGGGCTTCTGCAGAAGTCTTGGCGCGATTATCAAAGCAAGAGGCGCTAGAATTCGAAGATGTCAACAGTAACCCAGACCGCACGCGGCGCTGGTTGGCTGAATTTCACGGCGATTATGCTAGCCGCCAGGATTACCAGGCTATCCGTGAATTGTTCGAAACCGACGAAGATGCGATGAGTTTCTACGCGTCTGCGCTGTGGATGCGCTATGCTGTGCCAGATTACGGCAAAATCATGCAAGAAGTCATGAATGAATACGTCGAAGAATTGGCCGATATGCGCCGCGCTGTCAATGAGCAGCTCGGTATTGCGTAGCAGCACTATAATCGGTATACTAAATGCATAGGCAAGAGGGGGTGAAATGTTTCAATTAGACGATAAGTTTCTCGAAGAGGTGGGTCTGGGCAGCTTACCAGACGACCAGAAAAAACTGTTTCTCGACCATTTTCGCGAGCAGCTAGAGCTGCGTGTTGGTTTGCAGCTTAGCGAGGGTTTGAGCGATATGCAGCTGGCGGAGTTTGAGAGTTTTATGGATCGCGATATGGTGCGGGTGACGTCCTGGCTGGACGCTAACGCGCCGGATTTCGAAAATGATCAGATTTATGTACAATTGAAAGCTAATGCGCCGGCTAATGTGCCGCAAAATGCGATACTAGCAGAGTACGCATCGCTGAAGTGGTTGGGACAGCATCGTCCGAACTATCGCGAGGTGGTGATGCAGACGGTCAAGGCTCTCAAGGAAGAAGTTATCGCGAACCGCGATATGATTCTTCTAGGCGACGCGGGAGCATAGGCTACGGCCGCGGTTGGGATTTAGGTGCTTGCAATTACAATTGTCGCGGTTGATGGTTGCGACTATCTTTGTAGCGGGTAGCCGCGCAAGAAAGCGTTGGTACTGATGGTTTTGCCGCTAGGGGCGATTAGCTCGTCAATTGCTAGGTAGGTGCCGTCGGCGCATTTGATGTCAAGCGGTGTTTCTGGAGTAGAGACGGCGCAGGCTTTGGTTATGATTAGGTCATATTGGTCGACTTTTAGGCGCGAACGCGGATAAGTCAGGTGGGCGCGAATTTTGGCTTCCGCTTGGTCTGCGGTTAGCTGTTGCGGATCAAGGCGGCTGTCGTCTTTGCTGAGCAGCGAGCAATAGGTGGCGCGGCTATTGTCTTGCGGCGTTGGCTGTAGTATACCGTTTATGATGTCAGGTAACTTCTGCGTTAATAATTGCGCACCGAGCTGGCCGAGAGTTTGATAAAGCTCGGGCTGGGTCTCGGTAAAGTCTAGCGGGTAAGTTTCTTGGTAGTATATCGGGCCGGCATCCATCGCTTGCTCTAACTGCATGATGGTTACACCGGTGATTTTATCTCTGTTAGCGATAGCTGATTCGATGGGCGACGGGCCGCGGTATTTTGGCAGCAGCGACGGATGAACGTTGATGATACCAGGCTGGAATAGGTCGATGATTGTTTGCGGGATAATCTTGCCGTAGCTAACCAAGACGCCAGTTGGCCGCGGTGTAATATTTTTTATATCATTTATGATATCTTTTAGCCGGTTTGGCTGCCAGACTGGAATATGGTGCTGGCTAGCAAATTGTTTGACGGCAGGCTGGATAAGCTTGCTGCTGCGGCCACGGCGGGAGTCTGGCTTGGTGATGACGGTCACGATATTAAAACCAGCTTCAACGAGCGCGCGCAGGCTATATAAGCTAAAGTCTTCGGTGCCGAAGAATATTATCGGCTGGCGGCTAATCCCAGAGGTCGGCGTTGTCTTTGACATATCTTTCGTAGTCGAGCGGATCGAGCTCGCCTTCGTCGTTTAAGCGGTAAAAAGCCTGGTGATCGTCGCGAATGTGGTCGACGAAAACGATGCCGTTGCAATGGTCGATTTCGTGCTGCAAGACGCGTGCCAGAAAGCCGTTGGCCTTGATGCGGATTTCGTCGCCGTCGATATTGATGGCTTTAACGCGGATTTTGCTGTAGCGGGGAACTTTGCCGTAAAAATCCTTGACGCTGAGGCAGCCTTCGTAATCGTAGGTGATTTCGCCTTCGTATTTGACGATTTCTGGATTGATTAGCGGGATAAATTCTTGGTTGTCTTTGTCTTCGAAATCGGCGCGAACGATGACAACGCGCTCGAGGCGGTCGATTTGCACGGCGGCCAGGGCAGCGCTAATTTCGTGCGGCCGGGAATTCTCCCAGTCGATACTGGCGTCAGTCATATCTTTGATGAGCTGGCGGGTTTCGTCGGAGACGACATGAACTCGCTGCGATTTCTGGCGCAGATGCGGATTTGGCAGGGTAATAATAGCTTCTTTCTTCACAACTTTATATTATAACAGATTTGCCGGATCGATGTCGTATTGCCAGTGTGTTCGGGGTAATTGGCTGGCGATGGCGAGCAGTTTGGTGCGGTTAGTTGACTTGACGACGATTTGCCAGCGGTAAGTATCGCGAATACGCTCGTAGAAGGCTGGCGTCGGCCCGAAGATAGTAATATCAGGATATTCGCTGCGTAATTGGGCGGCGAATTTTTGGGAATTGCGGATGGCGGTGGCTTCGGTTTTGTAAATGCAGGTTAATTTGAGGAGGTAAACAAACGGCGGAAAGCCGCTGCGGCGGCGTTCGGCTAGTTCATTGGCGTAGAAGTTAGCGTAATCCTGGCGGATGCCTTGAACGATGGTTGGGTTTTGCGGCTGATAGGTCTGGACGACGACTGATGTTGGCTGGTCGTTGCGGCCGACGCGGCCGATGACTTGGGCGAGCAGCTGGAAAGTGCGTTCGCGCGTAGTGAAATCAGGCAGTGTTAGGCCGGCGTCAGCTTGAATAATACCGACTGTGGCCAGGCGGGGTAGGTCGAGGCCTTTGGCGACAACTTGGGTACCGATGATGATATTGATATGTCCGTCGTAGAGCTCTTGATAGCGCTGATTGAGGCTATTTTTGCTGGTAATATCACCGTCGAAGCGGGCGATGGCGGCTTGTGGGAAGAGCTTTTGCAGTTCGCTCTCAATCAGTTTGGTGCCGATGCCTTTGTGAATAATATCAGTGCTGCCGCAATCAGGACAGGCGGTGGGCACGCGTTCGCGGTATCCGCAAATGTGGCAAATTAGCGCGTGCTGGTCGGCGTGCAAAGTCATTGGAATAAAGCAGCGCGGGCATAAAGCGCTCCAGCCGCAATTCTGACAAAGAGTGGTGCTGGCGGTGCCGCGGCGATTGTGGTAAATTAACGTTTGTTTGTTGTTTTCGAGATTTTGGTTGATAGTATTTATTAATAAGTCGGATAGAAAACGGTGGCGTAAAAAGCCATTTTTCGATGTCATATCCACAACGTTTATAGAGGGAGTGATGATATTTGGGTTGGCGCGGGCTGGTAAATTGATGATGGGCCGGCCAGTTTTGGCAGCGAGGTAATATTCGCTGACCAGCGGCGTGGCTGAACCTTGTACTACGGTAGCATGGTGATACCGGGCTAGAATAGCGGCTGTCCGCAAGGCAGAGTAGCGCGGTGTTTGGTCTTGTTTGAGTGCTGGTTCGTGAGCTTCGTCGATAATGATCGCGCCGATGTTGTTAAATGGCATGAACAAGGCTGAGCGCGGACCGATAACGACATTTGGCTGGGCAGCATTGAGTGCTTGCAGCCAAGCATGGTGGCGCTGGGCTTCGGTTTGTTGCGAATGGGTGGTGATGAGGTTGGGAAAAGAGTGTTGAAATTCGGCGATTAGCTGGGCGGTTAAAGCAATCTCTGGAACAATTACGATGACAGATTTGCCAGTAGCAATCAGCCTCTTGGCGTATTCTATGTAGACGGCGGTTTTGCCGCTGCCAGTGACGCCGTGCAGAATAACGGTGCCGCTTTTGGCGTTTAGCAGGCTGCCAATGGCGGCCGACTGGTCTTTGTTGAGTACAAAATGTGTTCTATCTCTTCGTGTTGTTGCAGTGCTGTTTGGGCTTAGAGTGCGGCGTTTCTTGGTGAGGCCGCTTGGCAAGATGGTTTGTAAAACTAATGCCAGATGAGCGATGTAGTAATTACTCATCCATTGTGCAGTTTGCAACAACGGACGCGGTAACGGGGGTAGATCGAGGATTGTTGTAATTTCTTTAGTAGCAAAATCAGGTTTAGTTGTTTTTTTTACAACTATACCGGTGAGCAATTGCTGACCGATTGATATAATGACAACAGCGCCGATAGCCAGAGGTTGCTGGCTGCTGTAAGTGAATACGCAAGCGTCGGCTTTAACGATTTTGGTGGGCGCTACTTCATAATAATGCATCGCCTAATTATACCTTGTCTACGGCAATTTAACACGCTACTATAAGCATATGTATTTCGAGAGTAGATCGCAAGCAGGAAAGATTTTGGCTGATCAATTGGTAGCTAAATATCGCTACGAAAACTGTGCTGTGGTAGCGCTAAGCAACGGCGGCGTAGTGGTGGGCGAGCAAATTGCAGCGCAACTGCACTGCGTGTTGATGCTTTTGGTGTCGCAGGATATCGAGATACCAGGCGAAGGAATGAATTTTGGAGCGGTGTCGCAAACTGGCGATTTCACATATAATGATGAATTTTCGGCAGGCGAGATTGATGAGTATACGAGCGAATTTCATGGCTATTTGGCCGAGAAGAGACGCGAAACATATAGTAGTCTCAATCGCTTGATCGGCGATGGCGGTACGGTCGATAAAGATATGCTGAAAGATCGCGTGGTGGTGCTGGTATCGGATGGCTTTGCTAATACTGCTAGCGTTGGAGTGGCTTTAGACTTCTTGAAGCCGATTAGGATTCTGAGGTTGGTCGTAGCATCGCCAGTGGCGTCGGTGGCAGTGGTTGATCGGCTGCACATTACTGCTGATGAGCTACATTTGCTGGACGTTAAAGAGAATTTCTTGGGAGTTGATCATTATTATGAGGATAACAATGTGCCAACACTACAGCAATCAATTGATAAGATTAGCCAAATCATATTGAATTGGCGATAAATGGTCTTGAATTGGTTATGAAAAGAATGTAGAATAAAAAGCAACAGAATAAACTAATTGGAAGAAAGGGGCTTGGCTAGATGCTGGACGTGTTCATTACCTCGCGGGTGCGTCGTAAGATAGTTGTCGTCTATGCCAAATATCCGGACTTTCGGACGCATGTCCGCGGTTTGGCTAAGCTGATCAAGGAAGACCCCGGCAACATCCAGCGCGAATTGCGCCGGCTGGAAAAGGTCGGTTTTTTGCATGCCGAAAAGCAGGGTAATACACGGATTTACTCGACTAATAAACAATTCCCGATTTTCAAAGAATTGCAAAGTATTGTCATTAAGTCGCAGCAGCACGCTAATAGCAATCGGCCGAAACGTACAACTTCCGAGATTAGTGGATGACCTTATTCGAGCGAATCTTGACGGCGCGCGGTCTGACGACGCGGGCAGCGCGCCAGGCTTTTTTGCAGCCAGATTATACGGCGGTGAAACATGATCCGTTTTTGCTGCCGGACATGAAAAAGGCGGTGGCGCGGTTGAAACAGGCGCGACAGCAGGGCGAAAAAATTGTCATTTATGGTGATTATGATATTGACGGGCTGAGCGCCACGGCGCTGCTGCTGGATGCGTTTGGTAAGTTTGGTTTTGAGAACGTCGATGCTTTCATTCCAAACCGGTTTGTTGAGGGCTATGGCATGACCATGGGCGCGGTTGATAAGGTACGCGACATGGGCGCAGATTTGATCGTGACGGTGGATACCGGCAGTTTGTGTCATGCGGAGATTGCGTATGCCGCTAGCCTGGGGATTGATACGGTGGTGACGGATCATCATAACGTGGCCGAGACGCCGCCGCCGAGCGTGGCAGCGGTGAATCCGAAATTTTCGGGACATACTTATCCGTTTCGCGATTTGTGCGGTGCGGGCGTGGCGTTCAAGTTGGTGCAGGCGCTGCAAACTGAATTGGATGGTTTGCCTGATGGCTATGAAAAGTGGCTGCTGGATTTGGTAGCACTGGGGACGGTATGCGATATAGTGACGTTGGCGGATGAAAATCGGGCGAACGTCTATTGGGGCTTAGAAGTGTTGAAAAAACAACAACGTCCAGGACTGAAAGCGTTGATGGCGGTGACGGGTATTGAACCAGAGCAGGTCAATGCCAGGCATCTGGGGTTTGGCTTGGGCCCACGCATGAATGCGGCGGGTCGGCTGGAGACGGCGCAGCACGCGCTGGACATGTTGGTGGCACGTGATGGACTGGTGGCGCTAGAGGCGAGTGAGAAGTTGGAGGAATTGAACGGTAAGCGGCGTGGCATTCAGGATGCGATTTTTGAGGAAGCATGCGTGCAAGCCGAGGAGCTGGCTGATGACCGGGTGTTGGTGGTCAGTAGTGATGGCTGGAATCACGGTGTTATCGGCATTGTGGCGTCGAAATTGGTAGAGAAATATAAAAAGCCGGTGTTTATCATTGGCGAGCGTGGCGAGGAAGCAACGGGTTCGGCGCGCAGTTTTGGTGATTTTTCAGCGGCCGATGCAGTGCGGGCGGCGGACGATATCATTATCAAAGGCGGCGGACATGGAGCGGCAGCGGGCGTGACGCTGGCGACTGAAAAGATTGGTGATTTTCGCCGGCGGGTGAATGGGTTTTATGATTCGCTGCAGCTTACAAACCAAGAGCGATATTTGCTGCCGCGAGCTGATGTAGAAATTGATGATTTTTCGGAAATTGATGAGGAATTGGTGGCAAATCTGGCGAAAATGGAGCCATTTGGCAATGGTAATCCCGAACCAGTGCTAAAAATTACCAGGGCATCAGTTTTGAGCATGCGACGAATGGGCGCGGACGGGCAACACGTTAAATTAGCGCTGCGTGATAAAAATGGTAAAGTGTTGCAGATGCTGGCATTTAACGCGCCAGAGGAGTTTTTCCGCGAACCAGGCGACGAGGTGGTGGTGTGGTTCCAGCCGACCATCAACGAATGGCAGGGGGTGCGGACGGTCGAGGGGCGGCTGTTGCATATTTTTTTGCTGGATTGATACTTGGTCGGGTAAAATTTTGCTTTGCAAAAGTATTCCTCATCTGATATAATGCATAACGATATGGTACGAGTTACACGTAAAGACGAGAAAGAGGCGAATGAAAACGTTCTTCGCCGTTTTAACCGCCGGCTTTTGCAAAGCGGCGTGATGCAGAAAGCCAGAGCGTCAATGCGCTTTGAAAAACCGATTAGCAAAACAGTACGGCGCAGCAGGGCAATTGTTCGCCGTATGCGCAAGGCGGAAAAGACGCAGAAGTTGCGTTTGGGAGTTCGCTAGCCAATGGCGCTGAAGGCGCGAATTAAAGATGAAATGAAAGCCGCTTTACTTAGCGGCGATCGTTTTGTTGGCGAGACGCTGCGTAATCTGACGGCAGCAATTCTGGATGAAGAGGTTAAGCTAGGCAAGCGCGATGAAGGCCTGAGCGATGAAGAAATCGAAAAAGTCGTTGCCCGCGAAGTCAAAAAACGCAATGAATCGGCTAAAATCTACCGAGATAACAACCGTCCAGATTTGGCCGAACCAGAAGAGCGGGAAATTGAGATTCTGCAGGCATATTTGCCGAAGCAGTTAGATGAAACTGAGCTGGCGGCGATTATTGAGGCGAAAATAGCCGAACTTAGCGTAACTGGGCCGCAGGCAATGGGCCAGGTTATTGGCGCAGTTAAAAAGCAAGTTGGCAACGCGGCAGATGGTGCGGCGATTGCTCGTATTGTAAAACAAAAGTTGGATTAACAGAAAGAAGGTATCATGATTGTATTTTTTGGCCCGGCTGGCGCAGGTAAAAGTGTCCAAGGGCAAATGCTGGCAGCGCGTAATGGCTGGCGCTGGTTGAGCGCGGGCCAGCTGCTGCGCGACACGCGCGATCCCGAGCTATTTGCGCAGATGCGGACTGGCGGCTTGGTTGATCCAGAAAAGGTGAATAAACTAATCGGTGAAGCGTTAGACCGAGCCAAAGATATTGATCGTGTGGTGCTAGACGGTTATCCGCGGCAATTAGCACAAGCAAAATGGTTGATTGAGCATCGTCCTGAGCATGGTCGGGACGTTGCGTTGGTGATTGTCTTGGAGGTGCCGCGTGCTGAGTTGCTGCACCGCCTGAAGGTGCGCGGCCGTATCGACGATACGCCCGAGGTAATTGATGAGCGCTTACGGATTTATCGGCACGAGATGTATCCAGTTCTTGATTATTTGACGGAGCATGGAGTGAATATTGCGCACCTTGACGGAACAGGTACGGTTGGGCAGGTTCACGATCGGATTATGGAGGAGCTGCAAGCATGCAGGATCGTTTAATTACTGGCGAGAAAACTCCTGAGCAAATTCAGGCTATGCGCGATGGCGGCAAGAAATTAGCGCAGATTTTCCAAGATATTCGCGATTATATTCATGCTGGTATGAGCGAAAAGGATGTTGATGCGTTCGTTGACGGCAAGATAAAAGAATATGGCGCTTCGGCTACTTACAAAACAGATGAGGTGAACTTCCCGGGGGTTATTTGTATCAGTACTAACGACGAAATCGTGCATAGCCCGGCGAGCGATTATATCTTTCAAAAGGGCGATGTGGTGAGTTTTGACTTGGTGATTACTTATAAAGACATGAAGACGGATAGCGCTTTCACGATGGTGGTTGACGATAAGCCGAAAGGCGCAGTCAAACACCTGTTAACGACCACCGAGAGAAGTTTGTATGCCGGGATTGATGCAATTAAAGGCGATGTTCGTACTGGCGACATCGCAGCTGCGATTGAAAAAGTTTTGAAAGATGGCAAATTAGGAATTATCCGTGAATTAGTTGGGCACGGTGTCGGTTTGAAAATGCATATGCCGCCAGATGTGCCGAACTACGGCCGCAAACACACTGGCGTACTGTTACACCCGGGCGATACGATTGCTATCGAGCCGATGGCGACGCTGGGCGGCGAGAAAATTGTTACTGATAAAGATGACGGTTGGACGATTCGTACGCGCGATGGTAGTTTGGCTGCACACTTTGAACACACAGTTTTGATTACCGAAAACGGTGCTGAAATTATTACGCAGTTGTAAATAACTATACGGGTTATGCTATAATATCCCTATATGCAAGAACAATCTCGATATGCAGTTGGTATAGATGTCGGAACTACGATGATTCGGTGCGTGGTCGGGCATATAGATACGACGACTGGCACGCCGACAATCGTTGGCGTTGGCGAATACCCGAACAGCGGTATGCGCAAAGGCTCGGTCTCGAACCTAAACGGACCGTCTGAGGCGATTGATAAGGCTTTGGGCGATGCTGAGCGAATGAGCGGCTATCAAGTCAACGATGCGACTGTTAGTATAAATGGTTCGCATATTACGAGTACGCGTACTGACGGTATGATTGCCGTTGGTATGGCTGACCACGAAGTTAACGAAGACGATATTTATCGTATAGAAGATGTTGCAACGACTGGCAAAGTGCCAGCTAACCGCAAAATATTGAAAGTCGTACCGTTTAGCTACACGATTGACGGGCAGGGCGGAGTTAAGAACCCGCTAGGTATGACGGGCACACGCCTTGAGATTAGCGCTAATGTGGTGTCGGCGATGGCGCCGTATGTAGTAAATCTCGAAAAGGCGGTTGAGGGCGCTACTGTGCGGCCGAATGACGTGGTGCCGTCGGTAATGGCAGCAGCTAAAGCTGTACTAGACGATTCTCAGATGGAAAATGGCGTGGCGGTGATCGATCTCGGCGGGGCGACTACTGGCGTAGCAATCTATGAAGAGGGTGATCTGCAATATATTGGCGTGGTACCGTATGGCGGCATTAATATAACGAACGACTTGGCGATTGGACTGAAAATTGATCCAGAAATAGCTGAAGAAGTAAAGCTAAAACATGCATCGGCTACTAACCGTAACAAATCTAGCAAAGTTTCGATTAAACACGATGGTGAGAGTCTAGAATTTGATATTGCCGATATCGATGAAATTGTTGAGGCGCGGTTAGAAGAGATTTTTGAAGCGGTTAACAAAGAATTGAAGAAAGCTGGTCGTGCCGGACGCCTGCCGAGCGGTGCTGTTCTAACAGGCGGGACGGCTAATATGAAAGGTATCGTTGAATTTGCCAAAGCCCAGCTCGGTGTAGCTGTTCGTAAAGGTAAAGCTAAGGGTTATGGCGGCGTGGTCGATAATGTTGATAAACCTGAATTTGCGGCGGCAATTGGCTTAATGCTGGTTGATATTAATCCTGACGGCTATCATAGTGCTGCGGTTGATTCTAGCAAGTCGGGCAGTAAAGGCGGGCTTTTCCGTTCGCTATTTAACAGGTTTCGGCCATAGGTGATATACTAGAAATAAGATCCAGAGAATAAGGGGTAAGGAGTTGTAATGCCAGAGGTAAAACCTAGCGAAATCCAAACATTCGCAAGCATCAAAGTCGTTGGCGTCGGCGGTGCCGGCGGTTCGGCGGTTAACCGTATGAAAGACGCAGGGCTAAATGGCGTCCAGTTTATAGCTATGAATACAGACGCGCAGGCTTTGCATAATTCAAAAGCCGATGTCAAAATTCACTTGGGCCATAATACAACGAATGGTTTGGGAGCTGGTGCCGATCCAGCCGTTGGTGAAGCAGCAGCCCGCGAGTCGATTGATGAAATTCGCGAATCGCTAGAGGGAGCTGATATGGTGTTTGTGACGATTGGTGCTGGTGGTGGAACTGGCTCGGGAGCGGGTCATGTGGTAGCTGAAGTAGCGCGCGATCTCGGTATTTTGACTGTTGGCGTGGCTACCAAGCCGTTTAGCTTCGAAGGCGAAAAGCGCCGGGCTAATGCTGAGTGGGCGATTGCTCAACTGGGTCGGCAAGTCGATACGCTAATTTCTATCCCGAATGATCGGCTGCTGCAGACTATTGATCGTCGAACGCCACTGCTTGAGACTTTCAAGATTGCCGATGATGTACTGCGCCAAGGTGTGCAGGGTATTTCAGAGCTGATAACTGAGCATGGTTTGATTAATCTCGACTTTGCCGATGTTAAAGCCATCATGAGTAATGCTGGATCAGCGTTAATGGGTATCGGCCGGGCTAGTGGTGAAGGCCGGGCAGCACAGGCAGCGCAGCAAGCAAT
Organism: uncultured Candidatus Saccharibacteria bacterium; assembly: GCA_938017675.1. Lineage (GTDB taxonomy): Bacteria > Patescibacteriota > Saccharimonadia > Saccharimonadales > Saccharimonadaceae > Saccharimonas. The sequence goes on from CALIJB010000018.1 coordinate 12,660, forward strand.
TGAATCGCCACTGATTGAGGTATCGATTGATGGGGCGAAGGGAGTGCTCTTTAACGTCACTGGCGGTTACGATATGAGTATGGCGGAAATTCAAGAAGCTGCCGAGATTATCACGAGTGCTGTTAGCCCAGATGCTAATATTATATTCGGTGCCACCTTGAAGCCGGAATTAGAAGACGAGTTAATTATCACCGTGATCGCGACTGGCTTTGATAATGCATACTACCAGCAGCAGGCAGAGGAATTGACGGCGCCAGTAGAACAAGCGCCGGCTGTTCAAGCGCAATCAATTAGCGAAGCTGTCGATGACATCGATATGGACTTATCGCATCAGTCGGCAGCAGCACAATTTGCTAGCGAGGATACGGCAGATATATGGGGTGGTTCGGTTGAAGAGGATGACGAAGATGATACGCCAGCCTTTTTGCGGCGTCGCCGAAAAAATAAGCATAACGACGAGGACTAAATGAAAGGGATTAAAATCGGCAACAGTCGCGTACTAGAGTCGAGAGAATCGGCTGACGGTATTACGATTCGCCGCCGCCGAGAAACCCCCGATGGCAAGCGTTTTACGACGTATGAGCGAATCGAACGTCCAAATTTGGCAGTTATTAAATCTAGTGGAGCTCGCGAATTGTTTGAGCGGGCAAAGTTAGCAAATTCTATCCGCCGTTCAGTTGGTAAGTTCTTCAAATCGGAAGTTGAACTGGAGGAAATAATCGATGCCGTGGAAGATCGCGCGCATAGCTTGGGTGAGAGCGAAATTGAATCTCGTTTGATTGGCGAGTTTGTACTTGACGAGCTAGCAAAACGTAACGAAGTCGCATATGTGCGCTTTGCCAGCGTATTTCAAAAGTTCAAGACGTTGGATGATTTCGTCAAAATATTAGAGCAGCGCCGCCAGAAAGGGCAGGAATAATGCGGGTAGTCGTAGTGTATCGGGCGGAAAGCGATTACGCGCGCCGAGTTATAGATTTTTTACATGACTTTAATCGGCAGACAGGGCACACGATTGAGGAAATTGACCCAGATTCGGCTGAGGGCAGTGATTTTTGCCGGACGTACGATATCGTTGAGTATCCGACGATTATCGCGCTGAGTGCTGATAGCCAGATGCAAAATATGTGGCGCGGGCTGCCGCTGCCAACGATTAGCGAGGTAAGTTTTTATGTTTGAGAAGTTGCGCAAGCGGCTGTCAGGCAAAGAACCAAAGCGCCGGCAATTGGCAGCGCTATTGATGCTGGTTGGCAGCGGCTTGGGCTTGTTGGCTTCGTTTGTGTTGTCGATTGAATCGCTGACGCTTGCTAAAAATTCGCATGCCGTGTTGAACTGTGACTTGAACGCGGCGATGAGTTGTTCGACGGTGGCGAACCATTGGTCGGCGGCACCGCTTGGCTTTCCTAATAGTTTTATTGGTATGATGACACTGCCGGTAATGGTGACAATTGCGGTGGCGCTGCTGGCGGGTGCGAAGTTTCCGAAGTGGTTTATGTGGGGCGCGCAGCTTGGCGCAGTGGCTGGTCTGCTGTTTGCTGGTTGGATGTTTTATATGAGTTATGTTGAGATTGGTGCGTTGTGTCCGTGGTGCTTGACACTGGACGTGGGTATGCTGCTGATTTTTTATGGACTAACCAGGCACAATGTTTTGAACAAAATTATTGAACACCGCGGGTTGCGCCGATTTGTTGATCAGGGTTACGATACGCTAGTGTTGGCCTCGGTGGCGGCGCTGATAGTTATGGCGATTTTGGCAAAGTTTGGTAGTCAAATTATATAGTCCGGGCAGTTGAGCGTGCAAGTTGCTTGTGCTAAAATGGTAGCAGTCTAAGCTATTTTTGCTTGAGGCGACAGGCGAGGTATAAGTGGAGGGTAATTGCGAGCAACTTGGGTTGAGAATACGACGCAAACGGACGGTTTTAGTATATATTGCGGTTGGTTTTTTGGTGCTAGTTGTCGGTGTAGTTGTTATGGCGCGATGGCTAGCTCGTTCGACTGAGGCGCTAATGCCGGCGGTGCCCTCGGGGCGTGTAAAAGTTGAACAAGCGAATTATCGATTGTATCAGTCGTCAAGTACACTAGCGCCTGGCACTCCGTTGGCGGCTGGCAATACAGCAGCAAGACTACCGCAGGCTGGCGCTAGCTTTCGTGTGCGAGTTGGTATGGAGAATAAAGAGAGGTTCATGTCTGCTAAGCAATCATCGGCTGGTTTTTATCATAGCTGTGCTATCGTTTTGAATGATAAAGCGTACTGTTGGGGCAGTAATAATAATGGTCAGCTAGGTAACGGCTCGACTACTAGCTCTAGAGTTCCTGTCGCAGTAAATATGTCTGGCGTATTAGCTGGGAAGACGATTAAACAGATCTCAGTGGGGGAATATCACACGTGTGCCGTTGCGTCTGATGATAAAGCGTACTGTTGGGGCAGTAATAATAATGGTCAGCTAGGTAACGGCTCGACTACTAGCTCTAGAGTTCCTGTCGCAGTAAATATGTCTGGCGTATTAGCTGGGAAGACGATTAAACAGATCTCAGTCGAGTTTTCGACTAATTGTGTTGTCGCGTCCGACAACAAAACATACTGTTGGGGTGGTAATAGTAATGGCCAACTTGGTAATGATTCGCTGACTAACTCTAATATTCCTGTTGCGGTTAATACATCTGGTGTGCTGGCTGGTAAAACAATAAAACAGGTAAATACTGGCGGTTTTCACACATGTGCTTTGGCTATTAGTAGCAAGATGTACTGTTGGGGGCTTAACGTTAATGGCCGGCTTGGTAGCAGTTTGACTTCGGTATTGTCTAAGGTGCCCGTCGCAGTAAATATGTCCGGCCTATTGGCAGGTAAAATTATTAAACAAATGTCAGTTGGATACTCTAGTAATTGTGTTGTCGCATCGGACAATAAAGTGTATTGTTGGGGCGGCAACAATAATGGTCAGCTAGGCAACGGCTCGACTGCCAATTCTAGGGTCCCCGTTGCAGTAAATATGTCTGGAGTATTAGCTGGGAAGACGATTAAACAGATCTCAGCGGGAGGTGATCACAGTTGCGTTATAGCTTCCGACGATAAGCTGTATTGCTGGGGATTTAACAGTAATGGTGAACTTGGTAACAACTCTAGTGTTAGTTCTAGTGTTCCTGTTGCGGTTAATACTGACGGTGTTCTTGCTGGTAAGGTTATTAAACAAATGTCGGCAGGGTTTTCAAATACTTGTGCTGTAGATTCTGGCTATGGTATATACTGCTGGGGCTATAACAGTAATGGTCAGCTAGGCAATAACTCAACAAATAATTCTCGAGTTCCTACCTATGTCTACGTTCCCAAAGAAAACACCACCATTGCCGCTAACGCCGTGAAGCTCCGTGCTCAGTACGCTAAAAAGACTGCGGCGACGTGCCAGGCGGTGGCAGCGGGTTGGCAGGATGTGACCAATAACTCGGCTTTGGCGTACTCGGCAGCTGGTCCGAACAATGGGACAGCGATTGCGGCGATGGCTAATAATCCAGGTTTGCCGCCAACTAGTGTTGGTCACAGCTATCAATCAATAGTCCGCCCAGGTAGCGATACGCAACTGACTTTCACGAACAATCGTGATATTAATTCTGGTGAGACGGGCCTGTGGGATTTAGCATTGACTGATAATGGCTTGGAACGTAATACGAATTATTGTGTTCGCTTGGCGGCTGATACGACGGCGGCGCCAGGGACGAGTATTGATACCTATTCGCATTATCCGGAGTTTAAGACTGCTGACGGTTCGCTGGATATTCGATTTGCAGACGCTACTAATGCCACATTAACTAACCCGACGACTGTATTTTCAGTAGCAATGACCAGTAAAACGGTGAGTACTAAGACTGCGAAGTTGTCTAATAATTCTTCACAGCAGCTTGAGGTGGCAAATAGCTTATCGACGACAGGTTGGAGTGTTTCATTGGCGGCAACTGGCGGTTCGACAGCTAAATGGACGCAGGCTGGCGGTACGGCAAACTATGACTTTAATAATAGTAACGCCAATCGAGGACAGTTGTCGGTTGATTTATCGTCAAGCGTGTTTACGGCGTCTGGTTCGACGCCACTAGGACAGGCCTGTACGACGGCTGGCTTATCGTATGGTGCGGGCGGCGCGTTTGTAGCTGGCACGGCGTCGGCTAACGCGATTACGCTGGCGACCGCCTCAAGCAGCAGTGGTTTGACCTGCCTGTTTAAATTGCAGGATATTTCCTTGAAACAGACGATTCCTGCATATCAGAAACCAGGCACGTATACGCTGCCAGTAACTGTAACGGTGGTAGCGCAATGATAGGGATGAATAATAAGACGAGGATTGTTGCGGCAAATGCTGTATTTATAACAACAATAGTTGGGGTAATTTTTAACAGTGAGGTTACCCAGGCAATGACCTCGGCAGACTCGACGTTTTCACAGGTGATTCGCGAATTGGATTGCTCGCATACAACTTACAGAAAGGCAGTGGGTCAAGTGAATGATGCGGAGTGCGACGTCTTTGCGCCGAAATACGATCATTCGGTAATAAAGGATAATGGTTATCCGGTGATTTACGGCGTATATGATGCGGTACACACGGTTATTAATCCGATGACTGGAGTTCATCGGTTGGCAATTGAGCTGGCTGGCCGGACGTTTGTTTTGGGTGTTGATCCGGAATTGACGGTTAATGGCAATGCTTGGATACTTGATTTGTCTAAATGGTCAAAGATGCATCCTGGCGATACGACACTCGTACTTGAACATGGTAAGACTTATTTTGGTGATATCACTTCCTCGACGCAGGCCTATGGATCAGCTCTGCATATTAACCATGCGACACTTTTTGCAATTACTATTCCGCCGAGAATCTTGCCGCCGATACCACCAGTAATTCCATCATCACCAGCAGCTCCAGGCGTTTCGGCAGTCATTAAAGATGTAAAGTCTAGTAAAAAGTTGGCTAATACTGGCGTAAATATGTGGTTTATAGTGATAGCCGCGTCGGGAATGATTATTATTGCGTTCATACTGCTGATACGTAACAGACGAGGAGGTAGTCATGAACCGTAGGAAATTAGCGGATGTTCGGAGGTGCGAAGGAGGGTAGATAGTAGCACTGTAATGGACAACGAAGTAACGAAAATAATGTAAAAGAAAGGATACGATATGAAAAAACTAATAGCAAACGTAGCTTTGGCGGTCGGTGTAGCTGGCGTAGTCGGTTTGGCGGGCACAGCGGTGTACGCGGCGACTACAGCGACGTCAGAATTGAGCCAGACGATTAATGCTGGCGTGTTCAGTACCGACATTCGTGATACCGGCGATAGCGTAGTGACAAATCCAACATTTGCCATGAATGCGACTACGGCGTCGACTTCTGCCCAGACGACGACTGGTACATTTGGCGCTAACGATAAGCGCATTGCCGTCGATAACCCTGGCGGCGCTAATAATGGCTGGACGCTGACATTGAATGCGACAACTCCTGGTACGGGAAAATGGACGAGCGGCAGCAACACATACCAGTACAACGGTAATGCTACGACTGGACAGTTGACGGTTAATCCGGCTGCTGGAACGCTGACATCAATGATCGGTGCTTCCACGGGCATCACGTTAGGTTCGCAAGCAGCATTTTCCGGCACTTCTCCAGTAACGTTGATCAGCGCGGCGGCTGGTTCCGACGATGTTTGGCGCGGTTATGTGACGGGTGTCGGCTTGAGCCAGGCTATTCCAGCTGGCCAAGCAGCAGGTACCTATACTTTGCCGATGACTCAAACTGTGGCCGCTATCTAGGGTCTGGCGCAGTTATATTTAGTGAAAATCGGGCGTTCTTTTGGGCGTCTGATTTTCATTTATGCGGATTGTTTAGTTTTTGGAAGTATCAGTGGGTGTTGGTATAGTCATGAGCGTCTTGGCTTGCTATAATAAACTATATGATTTTAATGAGGAGAATACGGGGTATAGTTTCATGCTGGCGCAGGTTAGCGGTAATGGCGGTTGCGGCAGGTGTTTTATGGCCGTCGTCGGTTCTGGCGGCAGGGATTGGTAGTCGCCCGGCGAATCCTGATCCGAACAACCCGCGGACGCAGTCGATTTTTATTTATCAATTGAATCGCGGCGCGAGTAAATCTGATCAGCTGACAATTACTAATGGTTCGACCGAGCAAGCGAATATCGAGGTGTATGCCGTCGATGGCACGGTCACGGCGACTGGCGATATGACGTGCAAGCAGCAGGTCGAGGAAAAGAAAGATGCTGGCAATTGGGTAAAACTAGCAAAAAGCGAGGTGGCATTGGCACCTGGCACATCGACAAACGTTGACTTTGCAGTTACCGTGCCTGATAAGGCTGACGTCGGCGAGCATAACGCCTGTTTGGTGATCCAGCGCAAAGCCGATCCAGCCGCTGCTAAGAAAGGCGGTATCCAGCTGCAAACGCGCCAAGCGGTGCGTATGGCGATTACTATCCCTGGCAATATTCACCGTGATGTGACAGTTGATAAATTCGCCGTCGATAATAACGGCAAGCAACTATATAATGTTGCTATCAAAAATTCTGGCAACGTTTCGGCTGATGTTGATGTCAAGTTAGTAGTCAGGGATATGCTGGGTAATGTTGTTTATCGAAATGGCGGCGAGTATGCAGCAATTGCCGAGCAAATCCGCCAGTTCCGCTACGAAAGCAAACTGCAGCCATTCTGGGGCGGTAAATATCGCGCTGAACTTTCAATAGCCTATAATAAAAAGGCCGGCGAATGGGGTGTTAGTAAAAATTCGGCTGATTTAACGACGAAAAAGGTTGAACCGATAGAGTTATTTTTCTGGCCGACACCTGGTGCTTGGGCGATCATCGTTGGAGCGATTGCCGTAACTATTGCGGCGATTTGGCGGGTGATTGTCCTCGTGAAAAAGCGCCGGAAGCGATAATTTGCTAGCCGCGATTGATATGTCATAATAGTTGTATGAAGAAAAATTTTCTTGTTAGAGCGTTCTTTGGCGTTACCATTGCGGCGTTCGGCGGGATTTTGCTACTGAAGAATCTCGAAATTATTAACTTTGATAGCTGGCACGTATTTTGGGGAACAGTTTGGGCGGCCGGTCTGATTTTGGCTGGTCTGATGACGATATTCAGTTCTCGCAGGGCCTCGCTGCGGGTGTGGGGATTACTACTGATGACTATCGGTGTGTCCATTGGCTTGGGTGCTTATGGTGTAATTAATATTAGCGTTTGGAAAATATTTTGGCCGGTGATGTTGATTGCTATCGGCTTGATGGTAAGTGTCGGCTCAGGCGGCCACAAGCGGTCTAAAAAATCGGCTGCCGATGGTAGCGGTAATGAAAAAGTTGCAATTTTTTACGGTGAAGAGTCGCGAGTGAAGGGCGATTATACTGGCGGTTCGGCAACGGCTATATTCGGCGGCGTAGATTTGGATTTGCGCCAGGCGAAGATTAAGGACGGTGCGGTCATTGACATCTTTACGTTTTGCGGCGGCGTTAGCATCAATATGCCAGACGATGTGATTGTCAAAAACGAAGTTCGTGGCGTTTTGGGCGGCAGCGAGGATAAAACAGTATCCAAATCTTCCGCTAAAAAGACAATTATACTGCGCGGCGAGTGCGTTTTGGGTGGTTTGGAAGTAAAATAATTTAGTTTGGATTGGCTCGAGATAACGCTATATCTGGTGTACCTACGCTAGATATAGCGTATTTTAATTTTATGTAGTAGAATGTGAGTAGGGCGTTTTTGCGTGTGCTGGCTGTTGTGGCGGTGCGGCAAAATGAGCGGCTATCAACCGCGAAGTCTGCGGGAAGAAATCGGCGTGTTCTGAATCAGCTGAAATTAGACCCCGCCGTGAGCTTGCGTAAATAGCATAAGAAAGAGCTAAAAGAATCACTTCTTTTGGAATCGAGATGGTACCGTCCGTTTGAAACACCTCCAGCGGATTCTCGAAGTCAGAAGAGGTGATTTTTTTGAAAGGAAATAATACTAGTGCCAGCTAGCAAACAAGAGTTGCTTAAAGATACCAACGGCGAATGCTCGCTTAATCCTAATAAGTATACGCCTGTTATTGAGGTAGTGTCGCCCGGCAGCAGCTCATTTACTCGCCTTAAAAAGGAGATGTATATCTCTGATGATTATGAGGCGGAGCTGCGCGATCTAAGTAAACAGAAAAAGGCAGTGGTGTTAGCGGTAGAGGCGGGTGGACGCTATGTCGGCCGGGTGACCTTGCGGCATGATTGGGGCGATGAAACCTCTATCATTGAAAAGGATTTTCCGGGTTTACCGCAAATCAATGCGCTGGAGATTGATGAGGATTGTCGGCGTCGGGGCTTGGCGACTATGCTCGTTATGGCAGCAGAAAATGAGGCCCGCCGCCAAGGCTTTTCTATGATTGGACTGGGCGTTGAAATTTCAAATGAACCAGCGAAAAAACTATACGAGAAACTAGGTTATAGTTATCAGCAGGTAGGCGGTAGCGATACATATGACTTTCTCTTCGGCAAACCCAACCCACAGGTATATAAGCTACGATTAATGACAAAATCGTTGCGAACAGAGGCGAATCATGACTAATCGGCAGCAAGAATGGCTAGATTTTGCGAAAAGCGTGGCGCTGGAGGCGGGCGATATTATGCGAAAGTATTTTGGCAAAAAACCAGACGTTCATCTCAAAGCAAACAATACAATCGTGACTGTTGCGATGAGGAAACTAATAGAATGATGAACAGTGAATAGGAAAGCTTGATTAATAATTTAAAGAAAGCAGTGAATATAAGGTAAATAAGGAGAAAGTGTAATGAAATTCAAACACGGCACACGCCGCCGGGCGGCAGAATATGAGAAGGACTGGGTGCAGCGCTGGAAGGATGACCAGACGTTCCAGAAGTCGGTGGCGCAGCGACCGGCGGATAATGCCTACGTCTTTTATGATGGGCCGCCGTTTATCACCGGGGTACCGCATCATGGTACGTTACTGAGCTCAATCGTTAAGGATGCGGTGCCGCGCTACTGGACGATGAAAGGCAAGCGTGTGGAGCGCCGCTGGGGTTGGGACTGTCATGGCCTGCCGGCAGAGAACTTCGTCGAAAAGCAGATGAATATTATGGATCGGCGGCAGATTGTGACGAATAGCGACCAGTCAGCGCCTCTGGATAAGGACGGCAATCCTTTGCCGACTATCAGTCTGGAAAAATACATCACCAAGGCGCGCGAAAGTATGGTGGCGAACAGCGAGACGTGGCAGGGGGTGATCGACCGCATCGGCCGCTGGGTGGACTTTACTGGTGCCTACCGCACCATGGACAAGGACTTTATGGAGAGTGTCTGGTGGGCCTTTAAGCAGCTGTACGAAGCGGGCAAAATCTACGAAGGCGAAAAGGTGCTGATGTACGATACCAAGTTCGCTACCCCCGTTAGTAAGGCCGAAGTGACCATGGACAACGACGCCTACCAGACGGTGACCGACCCGAGTGTGTATGTGAAGTTTAAGCTAAAAGATAGTAAGACGAGTCACAAAATAGTATTAAATGAGCACTCAAAAGTCTTGTTTGTTTGCAATGCAAATGTTGTCCGTTCACAGATGGCGCAGGCTTTTTATAATCACTTCACCAAGACTCAGAATGCCGATTCGGCTGGCGTTAACGCAGAGAAGTATCCTACCGCTAAGATACCGACAGTTGCGGATTTTGATGCTCATCTCGTTGCTAAGAATCTTGATCCGCTGGCGTTTATTGACTTAATGCGAGAGAAAGGTATCGAAGTCGGAGCTAGCCAACGGACACAATTGACGAAGGATATGCTGTGCGACTACGACCTAGTTGTCAATATCGCTAATCGCAGCCAGACACCTGATTGGCTAAAGGGTGATAACGTTGTTTGGTGGAAAATTGAGGACCCTCATGCCGAAAGTCGAGAGCTGGCAGAATTGGCGTGCGACGAAATCGAAAAGCGAGTCAAGAAGCTAATTAGCGGTGAAGTGGTTGATGATGATATCGAAGGTGATGAGGATGTAAGTATGCTGGCCTGGACGACTACCCCATGGACACTGCCGGCCAACCTGATGCTGGCCGTCAATCCCGAGATGACGTACTGCGAAGTGCTGGTCGATGGTGAGAAATTAATCATCGCCGAGGAGGCGCTGGAACGCACTTTGCAAGACGACAAGCACCAGCCGCTTGATTACGAAGTATTGCGCACCTTCCCAGGGAGCGAATTGGTGGGTAAGAAATACCAACCGCTCGATACAGGTTCGACTTGGCCAGAAAATGACAAGATTCACACCATTTACGCGGCGGATTTCGTCTCGCACGAGTCGGGTA
>CALIJB010000019.1 GCA_938017675.1 uncultured Candidatus Saccharibacteria bacterium
CTTCAGCCGTAAACCAATTAGCAACATCTTTCATATAACCGCCCGGAAAGCCGCCAAGTGCTGGAATTTCCCAGCTGCTATCGTTAACAACAACCGGCTGGTCCGCTTTTTCATACGCCGCCCTGACTTTGGCTTTGGTGATTTCTAGCGGATTGTAGTGTTGGATTTCTTCAATATCAAACTGCAACGATTCAACAACGATTTCGTAGTTTTTCAGAACCGACTTGGCTTCTTCAAGTTTATGCGGATTGCCAGTAATAAATGCTATTTTCTTTGCCATGTTGCTATTGTAGTATATCAGTATTTTTAGGCTTGGTGGATTGAGCGTGCTCTATTTCTTCGTGATACTTCTCTGGCTGAGCACGGAAGACTTCCACCCATTTGCTGTCATCTTTTAGATCGTTATATTCAATATAATGTCGTTTGTCAAAGCCGCCCTTATCCTGCTTTTTACGCGCCATTTCCTCTTGAACTTGCTCTGTAGAAAAGCCAAAATCTTGGCGAAGCGCGTCAACGACTTCCTGCAAATCAGCCAGCTCTTTGAGAGATTCGTCACGCTGATTGTCGTCCAGCGGAATTTCGTCCGCTTCCTCATGAATCTTACGGAGCAGTTCGCGGCGAAATTCTTGCTTGTTTAGTTCGCGGTACTCCGTATGTAAAACTTCTTCGTCATCCAGACACTTTTTCACGACTTTATCGCGAACTAGTTTTTGTAAATAAAAACGTACCATAACATTCTCCTTTTTATACCTGATCTATCTCGCGTATCAGCCGCCGAAGAATCATCACCATATAAAGCCCATATCCAGCCGTTGCCAGCGCGCCGCCAATACCACTCACAGCATACACCATATGCCACGAAGCATTCGTTGTCAAGGCGATATAGAACGCCGCAAGTGCCGCGACAATCGCCAAAGGCGCTAGGCAATAATCAATCGTGCGATGAAAAATCTTCGCTTGCGGTACGAAATGCATACCAATAATTAACGTCAGCGCCGGCATGATATACCGCTGCAAGCTAAACACGACCAATAATATAATGATAATCCACAGCGGAATATACGTCAACGCGCTGAGTATCTGCATTTGCTTGCCAATCCTGTTTACTTCTGACGTTGGCTCTGATTGCGGTAATTGTGCCACTGCACGCACAGCACTCACGCCATGAAAAATCAGCCAGCCCGCATACATAACAAGTAGCGCAAAAACAGCCCAACCGATCAAGCCCCACGCCAACCCGAACCATACGGCATAGATCAGCATGAAGACGGCCATCAGAATAGGGAACGGGGCGCTGCTTTTTGCCGCGATAATTGCTTCGTCTCTTTTTGCTGATCCTTGGACTGTCATATATTTCTCCTATTTTCCTGCTATGATTGCTAAAAATTCTTGCTCGTCAATAATTTTCGTGCCATATTGTTCGGCTTTTTTCAGTTTACTGGCGCCGACTTTACCGCCAGCTACCAAATATGTTGTATCTTTTGCGACAGCAGTTTGGAATGTGCCGCCCAGCTCGCGAATATTATCGGCAGCAGCGTCGCGCCCCATAGATTGCAGTGTACCGGTGATCACGAAACTTTGCCCGACCAAGCGGCCAGATTTTTTATTGAACTGCGGCGCAACGCCCAAATCAGCGAACTTTTGCAGAAGCTTCATGTTATCTTCGTCAGCAAACCATGCCACGACCGACTCGGCAACAATTTCACCGACACCATCGACTTTCCGCAGTTCATCAATCGTCGCTAGCGCCAACCGCTCAATACTCTCAAAGCGGTTCGCCAAATCGATCGCCGTCTGCGCGCCAATATGGCGAATTCCCAGTCCGTACAAGAATCGTTCTAAGTTTGGCTGTTTTTTATCAGCAATGGCAGTGATGAGTTTTTGAGCAGAGATCTCGGCAAAACGTTCAAGTGCCAGCAATTGTTTCTTTTCCAGTAAATAAATATCCGCCAAATCATTAACTAGCCCAGCCTCGACCAGCGCTTCGACATTTTTCTCGCCTAACGTGTCAATATCCAACGCGCCTTTGGAGGCAAAATGTGCCAATGCCCGCTTCAAAATCAGCGGACCGGTCAAGCCTTTGACGCGGTAAACCGCCTCACCTTCTGGACGCACAAATTCCAACTCTGGATATTGGCGCTTCAATTCTGCTGGATAATCAATCAGCTGAGAATTATCCGGGCGCAATTCTTTCAGTACATTTTGCACCTGTGGGATGATATCGCCCGCTTTGAAAATCACCACCGTATCGCCGCGGCGTACATCCAACCGGGCAATTTCGTCGGCGTTATGCAGACTGGCGTGCTGCACCGTCGTACCGGCCACCACTACGGGGTCAAACACCGCCACTGGCGTAGCCGCACCTGTCCTGCCAATGGAGATGACGATGTCGCGGACGATTGTCGTGGCTTCTTCGGCAGCGTATTTATAGGCAACCGCGCCGCGCGGATTTTTGCCGACCATACCCAGGCTGTCATACAGCACTCGGTCGTTAATTTTTATCACCAAACCATCGGTATTAAATGGTAAATCGTGGCGCTTCTCATCCCAATTATTAACGAAGTTCATTACATCAGCCAGATTAGTAAAAACACTTGCCTGCCGATTGCAAGTAATTCCTAACGCAGTCAGTGTATCGTAAGCAAAACTGTTAGTCGGGATTTCGGAATCGTCATCACGCAACACATCATAGCCACGAAAATGCAGCGGGCGCGCCGCCACCAGCGCCGGGTCAAGCTGGCGAATCGTACCTGCCGCTAGGTTGCGCGGATTAGCAAATTCCGGCTGCCCCAAGGCTTTTTGCTTTTTATTAAGTTCCTCAAAATCACGCTTCAGCATGACAATCTCGCCGCGAATTTCCGTCCGCCCGCGCAAAAATTGCTCAAAACCCGGCGCTTCGTGCAGCCGCAACGGCACATTTTTGATAGTTCGCACATTGTTCGTTACATCCTCGCCGACAAAGCTATCGCCGCGAGTAACAGCCTGAGCCAGCACACCGTCAATATAAATCAGCGCACACGCCAGCCCGTCCATCTTAATGTCAGTGAAAAATTCGTGGCGCTGGCCAGGTATTAGCTTGTCTGTTCGCTTAGTCCACGCTTCAATCTCACTCTTATCAAACACATCATTCAAACTGACCATTCGCCGCTGGTGGCGCACCTTTTGGAAGCCGTCGAGCAGTTTGTTGCCAACCCGCTGAGTCGGACTATCAATTGTGATTAATTCAGGATTAGATGACTCTATTTTTTTTAGCTCATCCATTAGGCTATCATATATAGCATCACTAACACTCGGTTTATCATTTACATAATATTCATAGCTATATTTATTTAATAAGTCCCGAAGCTCTCTAACACGATATTGATTTCTATTACGACGGTGCAGTTCCATCATCAACTACCTTTCGGTATAGTAGGTAAATATATACGCAGACCCAAACTATAGTAATAATTGACATGATTAGCATAAATATAGGCACTGTTGGCATCCAACTAATTTGACTAAATATAGATTTTATCCAACCATCAAATAAAATCACGGGTATCATTATTACTATCCACCAAGATACAATAACTAAAAACATCCAAATTATGCGGTACATAAGTCTAAGTCTTCGCCCAATCACCAAGTCACCAGCAATAGCAATAGCTCTAAGCGGGTACATGCCTGGTAATGTAACTACAACTAATGCAAGAAATGTACTAACCATCCAATATAGTGAAAGAACTATAATTAGTACTAATGCAACTGAAGTCAACATGGAAAACGCCCCACCTTCAATTAATCCACTTTGCCAAGCAGCCCCAGCCACGAGAGCAGCTAAAGCACCTGGAACCATTTGAATTAATAATATTAATAGAGTTAACATTGTAGGCAATATAGGAGAGCCAGCATTATATAGCCCATCACGTAATATAACTCGCTTGCCAGCCACAATCTTGCGTAAAAGCCACACCGTAGTCAACCATATATATAAACCTAATAAACTTGCTATAATAATCTGACCGCTATCCATTTTTGGAGTTAGTCCGCTAGTTACAGAAGTAAGTAAGATAACACCAGCCTTACTAATTCCCCCAAAGGTACCACTAAATACAGATTCTGGAGCAGTTTCGTCTAGAGTATTATATAACTGATCATAAATATCCTGGCGGCCCATTAGCCCAAATATCACTACCAATACTATAAATACCAGAATTAAACGCAAAAACAGCCATTTCTTGGTCCAAATAAGTCGTGAAGCTTCAATAGTAAAAGCAAAATAACCAGGCATTTCTAGTTGACGCTTATAATCACGACGGCGAGTTAAAATAAATGAGCGATGTGGGCGTCGTTTAATAAAATTATTGCGTCTTTGTAGAACATTAGTAATTTTTAACTTCAAAAGTCCAAAAAATCTACTATTTCTTTTAGAGTTAGATGCTATATTTTTAACAATTTTATCTGATTTCTTTCTACTCAGATTATTAGTGGTCTTTTGATTAACATCTCGAGAGTCCATCACCATGTATGATTTCTTTCTACTCAGATTATTAGTGGTCTTTTGAACTATTTTCCTAGATTTTGACATAATCAAAATTTGTCTGCATTCTTTCGAAGTCTAGCAATTCGATCCTCTAGTGGCGGATGAGTGCTAAACATATTACTTAAAAAACCAGATTTAAGCGGGTTATTAAAGAATAAATGAGCTGTAGCTGTATTTTGATTACGCATAGGTTGAGTATGATCTCGCAATTTCTCAAGTGCACTAGCTAGGCCTTCTGGATGCCTAGTTGTCATTGCACCAGTAGCATCAGCTAGATATTCACGCTGACGGCTTACAGCCATTTGCACTAAAAATGCTGCAAATGGAGCTAGTATCACTAATATAATACCTATAATTAAAACTACTGGATGAACATTACGATCACGATCGTTACTAAAAAACATCATCCGCAATGCTAAATCAGATAAAGCACCAATAGCGCTAACTAATCCAAATGCAATCATAGATACACGAATATCATAATTCTTAATATGAGCCATTTCGTGAGCTAAAACACCTTCAAGTTCTTGGTCGTTCATAATATCCAATAATCCAGTAGTTGCCGCTACTAGAGCATGTTGTGGATCACGACCAGTCGCGAAAGCGTTAGGAGCTGGGTCATCAATAATATAAACCTTCGGCATAGGCAAACCTTCAGTTATAGCTAGATTTTCAACAATTCTATACATACGAGGATTGTCAGACTTCTCGATTTCTTGCGCACCTGTTGACATTACAGCTAATTTTGATGCTAAGAAATATTGAATCAAAGCATAAAATAATGCACCACCAACAATCCAAGGTGTAATTGATGAATTTCCATATATAGAACTTAGTAAATAACCTATTCCACCTATTATGCCAACGAACACCGTCATTATAATGACGGTGTTACGTTTATTGGCTGCTATAGCGTTATACATAATGCAGCGACCCTTAGTTAGAACTGTACATCTACAGGCTTTTCAATAGATTCACGATCTTCAACTTCAAAGAATTCGCGCTCTTTAAAACCTAACATATTCGCAAAAATATTATTTGGGAATAACTTAATTTTGGTATTTAGATCGCGCACACCGCCATTATAAAAACGGCGAGAAGCCTGAATCTTATCTTCTGTATCAACAAGCTCAGCCTGAAGCTCACTAAAATTCTGATTGGCTTTCAAATCCGGGTAACTCTCAGCTACTGCAAACAGACTCTTTAAAGCTCCTTCAAGCTGGTTTTCAGCCTCAGCAGTTTCTTTAACACCCTTAGCATCCATAATTGCACTACGAGCCTTTGTGACTTCTTCAAATACGCCCTTTTCGTGAGCAGCATAACCCTTTACAGTATTTACAAGATTTGGAATCAAATCTGCTCGACGCTTAAGCTGAACTGTTATGTCACTCCAAGCTTCATCTACACGAATTTTGAGAGTAACCAATCCGTTGTAAGTCATCCACACAAACAAACCAACTACAACTACTATACCTAAAATTATATACAATACTGTCATCTAAATCCCTTCCATATCAATTTATATATTAATATTA
>CALIJB010000020.1 GCA_938017675.1 uncultured Candidatus Saccharibacteria bacterium
GAGCGCATCCATGGTAAGGATGAGGTCTCGGGTTCAAGCCCCGATCGTGGCTCCAAATTAGACCCCAAAATTTGACGGTATTGCCGTCTTTTTTTGTTTATTTGTCATTGTTTATTGTCGGCAAAATCACCGTGATTAGTTCGTCGGTTTGTTGTTCTTGCTTTTTCTGCTCGTCCTGGTCGCTTATACTGCGTGCGGATTCCATCGGCTTACGTCTGCCGGCGATTACGAGCAGCGTTATTATCACTAACACAATTGCTGCTATTTCCATTGGTGCTAGTATTATATCATTTCATGACCGTGAAGTTATCGTACGTTATCTGTGTACTCAATAATTCTGCCTAAGAGCAGTTTAATTGGTTTTATTTTGGAGGTTTGTTAGAATAGACTTTAGAAGGTTCGAAAGAGTCGCTCTGTTTTGATATTTTTCAATTGCACAATGATTATTAAGACTCCAGTTTCATCCAATCAAGACTTGATCCCAGATATTTTTCTAGCGGACGGAGCGACGTATAGTATAGTCCAGACTGGCAGAAAGAAGCGCTTGAAATCTAGGAATTGTAAATATGCACGATCGTATTAAAACTCAACTGACGGAGCTCGCTCAAGGCAATGAATCCTACGCCGCCTTTAATCAGCGCATTGTCAACACCAAAATGCCGGTCATCGGCGTGCGCGTGCCGGATTTGCGGCGGCTGGCGAGGGAATTAGCGCCTAATATGAGCGCAGCGGACATTAGCGAATTATTAACGGCACAAAATGAATCATTTGACTACGTACTGCTATGCGGACTGTTGATTACGCATGCTCGGCTCGATGACCAGACGATGATTGATCTAGCCAAGCAATATCTGCCGCACGTTGATTCGTGGGCGCATATTGATATATTTGTCGAGAAAAAGCGGCGCTTTGCTGGCGAAGTGTGGTGGAAGTTTGCTCTGGAATGCTTACAGAATGAAGCCGAGTTCACGGTGCGCTACGGCGTGATTTCGCTGATGACTAATTTCCTGGATGAGTCGCACATTGATCAGGTTTTCGCAGCACTGCGAGAAATTAAACACGACGGTTATTATGTCAAAATGGCGCTAGCCTGGCTGTATGCGACGGCAGCGGTACGCTTCTTTGAGCTGACGCTGGCTGAATTAGAAAACGAGCATATCGACGCCTGGACGCGCAACAAAGCTTACCAAAAAATGCGCGAATCGCGGCGATTTACGCCCGAGCAGCAAGCGGTTATTTCAAAGAAGAAAGGACGCAAACTTGAGTAAAAAACAGACGACAACAGCAAAACGCATTCTAATCTACGGCGATTCAAACGTCTGGGGCGCTAACTTTGCTAGCAAACGTATCCGCTACAGTGATCGTTGGGTTAACCGCCTCAGCCAAGCGCTACGCGGCAAAGCACATGTCTACATCGACGGCGTCCGCGGCAGAGTTGCTGGCGATTTCCGCACCGATAAGCCGCACAAGAATGGCTTGTCGACATTTACGGCGGCTCTACAAAAGGCCGATAACTTCGACTTAATCATTATCGCCCTCGGCACCAACGACCTGCAACAGCGTTTCGCGCGAACACCTGAGGAAATAGTTCGTGACTTATTAGAATATCGTAATCTTGCCGGCGAGACTCCAATTATCTACATTTTGCCGCCGTGTTTTGAAACTAGCGACAATTCGGGGTATGAGTTTACCGACGCGTCCGAACAGCTTCGCCAAAAAATGCTGCAGCGCAAAAACGAACTTGGCAATTACATCGAGCTGCCTAAATTACCGCTATCAGACGGCTTGCATTTTTCACCGTTAGGACACTATCAAGTTTTCAAGATAGTTAGGGAAGTGCTAAAATCGTATATATAAGCTAATCTGCGCCAACAAGATTTTGGCGGCTAAAGAGGGGACGATGAAATGAATAAGCCAATCATATCGATAGACGACATCAAGCAAGCGCTCGAATTCCGCTACGCCACCAAAGCTTTCGACTCTAGTAAGAAAATCTCGCAAGAGAATATCGAATTACTCCTGGAAGCCGCCCGCCTAGCGCCAAGTTCGTACGGTTTTGAGCCGTGGAATATTATCGTCGTGCAGGAAGACGAACAGCTACGCGCCGATGTCAAACGCTGCGCAGGCGCCAACGCTGCTCGTTTTGACGCCAGTCACATTTTGATATTTACTGCCAAAACCAGCGAAGGCTTGTTGCAAAAAGGCGGACATATCGACCACATGCTGCATGATGTCAAGAAGCAAAACTCCATCAAGGCCGCCGGCTTCAAGACTTTTTGGCGATATTGGGCTAAAAAGGATTTTGAGATACTCAATCAACCAGCAATGATTCATCAGTGGGCGGCGCGGCAAGCTTACATTGCACTAGGCTTTGTGCTGCTGGCCGCCGCTGGGCGCAGGATTGACTCGTGCCCGATTGAAGGCTTTTCGATTAGCAAGCTCAGCCAGGTCTTGTCACAGCACCAGCTAATAGATCCAAATCTAGAAAAGCCGGTAGTAATGTTAGCACTGGGTTACCGTAGCCAGCGCGAAGTGCCAGCCAAAACTCGCCGCCAGCTCGACGAAATTGTGCGTTGGCGATAATGCCGCGCTTCCTTTTTCAGGTATTATTAAACCAACGACGGGCGGACTTATGCCAGCTGGTCCCGCTAGCTTAATATTTGCTAAAATAACATACATGGAAGACACGCGGAATGTAATCGATAAATTCAAGGGCCGCAACGAGGCGGAGATTGTGAAAGAACTGGACGCTGTAGATCATGGCTTAGTGATTGCGCTGGAAAACACCGAGCGGGACTTTAACATGGGGACGATTGTCAGGAGCGCCAATGCGTTTGGTGTACGGCAGATTTATGTGATTGGTAGGCGGCAATGGAATAAGCGCGGCGCCATGATGACAGATAAATATTTACACGTGCATTATGTCGGTTCGACGGCAGAGTTTGTCGAGCTGATGCGGTCTAAAAGCAGGACGATTATTGCGATTGATAATATCCCGGGCAGCGTCAATATGTCAGAGACGACTTTGCCAAAGCGGGCAGTGCTGGTGTTTGGTCAAGAGGGCCCGGGAATCTCCAAGGAGATGGCGCAGGCGGCAGACAAAATTGTCGCCATTGAGCAGTTTGGCTCGACCCGCTCCATCAATGTCGGTGCGGCAGCAACTGTGGCGATGTATTGCTGGCTGCAACAGCATGTTTTGGGATGAGCGGCACAGTACCAAACCGCATTAAAACAACTCTTTCTGCAAATTTACGCTAGAAAATTATGAGTCGGCGATAATAACATATCTAGCTTGAAATTGCTGCACCAATCTGTTATACTTGATTACTGAAGTTTTACAACAACATTAAAGGGAAGTTATGGCAAAGAAGAATAACATCAAGCGCAAGATTATTGCACTCGTTAGCAATCTGACGGGTCATCGTACTTATGTAACGCGCAAAAACACAGCGAATACGCCAGGCAAATTAGTTCTGCGCAAATACGATCCGAAGGCGCGCAAGCATGCTATTTACACCGAGACCAAGAAATCGCTCGGCCGCAACGAAGTCAAGCCGCGTAAAGGTTAAAATCTAGCGAACTTAGCAATCAATAGTGAAAACAGCTCTCTCTAACGAGGGTTGTTTTGCTGTACGGCGGTGTCAATTACCTCGGCTAGCCACAATGCGTTCGAGACTAGCTTCTCAATTTGCGCCTCGGTTGGACGCTCGTTTTCGGTATATAGATACACTGTGTTGCGCTCGATTTCAATATTAATTTTGTCGAAATGCGAAACTATCACTTCGGCAGCCTGCGGCGATATGATTGACTCAATCTCTATGGCCCGAGTAGCAGCACCATAAATATTATATTTATTAAGAAAAGCCTGCAGGTAGCGCGCCGTAGCCCCCAAAATTAGCGGCTGTAGAGTACTGTACGACGCTTGATAAATCGGATCTGTCCGTTTCATGCCAATATAAATGTGCGGCAGCGGACGTTCAGTGTGTAAATCGACGGTAGCGATTAGCCAATGGCAGCGCTGATCCTTGTACTTATGCGACTGGCCCTGGCGAACGCGAATAGTGTCGCGCCGCTGCAGAACTGTCGTATCGTAACCGCGAATTGTACCTATGCAAAGATAATCATCAATATGCGTGTGCGAAACCGTATGGCCGCGCACCAAGCGATGGTCGTCGTCATGCTGATTAGCGTAACCAAAATACACCAAGCCGGCGCGATCTGCGAAGCGGCGCATTGCTTGGCGCGTAGCGCGAGTCTTAGCAATATGCCGCGGCGTAAGCCGGCGAAGAGCTCTAGATGCTTTCAATTTTGTTCTCGAACTGACTCCCACCCTGTTATCCTCATCTTTTTATTGTGTCAAGAATCGTCGATATAAATTCAGCCTGGCTCCAACAAAGCGGCGCAACTGAGCGCTCGCTCCCCGAGACCGGGTCAATCTGCTCGGATAAAACACCAGTCGGCCAAGCTTGGCTAGATACCCACGATATTATCCGCTGCGCCGAATTTTCGTCGCCGCACTCCAAATAATACTGAGCTAGCCACAACGAAACGATGAACCACCAGTTACTCGGAGCATCCGGAGCGCTGCGGTAATAGGCGTCATTCTCGTAGCGCGGCAGACCTGGCGCTTCCAGCTTGAAATGAAAGCGGTCGAGAGCTGTTTGTATGGCTTGATGCAAATCTTCTTGATTATCGTATAGGCCATAAATAAAAGCACCATAAACAGCCGACATATCAAGCGTATCATCGGGCGTGTAAGTGCCGTTTTTGTTGCGGCGCAAACCTTTGCGGAAAGCTTTCTGATGAGGATCGTACAAGCGTTTTTGCGCGGACTGTTTGATATCCTCGGCAACCGTCCGCCAAGCGACAGCCCCGACTTCGTCTCGACGCTGATCAGCCAGATTAGCCGCCGCGAACAGTGCCGCTTGAACGGTCGCTGTCGTGTAAGTCGTCACCATGAAATGCTCTTCCCAGAGATCATAACTTGGTTTTGGCAAGTGCGTCCGATTATCAACATAGCTGGCCAGAAAATTCGCCATCGGCACTACCATTGACGTATAGAATCGCTGTAGCAGCGTGTCGTCGCCAGTCTTATTATAAAATTGACAGAATAAGAACAGCACCGAAGCCGTCTCGTCCTCTTGAATTGGCGCCGAGACAGTGCCATCTGGGTGTACGTACGAATGCCAGCTACTACCCAGAGCTCCGTCGGCACGGTATTTATGCGATAGATAACCTTTCGGACTTAACGCCCGGCGGCAAAAATCAAAGAAATTGTAGGCTTCCTCGGTATAACCCATGCGAATTAACGGCCAGAGAACATATACGCTATCACGCGGCCAGCAGTACGCGTAGGCATCGCGCTGATAATTAAGCGCCTCGCCATCGCTGCTAGCAATAACAGCACCGCGCTTATCAATATGCGCCTTGAGAAGCATCGTACTATTGATAAACGCCTGGCGATATTCCGGTTTGACACGCTGCGCCACTTTCTTCGCCGGACGCAGCCACAGCCGCCACCATTTAGCAGTAGCTTCAAAGCGCTTATGGATTGTTTGCGAAATAATATTTTTGTGTATGTAAAGTACTTCGCGCAAGGAAGTACCAGCAGCTAGCCAATAGTTTACCCGCGCCGAACCGTGGCCGGCCAACTCTAATTTGAAGCGGATCGTCGAGTCGACGCGGCCATGCTCGGCAGTCGAATTCGATAGCTCGCCATCATCAGCATCGCGATAAGTACCTTCGCGGCCCTCGCGGCCAAATACGCCAACTGCATATTGGTCAAAGAACTTGCCGCCGTCAATTTGGCCCGACGCCGCAAAAACTCGGCGTCCACGGTAATGAATGACAGCGTTATCGTCTGGCAACACTTGAACGGTATCAGTGCTGCTACCAGAATCACCGATAATGAAAGCTTGATGCATAAATAACCGAACATCGCGCGTTTCAGGCCGCAAATTAACCACATGAATCGTCCGCAAAAGCACGTTAAAATCTGTATCAACCGCGTCGTCAAACTCTAACATAATGCCAATTTGTTCATTCACAGCTACAATATGGCCGATCAGCGCCTCGTGGTGATAGCTAAATTTGCATGACCAGCCATCGTCGCTCAGCCACGATACGCGGCCATCCGCCCAAATACCGACACGATGCCGAGTATTACCGCCAATCGTATGGTTTTCTAAACCAACGTAAGGGAAATAAACATCGCTAACCTCGCCATGACGACTCAACCCAACTTGCAGTTCGTTATTGCTAAGAATTATCGGTCGCGCCATCAATACCCCGCAATATTATGTTCATGCAATCGGTAGCGCACATCGCGCAGCGCATTCATGAAATACAAGAACGCGTCGTACGGCGAATTATACGGACTAAAATACGCATGCACGTCGCCGTCATTAAAATACTTGGTACACATGTAGTACGGATGGTCGCTGGTCGTCAACTGCCGCCAGTCAGCTATCAAGCCAAGATCACCCGAACCAAGCACGTCATTTTCCATAGCGTAGAGATCGCGCATTGCTTCGTGCTGCATACTATTGCCTAGCCACGCTGACAAGTCGCGCTCGGTATCAGCCCAAGTAGTCGTCTGCGGGCAGTCAATCTCGTCGTGCGCTTCTAGCGCTTGACAGGCACCGCTAATCGTGTAGAAAGTATGGTTGTAACGCCCCAGCCAACGCTCAACAAAGTCAGCAAAGAACTCGAAAATGCCTGTGTCCGCCCAAATATTTTCACCAAAAGTCTCGAAATCCATAAACAAGTTAATTATTTCGCCGTCGTGGCCCATGCTTGCGTCAACCCAATCGACATAGGTCGGGGAAGTCAGCGGATACGATTCCCAGTCGCGATTGCTAAAGCGAAAAGCGATATCATCGCTCAAACGGTAATTTTTCAACAACAACTTGACATTCTGCGCGCCAGCTGGCCGGTACATGTAATTAGCGTTGCGCCAACCGAGAACTTTATCCCAGCCTTCAGCAATAATACCTTTGTAACCCTGGCTATCAGCCCATTGCGCCAGCTCGTTATTATAACTCAGCTCGGTGTTGCGGAAAGCGGTGATTTCGACGCCAAACAGATCGCGAATCTTCTGGCGATGAATATCAACTTGCCGCTGAAATTCGTCGCGGCTATAGAAAAACGCCAAGCTATGGTAATAAGTTTCACCGACGATCTCAACACGGCCAGTTGCGATAATATCGCGCAGCAAATCGATCACGTCTGGCGCCCAGCGCTCGGCCTGGTCTAGCAATGTGCCAGTCACCGATAGCGACACGCAAAAATCTGGATACGCAGCTAGCAATTTACGCAGCAATGCCAGCATCGGCCGGTACGACTTATCGGCAACTTTCTCAAAAATAAAGCGGTTGCTGCGATATTTATCATCAAAATTATCGAAATAATCATGCCGATCCGCGATATCAAACACCGAATATTCGCGAACCCGCCACGGCTGATGCATGTGCAGATACAAAACCACTCCGCGTTTTTTGCTCATCATTTGGCTCCTTTCTGAGTGCGGCTATAAATTGATAAGCACTTGCTAGCAACGTCATCCCAGCTGATACGAGCATATTCCGATTTGATGCCGCGCTTCATATCGTTCAGCAGTTGCGGCGATTTAGCCAAAGCCACTAGCTGATCAGCCAACTTATGCGTATCCCAAAAATCATAACGAAAAACTGTATCGAGGACTTCACCAACACCAGACTGATTAGTCACGATTAGCGCTGTATCATAATGTGCCGCCTCGAGCGCAGCCAAGCCAAACGGCTCGCTAACCGAGCTCATCACGAAGACGTCCGACACGCGATAAGCGTCGCGCCACTGCTTGCCACGGACAAAACCTGTGAAATATACTTTATCAGCAACCCCATGGTCAGCAGCAATCCGAATCAGCTCGTCGCGCTGCTCGCCGTCGCCAGCTAGCAAAAAGGCAAAGCGGTCGTGCTGCTGGCAGGCCTTGGCAAAACCGCGCATCAGCTGCACCAGGCCCTTCTGCGCCGTAAAGCGCGTCACTGTCGATACCACCGTATAGCCTTCGTCCTTAAGTAATTCTAAGTACTTGTAAGTCCGCCGGTCATAGTCGTAGTTAATCAGCGAGCTAGCATCAATTGCGTTGTGTACGACCTCAATTTTGTCAGCTGGAATATGGTATTTATGAACGATAATTCCCTTAGTAATATTGCTAACAGCAATGATTCGGTCAGCCATCATCAGACCGTTATATTCAATCTCGTGAATGACAGGATTGCCAAACTCGCTGGCGCCAGCGCGGTCAAATTCCGTAGCGTGAACATGAACGATTAGCGGCGCGTCGGTTAATTGCTTGGCGCGCATGCCAGCTTCCATCGTTAGCCAATCGTGAACATGGATAGCATCCGGCTTATCAATCCGATCGACTAGCTGCTCGACATAGCCGACATATTGCTTTTGCACGCCCCGCATGGTCGTCAAATCGCCAGCCGGAACGTCATCGAGATTACGTGCCGTTACTGCGCCGCCGCCATAAGAATTCAACGCCTTATCGCCATGAAATGGCGGCAGTTCGGTCGCCGAGTAAATATTCAAGAAATCAATATCATCGTATTTTGCAGTGTAGGGGAGCACGAAATCAATTGACGCGCCCCGCTGAGCAAGCGCCTTAGACAAGTGATAACACGCGACACCGAGACCTCCGCTGTTGTGCGGCGGGAGTTCCCACCCTAACATTAATATCTTCATAAAAATTCTACTCGGTCATGCCGTAGCCTAACCATTCCCTTATGTTGTTCATTTAACAGTATAGCGCTTTTTTGCTTATGATTGCAACAAAAATAAGCATTTTGTAAAATTTTGTGAAAAATTATCGTGAAAACATATAGATTTTTTGCAGCAAACGGTGCATGATAGTAAGCATGGATAGTGCAATATCGACTTCGGTAATTAACGATCTAAAGAGCCTGCTAGTATCGCCGAATGCTTTTCGCTCGCTGCTAGTGCTAGTTTTGTCGATGATTGCTGCTTACTGGTTAAGTAAGTTCCTAGCGCGCGGCTTGATTTTCATAGCACAACGTATCGGCCGCCGCAGCGACAATGAATCAGACGAAGCGCGCGTCACTCGGTTGCGGCAAACCGAAACATACCTGAGCGTGTCTATTGCCATCATTCGCGCACTAGTGGTAGTATCGGTTGGTTATATCGCTTGGCGAATCCTCAGTCCAACCGCCGCTAATTCTAGCACCTCCGGCGGGCTAGCCGCTATTGGTGCTGGTGCTATGTTTGCTTTGGTGGCCGGACAAACTATCGGTATCGTGTTGCGCGACCTAACTGCTAGCGCGATTATGATTTCAGAAAACTGGTACAAGATAGGCGATTTCGTTAAGCTCGATCCATTCACGGACTTGAGCGGCGTCGTCGAGCGTTTCACGCTGACCTCGACGCGTATTCGCGCTCTCAATGGCGAAGTCATCACCGTTCACAACCAAAACATCACTGGCGCCCGCGTCACGCCGCATGGCGTACGCACGATCGCTGTTGATATTTTCGTTCGCGACAAGCGAGCCGGCGTCGCTGCTATCCGCCGAATTATCGCCGCCATTCCAAAGGGCACGATGATGCTAGCGCACCCATTGCGAATTACCAATATCGATAAATGGGGCGACGAGCGCTGGCGTATTACTGTCACCGGTCAAACTCCGCCGGGGCGCGAATGGTTAATTGATAAATTTTTCGTCGAAGCTGTCTCTAGTCTCGACAACGATAAAGAAAAGTCCGAACGCTTACTGTCGCTGCCGCCAATCCCGCACGCCGCCGACGAAACCGCCAACCGCCGCTTCAAGCGTGCCGTCCGTGTCAAAAAAGATCAACCTAAAGATATCGCCATTGATGATATCTAAAAAGCATTTCGCTATGCTATAATAGGAAAGCGTAAAGGGGCATAGTACAACGGCTAGTATAACGGTCTCCAAAACCGTAGATTGAGGTTCGATTCCTCATGCCCCTGCCACAAACCACATAAGTGCATAATTGCAGTTTTAAGTTCCATTACCTATAATAATTTTATGAATCCTAGTTCTATCTCTCATCCGCACGCTATCATGATGGTTGGCTTGCCAGGCAGCGGCAAAACATTTTTCGCGCAGCAATTTTCTGAGATGTTTAATGCGCCGTTTGTTGATTCGCAATTTATTAGCGAGCACAGCCTAGATAGCAATGCCAGCGAGGAGGTTTGCCAGCGATTTTTGGCCGAGATAGCACGCACCAAGCAAACTTTTATTTATGAAGACAGCAATTTAAGCCGCGTCCGCCGCGCCGAGTTTGCACGCTGGGCCAAGGGACATGGTTATAAGCCGCTTATTATTTGGGTGCAGACCGATGAAGCAACTTGCCGGCGCCGCATTCAAAAAGGCCACTCGCTAGATACTATAAACTTTGATGCCGCCGTCAAGAGTTTCACCGAACCAAACGCCATCGAGAAACCAGTCGTTATCAGCGGCAAACACACATACAAAACTCAAGCGCGTACTGTATTAGCTCGTCTCGGCGATAGTAATCGTCCTAGCCGGCCAATGACTAGCTTAGCCAGGCAGCGGCCAGAAGTTCGCCGCCGCGGCATCAGTATCCAATAATATGCCTGCCAAATTTCAAACTATCGACGATCCGGAGTTCGGCGAGATTGCTATCATGCGCCGCGCTACCCGCTATACTCGCATCAAGCTCGGCACCGACGGGCGCTTCGTCGTTACTAGCGGCCAGCTAGTACCGCTAGCGTTTATTCGCTCGTTTATTGAACAGTCGCGCGAAGACTTGCGCAAAATAGCCAAAGATTCGTCCATCGCCCAGCCGTATCGCGACGGGCAGCTCATCGGCAAAACCCATCAATTAGCTATCGTGCCAACACAGATGACCAAACAGCCGGAAGTTCGTACCATGCGCGGCAAGCTGCTAGTCAAGCTGCCGCCCGAATTTTCACTCGACAATCAGGAACTTCAACAGCAAATCCGCGACGAAGCAATCAAGATCTTGCGCCGCGATGCCAAAAAATACTTACCGCCGCTACTAGAAGAATTAGCTGGCACTTATGGTTTCGCTTACCAGCGCGTTCGCTTCAGCCACGCCGGCAGCCGATGGGGCAGCTGCAGCTCCAACGGAACGATTAGCCTCAACATTGCTTTGATGAAGCTACCCGATGAATTGATTCGGTATGTATTGATTCACGAACTTTGTCACACTCGCCACATGAATCATTCCGCAGCCTTTTGGCGCGAAGTTGAACGCTACGACCTGCACTACCGCCTCCACCGGCAACAGCTCAAGCGCCAAACTCCAATCGTCTAAGTCTTTTCATAAATTGCCTTTGCGGTTATACTAATAATAGCTATGGGTGGCCAAGTCAAAGATTATATAAACATCGATCCGTCAACGCATCGCATGAAGATTATTCGCTGGATAGCGCTTTTGATTCCGCTGCTATTAGTGGCGTACAGCGTCTTCATGCAATTCTCGCCGCTCGGCAAGCCGACAGCAGTGAATATGTATGCTTTCTACGTGGTTAATATCTGTTGGGTCATCATCGGCTTTTGGCAATTTTTCACGGTGCGGCAGCATACTGGCTACATTATCGGACTCATTAGTTATCATATTCTAGCGTTAGTTTATGTGCTGACAGTTTCAGGTTTTGATATGCCGCTGATTTACACCTGGTCGGCGCTGTTGCTAGCTAGCTCTGTTTATTTGGGTCAGGCGGGCATCAATATCAGCATTGCAACTCTGTTTGTTGCCGCTTCGGGCAGTGTTATTATTCATGCTAGCGACGACAAACAAGTTGTGTCTATCGTCATCCACTTTTTGGGTACGCTCATTATAAGCTACATGGTCAAGATGGTCATTTCAGCTCAGGCGATTGATCAAGCCGAGCTCTTGCGTAGCCAAACCGCCGAGCGCCTGCAGCGCGATCGCATCGTTACTATCGTCAACAACCTCTCTGACGCTATTATTAGCACCGATAGAAACGGTATCATTTCGCTATACAACGCCTCGGCGCTAAACCTATTTGATACTAATACCGATCTCGCTGGCAAATGTATTGACGATTTTATTTCGATCGTCGATAATAATAAAGAGCCATTCAAGTTCGCTGACAAGCTGCATTCCGCCAAAACTACGCAATTCCGCGATGATCTAACTGCCAAAATATCCAATGAAAGCATTCGCCTCGGCGCAACATACTCGCCAATTCGCAGCACCAACAGCGTTAGCGACGATGGCTATGTAATCATCTTGCGCGATATCACCAAGCAAAAATCTCTCGACGACGAGCGCGACGAGTTTATTTCGGTTGTCAGCCACGAGCTGCGCACCCCGATAACTATTGCCGAAGGATCGCTAAGCAATGTCTCGCTGATGATTAAGCGTCCCGACATTCCAAAAGAAAGATTAATCAATGGCATCAGCACTGCTCACGAGCAAATTATATTTTTGGCGCGAATGGTCAACGATCTCTCAACCTTGAGCCGTGCTGAACGCGGTGTCGCTGACGAGCCGGAAAACATCGACGTCCAAGCGCTAATTGATGAACTATACGCCGAATACGCACCACAAGCTGCCGACAAATCATTGACCTTTGATGTAGATATTGCACCGCAAGTCGGCCAGGTTAATCAAAGCCGCCTTTACCTAAAAGAGGTCTTGCAAAACTTCATCAACAATGCCATCCGCTATACCGAAAAGGGCGGCGTCACCATCATCGTCAAGCCAGGCGAAAACGACACCATCAATTTTGCCGTCAAAGACACTGGCATCGGCATCAGCCGCAGCGACCAAGCTCACTTGTACCAAAAATTCTGGCGCAGCGAAGATTACCGCACCCGCGAAACTAGCGGCACCGGGCTAGGGCTTTACGTCGTTGCCAAACTCGCTCTCAAGCTCAAAACCGAAATCAAACTCAAAAGCCGCCTCAATCATGGCTCAACTTTCAGCTTTTCATTGCCCGCCGTGAAAAAGAATAAGTCTTAACGCTTTAGAAAAGACGCGAAATCGCTTGCTATTTTCGCTCGGCAGTCGTATAATTAGCTTGACAGTCTGGGACATACCAGGCTATTTAATTTGGGAGGAAACACTATCGTGGCAAAATCCGCAAAAGGTAAATCAAAGCAAAAATCACAAAACCGCATCACTCGCATTACTGCCGGCGACAAAGCTGCAA
The DNA here is from genome assembly GCA_938017675.1 of uncultured Candidatus Saccharibacteria bacterium. Classification (GTDB taxonomy): domain Bacteria; phylum Patescibacteriota; class Saccharimonadia; order Saccharimonadales; family Saccharimonadaceae; genus Saccharimonas. The sequence continues at coordinate 13,193 of CALIJB010000020.1, forward strand.
AGCCAAAGAAGCCGAGCATCCTGGCGACCGCCAAAGAATTAGCTGGCCGCACACAAGCCGAGAAATCTAACACCAAGACCGCTAGGCCATCTGGCGCCAAAACCAAAACCGCCAGCAAAACCAGCAAACCTAAAAACTCAAAAAGCTGCCGCAATCCGCTCAGTGCTATCACTAGTTATTTCCGCGGCGCCTGGCAGGAGATCAAACAAGTCCGCTGGCCAGACCGCCGTTCGACCTGGGGCATGGTTGGCGCACTGATCGTTTTCACCGCAGCGCTGTTTCTGGTCATTATCTTGCTGGATTACGGATTCGCTTGGCTATTCAAACTAATCATGGGAACAAAGTAGAAAGGATCTTATGGCAAAATCAAATCGTTATGACAGCTCGCGGCAATGGTATGCTATCCATACTTACAGCGGCTACGAGGAAAAAGTCGCTGAAAGCATCCGCCAGCGCGCTCAAACCATCGACATGGCTGACAAAATTTTCGATGCCATTGTGCCGAAAGAAAAGCAAGTTCAAATCAAAAATGGCAAGCGCAAAATCATCAACGCCATCATCTTTCAGGGTTACGTCTTGGTCGAGATGAAATTAACCGACGAAACTTGGTATATCGTCCGCAACACGCCAGGCGTTACCGGCTTTGTCGGCAGCGGCACCTCGCCAACTCCAGTTTCCGAAGCAGAAATTACTAAAATTAAAAAGCGTATGAACGTCGAAGATCCAAAGCACCAAATTGACTTTACAGAAGGAGAAGTAGTTAATATCATCGACGGGCCCTTCAAAGGTTTCGACGGCGCCGTTAGCGAGATTGACGCTGCCAAAGGCACTCTTAAAGTCATGGTCAGCATGTTCGGCCGCGACACGCCAGTTGAGCTCGATGCTTTGCAAGTCAAAAAAGTCTAGGCCGCCAATCAAAAATCCTATCACAGCAAGAGAGCTGAAGCTCTGCAAAACCGTACAACTCGCCGAGCTTTAGCTTGCGTAATCTCGTAAAACACGCTATACTATAGCAGTTACGCACTAAATATCAGCTTCTCAATATATTTAGTAAAGGAAAATTATGGCAAAGAAAATTATCGGTAACTTGAAGTTACGTATTCCAGCTGGCCGAGCGACTGCTGGACCTCCGGTCGGTTCAACACTTGGCCAGTGGGGCTTGAATATGATGGATTTTATCAATCCATTCAACGAAGCCACCAAAGGCATGATGGGTAAGGATGTCATCGTGCACATTCAAGTTTACGAAGACCGCACCTTCACCTGGAACTGCCTGGGGCAGCCAGTCGACGACATGATTCGCAGCGCCATCGGCATCCAAAAAGGCAGCGGCAAGCCGCACGTCGATAAAGTCGGCAAAATCACTCGCGCCCAGCTCGAGGAAATCGCCAAGACCAAGATGGATCAGCTCAACGCTATTGATTTAGACGGCGCCGTCAAGGTAGTTGCTGGTACCGCTCGCAGCATGGGTGTAGAAGTCGTTGACTAACTAAATAGTTTACACACTCCGGCGCCTAGGATATAATAGGCTAAGTGTCGGGGTGTGGCGCAGCTTGGTAGCGCGCACCGTTCGGGACGGTGAGGTCGCTGGTTCAAATCCAGTCACCCCGACCATTGAACCCGTACTCAAACCCGTGTCATGGTGAACCCGTGGCGCGGGTTTTTGTTTGATTTTGAGGGTTTTGGGGGTGTTTTGGGCTTGTTCGGGCGTGTTCGGTTGTGTGCGGGCGGGGTCGTAGGGTCGGGTCTTGTGCCTGATGCGACTTAGCGACCCCTACCGGCGAGGTATTGATCTATGCTACAATTAGAATACAATGTACGATTGTTTTCGTTTCTTGGCGCATGAGGCAGGCTGGAATATTATTCATCAATCTGGTTTCTTAGGCTGGCTGCTGACTCCAGTTAAGCAAGACCCGGCGGTTGTTCAAGAATTTCCCATATACATCCAGATTGGTCTTAAAGCATCCGATATGTATCTTGACATACCTGTCTGCGCAATAAATACCGTTTTGTTTCTTGTACTTTTTGGGCTGGGGTCCTACTTGATTTCATTCGGCATTAAGTCTCGCTCATGGCGCACGACGGGAATAATCCTCATTCTTGCTGGACTAGGATGGTATTTTGCGCTGCGCAATTACTATGACGTTATGTTTATCACCAAAGTTGTATATACGCTTGTCGCTTTAGCTTTTGCTGGCGGCGGTGTGGCTATAGGAAAATATAAACGCAACATCATTGATACTACTCAAGCTGAATGATATCGCACAACAATTCACGTACTTCAAAGTACTTTACGCAGCGTCTCCTATCGGCTACTGATATCAAACTTTACCCATTAGAGTCAATTGATATTACTCGACCATTGTCGCGGCTTTAACCAATCAACTTGCAAAGATTTCTATACCGCTAGCGCTTAGTTGTGGTAGAATAGAATTATAAATTATGAAGGGTGAATTTTTGAATAAGCATAAGTTTAGCGTGCTTGTGATTACGCTAGCTTTTTCAGCGACATTAGGTCTAGCTACCTTCACTGGGCTAGATTATTACAAAACCGCTAAAGATATCAGAGCCAAAGAGCAGGAAACCGCCGACAAGCTCGCTGCCGCCCAGCAAAAAGCCTGGGCCGAAAAAGCCGCCCTCCGCAAGAAAGTCTTAAAAGACTACAACAGCACGATCATTGTTATTAACAAAAAGCATTGCTTCGAGCCAAAAACTTGGCAGCCGAATGATTTGGCGCCTATCGAAAAGGGGATGTCCTTACGCAAAGAGGCCGCCACCCAATATAACGCCATGAAAGCCGCTGCAACGCAAGCAAAAATGCCGTTAGCCTCGACTAGCGGCTACCGATCTTACAACGACCAAGTCGAAACTTATGACTATTGGGTCAAACATAGCAATCAGAAAGAAGCCGACTCGTCTAGCGCCCGGCCAGGCTGCAGTGAACATCAAACTGGCTTAGCCGTCGACCTCAAGGCTGACAATTGCGTCCTGCAGTGCTTCGCCACTACGCCAACTTACAAGTGGCTGACCGAGCACGCCGCCGAGTACGGTTTCATCCAGCGCTATCCTGACAACGCCAAAAATATCACCGGCTATGTCGTCGAATCTTGGCACTGGCGTTACGTCGGCCGCGAAACTGCTCAAGACATGAAAAAGCGCGAGATTAAAACTCTCGAAGAGTACTTCAATGTTACGGGCGGCGATTATTCAAATTAATTTTACGTAAATACGTCCTAGCCCTGATATACACCAAAACAAGAGCGCGTTCAGGAAAAGCAGTCCGTCAGCTGCCAATCTGAACAACCGAACCGCCGATTTTGCGCCGAAAATAATCGTCGTGGCTAACATACAAAATTGCGCCAGCGTAGCGCTCAAGTGCCGCTTCCAGCTCCTCAATTGAGGGCAAATCCAGGTGATTGGTCGGCTCGTCCAGAATCAGTAATTGCGGCTCGTTCGCTAGCATACTTATGAGCTGAAACCGAGCTTTTTGCCCGCCGCTCAAGCTAGCCAAAGGCACCGCACCGTCGCTCTCAACAAAAAGGTAATCTCCCATCAGCTGGCGGATTTTGGTATCATTAATTTTCAGCCCGCGATCGAGATACATCTGCTCAATCGCTCGCGCCAGTGGCAAGTTCAGATAAGTCGCCGCTATCTCTTGCTCGTAAATACCAACGCGAATATGCGGATCGAGATAGAGAGAACCAGCGTAAACTAATGGAGCAGACTGAACAGTATTCTCAGTCAAAGCCCGATCTAACTGAGGCGGGACTTGAGCCGTTTTACGAAGCCAGCCAGAGGAAGCATCACTAGATAACGCGTTTGCCATCAACGCTCGAATCAACGTCGTCTTGCCAGCACCATTACGTCCGCGCAATTCAATAGCTTCGCCTTCGCGCAAATCGATATTAACACCTTCAAACAAAATCCGCTCATCGAAACCTAGCGCCAAATCGCGAGCCTCGACAAGCTTGCGCTGCGAACGCATAGCGCCGTCTCGCATATTCAAACGAATATTGCGAGATTTAAATTTTTGATAGCGGTCAGCTACTTTATAATCCAATTGCGCCACATTCTCTCTGTCAATCCAAAAAGTCGGCTTGTCGATTTTCTCCAGTTTCTCTAGCTCGGCCGCCGCTTGGTTCTCACGCCGCTTGAATTGTGCGATCGTGCCAGGATCGCGGGCTTTTTCTTTCAGGCGGCGAAATTGCAGAACTTTGTCGCGCAAATTAGCAATCCGCCGTTCGGTTTGCTCATAATCCTGCATGGCATTGCCTGTCGCTGAGGCATTTTGACGCAAATAATCATCATAATTGCCGCGATAACTCACTGATGCGCCATCGCGCAGCTCAACAATTCGATCAACCTCTGCCAGCACATCGCGGTCATGGGTGATGATCAACATCGCTTGGCGGGCGCTCTTCATCCAATCGATAAACTGCTTCTTGGCAACATAATCCATATGATTAGTCGGCTCGTCAATCAGCGCCAAATCTGCTTGCGCATGCATGATTTTCACAACTTCGACCAAGCGTTTCTGCCCGCCGCTCAAAGCCGCCAATTGGCGCTCACCAAAACCTTCCATCTGGAAATTTTTCAGTTCCTCGGCCACCAGCTCTTCAACGCGATAAAAATCCTTCTGCCCAAAGCGTTCCAACGCCTGGCTGTACTCCTCAATCTTGCGCATGTCATCGCCCATCGTTGCCGGATAAGTCGTCAAAATGTGCCGCAGCCGCGCGTATTCAGGTAGTCCGCGCAGGATATATTCCAATACCGTGATATCACCCAGACCATGGTGTTCTTGCGCCGTCGCTACAATCGTGCTGCCACGCCGAAAAACAACCGATCCTCTGTAGTCGCTATCCGTCCCCGCCAACATGCCAAATAGCGTCGATTTGCCGACGCCGTTGCGGCCAATCAGCCCAACTTTCTCGCCGTCGTTGACGCTGAATTTAACGCCGCTCATCAACTGCTTATCGCCAAAACTCTTATCAGTAATATGAATGTCAGCTATCATTCACTCTATTGTAACAGAGAGTAACCCCGAGCACTATTGCATTTTTATCATAAATATTGTATAATATAAGTATTAAACCTGTTATAATTAACATATGTCTAAGAAATCTAGCGCTAAGACAAAAAAGCTAGCTACTCAAACGATTGTTAACCGTCGAGCACGGTTTGATTATGAACTGGGCGACGAGATCGTGGCTGGGCTTAGTTTAACCGGGCTTGAAGTGCGAGCCGCCAGGGAAGGCCACGTCCAACTCAAAGGCTCGTATGTCACGATACGCGGCGGCGAATTGTGGCTGAACAACGCTAGTTTCAGCTTGCGGCAGAACGAACGCGGCACACCAAATGCGCGAACTGTCGACACCAGTGCACGCAAATTGCTAGCCAGCCACCGCCAAATCGATCAATTAGCTGCTCGCAAAAAAGAAGGCTTCACTATCGTTCCAACCAAGCTGCTCACTAGCGGACGCTACATCAAATTAGTCATCGCTCTAGGCAAGGGCAAGAAACGCTACGACAAACGCCAAGCTATCAAACAGCGCGATCTAGAACGCGAACACAGCCGCATTTTGCGCAAATTTTAGCTGCGCCGAATACACCGAGTCTCACGCCCTGAACCGCCACTATTCTTCTTCAAGTACTTGATGTGATGAAATTAAACTTTCGTATAATTCAACCATCTTTTTGGCCATCGCCGTCGAATCAAACTTCTTGGCAACGCTCAACGCGCCGCGCGACAACTCCTCGATTTTCTCTGGGTGCGCAAACAAATCATTAAATACTTTTGCGAAATCTTTGCCCTCAATGCCATCAGTCAAGACAGCATTGCGTTCAGTCAAAGCCTCGGTCATCCGTTCGTCGCAGTAAACAATCGGCAAACCGCTAGCCGCCGCCTCCAAGAAAGTCATTGGCTGGTTGTCAAAATGATACGACGCCAGCGAGAATACATCAGCCTGCTTGAGCATCGCCGCTACCTCGTCGCCCGAACGCATACCAGCGAAAATTACTCGATCGCCGACGCCCAACTCCTCAACGCGCTGCCTAAGCTCCTCTTCATACGGGCCGCCGCCAACCAAGACCAGCTTGACTTTTTTATCGCGGATATGCGGCATAGCCTCAATCAAAGTCCGCTGGCGCTTCTCTGGACTTAGCCGCGCCACCGAAATAATGAACTTTTCACCCGGACGCTTTTCAATTGGTGAATCAGCCGCCGAAGCTTTTTTATAGCGCTTGGTGTCGATACCATTCGGGAAAACGTAGCATGGCACCGTCAAGCCGCCATCCTCGACCAGCATACGCTCGAGATGCTTTGACGGCGCGATACAGGCGTCGCACTTATTAGCAAACGCCGCCATCAGCCGCCAGCCCTGGCGCGACATGATATCTTTGATAGTGCTTTTGCTCATTGAGCGCAACTGCTCGCGCGAGGCTTTCGGCAAAATCGGCCTTGTTCGCAGCACTACCGGAAACGCCGCTGTCGCCGCAATCAAGCCGGAAGTCACCATAAACGGATAATCATTAACTAATTCAACATAAAGTGTGTGAATAGTCGTCACATGCGGTACATTCTGCCGCTTAGCCACGCTGTGTGCCAGTACGCCCATATAAAATTGCATTTGGCTATGCACGATATCGAACTGGTATTCATCAAGCTTCCTGGCTAGGCCAGGGTAAATAACCGCCATTTCACGCTTATCAAAAACATAATTCTTGGCTGACGGCAAGCGGATGACGTGATCGTCGTGGTCTTCGTAGCCTTCGCATTTTGGCGCTACCACGAAAACCTCATGCCCAAGCGATTCCAAAGCCTGTTTATAGTTCAACGTCGATGTTGCCACGCCATGGACTGAGGGCAGGTAATCGTCAATAAAAAAAGCGATTCTCATAACTCTCCTTATTATACCACACGCGCCAACCCCAGAGACAAGAGGTAGAGCACAGCTCTTTAGCTATCCGGATAGGATTCAACTGCTTCGAACTGCAAAATATGGCCAGCTGACGGGGCGCTAATAATCTGCGTTTCAGGCAATAACTGGCGGATAATTCCAGGTGTTTTCGAAGTAATGATATTGTCTTTACCGCCCAGAATCACCGTTACGCGCCGCTGGCTATCAAGCGGCACACCTTCGACGAAAGGATTTTGCTCGTACAGCATAGTAGTCAAAATTTCAGAATCACGCAAAGTCAAATAATCCTTCTTGTAGCTCTCTGACTCACGCAGCCACTGCCAAGCTTCCTGCCGGCGGGTTTTCAACGCAAGCACAGTACGAATATTTTGGATAGGCTTGCTGTTGTAGATGTACCAACCAGGCTTTTCAGGAAAATTATTAGACAACCTTTGCAACATATTTGCAAGATGAGTAGTGTCTGGCGTCGGACAAGCCATAACAATTTTCGCCGCCGCCGGAACTCTGCCAGTGCGCAACGCATGATAAATTATCGATGACGAAAACGAATTACTGACAATCAAATCTGGCGTTCGGCCGATTTGCGCCAGAACTTTAGTAAACCAATCGCCCAGATCTTCATAGCTTTCCAGGGACGGGCGCACCGAGCCGCCATGTCCTGGTAAATCTATCGCGTACACGGCATAGCCAAAATTAACGTACCGCTTGGCTAGCGGCATCATGTCTATTTTGCCACCAGTCACGCCGTGGAGCAGAATCGCAGTTTTATCGGCGCCAGTATTACACTCAAGCCAGCAAACACCGCCAGCCGTCTTTTCTTGGCAGCCGAGTTTTTCGTAAATTTGCCGCAGTGTTGGAATTTTAGACATAATACCATTATACTAGTTTTATGAAAATTAGCATCATTATTCCTTGCAAGGACGAGGCTGGCGTTGTCGAAAAACTCCTGGACTCGCTAGTCCGGCAAACGCGCCCGGCAGACGAGGTGATCGTAGTAGATTCAAATTGCACCGACGACACCATAGATCGAGCCAAGACATACGCCAAAAAGCTGCCGCTAAAAACTACCGCCACGACACAAAAAGGTCCCGCACACGCCCGCAACCACGGCGCCAGCAAAGCAACAGGCGATATGCTCATCTTTGCGGATGCTGACTTAATCCTTCCGGAGTATTTTTTGCAAAAATTTGAAGAACAAATTAACAAAAAGCACCTTCAAGTAGGCAGTTTCCTTCAGCGGATGCAGTCAAACAAATTCGGTATTCGAGCTGGAGCCTACTTAATGAATGCCTATGCGCGTCTAATGCAACATACGCCGTGGCCGATCGGCTTTGGCTGCCTGTATGTCACCCGTGAAGTTTTTGACTCAGTGAATGGCTTTGACACATCTCTCTTCATCATGGAAGATTATGATCTCATCCTCAAGGCGAAACGAGCTAAGTATAAAAATGGCGTTATCAAAATAGCCTACCTCACTTCAGATCGCCGTTACCAAAACAACTCGCTGCGCCAAGCTCTCAAAGGAATATACGGTGAGCTCTACCGCTACACGCATGGACTGCGCGTCACGAAGCGCATTTACGAATACGAAATGGGCGGCAAACAGAAAAAGGCAACAAAATAAGCTCGTCTAACTGTTTATTCTATCCACAATTTACAAGCCTACGAGTAAGTTTTCACGATTTCGGCATACAGTTCGCGGTACTGATCAACGGTACGTTCATAAGTATGGTTATCAATAATCCACTGGCGAGCAGCCCGGCTCATCTGGCGCCGGCGCGGCTCATCATCCAGCAATTCATCGATTTTATGCGCTAGATCGTTGACGTCTGGATAATGGAAACTGACTCCATTCTTGCCGCCATCCAATAGCTCGGGCAGAGCAACCTGATCAGACACCACCACTGGCGTACCGCAAGCCAGCGCTTCTAGCGCCGCAATACATTGCAGCTCGGCAGGACTAGCCATCGCGAGTATATCTGCTCGCCGCAATAAAGCGCGCTTTTCCTCGTCGCTAACAAAACCGGTAAAAATACAGCGATCGCCCAGACTGGCTGCTTGACTTCGCAGTTGCTTTTCTATTAAGCCTTTACCAATAATCACCAACTGCACATCAGTTTTCAAGCGTTCCATCGCGGTAATCAGCAAGTCAATCCGCTTCTCGCCGTCAAGCCGCCCAACATAGGCCACCACCGGCCGCAACGCATCAATCGCAAAACGCTGCAAGAGCTTCTCGTCAGCCCTACCTGGTGTATAGAATACCGCATTGACACCGTTAGAAACTGCTTTCGTTGGTATATGAATCGCTGGCGTAGTTGCTAATGCCGCGCGCGTCGGCGCCGTCATATAAGCGGTTTGATTGACTAGCTTGCACATTTTGCCCTCGACTATCCGGACAAACCAGCGGGCAATAATTTTGTTTTTGGCATTCATCACGAGATTCAGCGCCATGGTGTGATTAGTCGTGACAATCGGAATCTGCCGCCGGCTAGCTTGCTGGACAACCGCTTTGTGCAGCCATGAAATCGGCGTCATCAGATGAATGATATCAGGCTGGTTCTGTCGAAAGTATCGCCGCACGAATCTTTTTGGTAAGAATGCCACCCGGTTGTTGTCGCGATTAGCAATCCATTTTACTGCTGGCAACCGCAATACTTTCGCGCCATTTATTTCATCTACCTCTGTGAAATGGCTAAATAAACCGTCTGGCGAGCCAGTTAACACCGTCACCTCGTCACCAGCTTCCTTCAGACCAGTAATTAGAGTGTCAAGCGCTGTCTGTACACCGCCAACACCCGGGCGATATACTTCAGTTACTATCAGGATCTTCATACCTACAAATACTAGCACATCCGCTAGCTGGTTGTACATTTTCAGAATTAACGCTCTACGCAATGAGTGAGCGGTGCTAGCAGCGAGACGGGATATCTCGCCGCTAGCACCATGTGTTACTCTCGTCGGCCTCCTCTCTTTATTTTTATCAAGAAATGTACTATGAAGTCAATAATGCCAAATAGTACAGTGATGCACACCAAAGTGGCGGCAGCAACACACCATGCCAAAGCAGGGAGTAGGCCGATAAACACAAGGATTGTTCCCACAATCCCTAGGGACTCAAAAGGACACACCTCAGTCCTCCTCTGCCCGGGCATGCGCATCCCGGAGCAGGCAATTGCGCAATGAACTATACACATAGCACAACAGCCCGCCCCGAGATGTTTTCGACGAGAGCGAGGGCCTATCAAGCCCTGCTTAGACATATACCCAAAACCAGGCAGTTTTGTCAATAGCTCCGCGACGATTTTGCGCTATAATAAACTATATGAAGCTCTTTTCCTGGAACGTCAATGGTATCCGCGCCGTCATCAGCAAGGGCGAGTTTGCCCGTTTTCTGCAAACCTACGATCCGGACATTGTATGCCTGCAAGAAACCAAGGCTGCCCGTGACCAGGTAGAAATTGATCTGCCAGAGTATCACGAGCATTTCTATTCAGCCGCCAAAAAAGGTTATTCCGGCACGGCAATTTTCTCGAAAATCCGGCCGCTGCATTGGCGCGACGGACTGCCGCCGGCTATTATCGAGCGGTTCAATCTGACCGGCGATCAATACGGCAACCCAGCCGACGAGGGGCGCATTATCACTGCCGAGTTCGACGATTTTTGGGTGGTGACGTGTTATACGCCAAATTCGAAAGGGGATTTGAGCCGGCTGAAATTACGCCATGAGCAGTGGGATCCGGCAGTGCTGGCCTATCTAGAGGGGTTGGAGCTAGTCAAGCCGGTACTATACTGCGGCGATATGAACGTGGCGCATCAAGAAATCGACCTGGCAAATCCTAAGTCTAATGTCGGCAAGCACGGCTTTACCGACGAGGAGCGCGAGGGCTTTCAGAATTACCTAGACGCTGGATTTGTCGATACCTTCCGGGCGGCTTTTCCTGAAAAGACCGAGGCTTACACCTGGTGGACGCACTGGGCCAACGCCCGGGCGCGCAATGTCGGCTGGCGGATTGATTATTGGCTGGCATCGCGCGAAATCGCTAAGCGTGTCAAAAATCCGCAAATCCACGCCGAACAAATGGGCAGCGACCACTGCCCGGTGAGTATTGAAATAATATAAATAGTAAGGTAGTCTTATGCCTCCAGAAAACAACTCGCAGCAACCACTTCAACAAACGCAATATCCGCAGCAACCGCAATATCAACAATACCCGCAGCAGTATCCGCCGCAAAACCAACCTCAATACGCTTCACCACAGCCGCAATATCAGCAGTATTCTTCGCAGAAACCAAACAAAATACTCCTAACGATTGCTTTGATCGTTTCGCCACTCGCAATACTATTCGTAATACTAATATCTATTGGCGTCATTTACGGGCTATCCGAAACATTTTCGCAAAATCCAGTAAGCTCTTTCGGACAGCTGAATGATTGCGCTGAACAAATACGCCAAATACCAGGCGTAGAGAAAGTCGATCTCAAACTATCAGACATCGTAGAGGACTTTTTTGGCCACAAAAAAGGTACTTACAAAATAACACTTCAACCAGATTATCCTAAAGATCAGACTATTATAGCAGTAAAGAGAATCGCTGACGTTATCTCCCCGATCCGAGAATGGCCGCAACAAAACTTCATCGCAGTAACTCAGAAGCAGGGCAATGGCACAATCAGTACCAGCTCAGAAGCTAACACGTTTTACAAAATTCCCGAAAAACTCCCGGCGCTATTCGATAAACTTAAAGAGTCTAATTTCAAAGCCAAAATTTCAGCTAGAGTGCTAGAGAAATCAGAAAAAAACAAAACAACAAACGGACAGCATACTCAATATTATTACTACCTTGACTGTGAAATTGAAATGAATGCCGCCAACCTTAACGAAATCAAATCATCATTGCCAAGCAATACGTCTATCGGCTCATATGACAAACTTGTCTATACTTGGAATATAACCAGAAGCGGCGGAGATACAACTAAAGTCTATGCCGATGGCAGAATACTCAGCAATAACCGCTACTTGATGGAAAACATCGACATATTCGAACCTATCTTATTCGAGATTGGAGAATTAGGGTTCGGCATTGATAAAGAATCAGACGAAATCCTAGGCGAAGTTAAATTCAACAACTTGTTCAGCAAATTCGAGCCGTCGCACATCGATATTTTCGCTCAAGCCGTTAAACTAATAGCCGCAAAGAATAATCAAGGCGCATTTAGAATCGATCAAGACAAAGTCCGCGGCTATCCAGAAGGGCGCGTTACGCTGCCAGATATCGCTATCAAAAACGGCATTGCAACTGTAAAAGAATACGATTTCGAGCCAAGAGATAGGTATATTATCGAAAAAATCGTCCGGCAAGCAAATGCAACTGACTCGCCAGCTTGATTAAGCCCAGTCTTTGGCAAAACGTTTTTCTTCGATCGCTACCGTTAACTCGTACAGCCGCTGCACGCCGTTCTCTAGTTGGTAATAATGTCGAATGTACGCCAATTCTAGCACAAACAAAATCAGCGCCAATAGTCCCAGTAAACAGTTCATCGCCAACCCCATCGCCGCGGTTGCCAAAAATGCCGCCAGAGACGCTAAAAACAGCCCAGCGAAGAAAAATGTCACCTGCAAGTGAATCAGCCGCTCGTGCTGAAATTCTTGCACGCGAGTGCGGTGATAGCGCGCCAATTCCGTCAGATCAGTTTTCGACTTGGCCGCCGCTAGGCGCTGCGATATAGTTTGATAGTGCTCGGCGATGTGTTTTTCCATAGCCTAAATTGTACGCTAGCCCGGCGGCTGCGGCAAGCGCTTGAACTGGCACGTCTGCACTTTTCGCGCTACAATACATTCATGGAATTAGTATATTGGCAGCGCCAAACGCCCGAGCAGCCGCTCTTTCCCGATATCGAGTGGAGTAAGCCCGAACAGCGCTCGCGCGCAGGAAAACTCGGCATCATTGGCGGCAACAAACTTGGCTTTGCTGGTGTTGCCGAAGCCTACTCGACAGCGCTGGCTAGCGGAGTAGGGGAGGTTCGCGCCTTGCTACCAGATGTACTCAAAAACACCTTGCCGCACACCATGGATGGCGTCACTTACGCGCCTAGCAATCCTAGCGGCGGCTTAGCTCAAGAGTCTATCATTGAGCTGCAAGCGCTTAGCGCATGGAGCGACGGTTTACTGCTAATAGGCGATGCCGGGCGCAACAGTCAAACGGCAATCGTTTACAGCCAGCTGCTGCGCGACTATCAAGGCCCAGTAGTTATCACCCGCGATGCCGTAGATCTAGTACGCAACGATTTCGCTACACTAGCAGCACGCCAGAATACCGTGTTAATTTTGAGTTTCGCGCAATTGCAAAAACTCTTTCGCACGCTTTATTATCCCAAAATTTTGACTTTCAGTATGCAGTTGCTGCAGTTAGTCGAAACTTTGCATAAATTCACCGTGACATACCCAATTACCATTACCACCTTGCACCAAGACACGCTCGTTACTGCTAGCAGCGGGAAAGTTGCAACCATGCCATGGAACGACCCGATGCGCATCTGGCGCGGCACGGTAGCAGCGCGTGCTAGCGTTTATTATATTTGGAATCCGTCGCGGCCGCTTGAGGCCATCACCGCCAGTCTTCTCTCTAAATAATCCAACAAAAAATCCGCCCTGACAAAATTCAGAGCGGATTTTGGATTTTCTAGCTGGGGGGATTGGCTAGAGGCGTTTGCGGCTAGCGATGTAAGCGCTGGCTGCTGCGGTTAAACCGCCGAGGCCGACCACCGAGGCGACTACTTCGCCGGTACCAGTCTTTGGCAATTCAACTGGATTTGATGGGGTTGGCGTTTTTGGAGTTTCCGGTGGAGTCGCTGGAGTTTCTTCACATTTGCTCATGTCAGTGGTGTACTGGCTGTCGCTCGACTCTTTGCGGGTAACTTCGACGATTTTCTTGTCAGCGATGCGGCAAACTTTCACCTTGTCGCAGTCAGCTTCATTCTTAGAATGCTTCTTACTATCAAATTCGGTTTCTTTGATGGTGATAATGTTGCCAGTTTCGAGTTCGCAAACCTTTACCTTATTACAGTCAGCGAAATTCTTAGAGTGCTTCTTGCTGTCAAATTCTTTCTCTTTGATAGTGATAATCGTATCAGTCGAGAGGTCGCAGACTTGGATTTCCTTACAGTCGTTAATGTCTTTCGAGTGCTTCTTGCTATTGAACTCTTTTTCCTTGATAGTTACGATTTGCTTGCTAGTCAGGTCGCAGACCTTGATTTCTTTACAATCGTTGATATCTTTGGAATGTTTACTGCTGTTGAACTCGGTCTCTTTGATGGTGATGATTTTCTTGCTGGTAAGATCACAGACTTGGATGTCTTTCGGTTTCCAGGTTGCATCACCCCAGACTGGGTTACCGCAATCCTTGATAATGGCTGCGATAAACTTGCCGTTTTCATCGAACCAGACGAAAGCGTCAAACTGATTGTAGACAAAGCTGTTCTGAGTCGTAAACTTGTAGAACGAATGTCCGCCAACCGTCTCGCGGCCGTATGACGAGCCTGGGTAGCGCGTATTACGCTGAACGGTCTTGGCGTTAGTTGCTACGACTTGGCCGTCGACAACGATCCGGCCATCCTTGTAAACGGTACCGTTTTTCATGCCTTTGCCTTCAATCATGGCATCATTTATGTTGTTCCACTGATAAAGCGCTTTGATGTCGTTGCGTCCGTAGTAAACATTTTTAAGGTCTTGATGACTTGGCGTACCGCAAGTAATCACGTTAATCCATCCGTCACAGACAGATGCTTCTGATGGCTTAGCCAACCAGATTCCACCAGCGATAGCAGCTATAACCGCGCCGACAATCGCCAGATTCTTAATTGATAGTTTCATTGGTTTCCTCCCTGCGTGCATTATTCCACGCTTATGATGTCATTGTAGCATAAACTTTTAATTATGTCAACACTTTTGCATAATATTGTTACTTATGCTTTACGCCGCTACCATAACAGGGGTAAGCGCATCAAAAAAAGACGCCCACATACGTCTATCTTATGGTACCGCGGGCCGGACTTGAACCGGCACGAGCTAATGCTCAAGAGATTTTGAGTCTCTCATGTCTACCAATTCCATCACCGCGGCAGAAAAGGTACATTTTCATTGTAACAGACCAGCGCTAACTAGTAAATAACCGCTAACTACGCTATAATTAGCATAGAAAGTATGAAGCCAGACGATCGTTCATCACTAACCGTTCCGCCCAGAGACGGAGCGCCTCATCACAGCGCGCTAACCGACCAGCACCGGTCGGCAGCGGCTGATATTGTCCGCCAACAGATCAGTTCGATTATTCAAAACGATCCGCATGCTACTGCTGCAGCTGGCCAGCAGCCAAATTCTAACGCAAAAAAGCCGCCTAAACAGGCCGAGGAGCTCCAAAAAAACTCGCACTCGTCGCAAACAAACACCTATCCGCAGCCATCCGGCACCGTCGCTGATAGTGCGCAGTCTAACAGTGTTACGGCCGGCCCCGGCGCCGTCGACCCAGACAAAAACCCGTATACCCGCACCATGAACCAGAGCTCCACGCCTGCTGCGCATGATGCTTCTTGGCAAAAATACCACACCGCCTGGCAAACATATTATCAGCAGTATTACGAGCGCTACTACGTCTCGCAGATTGACGCCACTCGCAAGTCGCTCAAAAAGCAAGCTGCTCAGCAAGCGCAAAAAAACCAAAACTCAATGCCAAACAATGGTACTGTATCGCAAGAGGAAGCCGTCAACGACCTGCGTAGTTCCATTCGCCGCAAAATCAACGACAAGGCCAAGAAGGTCCGCGGCAGCCGCCATTTTATGCCAATCATGGCAGCCTGCGCGGTGATGATTATTTTTCTATTTTTGCAGTATAATCGCGTTTTGTTCGCCTACGTCGAGGCGTATGTCTCGCCAGGTGCCGCTGACCCCGAATCAATTATCGTCTCCCCGAACACCACCAAAGTCGCCACCAACGAGTCGCGGCTGCTTATCCCGAAAATTGCCGTCGATGTGCCAATTGTTTGGGATGCTAATGCCGCCGACACCAACTCGCTAAATCAAGCCATGGACAAAGGCATTGTTTGGTTCAATATCCAAGGTGCCAACGCTAAGCCTGGCGAAAAGGGTAATTTCGTCGTTTCTGGTCATTCCTCTAACGACTGGACTGACAGCGGCGATTATAAATTTATTTTTGCTCGGCTAGAGAAGATGGCCGCTGGCGATGTGGTTTACGCTAATTACAACGGCACGCGCTATACTTATAAAATCACTGGCACCAAGGTAGTAAAGCCGACCGACGTCGCGTCGCTGCAAATCGGTAACGACAAGCCTTACATTACGCTAATCACTTGTACGCCGCTAGGCACAGCACAAAACCGCCTACTAGTTTTCGGCGAGCAAATCAGCCCGAATCCGAATGAAGCCAAAACCGCCGAGCAAAACAGCAATACCGCTGCCTCGACCAAGAAAATGCCAGCCAACTCGCCGACATTCTTGCAGCGGATCTTTGGTATCGGTAATTAGCCGCTCACGGCAAAACTTCTCCCGGCGCTCAACAAGCAACAGCAACCGGCGGGCAAAATCTTGCTGAATTATTGAACTTAGTCGTACATTTTGATATAGGAAGCAGTGATTTTACCAGAGCTATGCTTGCGGAAATAATACAAGAAACGGTTATTCGACGATTGCATTGCTGCCGAGCCAACTGCATCGGTCGCCATGGTGTGCATATTAGTACCGTCATAGTCGCCGAATTCAAAGGTACCACCTGCCACTCGCATAATATGCGAATTATCCAGCCAAGCGATTTCACTCGTAGCGGTAGTCTTCATTGAGACGTTAGCAATCGACCGCAGCTCTAAATTATAAGTCACCAAGCTAGCCCCAGCCTGCGCATAAACATACAGATGTTCGTTGGGCGAGAAGCCCGCATACGAAACGTCAGTGGCTAACGGCAGAGTCGCTAGCAACTCTTGCTGCAGTTCGTCTGTCGAATCGCTTGCTGGCAATTTCACCTTCTTGACAGCAACCATTTTGCCGTGAGTAATGAGCGCAAAATTATCATAATAATACTCCTCAATCGCTAGATTAAGACTGCGCCCGGACATATCCTTGAAAGTTTGCAAGGCCCGCGGCTTTGATGCGCCTTTCGACAAATAGCCAATCGTCCGCTCGCCGCTATTATTCGGCTTGGTAGTATAGCTAATCCAACCGTTTCTAGAAATATAAAAATCACTAGCATCGCTAATTAGCGGACCCGACAACGTTTTATCCGACAGTCTAATCCGGCGAACATCGCTGTCGGCCGTCAACACATACACATTCTGCGAGTCGCTTTTGTCGAAAGCTAATTTGCTGATTTGCACGCCGATATCGTGGGTGATGTTTTGCGCCTTGCCATCGAGGTCAACGATAAGATATTCTTTTGAATCATCAAAAGAATGGCTGATTAACACTCGTTTGCTATCCTTGCTCCACGATTCAATTGCAAAACTGTGGTTAGCGCCGTCGGCCGTGTAACTATCAGCAGATAGAACACGCTGCTTATGTTCGATCCGGTCGTTATCAACTTTGAGAAAATCAACCGCTGGCTGCTGCTTGTTTTGGATAACCGCAAAGCGCGATTTATCAGGCGCTGCCGCTGCGCTGTCGAGGCTAGCGAGTTCCATCGCGTCTTTGGCCTCAATGCTCGTCGGTACTAGCTTGACGTAATTTAACCAAAGGATTGAGCCGGCCTTGACGTTAACTTGTTTTTGCCAAGGCACAAACCCGTCTTTCGATACCGTTACCGTGTGCTGCCCGGCCGTCGCCACGATACGCGTCGCCGTCCGGTTAGCTAGCGTCGCGGCGTCTATTTGAATTATTGCGCCATCAGGCCGCGAGTCAAACTGCATCATGCCGCCTTGTCTAACCGTGCCTCGATCAAAATCTAAACGATAGCCTTGTACTAGCATCAAACAAACCACTGCCAACGCTAGAACTGCCAGGGTCATCACAGCATAAGTAAAGGTTAATTTAATACGCTGCTTGCGCCGATTTTTTTGCTGATTCATAGTACGTATTATACCACTTGCTATTGCGTGTAATAGCAAATTAGGCTATGATAATAGTTAAGCACGAGTAGTATCGCAAACATAGGTAAGGGAAATGACAAACAACAACATAACCATCAAGGGTAATGTCTACGACGCCGAAACTGGCAATATTCTCGATGCCCAGAGATCGGCACGCACGCCAGCAGCCGCGGCTAGCAATTTTCATAGCGGCACCCAAAAATCCCACACTCTGCAGCGCAAATATATCAAGAAACAACCGCGCACCATTGATTCAGTAGCGCCAGTGCGAGCCGCCACCACAGCGGGTATTAAAGAAAAATCTGTCGCTCGCAGTTCGCAGCGCTTAGCGGCCGAGCGCAGTACGCCGCAAATCATTCGCCGCAGCAAGAGAACTCGCCGCGTCCAAGACATCCGCCGATCGTCTAACATTGCGCATTTTGCCAAAGTTACAACTGCTACCAAGCCGCCCGTCAAGCGTCCAGCCACCCCAGAAACACCAGACATAGCGCCTACCGCCAATCAGCTTGAGCAGACTGCTCGCCAGCGGCAAGCAATCATCAAGCAGCAGCAAACGCGCAGCGTCTTGCCATCACAAGTTATCAAGCAGCAAGCCATTCAGGAAGCTACCGACAAGATGTTGACGCGCCAACAGCGCAAAGAAGTCAAGCCAGCAAAGAATACTTCGCTTTGGCGCCGCCTGGTTAGCGTTGGCAGCACAGCTATAGCTGTCCTACTGCTAGGCGCCTACTTCACATATATCAATATGCCCGCTTTGAGCACCCGCATAGCCGCCTCGCAGGCTGGCATTAACGCTTCTTATCCGAATTATCAGCCGTCTGGCTATAGCCTCAACGGTCCAGTTGCTTACCAGCAAGGCAGCGTAATCATGAAGTTTGCCGCTAACGGCAGCAACGAGAATTTCACCTTAGCACAAACCCGCTCCGAATGGGATTCATCGGCCGTGCTCGAAAATTACATCAAGCCGAAATCTCATGATAAGTACACCACGACCGCCGCCAATGGCCTAACCATCTATTCATATGGCACCCATGCCGCTTGGGTTAACGCTGGTATTCTTTACACTGTCGATGGCAACGCCGAGCTAGCACCAGAACAAATCCAAAAGATAGCCGCCAGTTTGTAATTTATGGGTTTTTGTGGTATAATATAAGAATAAGCCTTGTTTTTGGCGATATGGAGATAACTTTTAACTTTTGCACCTGCCGGGTGCTTTTTGCTATAATTAGGCCATGGGCGACGACAAAAATTACACCAACGTCATTCTTGAAGAAATCCGTTCGCAGATGAGCGCGGTATTAGAGATTGTATCAAACCAACCAACACGCGAGGAATTCAATAATTTACGCGAGGAGTTCGATAGCCTCAAGACCGACGTCAGAACCATCAAACGAGCTATTGTTGATAACGACAAAACTACTCGGCACGAGCTAGAATTACTTGACCGGCGCGTCACCAAATTAGAAGAGAGCGCTTCATGACCACGCGCACTCGTTTCGCGCCTAGCCCAACTGGCTATATGCACGTCGGCGGTATGCGTACCGCGCTGTTTGCTTGGCTCATCGCCCGGCAATCAAATGGAAAATTCATCCTGCGCATAGAAGATACCGACCAAAAAAGGGAAGTATCTGGCAGTGTAGAGCATATTTATAAATGCCTAGGGTGGCTTGATCTTGTCCCAGACGAAGGCCCCAGTAATTTTGGCGGCGAATTTGGACCGTACAAACAGTCAGAGAGACTTGATATTTACCGGAAATATGCGCAAAAACTCATTGATGCTGGCCGCGCTTATGCCGATCCGTATACACCGGAGCAACTAGACGCTTTTCGCGAAGAAGCCAAAGCCCATAAAAAGCCCTTTTTGTACCGTGATTACCGCCCAGAAAACCCGCCGATCTGGGATGGCAGCCAGCCGCTGCGCTTTCGTTCAGAACCGAAGCCCTACACCTGGCACGACGAAGTCATGGGCGAAATGCACGCCGGCCCAGAGGTAATTGACGATTTTATATTAGTCAAGTCCGACGGCTTTCCGACGTACAACTTTGCGCACATTGTCGATGACGCCGAAATGGAAATCACCCACGTTATCCGCGGGCAAGAGTTCCTTGCCAGCACGCCCAAATACCTTAATCTCTACGATGCGCTGGGTATACCTTGGCCGATATTTGCCTCGGTACCGCCGATCATGAACGAGCAGGGCAATAAGAAATTATCCAAACGCGACGGCGCCAAAGACATCCTAGCCTACAGAGAAGAGGGCTATCTGCCGGACGCCATGCTCAATTTCCTCGCCAGCCTAGGATGGAATGACGGCACCGAGCAGGAAGTTTTCACCAGAGACGAATTGATTGAAAAGTTTAGCCTGAAACGCGTCCAAAAATCAGGCGCGCGATTTGACGAAAAACGCTTGTTATGGCTTAATGGCGCTCATATACGCAATATTCCTGCCGATAAGCTTTACGAGTACGTGTCGCCTTGGGACGATAACCCGCAAAAAGACGGGGGACAGACTGGTTTCTGGCCGAAATCCGCCTACGCTCCAAACATAACCAAGGAATACCGCATGAAAGTGCTGGCTTTAGCGCAAGACCGCCTGAAAATGTTTGAAGATTTACGCGGATTTGGCTACTTTTTCGCGGAGCCTGAGATTAACATGGAACTTATTGACGGCAATAAGCAGCTAAAGAAGTTGTCCGACAGCGAGCGGCGCGAACTTTTAGAAACCGCCCGCGCTGAGCTCGCCAAACTCGCCGACTGGACGCCAGAATCAATCCAAAACTGCCTAAACGAACTATTGGAAACTACTGGCCAAAAACCCGGCATTCTCTTCAGCCTGATCCGCATCGCCGTCACCTGGGCACCATTCAGCCCGCAGCTGAACGACACGCTGGCACTGATTGGTCGCGAACACACTATGGCACGGCTTCAAAACTCTATCTAGATACCTGGGGTTAAAATAACAATAAATTAGCAAAAAGTAAGGGGGTTGTCTGCTATATATTATAAATATAAGCAGACAACCCCAGCGGATAGAATCAGTAGAGACGTCGTCGCGCCTCATCAGTCAGCAGGTGGCGGGCGACCAACTCTTCAGGTGTCTCATTGCAAAGCGAGGCCACCTCGCGCAGCTGCTGCTCGTGTCGCTGCTGTGCCACCTCCTCTGAGCTAGAGCAGGGAGGGTTCTTAGCAAGAACAGAAGAATCCAGGCTATTCACCTCTTCTTCTGCCTGTAGACGAGCCAAGATCGTATCCACCTCCTTCCGAACAGTCAGAACAACCTGATCAATCAGATCGCTCCAGAGACGTCTGGGCAGACGACCTCCCAGCTGGTTTTCGGGCGTGCGGTGGCTAAGCCACCATCCAAGCTCTCCTCCGATATAGAGGAAAAGGTCGGGTCTGCGACCGAAGATCTGCGCCACCAGCTGGTCGTCGACCAGCCGTCGTGGGAGCACAGGCCTAGTCGGCTCTACGAGATGACGATGCTTCTTAAGCATCTTAACGTCGTGAGAGGAACACGACGAAAGCGCCAACTGCCTAATGACGCGAATCACCGCGTCAGAAACGCGGGTGACCTCCGTCGTATCAGCAGAGGTAGAGAATCGTCGAGTTTTCAGCCACTGCCGCAAACTGCGACGTGGCCGCCTAACACCCTCTGGCACGCCAAGTAGATCATACCGAAGCTCTGGGATATTGACTATTTCGTCGCAGGTCACCCCTGCGACGAAATAGTATCCTTCCTCAAGCAGCTTTGAAGAAAAAGCTGGAGACTTCTCCTCGAAAAGATCCTCAGCGATTGGCTGACCATCAACTACGTACGACACCGAGATATCGTACGTAGTAAAAACCCAACTAGTTGAACTATTTGCGGTCGTCTCCTTGACAATCTCAAGCAACATATCCTCTTCCCCCTTCCATCTATCCGAAGAGAATATTCTAATATTCTACAACTCTACTTATTTTTTGTCAAATCGCAACTAGCCAAAAATTCTACTGATTATTTTGATCTTTAAGATTTCGACGCTCGCGTGGGGTCATACCACCCCAGATACCATCATCTGTTTCATTCAGATTATTACTTAACGCATACTCCAAGCATTCAGACACAACTGGACAATCACGGCAAATCCTTTTAGCGCGTCTGGCTTGTTCTTTTTGCTTGGCATCTCTATAGTTGCCCAAAGGAAAGAACAATTCAGCAGTACTAGGGCTGCACGCTGCGCCTGCTTGCCATTCGACACCGAAGCTCGGATCCGCAGTAGCTCTAGTACTATTCTGTAGATTTATTTCGTGTATTGCTTCACCTCTCAACAAACCCATGACGCAATAATAGCATACGCAGCACATCGCGCAAACCATAACCAATTCACACCAATTATGCTATAATTTTACCGAGATGCAAAAGCAAAAAATACGCAGACGAAATAGACAACCGAGCCCGCTCGTGGCGCAACACTACGAGGCTGGTAGTAAGCAGTTGCGGCTTCAGCGGTTGCGCGATTTCATTAATCGTCATCGTATTGCAACAATGTGCATTTGCGGTGCAACCCTGATCGCTATCAGCGGGGCGGTGGCCTTCGTATTGACATATCGCGCACCAGTTGCCGACACCGCGTATCATGCTCCTGCCCAAAAAGCTCCTAAACCTGCCGAAAAATACTATTCCCACCTCAATGGCATTGAAGTTGCCTCTAAGGCCGACCTATCCAAACCAGTCACTGCCATCATGATCGAAAATTCGCCTGATGCCCGGCCGCATTCCGGACTCAAGCAGGCCGAAGTCGTCTACGAAGCCATCGCCGAAGGCGGCATCACGCGCTTTCTGACACTATTTCAACAGCACAAGCCGCAGCTCATCGGCCCAGTCCGCAGCCTGCGTATGTACTATGTCGATTGGCTAGCACCATATCAGGCTAGCGTCGCCCACGTCGGCGGTAGCTATGCTTCACTGCAAGAGGTTCGCAACGGTAAATATCGCGATATCGATCAGTTCTTCAACGGCAGTTCGTACTGGCGCGCTAATGATCGGCGGCCGCCGCACAATGTCTATACTAGCTTCGAGAAATTAGACGCGCTCAACGCTGGCAAAGGCTATAAATCATCGCAATTCACCAGTTTCACCCGCACTGACGGCAAGGCCAGCGATAAACCAAACGCCGTCAGTATCGACATCAATTTCTCTAGCAGTTGGTACAACACCCATTACGACTATGACAAGGCTAGCAACACCTATCTACGCAGTATCGGCGGGCAGGTCAGTAACGACCGTGAAGAGGGTAGGCTAGCGCCGAGCGTCGTCATCGCGCTGCATGTCAACGAGACTACCGTCATGGAAGACGGCTGGCGGCAAAGTATCGTTACTAATGGTACCGGTACTGCAACAGTGTTTCAGAACGGTACGGCCGCTGAATGCACTTGGCGCAAGAATGACCGCTTTAGCCCGCTCGAGCTCATTGACGCCGCTGGCAAACCAGTCGCGCTAAATCGCGGACAAACTTGGATTGCCGCTGTACCAAACAGTGGCGGAGGAGGTGTCTCGTGGCAGTAAGCGACGCCAAGCCAATAGTCAAACGCACGCCAGAAATGCGTGATTTTTGGCGTATTCATCGCAACAAGGTCACAACAATATCTGTTCTCGTTCAATTATTGGTCGCTTTATCGATTATTGCAATAATGATCATTTTGCAAGTTCGTTTGGACGTCTTTCTTATTGCAACAATTGTCATTTCGCTGTTAATTATTTCTACTGCAACAAATTTCGCAGTGTTGTCTTTTGCAATGATTCCGCTGCGCGACCTCTCGACCGCACTAGTTAATGCCGCTGGACAAAAAATAGACCAAAAGTTGCCAAACCCCAGCAATAAAGAGTACAAAGCTACCGGCTTTAGCGATATGCTGCTGTCTATCTACAAAGAACATACCGAAACCAGCCCAGACAAAACTAGCGCAACTGACAATCTAGCCAGTGCCCTCAATCTGACAAGCACTGGCATAATTATCCTCGACAAGAACAACGGCGTAATTTTTGCTAACCGCGCCGCACCAATCTCACTCGACGCCAAAGGCGCTTATCATTTTGACTTGCTATTTGACGACGGCACCGACCTGATTGAATGGCTCAATCAACACCGTACCGACAATGTTCGCGCCCGTAAAATTTGGCTGCGAGTCCCCAACAAAGTCATCGGGCAAGAAGGCCGCCGCATTTTCAATATCACTGTCGATTTCGAACAAGGCAACGCCGCGGATGCTATCATTACCGCCTACGACGAGACCGAAATTTACCAGCCAGAGGACGACGACCTTGACTTCATCTCGTTCGCCGCCCACGAGCTGCGCGGTCCAATCACCGTTATCCGCGGCTACCTCGACGTGCTAGCGCTCGAACTCGATAGTAAACTCGAGCCCGATCAAAAAGAGCTTTTTCAAAGATTAATCGTTAGCGGCAATCGTTTATCTGGCTACATCAACAATATCCTCAACACCAGCCGCTACGACCGCCGCCACCTCAAACTCCAACTGCACGAAGATTCGTTAGCGACAATCTACGAGACTATCCGCGACGATATGGAGCTACGCGCCCGCTCGCAACATCGTTCACTGTCCGTTGATATTCCGAGCGATTTGCCAACCGTTGCTGCCGACCGCTCTAGTGTTTCCGAGGTACTGTCCAACCTTATCGACAATGCTATCAAATACTCCGACGAGGGCGGTGCCGTGCGCGTCACTGCTCGAGCCAAAGACAAGCATGTTGAAGTTTCGGTCGCCGACAATGGCATCGGCATTCCAGCCAGCGTCATCAACAATCTCTTCCACAAATTCTACCGCAGCCACCGCAGCCGCGAGACGGTCGCTGGCACTGGCATCGGCTTATATCTCAGCAAAGCTATCATCGAAAGTCACGGCGGCACTATCGGCGTATCAAGCACCGAAGGGCAGGGGGCAACTTTCACCTTCACGCTACCAATCTACGCCGCCGTTTCTGACAAACTGCATGGCGCCGACAACTCCAACACCGAAATCATCTCGGCAGGTAACAGCTGGATTAAAAATCATACTAAATACACAGGATAATCAGGAGAGTATTATGGCAATTTCCACAATCTTAGTCATCGAAGACGATCGTTTCATCGGCGAGATGTATGTTCGCAGCCTCAAAATGGCTGGCTATAACGTCGAGTGGGCGGTGGACGGCCACGATGGCTTGGTTATGGCTACCAATCAACATTACGATTTAATTTTGCTTGATATCATGCTGCCGGAGATGCGCGGCACCGAAATCATGACCGCCATCCGCAAATTCGAAGAAAACAGCGCCGAGAAGTCGCGTATCGTCGTCATGACAAATTTCGATCAAGACGAGAAAAGCCGCGCCGCCCTAGAGAACGACGCCGACGCCTACCTGATTAAGGCTGAAATTACGCCGCGCCGCCTAATCGAAATCATTCAGCAGCTCGATAGCTAGACAATACCCAGCTCTGCTGCTATAATATCCAGCAGTCTGGCTCTATCGTCTAGCGGTTAGGACACCGGGTTCTCATCCCGGCAACCCGGGTTCGATTCCCGGTAGAGTCACCAAATCGGAACTAAAACGGAAACGGTCGCCCGAACGGGCGGCTTTTTCGCTGGCGGCACGCAGCGCCGACCAGCAATTTTTCTGGGGGGAGTTAAGAAAATGGTCGTCATTTATGACGACTTCTTTTTGTCGTATTTGTAGGTTCGACCCGAAAATTTCAAGGCATAAGGAT
This sequence comes from uncultured Candidatus Saccharibacteria bacterium, assembly GCA_938017675.1. GTDB lineage: Bacteria > Patescibacteriota > Saccharimonadia > Saccharimonadales > Saccharimonadaceae > Saccharimonas. Next base: position 38,944 of record CALIJB010000020.1, read on the forward strand.
TTTTTCGCATTGAGATCGTCGCCTTTTGCGATTTTACGGATAGAAACAGCAGTTTCTATCCATTGTTTCATCGGTTCGACCCAAGTCGAAACACCAAGCGTAGCTTGCTCAATTTTTTCTTCAAGGAGCTTCTTCTTGCCCAGTATTTCCGCGCGCTTATCTTGATATAGTTCACGCTCAACATCACCGTCTAGGTAGCTATCGAGTAACCGTTGCATTTTTTCGGACAGGCGGGCGATAGTCTCCTTGTCACCCGCCACGCGGTGCACAAAATCGGCTTTCTCGCTTGCTTCGTCTTTATCTATCAGCTCGCGCAGTTTATCCGCCCATGAAGCAGGCATGGCATAACGAAACAACAGCGCAGACAGTTGCCTGTCTAGCTCCTCGGCGCGAATATGTGGTTCACGACAAACCACCGTCTTGCTTTTGCGAGTGCAACGGTAATACGCATAAACATGCACATTGCCATTTTTCTGTCGTTTTATGCGTGTTTCTGCTGTAAACATCATGCCACACGAGCAATGTACCAGTCCGCAAAGCGGCAAAGGGTCGTTGGTTTTTCTAGTTGGCTTGCCGCGCCGCTCCAAAACCGTTTGCACTTGGTCAAATAACTGTTTTGAGATAATGCCTTTGTGTTTGCCCTCGTGTACTTCTCCTAAATAGCGAAAATGTCCATAATAAAACGGATTTGCCAGCATACGAGCCACGCGTGTGCGCGAATGAGGCTTGTTGCCGGTTGTTTTCTTACCGCGCACCATACCTTTTTTGGTATGTATGCCATGGGTAAACAAAAAGTCGGCGATTTCATCCAATCGTTTATCTCCGCGAGCGTACAGCTCAAACGCTTGGCGCACAATCGGAGCAGTTTTGCGATCAATCTTGATAGTTTTACTGCGCATATCGTTGTAATATCCCAGCGGCGCGCCTCGCGGATAGCGCCCGTCGCGCACCATTTGTCGCAAACCTCGTTTAGTGTTGAGCGATAAGTTATCTACATATTGCTTAGAAGCATTAAACTCATTTGCTAGCATATATTTGCCCTGTGGCGTATTTTCAAACCAAAAATGCGGAAACTTCAGGTCAAGCAATATATTTTGATCTAGCATATAGATGATTTTGCCGCTGTCGATACTGTTGCGAGATAGTCGGTCGGGCATCCATGCTAAAATACCGTTTGCCTCGCCAGTTTCTATGCGCTCAAGCATTTTATTAAACTTTTTGCGTCCCGGTTTTTTGGCAGTTTCTTTTTCAATAATCACATCGACGATATAAATGCCCATGCGCGCGGCAAACTCTTTAAGTTCGGTAATTTGTGCTGCGACAGATAGCACTTGCTTATCCTCTACGTCCGTACTTTTGCGGACATAGAGGAAATACGTTAGTTTTTGCTTAGCTGGTAACATAAACCCTCCCAACTCAAAAGGCTACTCCGTTGCACACAAACCAGAACAAGTCTAATCTGTACGAAGTAGCCATTTGAGGCAAAGCCAATAAAAATGACCTGTTCTAATGATTTGTGTGCATTTTCATTATACCACAAAGCGAACAACGCGAAGCGTGTCGGCTTCGAGCCGACCCGAACAAAAAGAACCACGCCGCAAGGCGTGGTAATTTCTTAACTCCCCCCAGAAAAATTGCTGGTCGGCGCTG
>CALIJB010000021.1 GCA_938017675.1 uncultured Candidatus Saccharibacteria bacterium
CGGGTCACGCGCGGTGCCATTGACGAGTCATTAAAATTAGTTGTCATTGGCGAGCGGGCGCGTGAGATTACGCGCGCAGTAATTACGGAGGAACTGGGATGATGAATGGTGCGAGAGCGGCGGTCGATAAGCTACTGAATATGTATGATGACTATAAGACTTTGACAGCAAAGATTGCTGCTGCGGAGCGCCGTTTGGCGTTGGCGAAACTGAAGAATAGCGATGTTGAGCAGATACGGATAGAGCTGGACGACTTGCGGTGAGACCAGCAACGACTGTCTGACACTATGACTTTTGATACACCATTGATTTGGGTGATGTATAAATTTGAGGCTTATCAGGATGAGGCGCAGCCGATTCGAACGATGCACGATTTTCGCTTGCACTGTTCAAAGCCTGGCTATATTTGTACTAAGCGCTTTATATTTCTTAATGCACATTTGTGCATTAACGGGCAACGTCCTCTGACGGACAGCGAACAATACCTCGACGAAATGCTGCTCAGTGAGATTTTTCCGCTATTAAGTGAAATCGAGCGCGATAAAAACTTCTTATCTAACTGGCGCGCGCATGAATATTACCAGGAAGATGGCGCTGCTAAAAAGTGGCAAGATTATAAACCAAATAATTCGTAAGGGTTTTCTGGCTGCGGTATCGCGGTAGCGGTAGCCTCGGTAATGACGTATTCAGCTTTGCCGTTAATTATTTTTTGCATCAACTTCCCTTTGACGGTTAACCAAGTGCCATCGCGGTAGCTATTCGCAGGAGTTTTTTCTACTAAGATTTTCATAGGTATGCTATCGGCGGCGCAGCAGCTGATAACGTAGCGCGCCAGTTCGAAATAATCGTAGCCATAGTTTTGTAGTGTGCCACTCGAGACGAAACCAGTTATCGTTATGCTAGTATTGTCAAAATACGATAGTTTTTGGCAGGAGTTGAAAGCAGATCGCCAGCGGTTGATCGATACATTCGTCTCGCCTTCCTTAGGTTTAGGAATATTGCAATAGTTTGTTTGGCTGGTGGTGATAGAATTTTCTCTTTGAGTGATGCTGCTCGGTGATAACGGTTTTGGCGGCAGCAGATAGCCTGCTAGTAAAATTAGAATAGATAGACACGGGGCGAACTTGACATGGCGGAATTTGAAACGGTGGTGTGCGGTTAGTGCTCCGCTCTTTAATAGCAACACTATATCAATAATCAAGAAAGCGATGCCTATCGTGCTCAAAATGGCAGCAAAAAGATGGTAGCGTGGATGGATGTAGAAACCGAGCTGACCGCGGTAAGCTAGCAGCAAAACGTATCCGCAGGCAGCAATTCCGCCCAATGATTTCGCCAAATTAGCCCGCATAAAGCAAGTTTACTCCTATGCCTGCCGCGAACGACAATACGAAAATTATTAACATCACCACAGCGATAAATCGCCAACGGAAAGTGGTTCGCATCAATACGATTAGCTTGATATCGATCATCGGACCGGCTAATAGAAATGATAGAATCGAGCCTGCTGTGAAACTGCGGGCATAGGCTAACGCAAAAAAGGCATCGATACTGGAACAGATCGAGACCACGAAACTCAAGCCAATCATGGCGATAACTGATAAGACGATGTCGTTACCGACAGTGTTAATGATGGCGCGTGGTACGAAAACTTGAGTGGCGGCAGCGATGATAGCGCCGATACTTAGCATGGTTAATAGTTGCCAGAATTCGTCGCGCGAGGATCCAAGCATCTCCTTGAGCTTAGAGCTGTGTTCGTGTGCGCGGCAATACTCTTTGAAAGCTGGGCGAACGATTTTATTTTCGTCCATGAAGCTGACGATCAAAGCGGTCAGTTGGACGATTATCAATGCAAAAATAATTCGCCACCAAATCATGTAGGGCTGAAAACTGAAAGCGGTCATTGTTGCAATAATGGTGATGGGATTGAGAATCGGTGCGGCGAATAGAAAACTGACGACGTCGGCGGGTTTTAGTCCGCGAGCTAGTAAGCTGCGAGCGACCGGTACGTTGCCGCATTCGCAGACTGGTAGTGCTAGTCCGGCTAGCGATAATGTAAATCGGCGCCAAAATGGGTTGCGCGGTAAAATTTTAGTGAGTTTGGCTGGCGGCAAAAAGCGGCGAATCAAAGATGAAATGATAATTCCGAGGATAACAAAAGGTAAAGCTTCAATGATTATGCTTAACGTGATGGTTAGGAAGTCTTGCAACATTGTTGCAGTTTCGTTGAGCCAAATGTCTGATTTATCACTAATTAGCCATAGTCCAAGCTGGGGGCTATATAAGTATATTACGATAATCAATACTGGCGTAATTATCCAGCCGGTAAGCATCTTTACCGTGTTAATTAACTTATTTATGTCGAAGTTTTTGACACGTTTTTTTGCCATACTTATAAATTATAACAGTAAGCTTGTGCTATACTAAATCATTATGAAACATCTCTGGCATTCGCATCACCCATTTCGGATTTTTTGGTTTTCGGCGCTGTTGACGCTGGCGTTGGGTGGGCTGATTTTCGGACATTTCGGCGCGGGCGGTTTGTGGCTGTTTGCGATTTTGGTAGTGCTGGAGGTTACCTTTAGCTTTGACAACGCGGTGATTAATAGCAAGGTGCTGGCCGGCATGAGCCAGGTTTGGCAAAAGGTATTCTTGACAGTTGGGATTTTTGTGGCGGTATTCGTGGTGCGGTTCGTGCTGCCGATTATCATCGTGATGGTGGCGAGCGGCCATGGGTTTATGGAAGTGGTTGATTTGGCACTTCACAGGCCAGTGGAATACGGTCATATTTTGCACGAGGCTTCGCCGATGATCGATGCCTTTGGCGGCGCGTTTCTGATTATGATTGGCCTCAGTTATTTTGTTGACTATAACAAGCGCGTGCATTGGATGCGGCATGTCGAGCCGTGGATGGCCAAAGCCGGGCGGTTCGAGAATTTCAAGGTGTGTTTGATGCTCAGCGTGGCGGCGGTGCTGTATTTCACGGTCGAGCCGCCGCATCGGGCGCTGGTGCTGATCTCGTCGGTGTTGGGGATTATACTACACATCGGGCTGGAATTGTTCGGCTCGTTCTTTCACGAGGACGATGCTAAGTCGGTCAAGGTCAAGACCGGCTGGGCGGCGTTTGCCAGCCTGCTCTATCTGGAAGTGCTGGACGCTAGTTTTAGCTTCGACGGCGTCATTGGCGCGTTTGCTATTACCAGCAGCGTGCTGCTGATCGTGGCGGGTTTGGGCGCTGGCGCGATTTGGGTGCGGTCGCTGACGGTGTATTTGCTGCGGACGGGCATGCTCAGCAAATATAAATATCTGGAAAATGGCGCGCACTGGGCAATCATGGCGCTGGGTATGATGATGATCGCCAAGTTGTTTCATCTGGAGCTGCCGGAATGGGCGACGGGCGGTTTGGGTTTGCTGTTTGTGAGCTTGGCGGTTGGCAGCAGCATGCTGGAGGCGCGAGCGATTAATTTGCAAGAAGCAGCCGCGGCGAAATTGCACCATGCTGAGCGGCGGCTGAAACGCGGCGCGGCGAAGATTGTGCCGCGGAAGCGACGGTAATTGGTATTTGGATTTTTATTTTCGGGAGGGAGCGTTTACTTATTGCGACATTGTTGCAACAAGAATTTATTTGATTTAATGTCTCAAGTGTAGTGGTGTAGTGATGTGTCGGGGGTTAGAGCTTGACGCTTATGGCTGAAATTTGATCGGATAAAAAGTCATGAATCATTATTTGCGCCGTTGGGATAGTCCAATTTTTCAAAATAGTTAATTCATCGCTATTAAAATTCATCATAACAAAACGGTCGGTTGAGACTTGCCGTCGCAGTAAGTTGTCGGTGCCGATACGAATATGCCAGAAATCAGAACCAATGTGAGCATGAAGCGATTTTAAGCCGTTACTGCCAGCGTCGCGACCGCCTTTTCGGACACGGATTTTGCCAAAATCAAGGTCAGTGTCATCGTGAATAATTAGTAAATCATCCAGTGCCAGTTTATAAAAATCTAAGATCGCCCGCGCGGAAATACCAACCTCATTGTAATAAGTGGTCGGCTTGACAAGGAGAATTTTTTCTCCAGATATATTCAATTCGGCAATATCCGCCGAGAATTTTGGCTTATTGTTAAATTGTGCACTCTGCCCTGTCGCCAACTGGTCAATTATTAAAAAGCCAGCATTATGCCGCGTGTAAGCATACTTTTCGCCAGGGTTGCCGAGGGCCAGAATGACTTTCATAGTCTTAGTATATCACCTTGGCTGTGATGACGTATAATAGATGTATGGCGAAACGCGATGATGATTTGGAATTTAGTGTTAATGCGGCGTTTGACGAAGCGTGGGCGGTTGTTGACAAGGTGCCGCTGTATTTGGTGAACGGCTCGCTGGGCGCCGGCAAGACCAGCGTGTTGGAGTTCTTATTGCAACAAAGTGACTATAAGGGTGCGCGGGTGATTGAAAATGAATACGCCAATGAAAATGTCGACGGCTATCGGCTGGAAGGATTGGCGGAGATGGTGACGACGCTGGCTGGCGATTGCGTCTGCTGCTCGTCGAAGCATGCGCTGACGCGGATGCTGCTGGACTTTTGTCGTAATTCGCCTGCCCCGGTGTTTATCGAGGCGACGGGCGTGGCGCGAACGATGAACTTGGTCGAGAAATTGATAAATGCACAAATCTTCAATAAGTATGAGTTGATGCAGGGTTTTTACGTGATCGACGCGCACGAGATTTTGCGCGGGATTGAGCTGGTGCACGAGGTTGAACTGCAAGCGGCAGACGTAATTTTGGTGACCAAGGAAGATTTGCTGAATGATAGCGAGCGAGCTGAATACGACATGAAACGGCGCGCCCTGCCCTACGCCAAGGTGCTCAGCGCGCCGCACGGTCGGTTTGAACTCAGTAAAGTAACTACGCCATCGGGACTATTGGCGTTTTTTGATACGTATGATGGCGAGCTGGCGGTGCCGGACAATCCGACCTATGCGGTACTGGATGTGTCGGGCATGAAAATTACGGCGACGACGTTGGAGAAAATATGGCCGGAATTATTTGCGGCATATGGCCTGCGGCGAATGAAAGGCTGCTTTATTAGTGACAACGGCGCGCGCCAGCATGTGGAGGCGACCGAGCAGCAGATTCAGCTAACTAACGCTAGGTCTGAGGAGGCGGCAAAAATCGTATTCATCGGCGAACGGGCAGATGAAATTACGCGCGAAGCACTAGCGGCACAACTAGTGATGTTTGGATAAAAGTTCGCTTTCGTCGTTTCCGACTCATCAGCATAGACACGCATCTATGGAGCGAACTGACAAGCAGGAGAATAATATAGGCGGAGAGAGACCGCCAAAAATTCGGCGGCTTGCCAGTTCGTGACCTTATCCGCAGGTACCAGTGGGTTTCTGCGTGGTTGGGATGACCTCAGTGATGTTCCAGAAATACGACATCCAGGGGATGCGGTAGCCATAGGACTTGAAGATGTAGGTCTCACCGACCTGGATGCGGCCGTAGATGTCCGCACTGTTAAATCGCACCCCGTCACTACCGTAGTAATCCTTGACGACATAAGTCGCCCCGGACGTGTAGATACGATATTCGTGAGAGCGGCTATCGCCGCTCCCCGTCTGAACAGACCCCTTGTCGCACACGGTAACAACTTCCGTGTGGGTGTTGCCTTGTGCCACCGAAGTGGCACAGGCGTGAAGTCCGAAGACGGCAATGAGAGCCAAAACGATGAAGAGGATGAGCCCCTTCGTGTTTTCGTCACGATACATGACGGACCTCTCTCCTCACCCGGACGGAATGTCCGTGTTTTATAAAAACACTGCTCGACGCCCGGATGGCGTGTAAGCAAGATGAGGTTTCACGACACTATTTTGCCTCCGCTAAAATAACGCCATAAAATCTCACCTTGCTCTATTCTCAACTGCTTGTCAAAATACACTTTTGGACAAAACGTCAAACATCTGTCAACAAAAGCTAATATATATATATCACTAATGGAACAAAGCGTCAAGGGTTTTTGTCAAAAATGTGGTTTTATAGCTGTTTTTCGGCGTTTTTGGCTTGTTTGTAGGCTTTGGTGACGGGCGCCAGGCCGCGGGCGACGCGTTCGCGGTTGGCTTTGAGCTGCTTCTCGTCGCGGAAAGATAGTTTGATCGGCGTACCAGTGTAATCGAAAACATCGCGAATTTGGCGCTCTAGATAACGCTTGTAGCTCCAATGGACGAACTTCAAATTGCTGCCGTAAATGACAAACCACGGCGGATTGGTATCGGTTTGTACGATGTAGCGCAGCTTCGGGTGGGTGTTTTTCAGGCCAGCTGGCGGATGCTTTTGAATTGATTGCTGCAGGAGATCGTTAAGCTTACGAGTAGTAGTTTTTTGCTGGCGGTGCGCATTGATACTGAGGGCTAAATCGAATAATTTAGCAACATTCTGGCCGGTGACCGAGCTAGTGAAAATTAACGGCGCCCACGGCGTAAAGTCGAATTGTGCTGAAATCTTTGGTGCCAGCGCGTCACGGGTGTAGGCATCTTTGCCGAGAGCGATGTCCCATTTGCTAACGACGATGGCTAGCCCCTTGCCTGCTTCGGCGATAATGCCAGCTAGCTTTTGGTCTAGGGCGGTGCTCAGCTCATTGACATCCATTAGCAAAAAGCAAATATCAGCCTCTTCGATGGCGGCGAGGGTGCGCAAGACGCTAAACTTCTCGATACCAACCTCTTGCTTGCCTTGGCGGCGGATACCGGCGGTGTCGAGCAGCTCAATCGCTTGTCCGTGATACTGCAGGCGGACGCGGTTGACGTCGCGGGTGGTGCCGGCGCGGCTGGCAACGATGGCTTGCTGCTTGCCAGCCAGTGTATTAAACAGGCTAGATTTACCGACATTTGGCCTACCGATAAGGGCGATTTTGAGAGTTTCGCTGGGTTCGGCTTGTTGTTTGGCGTGGATGTGTTGGCAGATTTCGCTAAGGACGTCGGTGATACCAGAGTTGTGTTCGGCGGAGGTGCGAATGATTGACTTGATGCCGAGGCGCAAGAATTCACTATCAGGTAGGTTGCCTTTCAGATCGATTTTGTTAGTGATGAGAATGACGGGTTTGCGGCTCTTTAGGGCGGTTTTGGCGACGCGGCGGTCTTCGTCGCTAGGGTATTTGGTACTGTCGACGACCACGAGAATGACGTCGGCGGCTTCGGCAGCCTCAGCGATTTGGTCTTGGATGCTGGCTTCGAATTCGTCCTCGGCGGGCTTGAGGCCAGCGGTATCTACCAGCCAAAAATCGCGGCCTTGATATGACGCTTTACCGATGACATTGTCGCGAGTAGTGCCGGCTTCGCGAGCGACAATGGCCTGCTGCGAACGCATGATGCGATTGAATAGCGAACTTTTACCAGCATTAGCGCGGCCGATGATAGCGACAGTAGGAAGTTTGGTTGCCATAATTAACTTAATTATAACAGAGGTGAGTTGATTTAGCGAGCGCTAGCGGTATAGCAGAATTTATAATATGCCGATTGAAATGGCGTTATGCAGTGTCAATAGTAATACTGCCGTCAAGAATAGTCCGCCCGCTACTAGAAATATCCATTCGGCGAAAGCCTTCCACGACGCGGAGGACTTATTATTTTTATGTTTTGAACGCCGCAAATTTCGCCAGCCAACGAAACAGGCTGCGATAATTATTATCTCAAGACCAAGGGCGCAGACATCAATGCCGTATTCAGCGTGCGGTCCAAACGAGATTGTTCTCGGTGCGCTGGCTACAGAGTAAAAACTACTATTCTCGTCAAAACATAATGTGCGCTTGTGTAGCGGGTTGAACAACCAAGATATTGAGTCGTTGGCGTGGTTGGTCAGTTGGTAATGAGGAGTTGGGTCGGGGTTTGGCATACACATAGTATTTATTATAATCCAAGATAGGTGTAGTAAGACAACGTAATTTGTTAACTAGCGGAAATACTTTGCCACTCCCCTCGTTTCATGTTGCCAAGCGAATAATTGCCGAATTGTACGCGGTGCAGTCGCACGACGGTGTAGTCGAGCGCAGCAAAGGTGCGGCGGATTTGGCGGTTGCGGCCTTCGCTCATGATGGCTTGCCAGTTGAGGCGGCTATCGTCGAGGCGCTCTAGAGCCAGCTGACTGCGGCCGTCCTCGAGGTTGACGCCAAAATCGCTAATCATCTGCTGGTGTAGCGGCTCAAGCGGCCGGTTGAGGCGGGCTTTATATATTTTAGTCTTGCGAAAACTCGGGTGGGTCATGCGGTGAGCAAAATCGCCGTCGTTGGTCAGCAGAATCAAGCCAGAGCTATCCTTGTCGAGGCGGCCGACTGGCTTGAGGTGATGTAAATCGCGCGGCAATAATGAATAAATTGTCGGCGCGTGGCCCTGCTGACGCCGCGAGCAGACGTAACCGACTGGTTTGTTGAAAGCGATGTAGGCTTTTTTGATAGCGTGAGAGCTGATATCGCGGCCCGCGACTTTGACAGTGTCAGTTGGCGATAGACGAGTGCCAAGCGTCGCTAGCTCGCCGTTAATAGTGACGGTATCTGTCGAGATTAGATCGTCGGCTTCGCGCCGCGAGATACCGAGTTGGAGTGCTAAGAATTTATTGAGGCGAATCGTTTTGGTGCCACTAGCTGATTTTTGGCTTACCATAAGACGATTATTTTGGTTGGCTTGAGGAAATTGCGGTTTCTTCAAACTTTAACCCGGCTTCATCGGAAGAGGCTGGTGCTACTGATGGTGCAGCTGGCTCTGGTGCGCTAGTGTTTGGTACTGGTATAGCTGGTGCAGCTGGCGGTGTGGCATTAAGCGCAGACTGCGCGGAAGGATTATTCAAAGCGCCACTAGCTGATGCGGTCATATTACTGATTGGCGTAGCAACTGCGGCTGGGCCTGGCATTATGTGAGGTATAGTCGGCGCTGGTGTAGCAGGAGTGATTGCTGGTTCTGGCTGTGCTGGTTGAGGGGCGGTTGGAGTTGCCGCTGCAGTAGTGCTGGCAGACGGTGAAGTCGGCGCTACTGATGGCGCTAGGTTTGTTGCTATAGAAGCTGGCTCGGGTGCAGCTGGCGCTGGAGTTGGCGCGGCTACAGGGGTTGCTGCTGGCGCTGCCTGAGGGAACACATTCGTAGGATTGGCCTGTGGTGCCGGGATAGTGTTAAGGTTTTGATAGGTAGCTAGCTCCTCGCTCATGCGAGCTGTGTAATCAATTGGTTCTTGATCAGTTGGGGTGATTGGTTGGATCACTCGGCCTGACGAACCTGGCCGGTTAGTTGAAAACGGCGCGATTGGTTGCGGCAAAGTGCTAGTTCTCGGTGCAGTTGCTGCGCTAGCCGGCGGTGGCAAAGTGGCTGCGGGTGCAGCTTGGCTAAGCACTGGATTAGCCGGAGTAGTGACTGGGATGTTAGTGACGGCGGCAGGCGCGCTAGCTGCTGGAGTTTCGCGCGGTGCGGCAACTAGCGGATTTGGCTGCTGTGCCGATGGAACCGCGGGAATAGCTGCTGGTTCTGGCTGCGCTGGTTGAGGGGCGGTTGGAGTTGCCGCTGCGGTAGTACTGGCAGACATCGTTGTAGCGGTGGCTGCCGCCGTATCGGTCGGCGCTGGGTTAGCCGGTGTTGGAGCGGCCGAGTTGGTTGCTGGATTAGAACTAGAAGCTGGGCCCCCTGGAGTTTCGGGGTTTGGATTTAGTTCATTCGCTTTAATATTATCGCTTTCAGCTTTTTCTGGAGAATTGTTAGCTGGCGCTGGCTCCGTTGCTCTAGCGCTAGGACCAGGTTCGATAGTAGCTCGTTTTGGCTCGTTGACAAGAGGTGCTGGCGTGTCGGCCGGTACTGAGGCGTCGCCGAGAACTTCGTGGACGGTGCGAACGACGTCCTCGATGCCGACTTGCGATTTGACTAGATAGCGGTCGGCACCGAGCGCCATGCCGCGTTGGCGTTGCTCATCGCTTGACAGAGCAGTCATCATAATGACGTGAATACCGCGTGTCTCGGTGGTGCTGCGTAGAATATCCAGCATGTCGAAGCCGCTGATATTCGGCATCATAACGTCGCTAATTATTAGGTCGGGTACTTCTTTGATGGCAAGCGCCAAGGCTTGTTCGCCGTCGCTGGCAGATAATATGTCGTAGCCCTCGGCGCGCAGCCGTACGCTATAAATCTCGCTGAGGCTTTTGTCGTCTTCTACTAGTAATATTTTTGTCATCTTACCCCTATTTTAACGGTTATGGTTTAAAAATGCTATACCCTATAGTTTTAATTTCGCCGCGGCGGGACATTTAATCTGATTTCGTTGCGTAATTGTTCGGCATATTTGTCGGGTGCGGCCTCAATATCGCTAAGCGGCGTGTTGGTAAATTGCTTGGTTGTACTGGCCGCGTTTTGGTTTAAATCGTCTGGTTTGGGTGCTGGCGGCGGCGAATAGTTGAGCAAGCTAGTATCGGTGAAGGTCTGAGTCGGAGCTGTTGGTGTTGGTGTGTCGAGCGGCGTTTGTTCAAACTCGGCAGCCGCTGGCGCAACCGCTAGAATTTCTGGCGCATTGCTAGCTAGCATGTCTTCAGCTGATAACTTATCAATGCTGGTGTTATTTTCGGTTTCGCTGTTGTCATTTAGAAAAGTGGCAGCAACATGGTCGACTCGCGGAATAGCCAAGAAAAATGTACTGCCGTGCTGATATTCACTCTCAACCCACAACCGTCCGCCGATAGTCTCGGCTAGCCGCCGGCACAAGTATAAGCCTAGCCCAGTGCCGCCTATCTGGCGGGTGTCGCTGTTATCGACGCGGTAGAACTTCTGGAAGAGATGGCCAACGTCCTCTGGCGGAATGCCGATGCCAGTGTCGGCGACACTTATCGTCACCTGGTCGTTGTTGCTAGTTACGTCAACGGTGATACTGCCCGACGGCGTGTACTTGATAGCATTTTCAATCAAGTTTTGGACGATTTCGCGGAGGTGGTCGTTATCAACATTAGCATATAAAATCGGGTTGATTCGGCGGTTCTGGACCTCCTTGCTAGAAACATCGCTAGTCGATGGTACGAAGTTGACACTTAAGCCTTTTTCTTCAGCTTTCGGCGTTAATCCGTCGGTGATATCTTTGATGAAGTCGATGACATTAACGATTTTTGGGTTGTTACTGAGGCGATGGTCGTCAGCTTTGCTAATGTCGAGCAAATCTTGAAAGAGCCGGCCCAAGTGCTCGGCTGATTGATGCGCTTTGGTAACATAACCGCGGGCGCGCGTATCGATGGTGGCGGTCTGCGGGTTAAGCGCTAGGCCGAGGTAACCCTCAATGCTGGCAACTGGCGTACGCATCTCGTGGCTGGCGGTGCTGATGAACTCGGCGCGCTGGCGCTCGTCGCTGCGCTCGGCGGTGATATCGCGAAAGACGATCACTGCGCCGTCGTTATGCTTGTTACTGATTGGCTTAACTGAAATGCTAGCCATAAAATTTTTGTCAGATTGGGTCTTGATCTTGAAATCGTCAGTTTTGAGCGGGTTGTTAGTGTTGAGGACGCGAGCAATAATATCGCCGTTATCATTATCTTTGATAGTGTTATTGTCCTGATCCATCAGTCTGATGACTGATTTGTACGACAAGCCGATGGCGTCTTGATTACCCCAGCCAACTAGCTGCTGGGCTGCTGGATTGATCAAGGTGATGATACCCTTCGCATCGACGGCTACTACCCCGTCGCCGATAGCGCTGATAACAATGTCAGAAGCTTGAGGGCCAGCCACGGTAGCTAAACTCTCGCAGATTGGTTCACTAGCGCCAACAGATTGGTGTCGGCGCAGCCACAGTAAACTTGCAGCTAGTAAGGGTGTAAATAGCATCATAGCCAATGCTGCTAATGATCCCAAGGGTGTCTGCTCAATAATAAAACGCTCCGCCACCGCGGCTGCAGCGGCGATGACAGCTGTCAAGAGACCATAAGTTCCAAGTAATGGTCCGACAGCGACGATTACTGCAAATAGCGCCAAATGTGGCGCTCCTTGATTGCTAGAGGCAAAAACTAGCAGCCAGCCTGTTGCCGTCAACAAGATATAATTAATTAGCAGCGATTGGTAAAAGTTTCGCTTAACAGCAAAATATGATACCAAAGTAATTACGAAAGCAATCGCGGCTAACGAGCCCGGTAGTATAGACACATACAAAGGGTCTTCTGGAGATTTTCCACCGCCAATAGACCAAGCAAACAATCCAGCTACAACAGCGAGGATGAGCATAATTGCTTCGCTGGCGCGGTGATGCCAAAACCGATCAATATAGTTAGACGTGATGCCCCCTAATTTAGAGTTGCTTATGATTAGTATATATCGACAAGCCGTTTTGCTGCAACCCTCTGGTACGTTCTTTAAGATAGCTTTAAGGTAATTTGCTATAATAAGCTGCAGATATGAAGCAGATTTTCAAAACTACCCTACTTATGGCAATTCTGACAGGGCTATTCATGATGGTTGGCTATGTGTTTGGCGGCCAGCAGGGTATGTTGATGGCGCTAGGATTAGCGGCGGTGTCTAACTTTTTCATGTATTTTTTCAGTTCGTCGCTAGTAATTAAGATGCAAGGCGCTCAGCCGCTAGGCAATCGTTACCCGCAGGTCGAGCGTATCGTCCGCGAGTTAACAGTCCAGGCGAATCTGCCGATGCCAAAGCTTTATTACGTCGAGACGCCGATTCCTAATGCCTTCGCGACAGGCCGCTCGCCGCAGCATGCTGCCGTAGCGGTGACGACTGGTATCATGGACATTCTGAATGAGGATGAACTGCGGGCGGTTTTGGCGCACGAATTAGGTCACGTCAAACACCGCGATATGCTAATCTCGACTATCGCCGCGACGCTGGCGGGTGCGATTAGTTATCTGGCGCAGCTGGCTTTCCTGTTCGGCGGATCGTCGGACGACGATGACGGCGGTAATGTCTTTGCGATGATTGCCTCGTTAATTTTGGCGCCGATCGCTGCGATGTTGATCCAGATGGCAGTATCGCGCAGCCGCGAGTATGCGGCTGATCAGTATAGCCACAGTATTCTCGGCACTGGCGATGATTTAGCGTCGGCGCTGATGAAGTTAGAAAACTGGAAAGCTAGCGTACCGCCGATTGCACCATCGCCAAGCCAAGAAGCTTCAGCTCATCTAATGTTTTCGAATATGTTATCGCTGGGCGGCTTGCAAGCTCTCTTCTCGACTCACCCGTCGACCGAGGCGCGAATTGCTCGCTTGAAAGAACTAGACAAGTAGGCGTCGATGGCGGCTAAGCGTAAGTTTCGCGACCAAATCCTGCACAAAATGCTGCATGTCCCCTATCGGCTGCGTGTCCGTTATAAACGTTTGCGGCGGCCATTCGCGGTGACTTATGTCTTTGTTCACGGTCTGGCGGATACTGGTGAGTTGTGGCGGCCTTTTATCGAGAATGTGCCAGCTAATTGCAACTATATCGTAGTTGATTTGTTGGGCCACGGCGATTCTTATCTGGCGCAAACACGGCGGATGTACAGTGCCCGCGAACAAGCCCGCCACCTGCTGGCTACCTGCTTGACGAATGGTTTGAGCGGTCCGGTAGTGCTGGTCGGACATTCGTTTGGCTCGCTGGTGGCGATCGAGTTCGCTAGTATGTATAAGGGTATTGTTAAGTGCTGTATCTTGGTGGCGCCGCCAATTTATCGTGATAGCTCTCAGACAGGCGCGGCGCGATTACGCCAGGACAATCTACTGCGCGAAATCTATCGCCAAGCGCTCAAAACGCCAAAGGCAGTGGTGGCTGGCTACGACCTGTATTCTAAGCTGGGACTAGCTGGCTTCTCAGAAACGCAGCTGACCCAGGATAATTTTAGCGCCTTTCACGATACGCTACTGGCGGGTATTATCAGCCAAAATGCTAGCCGCAAATTGGCCGAAACACGCATCGACACCGATATTATATATGGCAAACTAGACCCGTTTATCGTCGAAAAGAATCTAAAGCACATTGCCGAAAAGAATCAGCGAGTTACGCTGCATTCGCTAACTACCGCCACCCACGCCATCCGCCAGCGCACAAGCAAAGTTATCGTTAGTTGTATGAGGAGGGCTATCAAGCCAGAATCTGCTGTGAAATAGCCTATTGCACATTGTTACAATAAGCAGCCTACTGCAGAAAGTAAAGTGGTATTAATTATTGTTGTAAGTATGCCGAAATCTTCGCTTTGGCAGTATCAACCGATTCATTGGACGGAATCATCACGTAAAGCGGCGTACCGCTGTAGCTGTAAGTTGGCTCCATGGCGCCTGCGCCGTCGACGTTAGTCGATTCGACTTTCCATGGATGAATATCGTCAAGCTGTTTGCGGATGATCGCCTTGATCGACTGTTCGGATAAATCCGTCTCGATGGAGTTGCGGATAGTATCGACAATCTGCGGTAATTTCACGGCGTTTTCGGTACGCGACAACTTGGCGATAATCGCCTCGATAACGTGCTGCTGGTTGCGCCCGCGCTGGCGATCGCCTTCTTGGAAGCTGTAACGTTCACGCGAAAACTCCAGAGCCTGCTTGCTATTCAGCGTATTATAACCCTTATGATAAGACTTAAAATCGTAGTCCGAATAAGCCTCAATCGGACCGATAGCGTCGATCAGAGTTACCAGAGAAGTGAAATTGATGCGAATATAGTGCTGGATATTAATACTATACAAATCCTCCAGCGTTTTCACTGACATATCAACGCCGTACACCCCGGCATGCGTCAGCTTATCGCGCAAGCCAGTCG
>CALIJB010000022.1 GCA_938017675.1 uncultured Candidatus Saccharibacteria bacterium
TTTAGTTCGCCATCAAGTATTTTAGAAGCCTGTGGTGATTTATGTAATGTTTGAATATAGGGTAAGTTATTAGCATCACCAATATTATTGATAATCCCTGCAGTTAGAACACCTGCAAAAATCGCAGTACCAATAGTCGAACCAAGCCCACGGAATAACTGAACACTTGATGTAGCAACACCTAGATCCTTATGGGTAAATTCATTTTGTACAGCCAAACTAAGTATAGGTAAACACATACCCATTCCTAAGCCAATAAATACCATAATAACTGCTTCGTGCCAGTATGGGGTGTTTGGTTGCAATATGGTTAGTGAAAACATACTAATTGACACTAGCGCATATCCAGCAGTAATAAACCACTTATATGACCCAATACGGCTAACTATCTGCCCCGTTGAAAGAGAGCTTACCATCATTCCAGCTACCATTGGAAGTAGCATTAAACCAGCTTGCGATGCACTAGCACCAAACACCTGCTGATTAAACTGAGTCAGATATAAAATAGAGCCAAGAAAAGCTGCACCAAATAATAAAGCCACGATTATTATTAATCTATAAGTTTTATTTTTAAAGAAACGAAGAGGTAATGTTGGTTGCTTGGCACGCTGCTCTATCCAAACAAACACCAAAGCAGCTAATGCAGATAATATAAACAGTATATTTTTAATAAGATTTAACGATACGCCATTATTAATAATATCTTTAAAAATTAACTCTGTATTATCAACCGCAAGAACCAATGCCGCTAATGAAACAGTTAATAAAATAGCACCTAAGTAATCTG
Organism: uncultured Candidatus Saccharibacteria bacterium; assembly: GCA_938017675.1. Lineage (GTDB taxonomy): Bacteria > Patescibacteriota > Saccharimonadia > Saccharimonadales > Saccharimonadaceae > Saccharimonas. Next base: position 788 of record CALIJB010000022.1, read on the forward strand.
GTTTATGTTTTGCATCATGTTTAATTTTTGGACAATAGCGCACTAAAGCAATGGCAGCAATTATACCAATTGGCACATTAATAAGAAAGGTCCAGCGCCAATCAGTTACTAAACCAGCAATATTTGCTCCATCTGTTAACCAGCCACCAAGCAGCGGTCCAATTACAGAACTCATACCAAAGACTGCGCCAAACATTCCCTGCCATTTGCCGCGTTCTTCAACAGGAAATAAATCACCGATAATAGTAAAGGCATTCGCCGTTATAATACCACCACCAATTCCTTGCAATGCACGCCAAGCAATTAACCATTCAACACCAGGACTAGCTCCGCTTAAAAGTGAACCAATTGTAAATATTGCCACACCAGATAGCAGTAGTGGCTTACGGCCATACATATCACTAAGCTTGCCAGCCAAAGGCACTGTTACTGTTGTGGTTAACATATACGCTGTTACAATAAATCCAAGCGATGAAAAACTATTAAATTCCTTAACGATAGCCGCCAAAGCAGTTGAAACTATTGTTTGATCAAGTGCTACCAAAAATAGCGCACTCATCACTGCGCCCATGACTATTAGTTTATTTCTTATTGATAAATTGTGTAACATTATCTACCTCTCAAACCTAAATTTATTAGATATAGATAGCCTATATATAGCTTATTCCATAACACCAAGCAAATATACCCAGACGTTACATTGTATGCCTTATTATAAAATACGTCAAGCGTCTAAGTAATATTAATCAATCTTAATTATTTAAAATAGATGAACTGCAATCACTATTTCTATCTGATTAATTACTAAGATATACTTACTTTACTACTTTAATAGCCGTAATCTATCAATCAGCCAATCTCGCGGTAAAATCGACAAGAACCAGCCAGCACGCGGGCCAGAATCTTTACCGATTAATACGCGATAGATGGTGGTGAATAGTTCCCGCGGCGGCAGCAAACCGCTTTCTTTGTAGGTGTAAATCGCTTGGTGAAACCAATTGCCGTCAGCTTCGGCTGGCGCCTCGGTAATATCGTCAGCTAGTTGCCGCAGGTATTCTTTTTCTTCTGCTGAAAACTTGTCTGGATTTACCTCGTCTGCGAGGCGAAATTTCAGCGATTCAGGCGCCCACTGATCCAGCCACCGACTGACGTAGTCTAGCTCGGTGATAATCACCGTCTCTTCCTCATCAACAATGTCCGCATATTCCGCACTACGCCGCAAAATCTCCACCGTTTTTGCTGTGTCGTACAGAGCCGCTTGGTATGAAATAACTAGATGCGAAAATGGAACCGAACTAACCGCTGACTGGTTCAACCCATCAGTACACAAGAATAGCAACCGTTCATCAAGTTCATTTTGCGGATGCTGCCTCATCGCTGCAAAGTCGTCAACCAACCGCACTAGACTATCGGTCTCGTCAAAATACAACCGCTTGGCTGGCGAATATCGAAGGATAAAGTAGCGCACTACCTCAGGTGGCAGTATATCAACAACGTCGTGTGCGTTCACGCCGGTACCCTTGCTGGCGCTCATCTTTTTCGTATCACCAGTGCGATTAATAAATTCATATGGCACTGGTACTGGCGCATCAATATCATAAACTTCACGAGCAATCCGCTTACCAGTATCGTACGAGCCGCCCTTCGTCGCGTGATCACGACCAAACGGCTCAACATCAACGCCGAGCAGCCACCACCGCCCTGGCCAGTCCAGCCGCCAATCCAGCTTTACCTGCCCGTCATCGTACCGAACTGTGTGCTCCGAGTCATCATGACTACGATAGGTGATCGTTTTAGAGTCGCTATCCATTCTGACAAACTGACGATTTTTAAGACGACCATGTTCCATAATCTGAATCGGCGACCATTGATCATCCAGCTGCCGGCCCGACACTTCCTGGATGGCTGACTTGGCCTTGTCAATGCGGCTCAGCGAGCGCTCAATGGCCGGGACAAAAAACCCG
>CALIJB010000023.1 GCA_938017675.1 uncultured Candidatus Saccharibacteria bacterium
TGGCGTCAATCGGTTCAAACTACTGTTTGCAGGTTGCCCGCGGGTTTGGTGATAATGTCAAATACGCTATTGGCAGCGTTGTTGCTGGAGTTTCAGCGATCTTGCTAAATATATTGTTTATCACTGTGTGTAAAATGGGTGCAACTGGTATGCTTTTAGCGACGGTGATTAGTAATGTACTATCCGCGTCGTATCTAATATATTCGCTAAAAATACAAAAATACATCAATATTAAACTAATAAACGCCGATAAAAAGCGTGAATTGTTACAATATTCGCTACCGTTAATTCCAAATGGCGTGTCGTGGTGGATTGTCAATGCCGCCGACCGCATGATTATCGCTGCTATGCTAGGCGTTACTGCCAATGGTATTTACGCTGTTGCCTACAAGTTTCCGCAAATCTTTGCTGCGATTTACAGCTTTTTCGGACTATCCTGGACAGAGTCGGCATCGGTTCACATAAAATCGGTAGATCGCGACGCATTCTTTTCAAAAGTCGCCAATATGAGCTTGCGCATCTTTGGTAGTTTCGGTGCTATTTTGATAGTTGGGGTATCGGTATTTTTCAACATTTTAATAAACGTAAAATATAGCGAGGCGCGGTTATACGTACCGCTGCTTATCGTGGGGTCGTTATTTAATTCTGTCGTCGGCATTTACAGCGCAATTTATATCGCTAAGAAAGAAACTCGCCAGGTGTTAAATACTTCCGTCGTGGCGGCGGCTATCAGTATCGTGCTTTCTGTGATTTTGACGCCGTTGATTGGATTGTACGGACCGGCTATAGCGTTGATTGCTGCTTATCTCGGTATGGCAGTCTTTCGCCATTTTGACGTTAAAAAGTCTATTAAAATAACTTACGAGCCGAAAGCTATTATCGAAATTACCACGTTGTATATAATATGTATAGGCTTATATTACGCAAATTCTGCCTATGCTACCGCAGTCAATGTGGTGCTGATCGGTGCGGGCGTCGTGTTTATTAATAAGAACACGCTTAAGATAGCCAAAGATACTATATTGAAAAAGACGTGTGGATTAAGGCGAAAACAAGCCGATAAGCTAATGCAAGAATGGGATTCTGAGAATGGCGCAGACTAAGAAAATATCTAAAATCCACCTACTTCTTCCGCTACTTTGGATGGCGGTTATTTTCATGCTTTCGCATCAGTCAGCCTCAATATCCAGCGGGCAGAGCGGTGTGTTTGTCGAGCAGCTGCGCCACATTGCGCCGAGTGTCGACCAGCAGTTATTGACTTTTCTGGTTCGCAAAGGCGCGCACATCTTCGCTTATTTTGTACTGGGTATTTTGATGTTTAATGCTTTATGGCGGGTGGATTTAAGCAAGTTCAGATTTAACCGCCCAGCTATGCTGTCAATCATTGTTTGCGCACTTTACGCTGCCAGCGATGAGTTCCACCAGCTATTTATCATCGGTAGAAGCGGCGAGCTTCGCGATATTATGATAGATAGCTGCGCCGCAATGGTTGGAGTATTTATAATAAGTATTTTTGTAAGAATATTGCAAAAAAGTAAAAAATAGAGTATAATATATAAGATATGGTGTCTGAAGTTACTAAAACTACTAAACTAAGCGTCGGCTTGCGAAGAATGGTCGCTGGCGTTTTATTATTATCATTTATAGCGCTGATTATTAGTATCTGTCAGGCAGGAATCGTACCTGAGCGTTATTTGTGGATTGGGCTGCCGATTTACGGAGCGGTAACTGCCGGTATAATTTGGGGCTTGATCAGCCGGAAACGCTTTGGCAATATGCATGCTGGCGTGCTGGTGGCGCTTGGCGTGGTGGCTTTGGTGATTACTGCTGTGAATATTTATATTATTAATACGGCACGAGCTTTTGATAATCTGACATCTTCGGTACAGAGCAGGAAATCATCGTATGTTGAATATGTGATTGCTGCCTATAAGGATCGTAATACATCGCTTAATAATGCTCAATCGGTCGGGATGCTTTCGGCTGATCCGCTTTATAATAAAGTAACTAAGGCAGTCAAGGACGAAACTTCTGCCAATCAACAAGCGCTGGATAGTTTGGCTGAACTTAAGAATAAACTCGAGTCAGGCGATCTGCAGCTGGCAACTATTCGCAAGGCTAATATGCCAATTATCGAAGAAGCTGATAAAACTTTCCACGATAATCTGGTGGTGCTGCAGACTATTCGCGTGGAAGGGGAGGCTGCGAAACAACCTTCGGCGATTAATGTCGATAAGCCATATGTTCTTTATATCAGCGGCATTGATACGGCTGGCAAAATATCTACCGTATCGCGCAGCGACGTCAATATATTGATGGTGGTTAATCCAGCTAAACATTCGATTCTGCTGGTAAATACGCCGCGCGATTATTATGTGCAACTGCACGGTACGACTGGCTTGCGCGATAAGCTGACGCATGCCGGGGTGTACGGCGTTGATATGTC
>CALIJB010000024.1 GCA_938017675.1 uncultured Candidatus Saccharibacteria bacterium
CACCGCGGTAGCCGCAATGGTTAGCCAAGCATTACGAGTGAAATTATTGACGCCGTAGCGGCACATTCGCACGAAAGTCAGCCATTTGCGCTGGCGGCTGCGCCTTTGTCTAGTCAGGGCGCGCGCACCGGTATTTTTTTTATCCTCGCGGCGGCTTTTCTTTTTGGTGGCCGCTGTCTTGACTTTGTCTCGTCTCATTGCCGATAACTCCCCTGCGCTTGATCGCTAGTAATCTTGCCGTGGTCAACAGTGATAACGCGGCGCTTCAACCTATTGACAATCTCGACATTATGTGTTGTAAGTATAACAGTCGTGCCATACCGGTTAATCTTCTCAAGCAGGCGGACAATATCCCAACTGTGCTTTGGATCGAGATTACCCGTTGGCTCGTCGGCGATTAGAATCTTTGGCTGGCGCACTACTGCTCGGGCAATTGCCACGCGCTGGCGCTCGCCGCCCGATAATTGATGTGGGAACTGCTTTTCCTTACCTTTCAGACCCACCAAGTCAATCACTTTTGGTACAGTATTTTTAATTTCGCGGTTAGTCATGCCAGCAATTTCTAGCGCAAAAGCCACATTTTCGAACACTGTCCGGTTCGGTAGTAACTTAAAATCCTGAAAAACTACGCCAATTTTGCGGCGCAGCAGCGGGATATGCTTGTCCTTGAGCTGGTCGTAATCAATACCGCCAACGACAATCTTGCCGCTAGTCGGCTTTTCTTCGCGCGTCAATAATTTGAGCAAGGTCGATTTACCAGCTCCGCTCGTCCCAACGATGATCACAAACTCATTCGGCTCAACATGCAGATTAACACGGTCAAGCGCTGGCTTGCTGCCCTTACCGTACACCTTAGTCACTCTATCTAACAGAATCATCACTACCTATTGTAGCATAAGCTAGTTTATAGCGATAGCCAGCTACTCGGTCGCCGCTTGCTGCTCGAGATATGCTTCGATAAAACCGTCAATGTCGCCATCTAGCACGCCGCGGGCGTTATGCGTCTCGAACTTAGTACGTGTATCCTTGACTAGCGTGTACGGATGGAGTACGTAGTTGCGAATCTGCGCGCCCCAGCTAGCCGACTCGCCTGCCCGCAGATCAGCTAGCGTTTCGGCGCGTTGTTCTAACTGCATTTGCGCTAAGCGGCTTTTGAGGATTTTTAGCGCGGTTTCTTTGTTTTGGAGCTGGCTGCGCTCGTTTTGGATCGCCACTACCGTACCTGTCGGCAAGTGGGTGATGCGCACTGCGGAATCAGTTGTATTGACTCCTTGCCCGCCGTTGCCGCCGCTGCGATAAATATCAATTCGCAAATCTTTGTCGTCGATCTCGACCTCGCCTGGTGCGTCCATTTCCGGCATAATTTCGACCAGTGCAAAACTAGTCTGCCGCAAATTATCAGCGTTAAACGGACTGAGACGCACCAGCCGGTGCACCCCGTGTTCACTGCGCAATTTGCCGTAAGCGAAAGTACCGCGGATAATGTAAGTTGCGTTCTTGATACCGGCTTCCTCGCCCGTTGACCGCTCGACTAGCTCGGTCTGCATATCATGCTTTTCAGCCCAGCGCAGATACATTCGCTCTAGCATCTCTGCCCAATCCTGCGCATCCGTACCGCCAGCGCCAGCGCTCAACTTGAGAATCGCCGCCCGGTCATCGTATTCACCTGAGAACAACAAGTCTTTGCGGCGCTCCTGGTATTCTGCCTCGAGAGCTGCTAGCTGCTCGGTAAACTCTACCAGCATCGAGTCGTCGCCTAAATCCATTAGTTCAACAATATCCGAGATTTGCGAACGTAAAATCTGCCACGGCTCAATTTGCGAACGTAAGCTCGCCGCCTGCCGCGTCAGCATCTGCGCCCGCTCGACATTCGCCCAGACATTCGAATCGGCCAGCTGCTCGTCAAGCACTGCCAGCTCTTCAGCGCGAGCGTCAATATGCAAAGCTTGGCAAGCGCTAACCACGCGAGTGCGGAGATCTTCAGCTTGTTTTCGTAACGGCTGCATAGAACCTAGGCAGCAGTCTCGTCTTGATTTTGGCTGGTGTCATCTGATCTGCGGCGAGTTGATTTCTTGGTAGAGGTTGACTCTACGGTTGTCGGCTCAGTAGCAGGTTCGGATTCAGCAGGTTCAGAAACATTAGGCTGAGCAGCAGCTGGCGCAACGCTCTGCGGCTGATTTTGCGGCTCAACCACGCCCTTCCAATAGTCAATTTGGCTCAATCGACGTACCAAAAACGGATGATCGCTGAATGTCTGCGCAAAATGATTCATCGGGCGCTCAGCCGTATACTGCATCCACTGGCGCGCTACCTCGTTCATACTGTCTGCCGCATCAGGTCCGACATGCACCTTGATCAGCGATTTCTTGACTAATTCGCTATCGCCCAAATACATCAAAGCTAGACGATCGGCGGTTAGCTCGGCACGGCGGTGCCAGAATCCAGAAATCCAACTACCCAATACGCTGATAATCGGAATCGACAAAAACGGCATCAAATACACGTTAGCGTTGGCATGGCGGTATTTGATATGCGCCATTTCATGTACAACAACCACCTTTAATTCATCTTCGGTCAAATAACGAATTGATCCAGAATGCAGCACGATAGAATATGGCCTAGCAAAACCAAAAGCATAAGCATTCATCACTGGATTCTGTGTAATGAAAATCTCGACTTGCGGCATCTCTAGATCAGCCGACACCTGGTTAGCCCAATCGCGCAGCCACGCATAAGCGCTATATTCAACTTGCAAGGCATTACCTAACATTTGCTGGCGCATCATCCGCACCATGAACATACCAATACCTAGCAGCATACCCAATCCCATAATCATAAAAACTATCGCCAGCAATACAGCAATCACGCCATCGCTGAACGATAACTCAACGTGGTGTCCAGCATTATCCGTTGACATTTCCTGGAATGTTGTATAGATAAAATAGCTAGCCGCAAAGAAACAAAAGATAATGATAGTTATTGTCAGAACGACATTATCTTGCGCATTGCGAGCCCGCGCTACGGCAAGCTGGCCTTTGGTTTGTGCCTGCGACTGCGGCGGCTGCTGATACTGTTGGTATTGCTGGTACGGCTGTTGATCCATAAACCCTCCGATTAGATACTATCTCAAGACTCGCGCCTATTCCTGCTTATTATAGCAGTATTAACAGCAATAAGCAGCAATTTCGGCGTTTCAAATTCTGCCAAAACTGCGAGCTCTGGCATTGTCGTAGATATCGTTATGGCGGTTTTGCTATACTTTTTGTATGAAGATCGGCATATTTGATACGGGAACTGGCGGCAAATTAGTAGCAAAGAGGCTGAAAAAATTACTGCCGCAGCATTTGTACATCACGGTGATCGACCGCGAGCACGCACCGTACGGCAATCGTTCGCCGGAAGAGATTATTGCGCTAACCGATGCCGCCATCCAGCCGCTGCTATCATGCGACATTATTGTTCTGGCATGCAATACCGCCACGACCAACGCGATTAGCTCGCTGCGGCAACGTTACCCAGACGTACGCTTTATGGGCTTTGAACCGATGATCAAATCAGCCGCCGCCATGACCAAATCGCATCATATCACCTTGCTGGCGACAAACGCCACCAAACACAGCCAGCGTCTGCGCGCGCTTATCAGTGAATATGCTACTGGCGTTCGTATCGACACGCCAGACACTCACGCGTGGGCGCAGATGATCGATCAAGGTTTGGCCGACGATATTACACTTGATGAAGTATCGACCAGTGTTGCGGACGGTAGCGATGTTATTGTTCTAGGCTGCACGCATTATCTGGCGCTTAAGAGGCGATTACAACGCCTTTTCCCGCAATGCCGCATTCTTGAACCTACTGCAATTATTGCCAAGCGGATTAGCGATTTTGCTAAGTTAGCTTAGCTATCTAGCCGCCGCTAGCAATACTAGAATTTACCGTATATTGGCATATAACGGTACTAAAACTTCTCCACCGCCGCCACGAACTGCTCGCCGCGATCATTATAGCTTTTGAACATGTCAAAACTAGCAGCCGCCGGACTGAGAATCACCACGTCGCCGGGCTGCGCCTGACTTGCCGCCGTTCCAACAACTGTTGACATCGCCGACATTTCCAGCTGGATAACCTGGCAAGATACCTTATTTTTATGCAAAATTTCGATAATTTCGCTGGCATTGGCGCCGTTGACGATCACTGCTCGCATTTGCTGCCTGGCGATTTCCTGCGCTAATTCCGCGTAGTCCGCCCCCTTGTCAGAGCCGCCCAAAATCAGAATTTTTGGCTCCGTGAAGGCTTTTAACGCGGCAATAGCACTACCGGGCGTGGTTGAAATACTATCATCATAATATTTCACGCCGTTGTTCTCAGCGACGAATTTCAAACGGTGCGGCAGCCCTGTGAAACTCTCCAGTCCAGCAGCAAATTGCTCATCAGTCACCGCAACAGGCAATTCTGTCACCGCGCTCATTGCTGCGCAGGCATTCTCTAGGTTGTGCGCGCCCAGCAACCGTAAATGATCGGTGCTGCAAATCTGCCGATTTTGCACGCAAAAGTAGCCATCCTGAACATAAACTTGGTCATCATCAGGAATAGCGTAGCGCTGCGCGAAATCTAGCGCATCACCTCCGCAGCATTCACACATTGCATGACCTTGCCTATCTAATAGCCCGTCAAATGGCATAGCAGCCACTTCCTGTGAATATTTATTCGTTGGGTGATATAAACAAACATCGCCAAGACGCTGGTGGCGGCGAATATTTTTCTTGGCATTAAGATAGTCGGCGAAATCCGTATGGACATTCAGATGATCCGGCTCGATCATTAGCACCACCGCAATGTGCGGCGATTTTTCTAGATCCCACAGCTGGAAGCTTGACAATTCGTAAACGACGATATCGGTTTTTTTAATTTTCGGCAAGACATCCAGCGCTGGCACGCCGATGTTGCCGACCAAATGCACCGTTTGTCCGGCTTGCCGCAAGATCGAGGTAGTCAAACTGCATGTCGTCCCCTTGCCCTTCGTCCCTGTTACGCCGATAATCGGCGCTGGACATTTATCAAAAAACTCGTTGGTTGCCGACCAAATCTTGCCGTTAGTCTTGATGTTGCGCGGCGGCAAACTGGCTGTCCGCACCACCAAATCAGCATCGCCCAGCTGCTCGCTGAAGACGTTTTTGCCAGAAATCAGCTTCACGCCATCCGGAATAGACGGCAGTTTATCCGCCGGGCGCTCGTCAGCCACCACAAACTCCGCGTCAGGAAATTTCCGCCGGAAATATATCAGATTTGATATACCTTCCACACCGTAACCCGCGATGATAATCTTCATAACGACTATTATAGCACGCGCCTTCATCGCTATAATATCAATACTTTATGCTTTAGCTTGGTAACAAGATTGTTTATTGATATAATTATAGTAATCTTTCGCTCCGACCAGCGAGAGGTAGAACGTTTCCGTTTTTTATTCCTACTTGATAGGAGCGTGCCACCTCATGGGGTTGTTTCTGCTTTTTTGGGCTGTAATCGCTACGATTGCAGGCTTTATGGCCGGTGGTATACTGGCATGTCTGATTGATGACGCATTCAAAAACAAGATGAAGGTCAGTGCTATCATAGTTCTGACCTTAGTGATAATGATTGCGATGTATGCAATCGTCAATATGACAATATACCAATTGATGCCCTCAAACAAAGAGAGGGTAGCAAGTTTTACAGAGGCAGCGGCGCTGCACGAGTTTTCCAGCGGATCTGAGTACCCACTGGAAATCGGCGCTCGCTCGATTTCTGCCACAGGGGAAACTTCCGTTAGTGGCGGTATTTTTTCTATTAGTGCCTATACCAAGATGCAGGCAGGCGCCAGTATTTTGGTTGATTATCGGCACGGGGACGGCACTCACGAAGTGCTGGAGATTCCCCTGTCAGTCATCAGGTTTAACATCATCGGCGACGGCGAAATGTCGTCGATGGTGATAAACCTCACTGATCTCCCAGGTGCCGAGGGGTATGTTGCCAAGGACACCCTCGGTGACTGCCACCCCAGTATCCAGTGGGGTTGGTGGCTGAGAGAGTGCCCAACCGTCGAAAATACCCTCGTCACCTCGACAATAGGTGACGAGGGATTGTCAGGCCTCATGCAGAAGGCGCTTGCCAGTAACCCTGGCAAGTTCGTGACGATTAGTGTCACGAGAGACGAGTATAACCAGATCCTCGGCTCCGCTGGTAGCGCCACAGAGACGGAGACGGAGACGCCAACTCCGTCGCCCGCCCAACGTTGAGCAAGTAAAATGCTCCGCTGGGTCGGCGGCGGAGCATTTTACTTTTGATTGAAATTATTATTCTAAAACAGCTTTTCTAGCTTATCATTTAGCCGCGTCAGCGATTTCTGATCGCTAGCGCTGACGCCAGCCAGCACCCAAGTATTCGCGCCGATGAATTCGCGCGCCGTTGCAATCATGCGCTCGCGAGTGATATTGCGGATTGCCTCGGGCACGCGCTCATAATCCTTGACAAAACCATCGCCGAAATAGCGCCCGCTATAGAAATTGCTAATCTGTGCGACCGTCTGCGCCCCCATCTGGTGACGCCCTAGCGCGTAGGACTGCGCCGCCGCCAGTTCTTCTTCGCTAATTTTCCCATCAAGCACCGCTCGCACTTCGCTAGCAATGATATCAAAGAGCTTATCCGCCGTCTCGACATTGACCTGCCCGCCAAAATCCCAGCTACTATCATAAAAGCCAGCGCTCGCTTCGCTAAACATACCGTACGCCAAACCCTTTTTGCGAGCGGCACCGAAGATACGCGAGTGCATCGTTCCGGTCAAGATATGATTCAAGCACGACATTGCCTCTAGTTCGGCGTCATTGATTTCGCGCGGCAGCGACATGCTCCAACCAAAGGTCAGATTAGTCGCTTCTTTACGCTTGATAAGGGTCGGAGCGGCCTTTTTCAAAACATCGCGCGGTACCACGAAACGTTCGCCGCGCGGCAACTCCCAGCTCTCAAGCATACTCTTAATCTGCTCGCGCCGGCCATCGAGCTTACCAGCAATCACAAAGCGCATATTGTCGGAAGTGTGGGTTTTGCGATGATGACGCTGAATATCCTCGAGCTTGATATTATCAATCGTTCGCAAACGTTGCCAAAAAGTATAAACATCCTCGCCTAGCAATTGCTGAACTTTCGGCCAAAGCACGCGGCCGTGATTGTTCAAATATCCCGTTAGTTCGCTGCGGACATTGCCCTTTTCGGCCTCTAGCGATTCTTGCTGAAAGTGCGGCTGACAAATCGCCACTTGCTGCAATTCAAGAATTCTATCCCATTCGAAATCGGCGCAATCGGCAACATAAACCATCGACAAATCGCTTGTCCAGGCATTATGATAAGCACCATTTTTGGTGAATTCTGCTTCATAAGCATGCTCGCTCGAGAACTTAGCATTAGCACCAAACGACATGTGCTCCATCACATGAGCGGTTTCATAAATATCCTTGCGCCTGACATAGCGGTTACCAGCACGGAATTGAAATTGGAAGCTCATCACCGTCGCGCCAGGCACGTCAATAAGCAGCCCACGCGAACCATTGTCGAGCCGTACTTCTGTTACTGTGTGTTTCATCTAGCGGCTCTTTTTTCGATTCTGGCGTTTGGCCTTTTTCTTTTTGCGGGCAACGTTGCGCCTATGATTAGTTTCGGCGGTCGAGGCGGCTCTTTTTATTGAACCGCCGAAATCGTGATCGCGATTCTCTTCGCCGCCGGTGATTTCGTTGACACCATGCTCGACCGAGGTCTCAGCAAGCTTCGTCAATTCCGTTTGGTGATCATCGTCAATTGATTCGCGGCTAATAGCATCGGTGGCGCGCACATGATAAATAGCACGCAAGACTTCCTCGCGCAATGTCGCTTGCAAGCTATCAAACAGCTTCTGCGACTCACTGCGGTATTCAACCAGCGGATCGCGCTGGCCGACACTGCGCCAGTGAATACCTTCGCGCAAATGCTGCATATTCTCGAGGTGCTGCATCCACAGCGTATCAAGTACTTGCAGATAAACTTCGCGCTCAACCCCGCGGATTAGATCGTCGCCGAGCTCTCTTTCTTTGGCTGTATACATTTTTTGTGCAGCAGCTAACGCTTTATCGCGGCGCTGACTATCTTTTTTGATCGCGCCAATTTTTTCAATTTCGTCGGTCTCTAGCGGAATAATCTCTGCAAATTCTTCAACAAATTTTGGATTATTCTTGGCCGGCACCTCTGTTAATTTATTAACCATCGCCCGTAGCAAACGCTGAATTTCTGGTTTGATATTATCGCCTTCGAGGATTTTGCGGCGCACCGTGTAGACAACTTTGCGATGGCGATTAATAACATTATCGTACTGAACAACATTTTTGCGCGTATCAAAGTTATAGCCTTCGACTCGCTTCTGCGCTGCCTCCAATGTCTTGCTGACGGCACGATTCTGGATTGCCGTTTCCTCATCGACACCTAGGCGTTCCAACACATTAGCAATCCGCTCGCCCTGAAAGATACGCATCAAATCATCCTCGGTCGAAACATAAAACTGAGTATCGCCTGGGTCTCCCTGCCGGCCACCGCGGCCGCGCAGCTGATTATCAATTCGGCGCGATTCGTGGCGCTCTGAACCAATGACCACTAGACCGCCCAGCTCTTTGACGCCCGGCCCAAGTTTAATATCGGTACCGCGGCCAGCAATGTTAGTAGCTAGCGTAATCGCGCCTTTCTCGCCAGCATGCGAGATAATCTCTGCTTCGCGCTCGTTGTTCTTGGCATTTAGAATTTCGTACTTAATACCTTCGCTATCCAAATATTTGGCGATCATTTCGTTTTTAGCGATTGAACCGGAGCCAACCAACACCGGACGGCCTTCATCGTGATACTCTTTGATCGCTTGAGCTACTGCTTTCAGTTTGCCTTTCTCGGTCTTGTAGATCAAGTCCTGATGGTCCTGGCGAGTAATTGGCTTGTTCGGCGGCACCACCACTACGTCAAGCGAATAAATTTGTTGAAACTCTTCAGCCTCAGTGAAAGCAGTACCAGTCATGCCGCTAAGTTTTTTGTACAAACGGAAGTAATTCTGGAAAGAAATTGTCGCCAGCGTCATGCTTTCCTGCAATACTGGTACGCCTTCTTTGGCTTCAATCGCCTGGTGCAAGCCTTCGCTATAACGGTTGCCTTGCTTGAGCCGACCAGTGTGCTCGTCAACGATTATCACCTCGCCATCGTTTGTCACCACATAGTCTTTGTCGCGATGAAACAAAGTTTGCGCCCGCAAAGCTTGATCCATATGGTAAACGCTGCGTACATACTCTGGCGTGTATAAGTTTTTTATACCTAGCATTTTTTGGACTTTCTCGACGCCTTCGTCAGTAAGAGCTACCTGCTTGCGCTTCTCTTCTAAGGTATAATCCTCTGGCGTCAACTTCGCCGCAATCTTGGCAAATTGATAATAGCTATCAGGATTTTCAGCGGCCGGCGCGCTAATAATCAGCGGCGTCCGCGCCTCATCGATTAAAATCGAGTCCACCTCGTCGACAATCGCAAAATTCAAATCGCGCTGGCGCACCAGCTCGATATCGTTAACCATGTTGTCGCGCAAATAATCAAAGCCGAATTCATTATTAGTACCATAGGTAATATCTGCCTGGTAAGCTTCTTTACGGGTGCACGGACGAAGCTTCTTCATGCGCGGATCAGTATGCGCCTCATTGTCATAATTTTCGTCGTACAAGAATGAAGCCTCATTGATGATCACACCGGTCGATAAACCTAGCGCATCATAAATCTGCCCCATCCAGCCGGCATCGCGCTGCGCCAGATAATCGTTGACAGTCACAACATGTACGCCTTTACCTTCAAGCGCATTCAAGTAGGCTGCTAGCGTCGACATCAAAGTTTTACCCTCGCCAGTCTTCAGCTCGGCCACGCTACCCTCATGCAATACCATTGAACCAATCAGCTGCACATCGTAATGGCGCTCGCCGATTGTCCGATCGGCCATCTCGCGCACCACCGCAAAAGCGTCTGGCAAAATCGTATCAAGCGTCACAGATTTCTTCTGCAAACGCTTGCGCAAAACATCGGTTTGGCCAGCCAATTCCTCGTCAGATAATTTCTTGTACTTCGGGCCAAGTGCATTAATTTCGTCGACTTTCTTTTGTAAACGCCGCAAAATCCGCTTCTGCGGGTCACCAAAAACCTTCGTCAGCACCTTCTGTTGTGTTATCGCCATAACGTCAAATTTCCCTCACTTTCAGGTATTTTCCAAAAACTCCCCTAATTATAACTGTTTTCGGGGAGTTTTGGAAGAGGCTGCTACTAAATCGCTACTGCGTTTCGCGGTCAAAACCGCGTTTGAACCGCGCCAGTATATCGCGCCGGCCGACGTGAGCTAACAAATTTTGCTTATACTTGCGAAGCTGCCCGGCTAGCTTGCGCTCGACGATGTCAGTTGCCGCCATAACGTTCATTGTCGAATCTTTGGCTTTAATAACCTGATCCGGCACGTTAATAATCACTTCGACTTCATATTTGTTGCCGTTATCGCGATTGACTTCCTCGATCTTCACCGAAGCACTCATAGTTTTACGAGCATGCCGCGTCACCAAGCGATCTAATCTGCCGATTTTCTTGCTAATATACTTTCTCGTCGGTTCATCCAAAACGTAGCCGCCTACGCCAGTTATATCAATATCTGCAATCACTTTGACCCCTTTCGTTAAACCGATAATGTATTTTAATTATAGCATTTAGCCATGGTGAGCGCTACCAATCGCCTCAGTAATATTCTGAAAGCCATCGCGATCGAGTAACTTAACCAGGCCTTCGTTAATTTCGCCGACAACCTGCGGCCCCTCAAACATTAGCGCCGTCACCATAGCTACCAGGCTCGCACCAGCACAAATCTTCTCGTAAGCATCCTCGGCAGTAAACACGCCGCCGACACCGATAATCACAAAACGATCGCGGTATTTGGCATAAGTTTTGAAAATTAAGCCAGTAGTAAGCTCCCGCGCTGGCTGGCCGCTGAGATTTCCCCTGATCTCGTTATCCAGCAATTTTGAATTACGCAGCGCTGAGCGGTCCTTGACTAGATTACCAATCGTTAAACCAGCAACCTCATGCCGATCAATTACTGCTAGCAGCTTCATAAATTCCGGCCACTTTTTATCTGTCGACATCTTAACGAAAATTGGCCGCGTTAAACGCAAGTCATCTACCGCCGTCAATAATTTATCCAGCCGCGCTGGCGTCGTAAACGGCTCGCCGCCATAAGTATTCGGACAGCTAATATTGATTTCGTACAACGGCGCGCAACTGGCCGCTTCTAACTGGCGCAAACTTTGGCAATAGTCAGCAATCGCTTCGCTATCGCTAACATTTTCGGGATTATTGGTTTTAGCAACTGACACGCTCAACGGGAAATCGCGCCACAGCCGCCGCGGATACCGCTTAATTCGCTGTATATTGCGGGTAACTCCATTATTTGCCAAGCCGACATTAACTACAATCGATTTCTCGCTCGGTAGACGGCGAAACCACGGCCGCGGATTACCGGCACAAACCTGTGCAGTAGTCGAACCACCAATTTCGAAACCTAAGCCAATCCGTTTAGCTATTGGCGGCAAGTCGAAGTTCTTGTCCAGCCCAGCTGACATTCCTAGCGGATTTTTGAATTTTAGGCCTAAAATCTCCTGCTCGAGCCGCGAATTGCGATAATTCCACACCCGCAAAATATTCTCGCCGCGCACTCGGTGCAACATTCGCGCCGCTTTGATCATACCCTCATGCGCTTTGTCTGGGTGTTGTCGAAAAAGCAACGGTTTAGCAAGTTTCTGGTAACCGCTGCGCGAAACTTGGCGCACCACTCGCTTCATCACAATTCCTCGCGATTACCCAGATATGGCCGCAGTACCTCTGGTACGCGCAGCTTACCGTCATCGGTCTGGTAATTCTCGATGATTGCCACTAGCGAGCGCGCCAAGCTCACCGCTGTACCGTTAAGCGTGTGCAGTACCTGCAGCGAGCCGTCGCTGCGGCGCACGCGAATATTGAGATTACGCGCTTGAAAATCAGTACAGTTCGAGCAGCTAGTTAATTCGCGATACTGATTATCAACTGGCGACCAGTATTCAATATCATATTTTTTGGCTGCTGGCGCACCGAGGTCGCCAGCCGCGATATTCACCACATGGTACGGCACACCTAAGTTTTGCCAAATTTCTTCCTCGATCGACAAGATTTTTTCGTGCATTTGGACTGATTGTTCTGGCGTACAAAAGATATATATTTCCAGCTTATTGAACTGGTGCACGCGGAATAGTCCGCGACTAAACTTGCCAGCTGCACCCGCTTCCTTACGATAGCACGGGCTGTAGCCGGTATACAGCAGCGGCAAATCTTTCTCATCGATGATTTCGTCGGCATGAAAGCCAGTCAGTGGCGCTTCAGCCGTACCGATTAGCATCGTGTCTTCGCCATCTATAAAATACTCGTTACTTTCTTTGTGGCTTTTAGGAGCAAATCCCGAACCACGAGCTACCTGGCCCGACACCATATGCGGTACTGTCATCGGTGTAAATCCTTTAGAAATCAACAAATTCAGCGCATACTGATAAATCGCATTCTCCAGCAGCATCAAATCGCCCTTAATATAGTAGAATTTGGTACCAGCCACTTTGGCGCCGCGCTCAAAGTCTAGCCAGCCGCGGCCAGTTGCAAAATCTAAATGATCCTCGGCAGATTGGCGCTTATTACCCCACTCTTTAACTTCCACGCTATCCGACTCGCCGCCCAGCGGTACGTCCTCGAGCGTTACATTCGGCACAGCGTCCATCTGTGCTTGGAAATCTGCTTCGATATCGCGCAAATTGCTCTCTAGTTTCGCTAGCTCTTCTTTCAACACTCTGCCCTGCTCAATCAGCTCTGGCGCTGGTTTACCGCCATTCATCTGGCTAGCAATTTCGTTGCGCTGCGTGCGCAATTCATCAACCTGCTGCTGCAATTGCCGTCGCTGCTCATCAGTGTCTAGCAAACGAGCAATCGATACGTCATTGTAGCCTTTATTTTTTGCCGATTCCTGAACGCGATCGGCGTATTCTCGAATATAGCGAATATCTAGCATAATATTTAGTATATCATCTAGCGGTACCGTACACCATACGGGCCTACCCGATGTATCCGCAAAGAGCTATGTTATTATAATCTACTCCGTTCGCAGCGCCTCAATCGGGTCAAGTTTCGCCGCCTTGCGGCTCGGCAACCAACCAGCTACAATTGCCACCAACATCAGAGACAACACTACAACGACAGCATCCAGCGGCTGGAAGATCAGCAAATCGTACTTGCCTAGACCCAATGCTTTAGAAATCGTCGGATTCGCTAGCGTACCAATACCCCAAGCACCTAGCACACCGATCATACCGCCCAAAAAGCCAACCCAAGCTGCTTCGTAGCGGAATAGCCGCCCGATATCACGTTTTGACGCACCCAAAGCTTTCATCAGACCAATCTGCTGCGTCCGCTCGAGCACCGAAATATACATAGTGTTGATAATTCCGAACACACTCACCACCAAAG
>CALIJB010000025.1 GCA_938017675.1 uncultured Candidatus Saccharibacteria bacterium
AAAAACAAAAATAAATCAACAACCGTGCCCCGCGTGGGCGCGTAACAGCGTAAATCGCCACTATAGAACGTGGCGATTTTTATTATTAAATCTTTCTAGATGTTATTTTATCTTTATGAACTGGTTAATTGATAGAATAGTTGATAAAATTGAGTAAATGAATATAGTGGCAACTCTTAATAAAAATGTAGCGTTCTTTTACTGGCTGCAGACGGTGTCTAAATGGGATAAGTCATATGCGTTTGAGTATCCATTATTTACGTATTACCGCCATGTCATTCAACCCGCCGACGAGCCTATTCTGTCGCAAGTGCGTGCTATTATACAGTCAGACTCTAATCCTTATGATATTTTGCGAAAGCTATATAGTGAAAAATTTGATAACAAAAACCTCCGTTTCATTGCTCATATTTCTGCTCCTCTTATGGATAGATTTGATAGTATTTGGCAAGATTGTCATGAAAACCTTGGTATGTGGTGTAATGCTATAAATGATTTTTCATATGATGATCTGTATCCACAGTTGCAAAAAATAGCTGTTTTTCTGGGGTTGGATAGGCAAGCTGTACAGGATAGTACTGTATTTCTGTTACCGCCACGCCCAGAAGTAAGTGGCCCTGCTGGACATAAAATCAGTAGTAGCAACTTTATACTCCTACGACCACATTATTCATTTAATGACCAGAAAAAAGAGGCTGTCAGAATCGTCATACTTCACGAGTATGCGCATGGACTAATTCAGCAATCAAAATTATTTCAAGAAGCGGGTAGATTATCATATGAGACGCTTATCCTTCCGAAGAAGCTTATAGCACCTGCTGGTTATACGTGGCGCTCGGTGTATAACGAGCTTTTAGCTTATTGTATCGCTAGCCGCACAATCGGTGGGTATTTAAATCCACAACTTACTGGAAATCCTTGTCCGACTATTGATGATATGCGTTTATCGTTTGAGAGATTGCTTGCCAAGCGAAGACCAACGTCAAATCAGATTATCAATTGGGCAAGTTTGCATATGTTACCAAAACTGACCGACTATATTGAAGGGGGAAAACTGATTGATGCTGCTATATTCGAGCCAGCAATTAAAGTAGTTGACGAACTGCGCAAATTTTGACACAATTCAGCCCCTCTGCTATACTCTCCAGAGGTCAATACGTTGCTTTTGCCCCAGGTAAGAGCGTAATGTTGTAAATATAAAACACCCTAGTTGCACCGATAACGCGCAACTTTTTTGTTGCCCAAAAATCATTAATCAAAGGAGGAATATGCCCCGCACTAAGCGAGAAGGAATATTTTATGGCGTCGTCATGGCGTTTACTATGTCAATTTTTATGAATTTGCTGAATACGTTTTTGCACGCTGGCGTGTCGATGCAATCGCTAGGAAGAGCACTGCTGCTGCAGCCAGTGATTTTTGCGATTGTTATGCTGGTTGAAGGTTTGGTGGTGTCGAATTTGGCGCACAAAGCTATGAAGCGTTTCGTCCAGGCGAAAGACAGTCCGAAAGCTCGCGCCCTGGCGCAAACAGTTTGCATGGTGACCGGCATGTCGCTGGCGATGAGTTTGATTGGACTTGTACTGGCGGGCACGCCTCTATCCGAGCTGCTGGCGCGCTTCACTGCTGCTTGGCCAGTTAATTTCTGCATGGCTTTTTGGTGGCAGATATTGGTTGCTGGACCGGTGGCGCGCATGACTTTGCGAGCATTAAGGACTTATCGGTCGGGAAGAGTGCTGACGGCGGAGGAGCCGTAAAGTCCTTCCAAAAAACCGTCTACCATCTATTGCTCTATTGTTCATAGTGTGTTATAAATAATTTTATATGATTAGACTGAGGTCTCCTGAAATATATGTCGGTTTATTTGATATAGAAAAAGTGGGCTCTAGCACGATTACCGAACCTATAGGTGTATCGTATCGTTATCCAAATAGTAATATAGTTAATGTTGCCGTAGCAAAAAGGGGGCTTCATCACCAATTACATAATGCTTATATGTATGGTGTTTATGGCCCCGACTCTAGACCGCTTGTTCAATCTGATAAAGTCAGTGCTTTCGCCTATCAGGATATACCTACGGAAGGATGTCCAATTGAAGATATAAAGACTTACGTTTACTATTTTGCAGCAGATGAACAACCAGATCTCTCATCAAGATTACGTAAAAAACTTAACGCGCAGAGAAAACTAGCAGCGCGCGTTTTGGCGGCCGTACTAAGCAATGAAGTCTATAAAGGACTGCCAGGTGACGGCACTATGCATAGAAAGCGTATTCCTAGGCGGATTTTGAACAGTAATCCAGATAACATAATGTATTGCCGTGTCTCTTGATATACGAAACTTTGCCTTTGCTGAATAAATCGGAGCGATATATAAAAAGCAGGAAGAACGTGCGGCCGACTAATCTCGCGCGTACAATTCTCGAATTCTACATGTAAGATTTTGAAATCTTCCGCGTATGATTTGTAAATCTCACGCCTAAGATTTTCTCATATCGCGCGGATGATTGGAACGGGCCGCGGACGGGCTGGCAAAATGTCTCGCTAAAGAGCGGTGCGCTACCGGCAGCGTTGATAATTTGCATTAGCCGCGTGTTGCTAGTTGCGGTAGTAATCCAACCAAGTTATCAATGGTGGTGATCGTGTTACGCTAGTTGCGGTAATTAAAGCCGTCCTAGTCGCCTGCGTTCTTAATTGGCGTATAATATAACTATGGGACGAATTCCACTGGCCGAACAGATGCGGCCGCAAACGCTGGATGAGGTGATTGGACAGAGCCATTTGCTGGGCGAGGGCGAGCTGCTCTGCCAAATTGTTAAGCGTGGTGAGCCGGTTAGTTTGATTTTGTGGGGGCCGCCGGGCACGGGCAAAACGACGTTGGCGCGGATTATCGCCCGCGAAGTCAATGCGGAGTTTGTTGAGCTGTCAGCGGTGACCAGCGGCAAAAAAGATGTTGAAAAGGTGATTGAGCACGCTCGGCAGAATTGGAATTTGGGCCTACGGACGATTTTGTTTGTCGATGAAATCCATCGCTTCAACAAGACGCAACAAGATGCGTTTTTGCCGCATGTTGAGAGCGGGCTGATTACTTTGATTGGGGCGACCACCGAGAATCCGAGCTTTGAGGTGATCACACCGCTGCTCAGCCGGACGCGGGTGCTGGTGCTGCAGCAACTCACCAAAGATGAAATTGTACTAGTGTTGAAACGAGCGCTCAAGGTTTTGAAACAAACCAAGCGGGTGTCGCCCAAAGCTTTGGACTATTTGGCGGAATTGGCGGATGGCGACGCGCGGGTGGCACTGGGTAATTTGGAATTGGCACTGAGTTTTGGCGGTAAAGTCACGCCAGAGGTGGTTAAGGCAGCGGCTCAGCGGCGTTTGCCGGGCTATGACAAAAAGGGCGACGCGCATTATGACGTCATCTCAGCGTTCATCAAGTCACTGCGCGGCAGCGATGCGGTGGCTGCGGCGTATTATTTAGCGCGCATGATCGACGCCGGCGAAGACCCGAAGTTCATTGCTCGGCGGATGGTGGTCTTTGCGTCAGAAGACATTGGGTTGGCGGGTAACGGCGCGCTGAGCTTGGCGGTTGCTGCCTTTGAAGCAGTGGAGCGCGTTGGGCTACCTGAAGCCAAATATAATTTATTCCACTGCGCCATCGCTCTGGCGCGCAGCCAGAAATCGCGCGAAATTACTGATTTGATGAATGAGGCTTTTTCTCTGGCGCACAAGTACCCGAACTCGCCGGTGCCGCTGCATCTTCGTAACGCTCCGACCAAGCTGATGAAAGATCTAGGTTATAACAAAGATTACAAATGGCAAGCTGGCTTCCAGCACAAAAAAGGATTCTTGCCGGAAGAAGTCAGGGAAGAATCTTCTAACTGCTGATAGACTTTTTATTGAATCTTCGCCATAAAATCCACACAAAAACAAACGACAAAGTTTGCGCTAAGAATATTCGCGCAATTTGCAAGCTATCATTTCCTTGGTTTGAGACGACATGCACAATATTAATTATCGCATTATTGAAAAAGTGATCTGCTGCGCCAAGCCACAAACTTCCTGTCATTTTATATAGCCAGCTCATTTTTAATCCAAACATGAAAGCGAACAAAATATAGCCAACGCTAAAAATTGCCGTCTGAACCAGCGAAAACTCGCCGTCAAGGAACGATCGAATCGGCATTGCTACATGCCAAAGTCCGAACAGCAGGGCGCTTATGAAAATCGTTGCCGCAAATTTATATTTTTGGCGCAGTAATTTCTCGAACAACCCGCGAAACAGGCCTTCTTCCATCCAGACATTGAATATATTAAATATAATAATTGACCCAATTCCCACGCCGACGAATTGTTCGGTGTTAGCGAGCGAAAAACCGCCAGCCTTCATTAAAATGTTAGGTTTAGCGCCGGAAAAATACAGAAATCCGAATTCGATCAGCAGCGTAACCGTATAAAAGCAAAGCCCCAAGGCAAGCCCCAGGCCGATATTTTTCAGCCAATTTTTGCGTGCAAAGCCAATGTCGCGCCAATGAGCGTGCAAATATTTCAGGCAAACGAAAATTATCACTATGCCGAAAATTTTATGCACTATATTCTCACTGAGTGCTGATTGATCGGTACGCAAAGCTAAAAATTCCCACATTCGCACAGCGAAACATGTAAAATACAGCAATAGACAAAGTGACAACGGATTTTTAGCGCGCTCTGTGAACATAGGTTTATTCTAGCACGTTAGGAATTTTACTGAAAAGCGAATGAAAATATCGCCTTTGTCGCAATAGTATGGTACATTAAACGTATGAGCAGCAAGAGCGCAAAGAAATCCGAGCAGCGCAGATCTAATCAGCAGCAAGATGGCGCTCAGGCAAGCCAAGGCGAGCAGATTCAGTCGCCGCAAAGTGTTACTCAACCAGTCTCAGGCGGACAAATTCAACCGCCGCAGGTAGAGCAAGTCCAGCAGCCAATGCCGCAAATTGAACAGGCGCAAGCACAGCCCGAGCAGCAGAATCAGCCGACAGCAGTCATCTCGCCACAAGCTTACCAGAACCAGACTCAATATCAATACGTTTATGTCAACTATTCAAGAAAAAGCAACGTCATCGGATTGTCGATTGTTTACGCGATCAGTTTATTCTTGACGATAGGCCTTCCGATTGGTTTATTCAGCATGAATGGTTCGATGAAAGACTTTTCGAGCGAAGCAAACTATTATTTGATTCAAGTAGTGAAAATAGTCATGCCGATTGTTCTGGCACTGTCGGTGATATCGTCTATAATTTTGTGGATAGCTTACTTGGCGAGTAAAAACAAACTAGTAGCCAAAATTGCAGCTGCCTGTACGCTTTCTATATCGGTCATATCTTTTGTTGTTTTTTGGATTTATTTAAACTTCTATTCTGTGGTAGGCTTTGGTGATGCGGTGTTCTTTTTGCCTATACCTTTCGGCGTGATGATATTGGGAATTGCTTGGTGTGTTAACGTTTTTAAATACCAGAATGAAAAGCCAGCGTATTATGCGAATACTTCTCTAAACGGCCAATATGTAGTTTCGCCGCAATATTCTAATCAGCCACCGCAGTACCAATATTCGCTGCAGCAACAACCAGCTCAATACTCACAACAACCAGATCAATATCCGTCGCAGCAGCCAGAGCAGTATCCCCAGCAGCAAGGCCAAACGCCTTATCCGCCTGTATCGCAGCAATATCCGCAAAATAATGTCCAGTATCCATATGATTATAATAAAAGTAAAGGAGAATAATACAAATGGCACGACAATCATCACAACAACCGCAACCGAGCATTCAGCAGCCAGGCGCTGCCGATCCGCAGTACGGGCCAGCGCCAGCTGAGCAGAATATTCCTTATGAACAGCAGCCGGTCAACCAGCAGTATTTCGCGCAGCCGCAAGCGGCGCCAGTCCAGTATGTTGTTATGGCGCAGTCGCTCAAAGGTGTCAAGGGCTGGCTCGCATTTTTCATGGTGTGTCTAGCGATTGATGGCGTTTGTTCGGTTGGTTTGTTTTTTACCTCGTTGTTAAACCTAGGCGATCCATCGGCTGTCGTTTCGGTGATATTCATGCCAATCATTGCTGTACTGACTACTGTCGCGGTGGTGCTTATTAATCTGCAAAAGAAGCTTGGCAAGTGGCTGGCGGTTGCGGCGCTGGTAGCCTCGTTCTTCTATTCAGCAAGTTCTGCGGTAGTTGATAGCGTGGTCAAAAGACCTCCGAACACTGACTCAATTATTAGTATGGTTAGCACTATCATTGCTAGTGGGATTTCTATGGGATTGCTTTGTTTATACTTCTTTGTTTCTAGGCGCGTGAAAGAGACTCTGGTTAATTAAAATACCAAAAGTTTCTCTATACGAATAGGCCGCTCCTTTTCTAGAGCGGCCAGTTTTTTTATTCAATTGATAGCCGGTGCTCGCTGCATCCGATTAATACGCCTTCGTACGGGCGTAGTTCTACCGAGCCGTCATCGGCAACCTCGGGGTAGTCAGTTGGGTTTGTGGCGCATAAGATACTGCCGGTATGTGGTAGCGTAACACGGTGTTTGGTGTTGCCGAAATTTAATGCGACAAAGACATGCTGCTCTCGGCCAATCCATCGCGCGTAAGCAAATATGTCATTATCTGTATCACTGAGTGGTTCGTATTCGCCAGTACGCAAGATTTCGTAGCGGCTACGCAAGGTCAATAAGCGGCGGTATAGCGCCAAAAATGAGTCTGGTTCGTTCTGCTCTGATTCTACATTGACGTTCTGGCAAGCAGGATTTACTGGCAGCCATGGTTTAGCGGTACTGAATCCAGCATTTTGGCCAGCCGTCCATTGCATCGGCGTGCGTTCTGGGTCGCGCCCGACAGATTCGTCATTGCCGTGGCTAAAGACCGACTTATCCTGGATCTCTTCAAAGCGAATTGGTCCATTATTCATGCCAATCTCGTCACCGTAATATATTACTGGCAGCCCTGGTAGTGTCAGTTGCATCAACGCAATTAAGCGAGCTTGCTTTTCGCCGCCAAAGCGCGTAACGATGCGCGATTGGTCATGATTACTAAAGCAATAGACGGGTGTGTGCACGTCGGGGTTGATCATGCCTTGGAATTCATTGACTATTGTGCTCATCGATTCGGCATTAAATTTGGCGTGTAATCCTTCAAAATTGAATGGCATTGATACTTTTGGATTGACACCATAAAAACCCAAGTATTGTTCGCTAGTGCTATAGTTTTCATCCGGATAATCTTCAAAAACCATGATTCGATTCGGATATGAGGCGACTATATCTGTTAGTTCCCGCAAATACGGGAAAAGGTTATCCCAGAAGCGGCTGTACTTATGCTGCAAATCATCGAATTGTGTCGGCGGTTTCTTATCGTGATAATGCTCGGCGACTGGGTCGTCGCGCAGCTCTGGGTCTTTGCTGATCCAACGTACCGCGTCCGCTCGAAAGCCATCAACACCGAGATCTAGCCAAAAACGCAGTACGTTTTGCATTTCGCGGCGCACCTCAGGGTTATCCCAGTTGAGATCTGGCTGTTCTTTCAGGAATGTGTGTAAGTAATATTGCTGGCGCCCTTCGTGCCACTGCCACGCCGACCCGCCAAAAATACTCAGCCAATTGTTCGGCTCTGAGCCGTCAGGTTTTGCGTCGCGCCAAACATAAAAATCGTTCTTATCGTTGTCCTTGGAGTTTTGCGATTCTAAAAACCACGGATGCTGGTTGCTGGTATGGTTGGGTACGAAGTCAACCATTACCTTAATATCGCGAGCGTGTGCTTTCTCGACCAACTCTTTGAAATCATCAAGCGAACCGAAAATCGGATCAATATCACAATAGTCCGCCACATCGTAGCCCATATCAGCTTGCGGCGACGGATAAAACGGCGAAAACCAAATTGCATCGATGCCAAGCGAATTGTCGCCGCCCTTAATATAATCAAGCTTATCGATCACGCCGCGCAAGTCGCCGACGCCATCGCCATTAGAATCCTTAAACGATCGCGGATAGATTTGATAAAATCCGTTAACGTCGCGCCATTTTTTTGTCATAGTAACCCTCTTATTCTTATTAAAAACTTATTTTTTATTAGCGCGCTTTCGCTCATTGGCATCGAGGTAGCGTTTACGCAGGCGCAAGGACTTTGGTGTCACCTCCAACAGCTCGTCGTCCTCGATGAAGTCGATGCATTGCTCCAGGCTGAACTGTGTAAATGGCGTCAATTGCACTGTGCCGTCGGACGATTTGGAACGCATGTTGGTCAGATGCTTAGCCTTGCAGACGTTGATTTCGATGTCTTCTTGGCGGTTGTAAATGCCGACGATCATCCCGGCATAGACTTCCGTGCCCGGCCCAACCAAGAGTTCGCCGCGCGCCTCGGCCGCTTGCAGGGCATACGGCGTTGTCGTGCCAGCCTCAAAGGCGATGAGCACGCCGCCGCGGGTCTTTGGCAATTTGCCGCCCAACGGTTGATAGCCATGTGGCAGGGAATTCATAATCACCGTGCCTTTGGTGGCGGTCAATAGCACGTTGCGCAGGCCGATCAACGCCCTGGTCGGCAGTGCATAGGTCATACGGGTAGCGCCGCTGGCGGTGGTTTCTTGCGACTTCATTTCAGCGTGGCGCGCACCTAATTCTTGACTGATCGCGCCGATGAATTCGCTGCTAATTTCGATTTGTAGTTCCTCAATTGGCTCTTTTTCAACGCCGTCCTCGGTGATGGTGACCACTTGCGGGCGGCCAACTTCGAACTCAAAACCTTCGCGCCGCATGGTCTCGATCAAGACGCTCAGGTGCAGCTCGCCGCGGCCAGATACCGTAAAGCCGATGCCGTTTTCCTCGACGCGCAGCGCCACGTTGGTTTCTAGTTCCCGCCGCAGCCGGTCACCAATTTGCCGTGAGGTGGTAAATTCGCCCTCGCGCCCTTTCATCGGGCTGGTGTTTGGACCGAGGTACATGCTCAGCGTCGGTGCTTCAATGGCAATCGCCGGCAAGGCTTCAGGCTGTTCTTTATCAGCAATCGTATCGCCAATGTGCGCCTCGCTGACGCCGACCAACGCCACGATGTCGCCAGCAAACGCCTCGTCAAGCTCCTCGCGGTTCAGTCCGCGGTAACCAAAAACTTTCTCAATTCGCGCTGAGCCCGACACTTCGCCGTGCTTCATCAAACTAACTGCCAGACCGCGCTTGACCGACCCGCGTGCAATCCGCCCAATGGCATATTTGCCTTGAAAGGTGTCGTACTGCAAACTGGTCACCAGCATCTGAAACCCGCCGTCAGCCGTGACACTCGGCGCCGGGATATCGGTAATAATCGCCTCAAAAATCGGTGTGAGATCGGCGTCTTCACTCGGGTCAGTAGGGATCTCCCGCCACGCCTTGCCATCGCGTCCAACGGCGTAATAAATCGGATATTGCAGGTGAGCATCATCAGTCGCTAGCTCCAAAAATAGATCACTTAGCTCATCTTCGACTTCGGCGATTCGTCTGGCTGGCTTATCAATTTTATTGATCACCACTACTGGCTTCAATCCCAGCTCCAGCGCCTTACTCAGCACAAACTTGGTCTGCGGCATCGGTCCTTCTTGCGCATCGACGATGAGCAGCACGCCGTCCGCCATCTGCAGTGTCCGCTCGACCTCGCCCGAAAAGTCAGCGTGTCCCGGTGTGTCGATGATGTTAATTTTATAATCACCGTAAAAAATCGAGGTTTGTTTGGCGGTGATGGTGATACCGCGCTCGTGCTCCTGATCGCCCGAATCCATGATCAGTTCCTGGCTCATCTCAGCCTGGTTGTCGCGAAATGTGCGCGACTGTTTGAGCAGCCCGTCAACCATGGTCGTCTTGCCGTGATCGACGTGGGCAATAATGGCAATATTTCGAATCTTGCTAGCGTCCTTCATAAAAATATGGTCTGATGTTAACGCAGACCTTCCTTTGGTTGTTAATTGTAGCACAGATGAGCGGGGATGGGAAGTATGCTACTGCGGTGAAGCTTGCTCATCAAGCTTTAGCTGCACGAAAACAGCTAGTCCTGATAAAACCACCAGTATCCAACCAGCGATGAAAACGCTTTGGTTTGACAAAACTCCAAATACAAACGTTAGCGGTATGAGGACAATTCGTCCCACGGCATTTATCACCGAACCAGAACCTGTGCGGTATCGCGACGGCAACTGGTGTTGTATCTGTGCGGTAAAATGAAATAACAGCGCCCCCGAGACCACCGCTATTAAAACCTGCGCGGCGATAGTTATCCATAAATTACTGCCTACCGAAAGCGCGAGCGACGCCAAGCCTAGTAAAATCGACAGAACTATATTTATTCGCTTTGAACTGAGGTACTTAACCAACGAGCCGCCCAGTCCGCCCAAGCCTTCTATGAACGATCCAGCTATGCCAAATACTATCGCCGGAGCCGACAGCGCAATATACCACAGCTGATAAGCTTCGCGATTCATCTTTTGGATACAAAAGACTATCATAATCGCAGTCATTAGCCAAAGTAGGCTTTTACTTTTGAAAACGCATTTGAATGTATTTTTAGTATGTTTGATAAGTTTTTCATCAGCCACCTCGCGGCTAATTTTTGCATCCTTATAAATTAGATAGCAAACCATAGACATCGCAATTGGAACAATTGTTAAGTTAAACGCCAGCAGCAGCGAATGTTCGCCGATCCAGCCGCCTAAAAAGTTACTGATAATTAACGCTATCCCGCCTAAAGTTTCGTATAGTCCTAGTGCTCGATTAAAATTCCTGGCGTGCCCTTGCTCCTCGAGCAGCGTATCGTAAATCATAGCTGCGCCAGTTCCGCTCGAAAAAGCATCATGAAGACCCCAAATCGTCACAGCGGCGGCGTACATAAAGATATTATCGCTAGCGCCGGCCATCAAGCTGCTAATTCCTAAGAACAGCCCAGCCAGCACCATTGAACCCTTGCGGCTCCAGCGATCCGCGATAATTCCTGATGGAATTTCGGTCAGAATAGACGATATCAGCAGAACAATCGCGATCAAACTAATTCCAAAATTGTCAATGCCGATACTTCTTATGAATAATTTCTCAATTGAATACCAAAGTACAAAGCTTAAGAAGAACTTGCCAACATACAGCGGAAGCAGCCTCTTCATGACAGCTTTCTTCATATTCTAATTATAATGCGTGACAGCGTTATTTTGAAGGTCTATGACAATAATTTGAATTGGTGCGGGTAGAGGGAGTCGAACCCTCGTCTCATGCTTGGGAAGCATACATAATAGCCGTTATACGATACCCGCGCTGACTATATTATACACTATGCTTTGGCTATTTTCGCAGGCCGCCACCTCCGGATTGACATAACCGGTTTCCTTGCTACAATCAAAGTATGAAAAAACAAAAACTTGTAATTATCCTAGTTATTTTAATACTAGCGGGGGTAGGAATAGGCTTATATATTGCTGTGCGTGCTGCGTCGAAAGACGCGGGTAGTACTAATCAGCAGCAAAAGACAACTACCAATTCTAATTCTGGCTCTGATAATTCCGATTCTAGCAATAACTCTAACGGCAGTAAGTTTAGCACAAGCTCTAATTCTAAACAAACTACGTCGAATCAGCAAGAGAAGAAGTCTGAAAAACCGCAGCCAAACCAAAAAGAGCAGAGAATTGATCCCGTACGTCCGAAGCATAATCCAGCCCCGCAACCACCGGCGAGTCCAGCCGCGCCGCCGAAAAACAACCAGCGGCCAGCTCCACAGTCTCAGCAGCCCGGTAATTCGCAGCAGCCTGCGCCGAATCCGCAGCCAAATCCAACTCCAAATCCGCAGCCGCAACCGGCAGACCAAGATAAAAAGTATGACATAGGCCCGCCAGATGCTTTGGAGATTCTTGAGCTGATTAATTATGCTCGTAGTAAAGAAAATCTGAAGCCGTTTAAAATGTACGAGCCGCTTAATCGAACGGCGCAGTGGATGGCGAATGATATGAAAGAGAATAATTATTTTAGCCATTATAAACCGGGCACAACTATTCCGCACGGACTGCTTAAAGCGAGGTCTGTCTGTAATGCGCCGGCCGAGAATTTGGTGCAAACTTCGCCGCCAGACCTGCACACCAGCCGCGTAGCATTCAACGCCTGGATGCAATCGCCGCCGCACAGGCAATCCATCATGTCGAGCACTTACACGCTAACTGGATTTGGCATCGCCGACAATAAGATTGTGGAGCATTTTTGTTGAACTAAGTGTTCGAGTCTTTGCCTGTAGAACGGTGTAATGCATTGAGAAGTATAGATACAACTAGGCGTCACGTAGTTTGATATAATGAAAACATGGAATGGATTTTTGATGGAATTGGCACATCGATAGTAACTTTTATTTTAGGAATATTCTTTGGTGGTAGTATTGGTTATAATATAGCTATTCATAAAGAATCATTTAAGCAGAAACAAAAAGCGGGCAATAATTCGCTTCAAATCCAAACAGGTAGAGTTAGTGATGACAAATAAGCAAACGGCAAAAGCGGGCAATAATTCGCATCAAATCCAAATAGGCACAGCGACTTTTACGGGAGTTGATGAAAAACGAGTGCGCGAGATTGTAGATGAAAAGCTGCTGATTGCGTTAAAAGATTTTAGCGAAGAAGCAAATAAGATTGCCGTACAGCGAAGCGGACAATTTAACGATAAATTAATAAATAGAGTGCTTACAGAAGATTTGTTGCACGCATTTGCAGATCCATCTTCTCAATTACTGTTAATAGAAGCACAAAAGCACGCCGCTTCAACTGAGCGTGAATCAGATTATAATCTATTGTCTGAACTAATGGTGTATCGCTTTAAGGAAGGAATGAACCGTAACATTAGAGCTGGTGTTTCGAGGGCGATTGAGGTCGTTGATCAAATATCAGATGAGGCATTATTGGCACTTACTGTTTATCACGCTTTAGCGTACTTTACTTCAGCCGCTGGAAATATGCAAGTTGGCTTCAAGGCGCTGGATAGCCTTTTTGGGAAACTATTCTATGCTGAATTGCCAACTGGTACTGAGTGGCTTGATCATCTAGATATTTTGGATACCGTCAGAATTTCTAATTTCGGTGGCATGAAATTATTAGAGGACTATTGGTATGAAAGTTTTGATGGTTATGTGAAAAAAGGCATAAAAGTGGATTCAGACAATTACAAGGAGGTGGGTAAACTATTAGTAGAGGAACCGCAATTGGCCGGATTGTTGGTCAAAAATTCGTTTGATATGAATTATGTAAAGATAGAGGTGTCTAATAAGCATCAAATAGACCAGCGAGACATAGCTGTCACTGATTACAAAGGCATTGTACGCAATAGGCCGCTCCATGATAGTGAAATTACAGTATTGGAGGAAATATACGATTTATATGATGGTCAGTGTATGGACAAGCAAGATTTTATAAGTGAAATTGAAAAATATTCCAACCTTAAAAAGCTTCGAGAATGGTGGAATACATTAAGCGAATATTCGATTCAAATAACGTCTGTCGGTAAAGCTTTAGCGCACTCAAATGCTCAAAGAATAGATAAAAACTTACCACCACTAGATTAGCAGTTATCTACCCTTGCCTACTACATATCAATTCGGAACTAAAACGAAAACAGTCACCCATTCGGGCGACAAAATCTCAGAAAGTTCCATTTTGGTGCGGGTTAGGAGACTCTAACTCCTGGCCTCTTCCATGGCAAGGAAGCGCTCTAACAACTGAGCTAAACCCGCATAATGTTTGCTGCGTATCTCGCCGGCAAAGCGTCATAATTTTGCGAACTTGCCTACGATGTGCGATGCAACAGCCAATCTTTCGATTACATAGTAAGTATAGCAAACAAAACCGCCCATTTCAATAATCTTCTCACCAATTTCTCTTCGTATGATCTGGCGTGGCGTCTTTGTAATCTTCTAGGTGCTGGTTTCTTTCCTGGGATTTGCGCTGTTCGTTGTAGGCGTCGATGAATCGCTTGTCCAATTCTTTGAGCTTGCTGTCGGTGCTGCCCGTGTCAACTTTTTCTTTATCACCAGGGTTGGTGACTGAAATGCCCTGGTCGCCGTTTCTGAGCTGTTTTATCTGTGCCAATTTTTGCCGGATTCGCTGTTCAATAACGATTGCCGTTTTGCCGTCGTCATTGTTCGCGTCGACTGTTTGGCTGGCAAATTGCACGCTGCAACTATCCTCGCCGTCGTGCAGTACGGCGTTTGCTTCGTCGTAGCGGATGATTGCCTGGTCGTAGCGTTTTTCGCTGGCGAGGGCGTCTGCTTGCGCCTCAATTGACAGCGCCAAGTTGATGCGGACAGGGCATTCGCGAGTTTTCGGCGCTTTTTGCAGGGCTTGGCGGAATTGTTTTTCTGCCAAGTCGTAGCGGGCTTGCTTAAATAAAGCGTTCCCGTCGTTAAAAAATACTTTATAAGATTCAAATAAATTCATGGCATAAATTGGCGATAAGCGGAAGGAAGCCTGGCTGTTGTCGCCGTCTTTATAGGCGGCGTGCGCTGCTAGCGACAGCAGAGGAAAACTCGTCAATTTAATAGCAACCAGCAGAATCACCGCGCAAGCAGGGAACGAATAGCGGAGCAGTTTCTGGCGTTTTTCTCGGCGGATTTTTTCAAAATCTAGTTTTTTCAGGTCAAATGGACGATTCTTACTCACGATTTTCTCCCTCCGACGGCATTATATTCTGAAGTTTGCATAGAGGCAAATAGATATTTCTGATTTCAAAGGCCAGCAAAACAGCAGCCGTAAATATCGCTATCCAATATACATCATTGTAGCCGTCGAACGAGCGACTACTATTGACAGCTTTGTCGACTGAACCGTTCTTGACGACAGTGTCAATAGAATCTGGGGTTTGCCGGTGCGTGTACGGTAAACCTGTTTGACTGGCAATGTTTTTAAGATTTGTCTCGTCGATTTTCGATACGGCATATTTCAAATCTGGCCCGCGCAAGTAAAAACCGTCAAAGCCGCCGCTGTAGCTTGGCGTTTTCATTTTTCCGCCGTTGGCAGTGCCATATCCCATGATCGCGCCGCCGCCCAGCAGAGGCTTTAAGCTGGCGAATGACTTTGGCGAGGCGTCGCTGGTTTGTTCGCCGTCGCCCAGGTAAAATAGCAGCGAGGTGCGCTCGGGATTTTTATGCTTGGTGCGAGTAATTTCCGAGGCGATGGTGTCAATCGGTGTATCAATTGAGCTGCCCATGGCATAGCTTTCGCTAATGACATTTACCGTGTCAACTGCCGATTCAAACATTCTGACATCTGTCGATAACGGCGAATCAACGAAAGCTTTATTGTTGAAAGTTATTAGGCTAAATCGCGCACCAACCAGCTTTTTGGCAATTTCTTTGGCGTCGCGGCGCATGCCGTTGATTCGCGGCTGACCGTTGTCATAATCCTCGGCAGCAGAACTCATCGTTGTATCTATTACAACATAAACATCGACTAGCGGCGCGCCCCATTCTTTCACTTCTCCAGGAACAGCTGGGCGAAAACAAGCGGCAATGATGAGCAAGACAATACAGAACCGCCGCAGCCACGCTCGCCGGTTAGATATTGGTTTGGAGAAAATTCTCCAGCTGGTAAAAATTGCAGCAACTACCAGAATTATCAGCAGCAGATACCACGGCAAAATCGGTTGCATTATCATATGCGAAGCCTCCAATCGATAATAATGAGGGAAATTATGATAATAAGCATGCCGTATAGTAATAATTGCGGCTGATCGGTGCGAGTAACGCGCGGCGTGCCTTTGAAGCGGGAGGCGTCTTGGGCGGCGATTTTTTGGACAATGTTTGGAATTGTGTTTTTGTCGCGCAGTGCGTAGTAATCGCCGTTTGTCGCCAGCATGGTTCGCTTCAATTCTGCCGCTTCGGCCTCGCGATTTTTATTACTATTCGGGTAAATGCCGTATACGCGGATATCCTTTTGCTTGGCGAGTTCTGCTGCTTCGGGTAGGGAAAGTATCGGCGTGCCAGCCAGCTGGTTGTCGGTTCCTAGAATGATGCTCCGGGAGCGTTTGCTGTCTAACTTGTCGAAGCGGCCGATACAACTCGCTAGCCCGTCGCCGATTAGTGACGAGCCTTGCCCGTTCGAAACTACCGTACCAGATAAAATATCGAAATATTCCAGCGTTCCAGGCGGCGTCAATGCCTTTTCGATCAGCGCTAATTTACTATCGATGAGGCTGGCGTCGTCTGTCAAGGGAAATATCACTGCCGGCGAGCGGTCAAACAGTACTAAACCGAGCCGTTCGCCGTCAAATTTTCGCGCCAATGTGCGGTAAGTTTTAATAATCTCTACGTCATATTCATACATCGACCGCGATACGTCAAGGCACAGCACAATGTCGCGATTTTTCACCTCGGGAGAAACGACGGCTACCGACGACGGGCGGCCAGTGAGAATAATCATCATAACTAGCAGGAGTGCGTGCAGTCCCAGCACAGCCGCTAATAGTTTTTTATACCGTTTGACCTGCTGAATATAGAGCGGGAAAGCGCGCAGCCGCGATGTATTAGCGATAGGGAGTTTTTTTCTAGGCGCGTCATGGCGTTTCAATCGGCTGTATCGGCGGAGTA
The DNA here is from genome assembly GCA_938017675.1 of uncultured Candidatus Saccharibacteria bacterium. Taxonomy (GTDB): domain Bacteria; phylum Patescibacteriota; class Saccharimonadia; order Saccharimonadales; family Saccharimonadaceae; genus Saccharimonas. Next base: position 16,584 of record CALIJB010000025.1, read on the forward strand.
TAATCGGCGCGGCAAACCACAGCAGGGCGATAACTATAATTAACGCCAGCGACAATTGCCAGAAAACTAATTCCATGCCGCTACCGTCTTTCTGGCGAGCGCCGCTGCCTCGGCAACGCTGCCTTGTTCGACCGCGGTAAATTCAGGAATATAGAATTTTTTGATGGCGGCCGCCAATGTCTTGTAACGAGTCTTTTCTAAGTCTCGCAGCGTCAACGTGTCAACGCGGTGGCCGTTTATCTCAACGACGAACATGCGAAGAATATGGCTTAATTTCTGGTGGGCTTTACGCGAGGATAGCTTTCCGGCGGTGTGATTTTGTTCAATTTCGTCGATTAGCCGTTGGTATTTCTGTTTCAAATCAGTCAAATCTGGCGGCCTGTACGGTTTTGGTTTGAGCGTAGCCAGGCTGCGGTGAGAGCGGCGGCGAGTAGAGTAAAACACAAATCCGTACCATAAAATAATCGCGCTTAAAAGCAAGCAGCCGATAACCAGCCACAGCGGGTCATAATCTACCCATTCGCGAAGCTCAGTGCCAGCGCGCATGCTTTTGCCTTTCTAACAGTGAAAAGAAACTGCCGACGACGTCCTCTTCTCCGGAGATTCGCTCGCTGACGATACCTAAGCGCTCCAGTGTCGTGGAATATTCGCGGTAGTACGATTGCTGCTCGCGGTTGAAATCAGCCTGCAGTTTCGTTTGTTTGCGAATAAAATAAGGCAGCTCGGACAAATCGTCGATATCATAAAAACTGCGGTTTTCGTCAAGTCCTGAAGAGTCATTGACAGTTATCCATAATATCTCGTGCTGGGCGCGCAGCCGCCGGATAATATGCTGGTGCTCGCCGGTCAGCTCATCGTCGTTGGCGACCACCACCAGCATCATCTTACGCCGTAAGTTGCGTGCAATATATTCAAGCTGATTCACGATATTGCTCGGCGCTGCTGCTAGCTGAGTGTTCTTTTCAATGTGCCGCAGTAGCTGCTCGATATGCCGGTCGTCGCCTTTGAAAGGAATATAGGCGTTATTCTTGGCGTCGCCAGACACCAGTCCGATCAAATCACCGTGCCGTAATACGATATAACCCAAGACCCCGGCGGCCATGATGCTGATGTCGCGCTTACTGCTGCCGTTTTTGCCGGTTGCTGCCATGTGGCGGCCAGTGTCGACGACTAGCAAGATGTTGTGTTTGCGGATTGCTTGGTAGCGCCGGATTCGAATACCGCTACTGCGAGCAGTCGCTTTCCAGTCGATATCTTTTATATCGTCGCCAGGAATGTATTCGCGCAAATCGTCAAAATCGAGACTGCGCCCCTTAAATACCGAGCCGTATTGACCGTCCAGCAAACTCCGCACCTTTTCATGGGCGTAGAGATCCATCTTGGCTTTGACTTTGGCGAAGAGACTTGGCATATTACGGCACAGGAACAGCGTTAAATATCGAATCAATGATAACTTCCGGATGAACTTGGTCAGCGATGGCTTCAAAATTGAGGATAATGCGGTGGCGCAATACGCTGTGGCGTAATTGCTTGACATCCTCTGGAATAACGTAATTGCGGCCGTTAATCAGCGCGAGGGCTTTGGCGACTTGTTGGAAAGCGATGCTGGCGCGCGGGCTGGCACCGTATTGGACGTAGCGCGCCGTTTCGCTTGGTATGATTGAGGCTGGATTGCGCGTCGCCGAGACAATTTTCACGATATAATTCTTAATAGCGTCGTCAATGTATACTTTTTGCGCCAGGTTTTGCAGCGTCTCGACTGCCGCTAGCTCGATATTTGGTGTGTTGCTATTATTCGGCGCCTCGCTTAATTTGCCCGATTCTATGCGTTTCAAAATCTCTAATTCCTCGTCCGGAGCAGGGTAGGATAAAACTTCTTTTAACAAAAAGCGGTCTAGCTGTGCCTCTGGCAGCTCGTAAGTTCCTTCCTGTTCAATCGGGTTCTGGGTAGCTAGCACAATGAAAGGTTTCGGTAGATCGTAGCGCTGCCCGCCGATGCTGGTCTGCTTTTCCTGCATCGCTTCCAGCATGGCACTTTGGGTTTTGGCGCTGGAGCGGTTAATTTCGTCCAGTAGTACGAAATTAGCGTACACTGGGCCTAGCTCGGTGCGGAACTCGCCCTTGTTATAATCGTAAATCTGCGTACCGATGATGTCGCTTGGTAGCAAGTCTGGCGTGCATTGAATGCGCTTGAACGAACCTTGCACGCTGGCGGCTAGCGTCTGCACGGCTGTCGTCTTGGCAAGTCCTGGTACGCTTTCCAGTAGAATATGCCCGCCAGTCATCAAGCTTACCATCAACGCCGTCCGCAAGTTCTCTTGTCCGACCACCCGCGACGAGAAGGCGTCGAAAACAGTCTGGATATTTTGGTTAGCTGCGGCCAGCTCGTCGTCGCTAATCGGCGCGGCGGCAGGTTGAAATTGTGCTGCTGGCTGTGCGACAGTCTGGGGTTGTGCTGCCGGCGTGGTTGCAGGCTGGGATTGTGCTGCCGGCTCGGTTGCTGGTTGAAATTGCGCTTCTGGCATAGCTGCGGACGCACCATTGTCTGCCGGAGAATTCGACTGAGCTGGCGCTGGTTCTTGATCTGCTGATATAAACGGATTTGGATTCATGATAATTATTCCTTTCTATGTCCAATATTGCGAAATATTCGTTACTAACAAGCGGCACTCTTCCGGAGTGTAACTATCCTTTTGTTCAAAATAATGCTCTGCCGGAAACATATGAGTCATGACATCCAGAGCGACGTCTTTATCAGTTTGCAGGTGAAAATAATCTGCTGCTGTACTATCGACGTTGCCACCCAGCCCATATAAGGCCCTATAGCGCACGCTCTTCAAGTATTCCAAAGCCATCGCAATCTCTATCCGGTCTTCGACGATGTCGCCAGTCAGCAGCAATACTCTACCATTGAGGCCATCTTTAGAAAATGTCCCGTACTGATCGAGAATGCGGTTCAATTCAGAAAAGGCCTGGCGCTTCATGTCTTCCAATACCGAGCGGGATTCTAGCTCAATGCCGTCGCGCTGCGGTTTTTCCAGGTCGGGGTTCCATGTGAACATACCCGCCGGATCAATTAGCCCGACCACCCTCGGATCGCCAGGGATAATGATTCGCTTGCTAAGCAAAGGAAACACCCAAGCGTTAATCTCGCTTGCCAAACCAATGCAAGCTGTCAGCGCATCTTCTTTCAACGCGATAACGACCGCTTCCTGGCCCTTCAAATCGCTTACGCGCCCCGCCAAAGTCCGCCCCAACTCAATCCTATTGATATAGTACATACTGGTTATGATTATGCCTGAAAGCGCGGGAGAATGCAATTGCGGCGGATACTCGTCTGTTTCAGATTGCAGTAAACTAGCCTATATTCATTAAGTGTATGATTTTAATCTCGCCGCTCTACCTGTACCATACATTGTGCCAAGCGTCAATGAGATGTTACAGTAGCCTAGTGGCTTGACTGGAAATCATGTATAATAATGTCTGAAGTGAATTATCATGCAAAAAAACGAAAAAATCCTCAAACGGCAATCGACTAAAATCTTCTTTGATAATGACGATACCGATTTCTTTTTCAACTGGATGCTCGGTGTGGCGGAGCTGTTCGGGATGTCGCATGGTGAGTTGTTTTATCTGGCACATAAGATCGGGCGCGACGGAAAACCGAGTAAGTGGCGATCCTGTTTTACGGACCATGCTGATTATCTTGTTCGCTCGGCAAAAGCAGCCACCGGTGAACAAATGGCTGTCGACTGCTATTTTGGCGCAACCTATGCCTATCGGGCAGTACTGCAGTTCGCTGATCCGTTTTCTCCGGAATATCCGAAGCTTGTCGGCGCTATGGAAGACGCTTTCGCTGGTGCCGCTAAGGCGATAGATATACCGATCAAATCCGTGCGCGTTCCGTATCAAACCGGCTATTTACCCGGCTACTATCTTCACTGCGACAGCAAGCGTCCGACCGTGGTCATGGTCGGCGGCGGTGATACGTACCGGGAGGATTTGTTTTATTTTGCTGGCTGGCCGGGGTGGCGGCGGAACTATAATGTGCTGATGGTTGATTTACCCGGTCAAGGCTCTAATCCCACCAGAGGTCTCACTTTCACTGTTGACGCCGGCGAACCGATTGCTGCGTGCCTCGACTGGCTGCAAACCGAAAATCCCGACGCGCGTCACATTGCGCTATACGGTGTTAGCGGTGGCGGGTATTTTACTGCTCAAGCGGCGGCAAAAGACATAAGGATTAGCGCGTGGATTGCCAGTACGCCTATTTTTGACGTGGCAGAACTGTTCCGTCGTGAGTTCGGCGCAGCGCTCAAAGCGCCCAGCTGGCTGATGAATCTTGCTTTAAAATTAGCAGGGAACATCAATGAAGTCGCCGATATCAATTTGAAAAAATACGCTTGGCAGTTCGGCACGAGCGACTTCCGTTCGGCGATCAATGAAGTTTTCGAACAGGCAAAGGTTGTCGATCACCAAGCTATCACCTGTCCGTCGCTGTTTCTCATGGGGGAGAGCGAAGGTGCTGAACTCCGGCGGCAAACGCGATATCTCCACGACGAATTTATCCGGCGCGGACTTGATACGACGCTGCATGAGTTCGATTCGCAAAGCGGTGCTGACGCTCATTGTCAGCTGAATAATCTACGTTTGGCGCATAGCGTAGTTTTTGATTGGCTGGACAGTCAGCTGGTTGATTGACAAGGTTTTCGGACTGAAGAGTTGCACTGAGGAATCCAGCAGTTTATTTGTAAAGATTGGTGCTAATCCCGCCGTTCTACCGCGATCGTGCATTGCGCCATCAATGCCACTGCTGCGCCGAGTGCTGCGAGTGTTGGTAGTAATAATGCGCCTACCACACCAGCAGTGACTGGGAATTCCATGATATTTTCGCCTTTTTCGTTCTTGATGATAACGCGGCGGACGTTGCCTTCTTTGATAAGTTGCTTGACCTTCTCGACAACTTGATCGCCGTTAACACTAAATTCTTCGGTACGGTTTTGTTCGCTCATGGTTATTCCTTACTTTTTATTCCCGCGAATCGCGTCAATCAGTTCAATTGGGAAGAGCATCATCGTCTTTTGTGATGGTTCGGTGGAGATACGCTCCAGTGTATTTAGCGTACGCAGGTTAATCGCCCCTTGGGTTTTCGCCAGGATCTCCGCCGCCTGCGCCAGTGTTTCAGCGGCAGCTTTTTCGCCGTCGGCGTTGATGATGTTGGCACGACGTTCGCGCTCAGCTTCGGCTTGCTTGGCCATGGCGCGCTTCATGTCGCCAGGTAATTCAATATTCTGAATCTTGACATTCTCAACATCGATACCCCATTTGTCAGTCTCGGCGTCAACAATCTCCTTAATTTGCTGCGAAATCTCCTCGCGCTTGGCGAGCAGGTCATCCATATCGACATTACCAGTGACATCGCGCAGAGCGGCCTGGGCAAACTGGCTGGTGGCATAAATATAATTGGTCGTCTCCAGCACCGCTTTTGGGGCGTTAATCACCCGGAAATAGACTACCGCATCCACTCCGACGGTGACGTTATCTTTGGTGATGACCTCTTGCTTCGGCACGTCAATTGGCGTTGAGCGCACATCCACCATCATCATCGTCTGAAAAATCGGCACCACCACCCTTAGACCCGGCTCGCGTACGCCAGTAAATTTACCGAGCGTCAATACTACGCCGCGCTGGTATTGATTGACCACTTTAATGCCGCTCAGCACATAAATAGCCACGATGACTAAAATTACTATCATTATTTCCATAAATACCTCCTGTTTTCTAATGATATTCTAGCACCAAAGCGGTATAATAACCATATGAACAATAACCAGCAAAACGCCAATCTGCAGCCGCCAGTTCCGCAAACAATGCCAACGATGCAGCCAATGCCCAACCAACCGCCGCAAGTGACACCAACAGCACAGCCGTTACCTAGTCAATCACCGCAAATGGCAAACCAACAGTTAGCAGTAGAACCTGAGGCGGAGGCGGTTACAAACCCCAACGACGCTCCTAAAGGTATTATTCAGCAGCATCGAGAGTTTGTTAATAGTAGTAATAATATTGTTTTTCATCTAGCGCGCAGTACAACAATTACCCTGATTGTTTTCTTCGTCGGGGCTTTTTTGATGTTTATTGCTCGCATGCAAGACGAGCCGTTTTTTGGACCTGTAATAGTTAATCTTTTCTTGGTACCGTTTTGCTTGACTCTCGGGACGGCTCATTCACCGTTAGCGAGGCTGCGGCTATGGCGAATTGTAAGTTCAATCATGCTGATGCTGAATGTAGGTATGCTATTCATGCATGGTTTATTTGGTATCGCAAAGGACAACGACCCCAGCCCTGCAGTTGGTAGCATGCCGCTGTGGATGCTGCCTGCCGAAAAATCCTTGATCACAGTACTAGCGTATATGATATTTATCATTCCGCCAGCCATTATTTTCTTGGTTACTACGCTGAAGTATTCTAAGGCTACTCAGCTAAAATAGGCTGTTCACGTTAGTAAATACTTATAATCAGTCAAGCTTTGAATATGTGCTAAGTAGGTTGACATAATACCCCCAGGGGGTATATAATGACTTTATGGATACAGCAGATATCAAGCGGCGAGCTCTGCACCGCACAAAAATTATTTTAGGGCAAATGCGCGGACTAGAGAAGCAAATTGCCGACGACGCATATTGCATGGATATTTTAACGCAAAGCCTAGCGCTGCAAAAGTCGCTGGCATCGCTCAATAAGCTCATTTTGGAGCGGCACTTGCGCACGCACATTGCTGACAAAATAGCCTCGGGCGATGAAATCCAGCAAAATGAAGCCGTAGAAGAGCTACTTAATCTATACGAGTTAAATAATATAAGGACGAAATGATGCACCACGAATCTCATTCTCACTGCAACACAAAAACTTCAACCAAACGCATGGCATTAGCAGCGACTTTGCACTGTTTGGCGGGCTGCATGATCGGCGAAATGCTCGGCGTCACCATCGGCACGCACGCTGGATTTACACCGCACGCCACGGTAATTTTGGCATCGGTTTTGGCATTTACGTCTGGCTATACTGTATCAACTATCCCGCTGATAAGCGCTAAGCTATCGTTCATCAAAGCCTTCAAATTGGTTTTCGCTGCCGATACGTTATCAATTCTGTCGATGACCATCGTTGACAATGTCATCATGCTCGTTGTGCCAGGCGCCATGAACAAAGACCTCACTCATCCGATGTATTGGACAAGCCGGCTGCTATGCATGACTGCCGCGTTCCTAGTGTCGTACCCTGTTAATTTATATTTATTGCGCCACGGCAAGGGTCACGCGCTGACTCATCAGTATCACCACCATAATAAATAATAACGGCGCGCGAATAAATTCCAAGGAGCCTTGGCTTTTTCCTTGCCAGCTCGCCAGATTTTTAGTACAATCATAAAGTAAATTTGTGGCTCTTTAGCTCAGTTGGTAGAGCAGAGGCCTGAAGAGCCTTGTGTCACTAGTTCGAGTCTAGTAGGAGCCACCAGCAAAATACTCTCCCCGCCGGAGAGTGTTTTTCTTTAGGCTAGAAAGCAGGTATAATAATTTTAATGAGAAGTATTCAGTGAAAGCAAGTATCTTGGCGCGGGCCGATAATTTTCGGTGTGGTCTTGGTAGCGGTAATTGTCTTGGTGTGCATAGCGACCTACTTTACATTTCGTTCATCGGGTGGCTACACTGCTGTCAAATTGCAACCAGCTCGTGAAAAATTCCCTGATATTCAGGTAGATAAGCTGTCGCCGCTGCGTGCTCGCGCTGTAAATATACTTCGCCAACAATATGACAATCCGCAGCCTGGCCCGTTTTATAGCCAGGGCGAGCGGCAAGACTGGTGCGCAAATTTTGTTAGTTGGGTCAGCCGCCAAGCTGGCGCGCCGCTAACTAATCCGCACAACGGCGGTTGGCGTATTCCAGGTGTGCGCAGTCTCGAGACATATTATCGCAACGCTGGTAAGTTCCGTGCTGCAAATAGTGGCTATCAGTTGCAGCCTGGCGACGCTATTATGTATGATAACGCCAGCCGTCATGGCGAGCACGTGAACTTTGTGCTCAAATACGACAACGGCAAGGTGACGACTATTGGCGGTAACGAGGGCGGCGTGGTTAACATTCAACAGTCGGATCTCAGCCGCGACGGACCGATTCGCGGTTTTGGGCTGCTAGAATGATGGCGCACATTTCAATTTCTTAACCGTATACGGTATGATAGAATTATGTTCAAAAAGTATATCAAGAAGAAGCTTCAAAAGTATGTTGTTAAGTACTTTGAGCTGCATCCGCATGTCAGATTGATAGTTGTGGCTGGCAGTGTTGGCAAAACTAGCACCAAGCGTGCTCTCGGCAGATTATTATCGCAGCGTTTTCGCGTCCGCATGCATGAGGGCAATTATAATTCAGAAGTGTCGGCGCCATTGGCGATTCTAGGCATTAACTTACCAGAGAGACTGCATAGCCCATTGGCGTGGCTAGGTGTTTTTAGGGCAGCGCATCGCCGCGTCTATAGTCCGGCGGATGTCGACGTCATTATCCAAGAATTAGGCGTTGATCATCCAGGCGAGATGATGGATTTCGGCACTTACTTGCGGCCGAATATTGCGCTGGTTACGGCGATAACACCTGAGCATATGGAATTTTTTGGCTCAATTGAACATGTGGCTCAAGAGGAGTTGTTTGTCGCTAAGTTTTCTGAATATACGCTAATTAACCGCGATGATATCGACGGGCGATTTGCAGATTTTTTGGAATCGGCGAACTTTAGTACTTATGGCACGACTGGGTTGGCGGAGTTTCGCTTTGAGCAGCAGCAACTTGATGAAAATGGTTACAGGGGCACGGTCATTGCTCCTAACGATATTCGTTTTCCTGCTACTATTAAAGTAGTGGGCGAGCATAGCTTGCGCCCGATCATGGGGGCGGTTGGCGCGGCAATGATGCTCGGACTGCCAGTAGAAGATATAATACGCGGATTGTCGCTCCTCAAGCCAGTGCCAGGGCGGATGAATTTGCTGCGTGGCATTGGCGGCGTGACTATTATAGACGACACTTATAATTCTAGCCCGGCAGCGGCTCAGGCGGCGTTGCGAACTCTATACGAGTTCACGGATGTACCGAGTCGTGTGGCTGTTTTTGGTGATATGCTAGAGCTTGGCGGCAGCAGCCAGGCCGAGCACGAGAAGCTCGGTCGCATGTGCGATCCGAGTCTTTTGTCGTGGGTGGTAGTCGTCGGCGTGGCGGCGACGCAGTATCTAGCGCCGGCGGCCCGTTCGACAGGCTGCCAAGTTCATGTGGCGCGCAACGCTATCGAAGCTGGCGAGTTCGTCCGTTCAATAACCGAGCCGGGGACGGTAGTGCTAGTCAAAGGCTCGCAGAACGAAATATTCCTCGAAGAATGCGTTAAGGTGCTCTGCGACATGACCGAGGACGCTGAATTAGTCCGCCAAAGCGATAAATGGCTAGCTATCAAAGATAAATATTTCCAGCAATTTTAATCGTGTGTATAATAGGTTTAAGTTAAGGAGTAAAGGAGCAGCTAGCAATGAAACAAGACGGTGCGCCAAAGAAGCCGAAAACCACTAAAAAGAGGGTTTCTGACAAGCCCAAAACCAAGACCAAAACCGAGACCAGTAAAAAAGCTAAAGTTTCAACAAGCACGACAGCGCCAGCGTCAGTAGCCGCCGAACAATCCGCTGCAAAATCCAATGCTGTAGCAGAACAGCCAGCCGTCGCTCCGGTTGTTGCCAACCAGACTGTGGCTCAACCTATAGCTCAGCCAGTGTTGCCGCCGCAGATGGCGATGGGCCAGCGAAAGTCTAAAGCAGGCTTGATTATTGCTATTTGCGCCGCAGTATTAGTTGTGCTGCTGGCGATTGCTGGCGCTACTGCTTATGCGTTTTATCAGAAGCCAGAAAACGTCTTGCTCGATGCAGTTAGCAAATTGCCGCTCGCTACCAAAGTCTCGACTAAAACCACAGTGAACTCAAACTTTTCTTATGAAGCTGACGGCGTGAACATTAAGTTCAAAAAATTTACATTTGATACTGGCGCTGAAAATACGCCGAAATTTGACGCAAATGCCGAGTTGGCTTTGGAGGTGAATGGCAAGGAGCTGTCTCTCAAGGCTAGCGGTTTGGCAACTGACAACGGTACAGTCTATTTCAAGGTTGACAATATCGTATCAAGCATCAAGGAAACGTTGTCTATTCTACATCAAAAGCTGCCAGCTCAGGCTGAAAAACACCTGAAAAAGATTGACGGTAAATGGGCAAAATATTCGCTAGCTGATGTTCGCAAACAGGATAAAAAATCAGCCGATCAGTTGCAGTGTGTGATTGATGCTTACAAAAAATACTCCAAAGACGACAAAGCTAAGCATCAAATTTCCAGCGTTTACAAGAAACATTCATTTATAATTATCGACAAAGAAGTTAAGTCGCAAAATGGTAATTTTGGCTACGACGTATCAGTTGATGACGACAAAGCAGAGGCTTTCTGGAAGGATTTTCGAGAAACCTCTTTCGCTAAAAGCGTTGAATCTTGCGCGCCGAACGTTTCGTCTTCGTCATCTGATACTTACAAGTCTGCAAAAAAAGCCAAATCAAAAGCTGACGCTACCATGACCGTTTGGGTGTCGCAATGGTCGCATGAACTGCGCGGCGTTGACGTTAAGGCTACTAACCTTAAGACCGATAGCCATTCCGACAAAAACTACAATGTTAGCGCCAAGACAATTATTGATTTTAGCAAAGGTTCGCAGGTCGCTGTTCCAAGCGACGCCATAAGCGCTGAAGAGTGGGCAAGGACAATCAGCCAATCTTTTCAGTCGGTAGCTGGCAGTAGTCGTCTACCTGCGCCAACCGTCGATACCGATAATGACTTAGACTATGACGATTATGATGACTAATCACTAGAGCTAGTCGTGCTCTATCTGTTATACTGATATTTGATGAGACACTATAACCCTTCTGAAATTGAGCCGAAATGGCAGCAAATCTGGGCGGATGACCAGCGTTATCATACGAACGAGTCAAGCGCCAAGCCAAAATACTATGTGACGGGCATGTTTCCGTATCCAAGCGGCGCAGGCATGCATACCGGCCACTTTATGGAGCACTCCATTGTCGACGCGGTGGCGCGTTTTCGCCGGGCGCTCGGTTACAACGTAATGTATCCGATTGGCTGGGATAGCTTTGGCTTGCCGGCCGAGAATTACGCTATCAAAACTGGCCGCAAACCTCGAGAAACTACCGCTGACAATATTGCGAATTTCAAAAAACAATTGCGCAGTGTCGGTGCTAGTATCGATTGGTCGCGCGAGATTAATACTAGCGACCCAGAATACTACAAATGGACGCAGTGGATATTTACTAAGCTGTTTGAAAAGGATTTAGCCTACCAGAAAGAATCGCTGCAATGGTGGTGTCCAAAAGACAAGACGGTTCTCGCCAACGAACAGGTGATTGACGGCAAATGTTGGCGCTGCGACTCGGTGGTTGTCAAGAAATCGATGAAACAGTGGTTCTTCCGGATTACCGCTTATGCCGAGCAGCTGCTTGCCGAGCTGCCAGAGATGGATTGGCCAGACAAAATCAAAATTGCGCAGACTAACTGGATTGGCAAAAGCGAAGGCGCTGAGATTACTTTTCAAGTTGATGGCAGCGATGATACGATAACCGTTTTCTCAACGCGTCCTGATACGATTTTTGGCGCAACCTTTCTGGTGTTAGCGCCCGAGCATCCATTAGCGCGCACGCTGCTAACCGATGAAACGCGTGAATTGGTCGAGAACTATATTAATGATGCCGTCAAGAAATCAGAGATTGAACGCAGCAACGACACCAAAGAAAAAACAGGTGTTTTTAGCGGCAGTTATGCTATCAACCCGGCGACTGGCCAAAAGATCCCGATTTGGATTGCCGATTACGTACTGGGGGGCTATGGCACTGGTGCGGTGATGGGCGTGCCAGCGCATGACGACCGTGACTTTGCTTTTGCTGAAAAATTTGAGCTGCCAGTCGTTGAGGTAATTGAGCGGCCTGAGGATGATATCGATACTGACGCTTGTTATCACGGCGAAGGGGTTTTGGTGAATTCTGGCGCTTTTGACGGTACGCGCAGCGAGGATGCTCGCGAGCAAATTGTCGCTTGGCTCGAGCAAGAGGGCAAAGGTAAGTCGCAAATTACTTACAAAATGCGCGATTGGCTGATCAGCCGCCAGCGCTATTGGGGTGCGCCGATTCCGATTATTTATTGTCCGGAGCACGGTACGGTACCAGTCCCAGAAAGTGATTTGCCAGTATTACTGCCGGATGTTGATGATTTCCAGCCGCGCGGTGATGGCAAGTCAGTCTTGGCGGCGCAAGAAGACTGGGTGCAGACGACTTGTCCGGTTTGCGGCTCCCCAGCTCGGCGCGAAACTGACACGATGGATGGTTATGCTTGCAGTAGCTGGTATCTGCTGCGGTATACCGATCCGCATAATACGCAGCAGGCCTGGGCGCCAGACAAGGCAAATTACTGGGCGCCGCTCGATATGTATGTCGGCGGCGATCACGCGACGGCCCATTTGCTGTATGTACGCTTTTGGACGCATGTCTTTCGCGAGCTCGGGTTGACGGATTTTGCCGAGCCAGTTAAAAAGTTAGTTTACCATGGTTTGATTCAAGCCGAGGACGGCCGCAAAATGAGCAAAAGCCTCGGCAATGTCGTTGATCCACTCGAAGTCATCAACGCCGGCTATGGCGCTGACGCCCTGCGCACATTTGAACTATTTTTGGGGCCAATCAACGAGAACTCTAGCTGGAACAGCCGCGGCATTGCTGGTGTTTATCGTTTTCTTAATCGCTTGTGGACGCTGGTGCAAGAATTTGACGACAGCGACAAAACTGGCACGTCTGATGCTCAGAAGCTTGATACTATTATTAATTCTACTACCAAAAAAGTCACCGATGACATTCATCGGCTCAGCTTTAATACGGCGATTGCAGCACTGATGGAGTGTGTGAATGATTTGTACAAATTGAAAGTGGCGGGCTACAGCGAAGATTGGCGCCCGCATCTCAAGACGCTAGTGCAATTGGTACAGCCGTTTGCGCCGCACATGGCTGCCGAATTGTGGCAGCAGCTTGGCGAAACTTCGCAGCTCGATTTTGCCGCTTGGCCTGCTTGGGATAATGCTAAGATCGTTAGCGACAGCTTGCTCATTATCGTGCAGGTCAACGGTAAGCTGCGCGCTAAACTCGAGGTCGCTGCTGATACTAGCGAAGAGCAGATCAAGGAGCTAGCGCTAGCTGACGCCAACGTCCAGAAATTCGTGCTGGCTGAGCCGAAGAAGATTATCTACGTCAAGGGTAAGCTTATTAATATTGTGGCGTGATTCCGTCCTTGCAAACTTACAAATGGCAAGTAGCGGTTTCTAGCCCTATACGCTATTACTTTGTTCATGACTCATAGTCTCATTATAACATAACCGATATAAAAAGTCAATAATTAAAATACGATAACACTACAATGTCAAATACTTGAGAAAAGCCTCGCTTTAGCGTATAATACTACTAAGCTTATACAAACCGAGAAGGAGAACATTTCATGGCACAGCCAAAGAAACAATCAAGTCCTCGCAAGACCGGCATGCGTCGCAGTCATCTTGTCGAGAAGTTAGCCAAGCGCGTTAACGGCCATTCGCCAGTAAAAGTGTTGATTGGCAAGAAAAAATCATCAACCAAGCAGAAATAACCGTTTCAAACAAAAACGGTGAGATAATAAAAGGAAACAAACGCGAATGGCATCGAATAGACACCTTGGTCGGATTGTTGCGCTACAAGCGCTATACGAATTGGAATTGCGCCGGCAGTCTGGCGACAACAGTGCCGCGTTAGACGATATCTTGAAGCGCGATGTCGAGCGTTACCGTTCGGCGATTGACGACATCGCTTTCGTAGAAGGACTGGCTAGCGGTGTTGTTAGCCAGCAGGAGGAGCTTGACCGGCAGCTGCAACCGATTGCGCCCGAGTGGCCGATTACGCAGATAGCACGGATCGACAGGGTAATCTTGCGGATTGGTCTGTACGAGTTGCTGCATCATCAAGATACCGTACCGCCGCGTGTCGCTATCAACGAAGCGATTGAGCTAGCTAAAGCGTTTGGTTCTGATAATTCGAGCAAGTTTGTTAACGGCGTGTTGGGCACGGCTTATCGCAAATTTGTCGAGGAAGGGTCAGATAATGCCAAAGCCGAAGGCCAACAAAAGCAAGTTTGATCATATACGCAAATATTTAACAAAGTCGCGTTCGGCGTCTATCCAAGAAATCGTCCGCGAGCCGACCAGCGGCGGCGTGATTTTTCGCCACGGCAAGTCGGGTATCGAGATTTTACTGATTCAGGATGCCAAAGACCGCTGGACGATTCCCAAAGGCCATATCGAGGAGGGCGAGACAGCTGTGCAGACTGCTCGCCGCGAAATTGGCGAGGAAGCTGGCTTGCACGACGTCGATATGCTAGGCTGGCTGGGCAAGATTCATTTTCGCTATCGCCGTCTCGACAAGCTCGTTTTGATGACGACGCAGATTTATTTGGTGCGCGTTCGTACCAGCGGCGATGAAATCCAGAAAGAGGATTGGATGAAAGGCATCAAATGGTTCCCGTTCAACGAGGCGCTCGAGCTGATCGAATACGAAGATATCGCCAAGCTAATGCTGAAAGCTAAAACGCGGATCCGCCAAGAAAACTTATAAACTTACAAAATACGAAAAGGAGGAAAGATGAGTGGTATGCCAACCGGGCCGTACCAAGATTGGGCGAAGCAGAAATTAGGTTTTGAATATAATGACATTCAGCTTCTGATTACTGCTTTGACGCATCGCAGTTACGTCAATGAGCATAAAAAATCGGTGAGCGAGCACAATGAGCGCTTGGAATTTCTGGGCGACGCCGTGCTAGAGCTGGTGGTGACGGATTATTTATATAAACATTATAGCGAGCCGGAAGGAATCCTGACTAGCTGGCGCGCGGCGCTAGTTAACACCACTAGTAATGCTAAATCTGGCGAAGAGCTTGGTTATGAGCCATTGGTGCGGATGAGCCGCGGCGAGAAGCATGGCTCCGAGCGGGCGCGCCATCAGATTCTAGCCAATGCTTACGAAGCAGTGATCGGTTCGATTTATTTGGAGCGCGGCTATGATGCCGCGGCGGCCTTTATCGAGAAGCATACTATCAGCAAACTTGACGGAATTTTAGAGAGCGGCTCTTGGCGCGACCCTAAAAGCCATCTGCAAGAAATCAGCCAGCGCGTCGACGGCGCTACGCCAGTCTACAAAGTCATCGCCGAAGACGGCCCAGACCACGACAAAGTTTTCACGCTCGGCGCTTATGTTGGCGACAAACTGATGGGCAAAGGCATCGGCCCTAGCAAACAAGCCGCCCAGCAGCAGGCCGCCCGGGCAGCGCTGGAAGAGTATAAGAAACGACAATAAAAAAGCCTGTTTCCAGGCATAAAACTATTAACTAATTTGAAGTTGTGATTGCCCGCAGCCGGACTGCGCAGGAGCTAGGCTCGACTGCGGGCAATCCGGCTGCGGTCAGTTGTTATTTTTCCCACGCTTGTTCTCCAAAACAAGTACAAAGAGAACAGGAGCGGCCATCACTTCATAAACGGCGAAGAAAAACCCGAACGCCGCAATTATGAACGTGAGATTTGAGCTATTCACTAGTCGCCACGTCTCAACGTGGCTGCCGGTAGTCACGATGGTCGCAACCCAAAAGAGCCACTCGTGACGGTTGCGGGTGGTTGCCAGTCGCACAGCCGCGACCGGGGCGACGATGGCGATGGTGACGATGATTACGGTAAGCATGTCTCCTCCTTCGGAAACTCGCTCAGACAAGGGACGACTTTTCGCCCCTTACAAGCCCGAGCGAAAAGCTTGATACTTATATATCACGCATGAATCGCCGCGTCAACGGTTTTCGCAATTATTTCGCAAAAATTGCAAATTTTAAGTATTTTTGAGCCGTTTTGAGCCTTTTTTGCGCTCTCTAGCGGCGTTTTCTGCCTGAATTGGCCTATGAGGCTAGACTTGAATGAAAAGGTGTCTAGGTAGCGCTTAGGCGCTTTGTTGACATTTTACCCGTAACACGCTAGAATATGACAGAAGTAACAATAGTACTAACGTGAAGTAAAGGAAGTTTTAATTTTATGCTCGCAATTCGTTTGCAACGTTTGGGCCGCAAGGCTTATCCGGTATACCGCGTCGCCGTCCAGGAAGCGCAGCGCCACCCATCGAGCGGCCGCGTGGTTGCTTATGTCGGTAGCTACAACCCGCATACCAAAGACGCTAATATCAATGCCGAGGCTGCTCAAAAATACCTTGATAACGGCGCTCAACCGACGCCGCGCGTTGCGAAGTTGCTAAAAGAAGCTGGCGTCAAGCTGCCGAAATGGGTTAAAGAGTTCCAGGGCGGCAAGACCAAAGCGGTCAAGAATACTGAAAAGTTGCGCAAGAACCAACCGAAAGAAGAGCCAGCTGCCGAAGAGACAGAAGCTCCAGCTGAAGCCTAACGCTTTTAATTACGAACTAACGCGCTCTAACTGCATGGCTGGGGCGCGTTTTTCGATTTCATAGCAAAAGCATGTTACAATAAAAGTACGATAGTAACCGTGTGACCGCAAAGGAGGAGATACCGTGGGCATGTCGACCATTGACCAGGAATTTGTCGAATATATCGTAAAATCACTAGTAGGACATCCAGACGATGTGGTTGTTGACCGGATTGTCGATGAGAAGGGCGTTTTGCTGACACTAACTGTTAATCCAGAAGATTTGGGCCGGGTGATTGGCCGCCGCGGCTCGACCGCGCAAGGGCTGCGCACGCTGCTGCGGGCGTTGGGTGCTAAAAATACCGCTCATTACAACCTGAAAATCGTCAATAATGACGACCGCGAGGACACAGATTCGGCCGTCGTGGATAATGATGTGGAAAACGCCACTAGTGATTCTGTGGAAAATGACGCAGAAAACGCAGAAACCGAAAGCGATTTCGCAAAAAAGTCGCGTCAAGAGCTTGCAGAATTGGATGACCTTGATATATAATCATAAGTAAGTTCATGCGAGAACCCTGAACTAACGAAAACAAAGTACAAAAGCTCTACTGCGAGCAAACCAACAAATGGTTTGAGAGACTTATTTGTGCAAGAAAGCTGCCTTTTGAGGCGGTTTTTTTGTTGGGGTGAAATTTCGAGAAGGCGAGCATAATCTATTACATGAAAAGCCGAACGTGTCAATTGCAACTATACAACTTTTTTGTAAAAGCACAAATATATAGATAAAATATAACGTAGTAGAAGTCAAATACTATCAGGCAATAAAATCTAGATTGCAGCAAATTATTGCAAGACATGAAAATAGCCCGCCGAAAACGTGCTCAAGCTGGAAACTGGGCATTCAACCCAGGAAACGCAGAAATGTGCGTCTCGAACCAGGTTGAACCAATTTTCAGCGGGCTATTTTCGAGCGGGCTGTGTCAGCCCTTCAGGCTATCCAGGCGGATAGCCTGGATGAACCCGAGCCAGAAGGCCGCGCGAAACGGCCAGTGGTTAATCAGGGCCACAGCAAGTTTCGAGAGAGCGTACAAATGTACGCGCTCTCGAAACGAGAGCTTCCTGGGCTCGGGGGCAATGGCGGTGACGGTCGGCATGACCGCCCTCCTTTCTTTGCTCAAAGCAAGGGCGACTTTCGCCCTAGAATTAAACTTTGAGCAAAAGTTGATATATATATATCACAGATGGACATCCGTGTCAAGACTTGCTACACTATAACAGATGAGAAAAATTCAGGTGATTACCTTATTCCCAGAAATGTTCGCTGGCGTGTTCGGCAGTTCGATGATGTGGAAAGCGCAAAAAGACGGCCACGTTGAGCTATCGACGATTGATCTGCGCCAGTTTGGATTGGGCCCGCGCCGCACGGTCGACGATACGCCGTACGGCGGCGGCGATGGTATGCTGCTGATGGTCGAGCCGCTATGGAATGCGGTGCAGCAAGCCAAACAGATTGACCCTGGCGCCAAAGTTTTAATCATGACGCCGCGCGGCCAGCGCTGGCGGCAGGTGTTGGCGCAGCAATACAGCGAAAGCGAAGATGGTTATATTGTGATCTGCGGGCGCTACGAGGGTTACGACGAGCGAATCATGGCGCTGGTCGATCAAGAGCTTAGCGTCGGCGATTACGTGTTAACTGGCGGCGAATTGCCGGCGATGACGATTATTGATTCGATTGTGCGGTTAATCCCTGGCGTACTTGGCGGCGAAAACAGCGCAGCGATTGAGAGCTTCAGCGACGGCGAAACGCTAGAATACCCGCAATACACCCGGCCCGAGGAATGGCAAGGTTTGCGCGTACCAGAAGTGCTACTTAGCGGGCACCATGGCAAAATCGCCGAGTGGCGGGCAGCGCACAGCAAAAAGGCTGGGAAATAAAGCGATTTTACCAGCGCCGGGCAGGCCCAGCCAACGTCAACTAAACTAGGAAACAAAATACTCCTCGCCAAGGCAGAGGAGTATTTCATTGTTGTGGTGGATTTATCGGAGAGCGATCGATACATTTTTGTGTTTGTTTTTGTAACTTCGCTGTCTATACAATATACGTTTTTGTGTTTAATAGCAAGCATTTTTTGGACAAAAAATAAAAAATCGTGTGGAAAAATGCTATGCTAATAATATGAAACAGTTTATAGCTAGTATTTTTCCGCCAACAATTTTCAAGAAGCGCGCACAGTATGCGGCGCTGGCAGTAGGTTTCTGGACGATTATTATAATGCTGGCGCAATTGTTTAGGTTCGAGAAGTTCCCAAAAACTCTGGAGCCGCTGGGGATTGGCGACGGCGCTATCGCTGCGATTGCTATAGTTCTGCTAGAGTTTATTTCTTTGCCATTTTTGTTGTCTATGCCGCGGCTGAGTAGGATAGAGCGGCGAATATCAGGTGCGTGCACATTGCTAGCGCCTGGCGTTTGGCTAGTGATTAGCGCGGCTGTGCTGATGAGCGGCGGGCAGGGAAAAATTAGTTTGTTCGGTGCGGTGGCGGCGCTGCCGGGGGTGGTTAGTCTGCTACTGTCCGGCGCGTGGCTAGCAGCTGCGACGTATTTGACCGCTAAACTGCGGCGGCTAGATTTGAAATAACGTCGCTCTAGTGATATATTAAGGTAGGCGCGATGGGGTGTCGCCAAGTGGTAAGGCACTGGGTTCTGGTCCCAGCATGCGGGGGTTCGAATCCCTCCACCCCAGCCAAGAAATAATGATATGAAAATAACTACTCCCCGCATTCCGAGCGGTTTCAGCGAATATTTGCCAGGCGACCAAATAGAGTTTAATCGTTTGCGCGACATTATTCGCGAAACTTATGAGCGCTATGGCTACGCGCCGCTGGACACGCCAGATATTGAGCTGAGCGAGGTATTGTTGGCGAAAGGCGGCGGCGAAACCGAGAAACAAATCTATCGGTTTGAACGCGGCAAGAATGATTTGAGCTTGCGTTTTGATCTAACGGTACCGCTGGCGCGCTATGTTGCTGAACACGAGGGCCAGCTGGTTTTCCCGTTCCGGCGTTACCAGATTGGCAAAGTGCACCGCGCCGAGCGAGCCCAAGCCGGGCGTTTCCGCGAATTCTATCAGTGCGACATTGACGTGATTGGCTCAGAAAGCGTGGCGGCCGATGCGGAGTTTCCAGCGGTAATTAACGATATTTTTGAGCAGTTTGCTTTCGGCGAGTTCACGATTCACATCAATAATCGTTTGGTATTGAATGGCTTTTTCGCTGGAATTGGTTTGGCCGATGTGTCGGCGGATGTACTGCGAGTAGTCGATAAAATCGAGAAAATATCGCGTCAAGATTTTATGGCGGAATTACGCGGGCTAGGCCTTAGCGAAAAGCAAATCTTGCAAGTAGTTGCCTTCACAGAAATTAGCGGTAGCAACGACGAGATTTTATCGCAGCTAGAATCAATGAAAAACGAGATCAATTCTGATGATTTCGCGCTTGGCACGGCAAAATTACGCGAGTTGCTGGCGATGCTGCGAAACATGGGCTTGCCAGAGCAGCGTATTCAGTTAGACCTACGGATTGCGCGCGGACTGGATTATTATACTGGCGTAGTCTACGAAACGACGCTTGATGATTATCCAGAAGTTGGTAGCGTTTGCTCGGGCGGACGCTACGATAACTTGGCCGAGAACTATACGCGGACACGTTTGCCAGGCGTTGGTGTGTCGATTGGTCTGTCGCGCTTATTCTATAAACTACGCGAGGCAGGCGTCGTGTCTAGTAGTCGCCAGACATTGGCGCGCTGTATGGTGGCGTCCTTTGATGAATCGCAATTCGGTGAGGCGCTGCAAATAGCTGCCGAGCTGCGGCGAGCTGGCGTGGCAACAATTCTTAATACTGAATCAGTACCGTTAAAAAAGAAGTTGCGCTATGCTGATCGTCTTGGCATACCGTTAGTAGTCTTGATTGGCGAGGAAGAAGTGCGCGGCCGTTTCGCGACAGTGAAGGATATGGCAACGGGTGAAAATAAGCCCATTCCCCGCCAGCAACTAGTCGAGGAGCTGCAACGATAAGGTGGCTTGGCTGGTTAAGATAATCGCCGACTGGCTGTTGATCCCGTTAGTATTGCTGGCTTTGTATGAACTATTTTTTAAGGTTGAAAGTAAGCGCCGCTATGAAATTTATTCTCGCGTGCTGATGGCTGGACTGACGTCTTATGTGGCTGCTAAAATCCTTGGGCTAATATATCAGCCTGAACAGTTGCGTCCGTTCGAGCTGCTTGGCGTTAACCCAGGGGCGGCTTATCTGAATAATCCGGGATTTCCGTCGGATCACGCGCTTTTTGCAATGTTTTTGGTGCTAGCGGTCTGGTATGCACTGCGTCGCCGCTCGATTACTATAATTATGCTAACTATGGCGCTGCTAGTCGGCGTTGGCAGAATATTAGCGCTGGTGCATACGCCGCTTGATGTTGTCGGCGGCATGGCGGTGGCTTGCTTGGGGGCGTTGTGGTACGTGGATTGGCCTAATGTTAAGCTTGCATCTAGCAAAAAACGCAAGAATGTAGTAAAATAACTTAGTAAGATGACTAATGTGGAGAAACCTATGAACAACGCAAACGAGACTGCAGCAGTGAAGCTGGAGCCGTTTATTCCGATGGACAAAAAGGATATCATTCGAGCTGCTATCTATGGAGCGTTCGCTGGTGCAATACTAACGGTGTTGTATATTTTGGTTGGCCGGGTCGCGTCGGCGGTGATGTGCCGCGGCGATAATGATTTATGCCAGAATGCACCGCTGTATGTAGCAATTTTTTCGGTAACTTTGGTGTCAATCGGCGGGTTGATACTGTTGTCGCAGGCGCGAATTTACCGGCCGTTATTTATCGTTATTGCTTCGATAGCGGCTCTATGGGGTCTGCAATCATATTTAGCGCTATTGCCGTGGTATTGGGCGATGGCGGCGATGACGGTAATTGGCGCGTTGACGTATGCGATGTTTACTTGGCTGGCGCGATTGCGGTCGTTTATACTTTACTTAGTAGTATCGATTGTGCTGATTGTAGCGGCTCGGTTGATTATCGCTGGGTAGCTGGCGCAGAACCGTTATCTGCGGTATGCTAGCTATATGGAAATAATGGTTTTGCTTATAATTTTAGCGATAGTCGTCGCAGCGGCTAGCGTGGTTATTTTTGTGTTGATGCAGCAGCTGAAGCGAGTGCAAAATAACTCGGCGGTAGAGCTGATTAAGGGTGATGTCGTTGAATTGTCGCGCTCGATCACTAATTTGCAGCAAACAATGAGCGACAAGCTCGAACGCTCGCAGTTATCAACGCAGCAATCGGTGCAAAAACAGCTCAGTGAAAGCTCAAAATTAGTGGCCGATGTCACGCAGCGCTTAACCAAACTCGACGAGACTAATAAGCGTGTAGTTGATGTGGCGACTGACCTCAAAACCTTGCAAAATGTTCTGCAAAACCCCAAGCAGCGCGGTGTTTTTGGTGAATACTATTTGTCTAGTGTTCTCGAAAATATTTTGGCGCCAGGGCAGTATCAGACTCAGTATAAGTTTCGCGACGGCGAAATGGTTGATGCGGTGATTTTTCTTGATAAGGGTCAAATTCTGCCAGTTGATAGCAAATTTAGCCTCGAAAATTACAACCGAATGATTGAAGCTAGCGGCAAAGAGCGCGAGCAGCTAATGCAAAAAGTCAAAGCTGATCTGAAAGGGCGCATCGACGAAACCAGCAAATATATTCGTCCGAGCGAGCATACTATGGATTTTGCATTTATGTTTATTCCTAGCGAGTCGCTGTATTATGATTTGCTAATCAATAATGTTGGTCAGGGCGGCAGTTCGCGCGATCTGATTGAGTATGCTTTTCGCGAAAAGCACGTGATAATCACCAGCCCGACGAGCTTTATGGCGTATTTGCAAACGGTATTGCAAGGTTTGCGCAGCTTGCAAATCGAGGAGCAGGCTAAGGATATTCAAGTTCGTGTCGGCAAGCTCGGACAGCATATCGCCAAATTTGAAGAGTACATGCAAAAACTAGGCAACAGTCTCGGTACGACAGTCAATCATTATAACAACGCTCATAAAGAGCTCGGCAAAGTTGACAAAGATGTGGTGAAGATCGCCGGCAGTGATTCTTCCGTCGAAGTATTGGCGCTTGATCGTCCGTCATCTGTTGATAAGAAGTAAAGGTTTTTGGCTATCAAAATATCCCGCCGATAGACGGGATATTTTTGTTAAGAAAAGCTAAGACTTAGTCTTTCTTTTGCCGGCCAGCAACCAACACGTAGAGGTTGGCACCGACAGCTGCGCCCGCTAAAGCGCCAACTAGCGACTCGAGCGAGAAGCGCGAATTGACAACTTCGTTAGAGCCAGCTGAACCAGTAGTGAGCTCCTTTTCGGTCGAATCGGTCATTGCTAGCGCAACAGCCGGGTTAAGGCTAGCGCCCTTGACGTAAGCGACGTGAGGAATCTCAACTTTATTAGAAGCTGAAGATGCTGCTTTGCTTTGGTAATCGGCGATTGCTTGCGTCTTGGCGGTCGATAACAAGTAGCCAGATGTCAAAATACCGACCGCTAATGCCAAGCCAACGCCGAGCGCCTTGCCAGTATTGCAAGTTTCTTCGCGCGATAGAACTGCTGCTAGTCCGAATAGGAAGATAGCGGTGCCGACCAGCTCAATGCCGAATATCGACCAGTTCATGCTGCTAAATCCGCTAAAGCCGAAGTTGATCGAGCCGCCAGTAACCCAGTTGGTGACGATTACAGCCAGCATAGCGCCGATGAACTGAGCGCCCCAGTAGAACGGCAGCAGGATTGTCTTGAGCTTGCGCATAGTCCACAAACCAAATGTTACGGCTGGGTTGACGTGCGAGCCCGAGACAGCGCCGATGCTCATCACCAGCATTACTAGCGTGAAGCCGACAGCTAGCGCGCCAACGCCACCGTCTTTGAATGTGGTCAAAGCAACTAGTGTCAATACAAACGTACCGATTAGTTCGGCAAAGATTATATTTATGATATTTGATGGGAGCTTGACGCTGCTGCGTTTAGTTGTCGTAGGTTTGGCAGCGGCAGTTTCCTTCTTTGGTGCTTCTACTTTTTCGGCAGATACTGTACGAACAGTCGTCTTGCTGGCGGCCGTTTTCTTGGCGGTCGTCTTCTTCTTGGTAGAAGCGGCTTTTTTAGTAGCCATGAATATTCCCTCCTTTACTGAAATATAGACATAGTATAACACAAAAATATTTTGGGTTGTATACATCTGTTATAATGATGATATGGGACGTTATTTTGAACAGACAGAAAGCCGCAGCGAACTGCAACAGCGCATTGCTGCTGATCTGCGGGAAAAAGCAGCGCAGAAGGCAAAGCAAGAAGGCGAGCCAGTTCCGGGTGTTAGCGGCGAGCTAATCGAAAACTCAGAATATTTGAAAGGCACCAAGGCTACGACAACTCTAGCACCAGCTTGGGTGTTTATTGTGCTGATGGCAGTTGGCGTATTTGTGTTATTCGTATATCAGGTGAATAAGTAGGTTAGCAATGGATTTCGAGAAAGTTTTACAAGTTTTATCAGCGCGGGCAGCTCAGTCTAACCACCCGCAAGAAGTATTGCGCGCTCCAGAAATCAAAACGCTGTATGATCACATCAAGACATTGCCAAATGATGAGCGCGGCGCTTTCGGTAAGCGAGTCAACGAGCTGAAAAAATCGTTGGAGGTGGTCATAGAAGTTCGCCGCCAGGAGCTTGATAAAGTCGACTTGCCGCCAATCGACGTGACGGCGCCGATGGACATCAATGCGCCGCAGCCTGAATTATTGCCGAGTGAGCGGGGCACGATTCACCCGCTGAGCGCCGAGATTGAGCGTATTTCTGACATTTTCAACCGCATGGGCTTTGTGACGGAAGAGTCGCGTGAAATTGACGATCAATTCCATATGTTCGAGAGCTTGAACTTCCCGAAAGGTCACCCAGCACGTGATGATTACGATACCTTCATGACCGAAGAGACTGACGCTAACGGCGACCGTTTAATTGCGCCGGCGCACACCTCGACCATGCAAAACCGTGTGCTGAAAAAATATCATGGCAATTTGGAAAAGGGCGAGGCGATCGCCGCCATCGTACCTGACCGAGTGTTTCGTAACGAAGATTTGGACGCGCGGCACGAGCACACGTTCTATCAAGTTGAGGGCGTGTATGTCGCCAAGGGAGTCAATGTCGGCAACCTCATCGCCACCTTGCAGGAGTTTTTGCAGGAATATTATGGCAAGAAGTTGGATGTGCGCGTCAACCCGTTTTATTTCCCGTTCACTGAACCGAGTTTTGAATTTGCGCTGAGCTGCCCATTCTGCGAAGGTAAAAATCCGGATTGCAAAGTTTGCTCGGGTGAGGGCTGGATTGAGCTGCTGGGCTGCGGCATGATTCACCCGAATGTGCTGCAGGCTGCTGACATCAATCCGAACGAATACACCGGCTTTGCCTTTGGCTGCGGCATCGACCGCCTGGTGATGATGAAATATGGTATCGAGGACGTGCGGCATTTTGAGAGTGGACGATTAGACTTTTTGGAGCAGTTTTAGGAACTATTATGGAACCAGAATGGGAGATAATTCAACCAGAATTAGTTTCTTACGGTGAGGATATACTCTTAGATAGGAATGATAACATGACTATAATTTGTGCTAAGCATAAATTGGTAGTTGATGAAGAGATTGAATATGATGGTTTTGGTAGTCCAATGCCAACTATGAACCTAGAGTGTCTAGAGGGACCTCATACAATAGTTCTAGATAGAACGCCAGGGGAAATAAGAGAATATATACGCAGGAAAATTGAATCAAAGAAGTACCAAGAAGCAAAATATTTTGATATTGACGGATATCTTGTTCCAGCTAGTAAGGAAGCAAAGGTTAAAACAGAGAGTGGCGACTATTTTGTAACTACTCAAGTGATGAATAGCGAGAAAAAGGGTGAGCAGATAGTGATCTATGCTGGTAAAAAGGGTGCAAAGTATAAGTCACAAATTTTTATTGATCCTAAGCATGGTAAAATAACTTTTGATCAAAACGATATCAATCCGAAAGATGTCTTTGTTAAGATAGAGGCTACGTTTCGCGACGGTTCAAAAGCGAGTATAAAAGCCGCTGACAATAGAGATATCAAACAGTAGTATTTTATATATGGGGCTTGCGATTGATGCAAATATCTCGATAAGGCCGCGTGACAACTTCTGTCGACTCGAGGCCGAGTTTGGTTTCAATTTCACTAATCATCGCCAGCGCGCCAGTTTCATCGTCTGACAAAACCTCAACTTCCACAAACGTGCCAGCGTCTTTGATTTCGTCTATGGCCACCGTTGCCTGCGGAAAATCAGAGGACTGAAACGAGCGCCGGTATTTGTTGACCTCGACTAGCCGCACCATGCCGAGATTTGCCAGTAGCTGCTTGGCGGTCGCCGCGTCCCCGGGTTGAATTGGCAGGTTTGTCTCGGGCTTAATGATCACATCGTTTTTCGTATGTGTAGCAGTCGTCGTCGCAGGCTTATATGTCACCTCAGCAAAACCATCGCGCTGGCGAATCCGCAAGCATTCAACCGTCTGCATAAAATCGACATCAGGACGAGAATAATACGTATCAATCTCGCGGAGATTACTCTGTAGTTCAAAACCGAGGTCTTGCAGCTGCTTGAATAATTCTTCTGCGTCGCTGGTTAATTGGCGTTTGCGTTCGATTTCTAGTAGTTTTTTGGTCATTTGGTAGTCTTTCTATAGCTGACTATAGGTTACTAATCTGAAAACCCCGCATCCCGCGGCGGTAAAAATCTCGCGCCGGTAAGCTGTTGAATCACTGGCGCGAACGGCGGCAATTTGGCGAGTAATAGCGCTCATAAATTAAGGATAGAGCAGTTTGCTGCATCATGCAATAATTATTTAGGAGAGTGTTGTAAGGTTTATGCTATAATTAAGTTATAAAGGTTATCAATACTGCAATCCTTGCTGGATATCAACGGCCAGTAAAAAGCAAAGTTCGCTTATGAAAGGTGTAAAAATGTCTGTAGCGCTCAGTAGCAAAAAGATAATACTAATCGTAATATGCGTGATACTCGCGTTGATAGCGGGATTCGCGGCTTGGGCGTTTCTATGGCCTAGCCGCAGCGCCGACTTGCAGAAAGCTAATATTCAGCGGCGCGATTATAACCAATCGGTAGCGGATATCCAAAAAACCATTGCCGATGATACCGCCAATAATGAAGTGCGGCCAGATTGCCGGCCAATTTTGAAAACTCACGGCAAGAAAACTGCCCGAGCGGTAATGATTCTTCACGGCGTTAGCGCTGAACCTTCGGGAATGGTTGAGCTGGCAGACTGGTTTTACCAGGCGGGCTACAATGTGTACGTACCGCGAGTGCCGCATCACGGTATGAAAGATAATAAGCTCCACGGGCAAGTTCGCGCCAGCGAATTGGTGAAGTTCATGGGTGACAGCGCTGGGCTAGTCAGCGGCCTGGGCGACGAGCTGGGCGTGATCGGCCATTCTGGCGGCGGCACGCTGGCAACGTGGTTGGCGCAGTATGGCAATGGATTATTCTCGCGGGTATTACTGCTCTCGCCGTACTATGAACCGGACGCCTCTAAAGCGCCGAAGTGGCAAATGGCGCTGCTGCGCAATGTCTATGGCAACCATTTGCTGCCAGATCAATTCTTTGACGGTAATTTGTCGTACCGGGCGCTGGCAAATTATGTCATTATCAAGCAGAATTATCGCAATGATTTGAAGGCTGAAGGTTTGAAACATCTCGGCTTGATAATTGGCAGCGAGGACGATTTGATTGATAAAACCATGGCGCTGAATATCGCCGAGGGCATGGCTAAGGCTAGCGGCGCCGAATTTACTTACGAAACGACGCCAGCTTATATCGGCGCTGGCCACGAATTAATATCTCCAGAAGACAAAGTTGTCAAGAAATACAAGAAAGAATTGTACGGCATGTACCTGCGGGTGTATGAGAAATAGTATTTAGTAGTTGCGTACTATCAGACGTTTTTCATTTTCGGCTTAGTTAGGTGGAGATCTGTTATAATGGTCTATTGTGACTGCACGTAAAGTAAAGATATCCACGAGACCGTCTAGGAGTGCCGTTTCTGACAGCAAAACCGTCAAGTCGCGGCTGCATAAGGAGTGCCGCAGAAAAACACAGTCTAGCGGCCAAGCCATGCTTGCTCGTAATATTAAGCATCATCATGCTGCGCCCGCCCGAAAAATGAGGATTAAAAAGCCATATTACGACGCCATCATATCGGGTCGTAAAACCCTGGAGGTTCGCGTTGGCTATGGCAGTATCAAGCGCTTGCAGGCTGGCGAGCTATTGCAGCTAGAAACTAGTCATGAGTCTGGCGCGGTACGGATTAAGTCGATTCGTATCTACGATAATTTTGCTAAGATGCTGGCAGCTGAGGACTGGCGGCAAATTGTACCGCAAGCCAAAGATAGAGCGGAAGCGCTTCAGCTTCTTCAGAAAATCTACCCGCCGCGTAAAGAAAAACTCGGCGTGTATGCTATTGAGATTGCGAAAGCAGAGAGCAGTACTGTTCAGTGTATGTCCTAATATTTCATAGAGTGATTCTAGGCTATTTCAAGAATCATTTTATCTAGTAAATTAGTAATTGTTTTTTCTTCTGCTAATTTCTGCCAAGTTTTTTCACCAGTAACAACGCCAATCTCTGAAATGTACATATCGATATTTGGAACGTTCATTTTTCCGTCGTTGTACGAAAAGGATTTAATGCGGCGAGAAATGCGCGCTAGAGCTGTTTTTTCTAGTATTTTTCCGATAACTTCATGGTATATGTCTCGTAGTTTGGCTCTGTCTGCTAAATTGCTAAGTGCGGCAAAGTCGCAAATACAAGACGTATTCTGGTCAATTTGTTTAGTACACTCACTAAGGTCATAATATCCCAAACGAACATTAGCTATGTCGGATACTGTACCATGAATGACAAAAGCCAGATAATAAAATAAAGCTAGTAGCGTCGCGTTGCTATTTGGTGGTTGCTTAAGGGTGCAAGAGATACGGCTAATCGACGCAGTAGGATCGTCGGTCTCGTACAGGAATTTGTGTTCGGCAATCTGACTAATAATAAGCGGCTGGTCAATTTTTTCAATTGATTGCCAATCGTTTTTGTTTAATTTAGCTATGTTATATTGGAGCTTATCAAGATCGTTGCAAATAATCGTACAATCATTTTCTGCAGCGATTTGACTCATGGCTAGGTTTAAAGATTCGTTATCTGTAAGTGCTTGAAGTTGCCGCAAATCATGCGCCAGATTAACTGCTTCTTCTGTATATAAATCAATATCAATAGTGACAAATCCTGTACCCGAATAGTGCGTACCAAGCGCAAAATAATCAATTTGTCGTAATAATCCAAATTGTTGCATAATCTGCTTTAATTTGGTCATCGCTAAATGCTCGTAGATATGCGCCTCAATGGGCGAAGTAGCTTGTTTGCAGATAAGGATTCGTTGCATGTCATCTATATACTATCACAGAGAATATGGACAGTTTATCGACTTGTCCGGGTCGGAATGGCTAGCGCCGCTTGCCGTTGCCGCTACGACCGTGGTAGTTACGACCCTTAGTGTCGTGCTCCCTACGGTTGGTGCCCTTGCGGTCTCTCCGCAGGTTACCACTGCGCTGGATGGCGTTGTTCTGTCTCGTGATACACTTGGAACACAGACACACGCTACGCTTCAGTCCAGTGGTGGGACACTTGCTGCTGCGAACCATAGTAACTCCTTCTGGAGTCGGGCGAGATGATTATCTCGCGAAGTGGAGTGTCTCAATCTTAATGATCTTGAGTGAGACGCTGGCTTCTGCAATTACAAAAGCTGATATATATATCAATACTAGAAGAATATGTCAAGGGCTTTTAGCTGAATCCTGTTATAATTATTGGCAATAATCTTAAGAGTGAAAGGATTTTGCCATGGATAAAACAGTGCTATCGCTAGCGGGAGTACTGTTTGTTTTGGTGATTTTTCTATGGTCTGAGCCGAGTGATTTGAAGAATCGGGTTGCGAAATTAGAGAAAGGCAAATCGGCTAAAGGCAAGAAAAGCAAATAATACTTTTTAGGCGCCTCGACGGCGTATTTTTGCAATTAAGACAATTTTGTGGCATCATAAAAGACAAATGATTCAATATGAAAGGAAATTAGAATAATATGAGTGAACTTCCATACCTGTTAACAGCGACTCCATCTGAACATCCTCGTGGCGCGTCATCGCAGCCAGCAATTGATCCTATGCCGACACCACTGACTGCTAAGCTAGCTGGGGTGCCAGGGTTGGATATAGCAGGAATAGTGAATCGTGGTTTGGAGAAAAATGAAAATGGTAATCCTTCGGTAAAAGCCGCACGAGGCATTGGCGGGACGGCAAGCCGTGTTATGCTCAGGAATCTAGCAGATCAAGCAAATTCCATAGACCCAAATGCTGTCGTAGGAGCTCAGGGTGAAAATAATCAGACGGCCAAAAATATGCTAGACGATCTAGAAAAACGCGTAAAAGCTGGAGAGGTCGGCGCGCTTGCTGCTCCTATTCCTCCAAAATCCTTAGAAATGATCAATAATTTAAATGGAAGGGTCGAAGAAAGAGGCTGTCAGGCTGGCGAATAGTCTCTGAATAATAGGATGAAAAAAGGTAAAAATATGGGCGCAGAGACGGGGAAGCTCCATGAAAGTCCTGAATCTAGTGCGAGTGAGCTTGCGTGCCAGCTCAGGAGGGTTGATGAAGCTATAGACATGCTGGGAAGAGAGCTTGCGGCGGCAGTGGCACAGCGAGAAGCTATTTTGAAAGAGCTTAAGCAAACTGCGGAAGTAAACGGTTTACATCCAAGTGATTATTATGATGGTAATATAAACACTGAATCGCCGAGTATTACTCAATCACTTCGCTCTGACTGCCATACTTAGTGATGATTTGTGTTGCTTGCGCCACGTCGTTTACGTTGTCTAGTGTAGCAATTGCGTGCCAACCGTCACTACCGAGCAAAATACCCAAATCAAGCAGCATTCGGTCGATGTCGGGCGCTATCGAAGGTTCATCAGTATAAGATATGCTATGCAAATAATCGACAAAGCGTTGATTCAGATCGGGCGAGCGTAAATCCCGGGCGACGGTCTGGACGCAGCGAATAATGTCAGCAAATTGGATTGGCCCCGATTGTACACTGAGATGCAGCGTATTAGTGACAGACATGTCTTCGGCGTGATATTTGATATGATTGTCATCAGTGTAGGCGCCAAATTGGAGGCTAAGCTTTTGGCTGATTGATAAGTTCAAGAAGTGTACGTATTCGTAAAATAGCGGCAACGTTTCGGGTCGTTGCTGGCGGAATTGCTGAGTTAGCTGAAAGGATATGTAAAGTTTGCGTGGAATTGCTGACGGCTGGTTAGTTGAGTAAATTATACCGCTGATTTGGCTAGTGCTGTTATTCAGCCGCTTGATATTATCAATGTTTTGCCATGGCCTAGAGTCAAGCTGTCTTAACTCGTGCATCATTCGGCCGCTGTCGGCAACGTATAGTTGGTTTGGCTCTTCGGCCAGCAAACGGTACAGAGCTAGCGAAACCGGCTCGTTGTCCATTTCGCCGAAATCAGTTGGCAAAGTTAATATCTTGTTGGCTAACCGCGTGGCATCGACCGAGTGCCAAATACTCTTAATAATGATAATGCCGCCAGGGTAAGTATGTCCGTCTAGCATGTAGTCGATTAGCTGGTACTGGCCTTGCTGGTACATGAATTCGGCCGCCGTCGCCAGAAACATATGCTCATATAAATGAGCTAACTGCGTGCATGGATGGTGCTTAACCATAGTGATGCGCTTCATTACACTAATTATAGCAGAGAGTTAGAGCTGATACTCTTTGATGCGGCAGCGAACGGCTTTCACCGGCAAAATTTTAGCTCGCGTATGATAGTGTTATACTATATGTAATATGAAAGTCAGCCTAAATCTTATCAAACAATTGATTAATTTTGAGTTGCCTCCCGTGGACGAGTTAGTGGCGCGGGTCAATCAGCAGCTTGGCAGTGTCGAAGAAGTGATCGACCTTAACGCTAAATATGGCGGCGCGCGAATCGTCCGGGTGGTTGAATGTGCCAAGCATCCTGATGCTGATCGGCTGAGCGTAACCAAGATCGATGATGGTGGCGTAGTGGCGGATGTGCCGCGCGATGAGGGCGGTCTGGTACAAGTGGTTTGCGGCGCGCCAAATGTGCATGCGGATATGTGGGCAATTTGGCTGCCGCCGAAAAGTACGGTGCCAGCGAGTTTTGATGACGACAAGCCGTTTGTGCTGGACGCGCGGCCACTACGCGGCGTGCTGAGTCAGGGCATGTTGGCGGCGGCTGATGAGCTGGCAATTGGTACGGATCACGAGGGAATTATTGAAATTTATGAACACGACGTACCGGCGGGTGTTGAGCTAACCGCGGGAGCTGGTTTCGCTGAAACGTTTGGTTTGGATGACTATGTGCTGGACATTGAAAATAAGATGTTTACGCACCGGCCGGACTGCTTTGGGCAGCTTGGCGTGGCACGCGAGATTGCTGGGATTTTTCATCAGCAGTTTGCCAGCCCTGAGTGGTATAAGTCAGAACAGCAGTTTGCTGGCGCTGAGGGTCTGGAGCTAACAGTAACGAACGATGCGCCAGAATTAGTGCCGCGGTTCATGGCAGTAGCGTTTTGTGACGTTACCGTGGGTCCAAGTCCGTTGTGGCTACAATGTAAATTGGTGGCGATGGGCGGCAAGCCGATTAATAACATTGTCGATGCCACGAATTACATAATGCTGATGACGGCGCAGCCAACCCATGCCTATGATTATGACAAATTGCGCGGGTCTACACTCGGGGCGCGGATGGCTCGTGATGGCGAGAAAGTCAGTCTGCTCAATGGCAAAGAATATGAGCTGACGACGGACGACATCGTCATTGCTGATGGCGAGGGCGTGATTGGTTTGGCGGGAATTATGGGCGGTGCTGAGACTGAGGTTTCGGATGGCACGAAAAATATCGTTTTGGAGTGCGCTAATTTTGACATGTATGCACTGCGCCGCACGGCCATGCGCCACGGTATTTTTACCGACGCGCTGACGCGGTTTAATAAGGGCCAGTCGCCGCTCCAAAATGCTGCCGTGCTGAAATGGTTGATGAGCATGGTCGGCGGGGTGCAGGCGAGTGAAGTATTTGATTTGAGAAAATCGGAGCAAGATAAAAGTGCAATTGAGTTGGGGGTTGATAAAGTTGAATCAGTCCTTGGTAAAAGTATGTACTACAATCTTGGTTCCCAGATCGATAGCAATAAAATTAAACAACTTTTAACTAATGTCGAATTTGAAGTAGGCATAGAAGAAACAATCGATTCAAAAGTGCATGTAAATATAAAATCAGGCACTGATAGGGGTGGAACTACAGTAACTAAAGATATATGGAAAAATATATTAAAAGTTACTCCACCATTCTGGCGCACCGACCTTGAGCTGCCGGAGGACATTGTCGAAGAAGTCGGCCGGCTATATGGCTTTGACAAACTGCCGCGCCAATTACCAATGCGCAGCATTAAGCCAGCACCGAGTAATCCGCGCCGCCAACTCAAGCAAGCGATTCGCCAAAGTCTATCGCGCGCCGGCGCCAACGAAGTCTTGACTTATAGTTTCGTCCACGAGCGTGTCCTGAAAAACGCCGAGCAAGACCCAAGCCGCGCCTATCTACTAAGCAACGCTTTAAGCCCTGATTTGCAGTACTATCGCACCAGCGTGCTGCCGAGTTTGCTAGACAAAGTTCATGCCAACATCAAAGCCGGCCACGACGAGTTCATGTTGTTTGAAATCGGTAAAATTCACGATAAAGAATTGCCGCTAAACGACGAGAATCTGCCAAGCGAGCAGACGTTTGTCGACGGTGTTTACGCTAGCAAAAAGCCGCGAGCCGGCGCGCCATTTTATAAAGCCAGGAAGTTAGTGGATAGGCTGTTGACAGATATTAACGTTGAGGCTGATTTTGTGAAAATAGCAGAGTCGGACGCGGACGTGCCAGCGCCGTTTGATGGCCAGCGCAGCGCTTGGATTGTCGCAAAAAATGGCGACAAGCTGGGTATTGTCGGCGAATTATCTCAAGCAGTGCGGCGCAATTTCAAGCTGCCAGATTACACGGCGGCGTTCTCGCTTGACATTGAAAAATTACAAGTCTGTCTGACTGAAAGTCGCGAACATAATTATCGGCCGCTGAGCCGTTTCCCATCAATCAGTCAAGACATCTCGTTGCGCTCAAGCGTGGAAATTTCGCATGATGAGTTGCTGCGAGCGGTTCGGCAATGCTTGGACGGGTCAGAAAATCTACATTGCCAGATACAGACGCTTGGCGTATATCAGCCAAAAGACGACGCGGCTATCAAGACTACCACTTTCCGACTAACGTTTACCAGCTATCAGCAAACTCTGACTGACGCTGAAGTCAAACCGATTATGGATAATATTGCGACGGCAGCGCTTACTAAACTTGACGCCGAGCGAGTGTAGTTTATTTTAGTTGTTTTTGATTAGAACGCAGCGGGCGTTCTGGCAGGTTGTTGCGCAATGTTACCAGACTGCGCCGTGTTGGGCGACCGATAAGTACGCCGAACGAGGCGCCAGCAGCAATAGCTAACGCAATCAGTACCGCGCGCATCAATAACAGAGTACCGTCTGCAGCGGCCGGATTAGCGACTAGCGCCATTAGTCCGTTATACAAGGTTAGTCCGGGAACCAGCGGCACGATACCAGCATCGATGATCGCTTGGCTAGGAATTCTGGTCAAACGTGAAACAACAGTAGCTGTAAAGCCAACAGTAAATCCAGCGACGGCGTTAGCAGGGATAATTATCAAGCCTAATTCTGATACAGCTAACAGCACATAATACCCCAATAGTCCGCTGGCGCCAGTGATTAATAATCCAACTGGCCGCGAATTATTACTTAATGCAAATGATGCCGAGATGATGACAGCGCCAATATACTGATAGGTGGTGTTTGTAAAGGATAAGCTGTCGGGAGTTGCGACGAACGCTAAGCCAAACTGCCTGGCGGCGTACAGGCCCATACTTACACCCAGTACAATACCAAGCGTCAACATCACCACCTTTAATAGCCGAGCGCTAGCTGTGACGTAATATTCATCAATTGCGTCCTGAAAGGCGCCAACAATCATCATGCCAGCTACTAGCAAGACGATACCGCCAACGGTTAATATCGTCGGATCAATCAAAGCAAAAAATTCCCAATATTTATGATTAACTAGCCACAATATACCAGTAGAGACTAACGTGACTGATAACGCGGCAATAATCTGAATGAAAAATGGCGGCAGTGCAGCGCGCCCTAGTAGCTTTATCAGAAGAGTAACTAGAAAACCTATGATAAAGGCAGCCAAGATAATCGGTATAGATGTCGTGTAGAGCGCAACCGAGCCAGCGCTCAGGCCACCGCCAGCAATATAACTGATAATGCCGGGATAGCGCTTATTGTTGGCAATGATGGTATCGAGCTCGTTTTCAGCGTCGTCTAGAGTGATTTTGTGGTCGGCAATTTGGCTGGCTAGGTTTTGTAATTTGCGCATTAGCCGGTAATCGGTAGCGCGCGGCGAGATAGTGCGGATCAGCGTCAATGGTTCGCGATCAATGCCGCGGTCTTGCGAGAGCGTAATTTGATTAAAGCTGACATCGATATGTACTTTTCGCTTGCAATATGTGTCGGTTACCCCGAGCGCCATATGTACGACGCTATTCGCTGGCGTGCCCATCGATAGCAAATGGTCTGACATGTTCATAACTAGCCGCAAGGCTCGCATATTCGGCGTCAGTGTCTCGTCGATTTTCTCGATATCAACTTGATCAGCATCGTCGGTTGCCGTCAAGATGTTTGTTAGCGAGTGGCGCATGAAGCGAATAAGCGGATTCATATCTTGATTATGGCAAAAAATCTATCAGTATTCTAGAGGCATATGATGTTATTTTCACAACTCTTTCAGCGGGGATTAGTATCGATTCTTAGCGTACTGTATTCTATCAAAATCAATCCGCTTTTGCTATACTGATTTAATATGGATATACAGGGGTTGTCGCGTGATCAAGTAGCCGCTCAGCGCGAGAAATATGGTGAGAATCGATTGCCTGACCGCGAAAATAAAAGTATTGTTAGGCTGATCTTAGCGATTATTACCGAACCAATGATTTTCTTGCTACTAGCGGTGGTGGTAGTGTACTTTTTCTTGGGCGATTGGCATGAAACGGTGGTCCTGGCACTGTCGGTGATTGGCGTGGTGGCTCTAGAATTGTATCAAGATTCTAAAACTGAGCGGGCGTTAGAAGCATTGCGATCGTTATCCGCGCCGCAATGCCAGGTGGTGCGCGCTGGCGAATATGTTACCATTCCTAGCGTAGAGGTGGTAGTTGGCGACATTTTAGTTGTAGGCGAAGGCAGCCGAGTTTCTGCTGACGGTAAACTCATTGAATCATCAAATGTAGCTGCTAATGAAAGTATTTTGACTGGCGAATCACTGCCAGTTGAAAAGACTACTGGGGGTCAAGTATTCTCTGGCACGGTAATAACATCTGGACACGGACTCGTCGAAGTAACCGCTGTCGGCGAGCAGACTGAAATGGGGCGCATTGGCGTGTCGCTGCATGAAATTAAGCCAGAAAAGACGTTATTACAAAAGGAAGTTAGTCGAGTGGTGCGCTATATAGCAGCGGCGGCAGTGCTCTTGGCAATATTGTTGACGTTGCTGTTTTGGTTGTTACGCGGCGACTTTTTGCATGGATTTTTGGCGGGACTGACGTTGTCGATTGCGATTTTACCCGAGGAATTTCCGGTAGTCTTGTCGGTGTTTATGGCGCTGGGAGCTTGGCGCTTGGCCAAGAGCAATGTGCTGGCGCGCAAGAACCAAACTATCGAGACGCTCGGCGGCGCAACGGTGCTTTGCACGGACAAAACTGGGACATTGACCGAGAACCGCATGGCGATAAATCAGGTGATCGCGGCTAGCGGTGAAGAGCCTAGCGACGCTCAGCGCAACGAGATTATTACCTATGGCATTCTAGCGTCGCAAAAGAATCCGTCTGATCCAATGGAAGAAGCGTTCTTGGCGGCAGCTGATGACCTAGCAGAAATTTATAACGGCATGGATATCGTCAAAGAGTATCCGCTAGATAGCCATTCGTTTTCGGTAGCGCAAATTTGGGGCCGCGGCGGCGAGCCTGAAATTATAGCGCTGAAAGGCGCTCCGGAGGAGGTTTTTCGACTATGCCGCTTGCCCAGTGAGCAGCAAAGACGACTGCAAGAGATTGCTGATGATGCAGCCGATGACGGCTTGCGTGTATTAGCAATTGCCAAGGCAGCAGCGAAAAACATCGAACCCTCTCGTGATGACTATCAATATGAGCTGCTAGGTTTGGTGGGGTTGTCTGACCCGATTCGTACCGAGGCTAAGGATGCTGTCGCCTTGGCACACCGAGCTGGCGTCAAAGTGATTATGCTAACTGGCGACCATACCGAAACAGCGCGGCGTATCGGCCGCGAGATTGGTTTGAATACTGAGCGGGTGATAACCGGTCAAGAATTTTTGTCGATGAGTGAAAAACAGCAGCGCGAGCTTGTCAAAACTACAGAAATCTACAGCCGAGTCGCGCCAAATGTTAAGCTGGCGATTATTACTGCCTTGAAGCAAAACGGCGAGGTGGTAGCGATGACTGGCGACGGCGTTAATGACGGCCCGGCCCTCAAGAGCGCGCATATCGGTATCGCTATGGGCCAGCGCGGTACCGACGTTGCTCGCGAGGCGGCGTCGATCGTATTGCTGGATGATAACTTCGCCTCAATTGTTCAAGGTGTGCGTATCGGCCGAAGGATTTTTGCTAATTTGCAAAAAGCGGTGATGTATATCATGATTGTGCACATCCCGATTGCTGCGTTGTCAATTGCGCCGGTATTGCTTGGTTGGGAATTGATTTTACTGCCAATTCACATCGTATTTTTTGAATTTATTATTGATCCTGCTTGTACGCTAGTGTTTGAGGGCGAGCCAGAGGATGAAGACACGATGCGCCGGCCGCCGCGGCGGATTTCGCAGCCATTATTTAGTCGAGCGGTAGTGCTAGAAAGTTTAGCAATTGGCGGATTGCTGGCGCTGATGGCCATTCTAATTCATGGCGGGATGCTGGGCAGCGGTGCTTCTAGCGATCAAGCGCGATCGGTAACTTACTTAACGATAATTCTCGCTAACATCGGTATGATTTTGGCGCTATCCGGCCGCAAAATTATCCTTCTCGCTATCCAACAGCGCGGCAAGAACGCTTTGTCTATTGTGGTAGCTATGGCCTTTACGGCTTTAGCGGTAGTTTACAATTTGCCGTTTCTGCAGAGCCTATTCAAAATTACACCGCTGTCGTTGACAGAATTTAGTTTGGCAGCAGCAGTAGCGATTGCCGTGTCGCTGCTAGCAGCCATAGTACGTAAATTATGGCGCTAATTGAGATTTTATGCTATAATGAAAAGATAAACTAGAGAGGGGAAATGATGGCAACGTCAAAGAAACAACGCGCTGGCATTCTGATTATAATGGTTGCGACCATCCTAGGTACGCTAGGGTCTTTCGCAGTGATGGTTTTGTCTATGCAATCAAACCAAAAGGCACAAGCAGATTACCAAAAAGTTCTAAGCGAATATAAAAAAGAACAAGCTGCTTACGAACAAAAAAAACAAGCGCAAGCCGACAAGCTGTCAGCTAAATATTATGAGACGTTCAAACAGTATTCTAGCCAAGTTGCAAAGTTCGAAATCGATAGCGTCAAATCGCTAGTAACCGAAGATCTAACAGAGGGCGATGGCGCATTGGTAGACGATAAAACTAATTTTGCGGCTTATTATATTGGCTGGGATGCAAATGGTGATATCTTTGATCAGAGCATTGATAATAATAAGCTGAAAACGCCGTTGCCAGTAAGCGGGTTGAGTACGGCTGGTATAATTAACGGCTGGAAAGAAGGCTTGAAAGGAATGAAAGTCGGCGGCGTGCGGCTGCTGTCTATTCCCGCGGACAAAGCTTACGGCGAGGCTGGCAGCAAAGACTCTAAAGGCAAGCAAATTATCGCGCCGAACATGCCATTGAAATTCGTCGTTATGGCGATTCCAGCGCCAGAAACGATTAGCCAACCAGATATGACGAAATTAATGAATGCATATCAGCAAGCTCAGCAAGCGCAGTAAGACGAGGAGGAAATCTACATGGAAGATATAAAACCTGTGGTGATGATTGGTGCTGGCCCGAGTGCGCTAGCGGCAGCAATTTATACTACGCGCGAAGGTATTGCTACGACTCTTTACGAGAAGGGTGTTGTTGGCGGTCTAGCGGCAATTACCGATAAAATCGACAACTATCCTGGTTTTCCCGATGGCGTTCCAGGTATGGAATTGGCGGATAATTTGCGCAAGCAAGCTGAACGCTTTGGTGCCAAGATTGATTACGGCGACGTTTCAGCACTGCGCCATCAGGATGGCGTTAATATTTTGACAGTTGACGGTCAAGAGGTTAAAGCTCGCGCTGTACTGATTGCTACAGGCAGCGGTTATAAGAAACTTGGCATTCCTGGCGAGGCAGAATTTTATGGCCGCGGTGTGCATTATTGTGCGACCTGCGATGGTGCTTTTTATAAAGGTAAAAGGCTAGTCGTTGTTGGCGGTGGCAACTCGGGTGTGCAGGAAGCGATGTTTTTGACGCGTTTTGCCGAGCATATTGATTTGCTGGTGCGAAGTTCCGTAAAGGCCAGCAAGACTCTACAGGACGATTTGCAGAAATACATTGATAATGGCAAAATTACCGTACATTTGCAAACAGTAGCGCAAGAAATCGTCGGCGAGGACGGCGCGGTGGCGGCGGTGCGGGCGCTTGAAGACGGCGCAGAAACGACTTTCGAGGCTGACGGCGTGTTCGTTTTCATCGGCTTGAAGCCGAATACGCAGTTTTTGGCGGATAGCGGCGTTGAGCTTGACGAGTACGGCTTCATCAAAACCGACGACCGTTTGGCGACGGCTTTGCCGGGCGTATTTGCTAGCGGCGATGTCCGCAGCGGCGCTACCATGCAGGTGGCTAGCGCTGTCGGCGAGGGGGCGACGGCGGCGCTGAGTATCCGCGAATACTTAGAGGGTGTGAAAGCGGAATAGCTTCGACACTGGATGTCTGTGCTATTCGACGTATTTCTTGCGGAAAGCTTCGAGTTGTTTAATGATGGCTGGGTCGCTGGTCTCGAGAGCGATTTCGCGCGTGCCCATGATGCCAGAGCCGCGCATGAAATTGTGCGACCCTGATAATGCTATTTTCGAGCCGTCAGGCATCGTGAAAACAATGAATTTGGCGTGCAGATATTGCGGATGCTGATATAGGGTTTGTTGCCGGCTGGTTAAGGTGCCGAGTTTGATGAGAAGTTTATTGATCGGCGAGGCAGTGCGCCAATTATTGAAATACAATTTGGCATTTTTGCGCTTGAGAATGCGGTTGAGTTTGCCAGTCGGGCAGTACTGCGATACTAGTACGATATTTTCAGCTTGTTCGGCTAGGTCGCAGGCGCGCTTGTAAATGAGAGAATTAGTTGGCAAGCCCTGATCAACCAGGACAGTCGAGTGTTCGTCGAGGCCAAACATTGAATTGCGAATCGAGCCGCCGCGCTTGTCGGCGCGAGCAATAAGGTATTGCTCGTTAGATAGCTTATCAGCTAACACTTTATTATCAAATTGGAACATATAATCGACATTAGCTAGGCTCTCGTGGTCCATATTGACGCCGCCGCAAGCGTAGACTATGTCGTCAACAATCGACCACTTGCTGTGAGTGCGGCCAGTCATTAGCATATTAGCCTTTTGGCCGAGCCAGCGAAAAGCCACGCCCGCCTTTTTTAGCCGCCGTTCTAATTTCATGGCGTGAACGGCGCGCGATGGCTGGCGGCGCGGCGAACGCAGAATGAATTCCTTCGGTTCGAGATAAGTGAATGAATCGGCACAAACCGAGGCTGGCACGCCGCGCTCAGCCGCTGCGCGCTCGACGGCGGCGATTACTGCTTCGGTGTGCTTATCGTCGGCGCGAAAGGTGGTCGCTACCATATTGACGCGTTGTTTGGCATTATCAATTTTAACTGCTAAATCCGACATATAGTCTTCTGCTGTCAATAGCGTCGGACTCTTTTTCTTACTCATATCTCTATTAGTATACTCTATAGCGTAAAAAACTGGTACTATATAGGTAGTAACTGTAAGCAAAGGAGCAATATGGCAGATTTTAATAAAGTTCTTGACCCGGGAGACGTTGATGGCGGACTAGTCAATACGGTAGTAGAAATTCCCGAAGGGTCGCGCCTGAAAGTCGAATGGGATCGTCAGCGGGCGGCCTTTATGCTGGACCGCGTCGAGCCAAAAATCTTTGCTAAGCCGTGTAATTACGGCTTTATTCCGCAGACGCTTGACGAGGATGGGGACGAGCTGGATACGCTGATTATTTGCCCAGAGCCGCTAACGACTGGCGTGTGGTTGGAGGCGCGCATTATTGGCGTGCTGCGCTTCGAAGATGACGGCGAAGTCGACGACAAAGTAGTCGTGGTGCCGGCTGATAATCGCGACGACGATCGTATTAATTCGCTCGATGACATTCCGCAGCTGGTTAAGCAGCTTGAACATCACTTCACTCATTACAAAGATCTCAAGAAGCCAGGCAGTACCATCGTCAAAGGCTGGGGCGATGCCGAGGAAGCCAAGATGATTGTCAAACAATGCATTGACCGCTATAATAATCAGTAATAAACTTAAACGGAGCAAATTATGGATTATTATGATTATTCGACTTCGACTTATACGACGACTAGTAGTGACGTCGGTGCGGTTGCGATTGTAATTTGGCTGTTTGTCGTCTTAATTGTACTGGCAGTTTCCATACTAATGATTATCGCCATGTGGCGAATCTTCACTAAGGCTGGTAAGCCAGGCTGGGCGTCATTAGTGCCAATATACAACATGGTAGTAATGATGCAGATTGTCGGTCGGCCAGAGTGGCAAGTCGTACTGATGTTCTTGCCGTTTGCCCATATATACATTTCGATCGTGTTGCCGCTAGATTTAGCAAAATCATTTGGCAAAACGACTGGTTTTGGCGTTTTGATGATCTTCTTCCCGGCGATTATGAACCCGATTTTGGCGTTTGGTTCAAGCCGCTATGTTGGCCCGGTTATGCGGCAGCAACCTGTCTACGGCCAGCCGCCGCAGCCTGGTTATTACGCACCGCAGCCAGCTTACGGACAACCGCAACAACCGGTAGCCTATACTCAACAACCGCAGCCATACGCTCAACCGCAACAACCAGCTGCAACGGTTGCCCAGCCGCAACCGCCGGTAGCTGAAGGCGGACAGCCGCAACCGCCCCAGCAGCCGCCGCAGGCATAAATAGTTGATAAACTTCTAATTGCAAACTTAGCGAAAATAGCCAGAGATTGTCTGGCTATTTTGGTTTTGGCTGCTATTTTTTGTTGCGGCGAAACGGTGCTGTGCGCTGCAATAGGCTGCCAGCGCGGCCTAATAGCGAAGTCTTCTTGAGCTGGGCCTTGAGCTTCATCCGGGCGTGTCCGGTGATGACATATTCGTTCCAGCCGGGCTTTGGGCGAGCACGCTTGCTGGTGAGAATTTCGACGGTATCGCCGTGCTGCAATTTGTAGCTGAATGGTTCCATCTTGCCGTTTACTAGAAATCCGCTTGATTTAGCGGCTAGATCAGAGTGCACGCGGTAGGCAAAATCTAACGGGAAAGCGCCGTCTGGCAGGTCGTAAATATCACCCTTTGGCGAATAAATAAAAATCCGGTCGCCGAACAAATCGACCTTCAAATTATCAACATCGAAATCTTTACCCTCGCGAATCATCGATGCTGCCGACTGCAAATGCTTAATCCAGTGTAAATCTGTCGGCAGGCTGGTCATTTTGCCCTTGATATAAGCGTCGGTTAGCTTTTGCTCATTATAATGAAAGCTGGCCGCCAGCCCGCGTTCAGCGTAATCGTGCATCTCGCGGGTGCGAATCTGGAACTCGACCGCTTGGCCGTTTTTGGTGACTACTGTAGTGTGCAGCGATTGGTAGCCGTTGGGTTTCGGTTTCGAAATGTAATCTTTGATTCGCCCAACCATCGGCTCGTACATATTGTGCAGTTCGTTGAGTACTAGATAACAAGTGTCGATATCGTCAACGATAATCCTTAGCGCGATCAAATCATAAATATCGTCGATATTGGGGACGCGCTTCATCTTCTTGTACAGGCTGTAGGTGCTCTTGACGCGGCCGTCGATTTGGTGCTGGATTTTCTCGTCGCTGAGGCGCGAATCGACAGCGCGGCGGACGGCATCTAGCTTGCGTTGAGATTTCTTTAAGCGGCTATCCTTGAGGGCAACAGTTTGGTTATATTCCTCGGGCATTAAATATTTGAAGCTCAATTCCTCGAGCTGCACGCGCAGCCGCCCCATATTTAACCGATCAGCTAACGGTGCAAAAACATCCAGTGTCTCGCGAGCGATTTTCTTCTGCTTTTCCGGACTTTTGAATTGCAAAGTTTGCATATTATGCAGGCGGTCGGCCAGCTTGATGATGATCACTCGCACGTCTTGGCCGACAGCGATGAGTAGCTTTGTCAAGTTATCGGTAGTGCTCGGCAAATACGATTCGAGGTTTTTCATACCGGCGCGGGCTTGGCTAACCTTGGTGACACCGTCAACCAGAAAAGCAATATCTCGGCCGAATAGCTCGGTGATTTCCTCTAGCGTAGCATCAGTATCCTCTACTGTGTCGTGCAGTACACCGGCAATCACCGAATCAATATCCATACCCCAGTCGACCAGCATAGCAGCGACTTGCAGCGGGTGAGTGATGTACGGCTCGCCGCTCTTGCGTAGTTGCCCGTCGTGTTTATCGGTAGCATAATGGATTGCTTTTTCTAACAATGCGACCTGCTCTTCACTGTAATGGCTTCTAGCCAGACTAACCAGCTCAACCTCGTTCATACCCTTATTATAGCAAATTTGCCAAAGCTATTGCGCTTTTGCTAAAATATTAGTAAAGATGGCTTAATCAAGGAGTGGGCATGGTGAAGATAAAGGTAGCGATTAACGATTTTTGCCGGGTTGGCCGCAGTGTTTTCAAAATTGCGCAGAGCCGTTCGGATATCGAAATAGCGGCTATTCGGACGCATTTGAGCGCCGAGCAGTGTGCTTATCTGCTGAAGCATGACTCGATTTATGGCCATTATGCCAAGGCGATTGGCACTGGCGACGCGTCGCTATATGTTGGCGATCGGATTATTCCTATCATAAGCGACAAGCGGACAACCAAATTGCCGTGGGGTGATTTCGGCATTGATGTTTTGATTGATGCTGGATGTCAGACTGATGCTGCTGAGCTGCGCCGCCATCGGACGGCTGGTGCTCGGCGCGTGGCGTCGTTGTCGCAGTGCGCTGATTTTGCGACGATCGTCATGGGCGTTAATGACGGATTGGTCAATGTCTCGACGGATATTGTCTGCAGCGGCGATGCGGCGATTAGCTCGGTAGCGCCAGTCATTGCGGCGCTTGATCAAGCAGTTGGCGTCGAGGCCGCGACGATTACGGCGGCTGGCAGTTATCATTTTGCTGGTTCGCTGTTAAAGACTGAGCGTCTGGGCGACAGCGACTTGGTGGCGATGGCGGCTGATTACGGCCAGCGATTGCAGACAGTTTTGCCAAATGTTGCGAGCGCGGTAAGCGGGCTTGCAATTAGCAGCCGCCAGTACGGTAACGTTGGTCTATCAACGGTTTCGCTACTGCTGCGCGAACCAGTCGCGGCCAAGAAAATAAACGAGATTTTAACGCATGCTGCCCGCGAACCGCTATACAACGGTATTTTGACAGTTACCGACAAAGAGTTGGTAGCCGAAGATTTTCGCGGCAATAGCTACAGCTCGACAGTTGATGCCGGGCTGACTGCCGTTGTCGGCGGGCGATTGGCGCAAGTGTCGGCCTGGTACGACTATGAATGGGCCAGCGCCAACCGCTTGGTCGAGT
Organism: uncultured Candidatus Saccharibacteria bacterium; assembly: GCA_938017675.1. Taxonomy (GTDB): domain Bacteria; phylum Patescibacteriota; class Saccharimonadia; order Saccharimonadales; family Saccharimonadaceae; genus Saccharimonas. The sequence goes on from CALIJB010000025.1 coordinate 61,312, forward strand.
TGGCGGCTGAAACTGGCCGCTATGCGCGAAATGTATGACATATTTATAATAAAATTGCCGAAAAAGCTAAAAATAAGTATAAAAGTCTTGACATTTTTATCAAAGTGTGATAGTATCATAGTATCATAGTATCATAGTATGTCCATCCCGTATAAGTATAATACAGGATCAGCGACATGCTCACTAACAATAAAATCTGTAGTAGATAGGTTCAGCTTTCAAGTTCTCTACGGTATTATTAAATTTAGTTAATTCAGGCTAAAAGCACGAATAGCGCTGGCGCTAAAGCATGGTCTAGCCTGGGTGTTTTTGATGCTGCCGTAGAGAGCTTGAAAAGGTCAAGCTCCCAAGCGCCCCACATGGGGCAGGAAGGGGCCTAAAATGGCCTACACCATTACCGACGTCGTTAACTCCTCCTCCGCTGCTCGGCAGCGACGGGAGGAGGCCCTGCGGGGCCTCGACCTCCCCGAGGAGGGGGGGTACGTGAGGGGGTGCGTCCCCCGCGAGTACCTCCGCCTGATGGCGGAGGCGGAGGCCGCCCCGGAGGGTGCGGCTCAGGTCGCACTCCACTTGCACGACGAGGCCCGCCGCGCGGGCCTCGAGGCCGTCGTCGAAGCCGACGAGTATAACTCGCCCGGCGATTACGACGTGAGGGGGGGCCGCCGGCTCACCCTCATGGTTCAGGGCTGCGGCCACGGCCGCAGCTACATCCTTGATGGGAAGAGCGGTTTTCTCATCAAGGACATGCCCTACGGGGCGTGGGCTGAGGTCTTCAAGGAGGTGGCTGCTTCCTCAAAGAGCTGAACGCTTCTACTACCCCGGGAACTCTACCGGGTAAAAAATTGAGTGCGGTTCCAGAGAGGAAAACCGCTTAAAACTTCCTCCATAAACTGGCTTGCCCTGCGCCAGACTGATATCTGTATCAGTAAAATGCAGGGCAACAACCCTTGAAAGTTCTGAATTTTTGCAACGATTTGCAGATAGGACTGAGCTCTCAATGGGCTCAAGCACCTTTAGATAGCTAATACTATCCTAGTCGAGCCATTCAAATCTTGTTTGATACGCGACAAACGCGATGAAGAATGGCTTGACAAAGGGTTGAGCCAACGAGATTCCTGAGGAGGAGTCATGTTTCTGTTGGGATACAATCCTCGCGACGAACACTCGCGTAGGGAAATTGCGAGGGGAGAACGTTTTTATCCCCATTATGTCGACCTGCAGAACATGCAGGCATGCTATGTCTCTGAGTGGTCCGCTCTTGAGGGGATGAGGCCCAAGACATACGAAATTGACGAGCGCCAGCAGGCAGACGCGCTCGCATTTGTCTGCTGGCAGCGGTGGTCGAGTCCTGTTGATTTTCGTTCTGCCAACACGGTGGACGTGACGCATTTCGTCCATCGTGTTGAGACAGTGGTCGGTCTTCCAGCCGCCGGATTCCTTGCGCATGTGTATTACCGGGATGGTGAGGGCCTCTATCAGGCCTGGACGCCCGAGGTCGTTTTGGACTTTGAGGCTTTTATCAAGGAGAATATCTCCTTGATTAGTGCCTACGAGAAGAGCGTGCTCTGCTCCTCTCGCTGGCACTGTCGAGAGCACAAGAAGATTGACAGGGGCGTGTACACCCCGGCTGTCTGCCTGGCTCTTGAGGCCAAGGTGGACCGCCTGATTGAGAGGTCAGAGTTGCGCAGACTTATCGTGGTGAGCGATGAGGCGGAGCGCCAGCGTGCCGAGATGCTGCGCGTCGAGGCACAACGCCGGCGCCAGCTGGAGATCGCGCAGGAGCGCGCGAAGATCGAGATGCTGCTCGGGGTCAACCCCGACACCCTTGATGAGTTGTATGACCTTCTTAGAGTTAAGGAGGTCGAGAGCTGAACGAAGTCCGCGTACCCGGCAAGCTCAACCTGTGATAAAACGGTACGGTTTTATCACCCAAACCTTGTGAGGCAATCAAGTGCGGACAATTGAGATTTCGTCCGAACAAGCGGGATATCCCGCAGCAATCTCATCGAGAGCGATATTTTAGAATGAGACAACGATGTCTCTTCCGAACTACAACGCTCTCACGCCCGCTACCTGGCGGGGATGGCCAGCTCAATCTGAGCTTCGACCATCCCCGCTGGGGGCGGGATTTTCTTTTGGCCAGCAAGACCTACTCTAACAGGGCTTGCCAGGGGCGCGTATTATGCTTATACTAATGGTATGAAGATTTTTCTAGGAGCGGATCATGGTGGGTTTTATCTGAAGGAGAAGATTGAAGCTTATCTGACCAAGCGCGGCATCGAGTGGGAGGATGTCGGCGACAAGATACTCGATCCGCAAGACGACTTCCCGCAGTTTGCCCAGATGGCCGTGACCAAGGTGTTGGGCGAGGACGATTCTACTGATCCGCGGGCAATTTTGATTTGCACTGGCGGCCAAGGTATGGCGATGGCAGCTAACCGTTTTCGCGGTATTCGGGCGGCAGTGATCTGGGATAAGTTCGAAGCGCATGAGTGCCGTAATGATAACGACTGTAACGTCCTATGCTTGCCGGCGCGAGTACTGGACGCTCCGGGCGACGACTTAGAACTCTGGAAAGAAATTATTGACGAGTGGATCGCTACGCCATTTGCCGGCGCGGCGCGGTTTGTTCGCCGCAACGCAGAATTGGATGCTTTCTGATGGCCGAGATTGTTCCGACAGTACTCTGCGAAAATGCAGAAGATTACAAGCTAACGATTGAGCGTTTATCGCCATTCGCTAAGCGCGTTCATCTAGATTTGGCTGATGGTGAATTTGCACCGACCAAAACCGTCGAGCTGAGCGAGATGTGGTGGCCGCAGGATTGGCAGGTTGATATCCATGCTATGGTAGCGCGGCCGAGTTTGTATGTTGATGCTTTGGTGCAAATGCGGCCGTCACTAGTAATTTTTCATGCCGAAGTTGACGAGGATTTGCAGCCTTCTATCCAGCAGCTCAAAGCTTCGGGTATTCAGACTGGCGTGGGATTGCTGCGCCCGACGGTGCCAAATACCGTCAAAGACGTCATCAGCGCAGTTGATCATGTGCTGGTGTTTAGCGGTGATTTGGGCCACTACGGCGGCAAAGCCAGCTTGATGCAGCTAGAGAAGGTTCGCTTGATTCGCAGTATTCATCCTAGCGTTGAAGTCGGCTGGGATGGCGGCGCGACGCTCGAAAATGTTTTTAGCCTGGCGCAAGGCGGCGTTAATATCGTCAACTGCGGCAGCGCTATCCATTCGGCGCCAGATCCGGCAGAAGCTTATCAGAAATTAGTAGCAGAAGTTAATAAGCAAGGAGTAATCTAGGTGGCTCGCGAAAAATTATCTATTCCACAGCTCAAAATAAAAGCCAACGACGTGCGGCGCGATGTCGTTCATATGCTAGAGCTGGCCAAGAGCGGTCACCCAGGCGGCGCGCTGGGGCTGGCGGATATCGTCACGGCACTGTATTTCAATATCATGAATATTGATCCGCAGAACCCTGAATGGCCAGAGCGCGATATCTTCATGTTGAGCAATGGCCACACAGTGCCGGTACAATACGCGGCCATGGCCGAGGCAGGATACTTCCCAGTCGAGGAGCTGTCGACGCTGCGCAAGCTTGGATCGCGCCTGCAGGGCCACCCAGAGCGCGTCAAGTTGCCAGGGCTCGAGAATACTTCCGGGCCGCTAGGCAGCGGCATCGGGCAGGCGGCGGGTTACGCGTATGCGCTGCAATATCTAGATAAACAGCGCCACCGCTGGGTGTACGCGATTGCCGGCGACGGCGAGCTTGATGAAGGTAATATCTGGGAATCGGCGATGTTTGCCGGTAAGTACAAACTACGCCAGCTAATCCTCTTCATTGACCGCAATAATATCCAGATTGACGGCCCGACCGAAGATGTCATGCCGCTGGAAGATTTGCGCGGCAAGTGGGAAAGCTTTGGCTGGCACGTCCAAGAAATCGACGGCAACAATATTGAAGGCATCATCGACGCAGTAAACTTAGCCAAGGCGATCGAGAATCGACCGTGCTGCATTATCGCGCATACGATTCCGGGCCGCGGTGTTGGCTTTATGGAATACGATTACAAGTGGCACGGCGTAGCGCCGTCAAGCGATCAGGCAGCTACAGCGCTGGCTGATTTGGCGCATTCAGAATTACAGCAAGATGCAGGAGGATATTATGAGTAATCAATCGTCTAACAATTCGATGCCATCCAAGGCGCCGAAACCGCCAACTCCACCAAAGCCGCCGAAACCGCCGAAGTCTTCGGCCGCATCCGCTCCGTCAGAGCCGCCAGTTCAGCCAGCTGCCTCAGCGCCGCCTGTTTCGCCGCCAGCGCCGCAATATGCTGCTCCACAGTACACCGCTCCGCCAGCAAACAATGCTTATCCGCCGGCTAGCCCTTACGCTTATCCGTATTCGCAGCCTGCGCCAACACAGTCGTCGGGTAACTGGATGGGTGCTGTTAGTATCATACTTGGCTTGCTTTGGATGAGTATGATTGGCTTGCCGCTCGGCATTGCTAGCGTTGTTAAGGCGAACCGCTACGGTACTTCGAAAGCAGCAGGCATTATCGGTATTATTATTAATTCGGTTACGCTTGTTATTTCTATTATCGTTACGATACTTCTAGTGTCTGGGGCGATGCAACCGCTTTTCTCGCAGTTTGATCACGCTGGCGACAACAAAGGCAAGGAAAAGGATAGCGCCAGAACTGTCCGAAGCGTCTCGCTTGATGATAATTACCAGCCGCAGGGTTCGCCGGTTTGGCGTATCGAAAACGGAAAATTGCCAGAAGGTTGGACTGAAAAGGAAAACGATAATGGCGTTCATTGGTATTCTGATGGCAGCGGACTCTTAATGACTATATCTGTGGTTGGTAGCGAAAATTTTAGCAGTAGTTCTGATAGAGTTAATTCGCGAAAAGTTATCGAAGACAAGATCGGAAATGCGAAGAGTAACGGTGATTTGGTGACAGGTATAGAGTGGTATCAATCATTTGCTGATTTCGCGAATGACCGCGGCGCTGTGCAGCTTTTGTGCGCTCGCGTTTTGGCTAATGACAGCAGCGGCAAGCCGCATTTATCAGTGATTTGCTCGCGAGCATACGGTAAAGGAAGCTACTTGTTGTACTTATACAACAATAAAGAATCGCTCGCTGTTTCAGAAAGCGCCAAGGCGATGTTCCGATCGCTAGTGATTCTCGAGAAAAAAGATGCAAAACGATATTCAGGAGAAGGCCGTGTATAATTATCCTCTAAATGACAACATTTATAATGAAAGACCAGAAGCAGAAGCTACCCGCGCTGGTTTTGGGCGCGGCTTGAAATCGGCTGGCGAAGCTGATGAGCGAGTAGTCGGTCTGTGCGCCGATTTGGTTGAGAGCGTC
>CALIJB010000026.1 GCA_938017675.1 uncultured Candidatus Saccharibacteria bacterium
TGTTAGTATTTGGACAAAAAGTTCGCTTTCGTCGTTTCCGACTCATCAGCATAGATACGCATCTATGGAGCGAATGCGACAAGCAGGTCAGAAATGATGAGCGGGGTGACCCGCTCGTCGCGCTCGCAATGGTCACCGACCGGTCTTAACGACCCTGTCAGTGACCCGGTAGAAGGGCGCCCAGAGGCGGGTGCCCCTCAGGCGGACGGCGCACACGGCGCCGTCGGAGATGGCCAGTTGGGCAAGCTCATGCTTGCCCATGTTTTTGAGCTCATCGACGGTGAGGACCTCACCGTCGATATAAAACGTGCTGTCCTCCCTGTCGCTTCGCAGGAAAGCGAACGACTCGAGAGGCGCGTAACGGGCGAGGGTCTCGTCGGAGACCCAAATCCGGAACTCACACTTGAATTCCCGGGGGCGCAAACCCCCGGGGAGAAGATAGGTGACGGTAATCATGTCATCGGTGGCCATGATGGCCCCTCTCTCCTCGCCAGCTGGAGTGCTGCTTGCGCGTGCATTTCTGATGCACACGAGACGAGGTCTCGGCTGTTAAGTAAAATTATTATCTTCGCCAGCCAAGATCTCATCTCGTGTTTGCCTGCTTGTCAAAGTGCGCTTTCAGACAAGGATTTGCTCGACTTGTCAATGAAAGCTGATATATATATATCACATATGGACGCGCATGTCAATAGGTTTAGGCAATATTATTGAATTTTGTGCAAAAAAGCGCAAAAATAACGACAAACAAGCATTTTCACCTGTTTACGACGTTTGCAGCTGCGGATAAACTTAGCTCTATATTTATAACTAGGAATTGAAACAAATGATAGCAAGAGCTATTTGTCGTCGTTGCTTGATTTCTTGTCGTTTCGAATAAACCATCGAATCAAAGCGATAGCGGCTACTACGGTTGCAATTATTACTATATACGGTATAGATACAGTGATATAGGTTATGATGATTTCTTTACTCATAGCTATATTGTTTAATTAAGATCGTCTACATGTCAATACTTTCGCCGTATTTTTTGTACTAAACTTGAATCGCTATCGCATTAAAAACGCAAGCAATATAGTATAATAAACGTATGAATCCGCTAAATGACAATGATATCCAATACGCTGGCCACCCCGAGCAGGCGCCGCGGCCTGATCCGTTAGTACCAGAACCGCAGCGCCGGCCGCCGCGCGACCCATTCCGTAAATTCCGCCTGATTATGATTGGCGCTGGTGTTGCCGCCGTTTTAGTGATTGTTGTTGCGATCGTGGTAATGACGCTCGCTCGCTCGTCAACAGTCAAAACAGATGAAAAGAAAAAAACTGACGAGACCAAGGTAGCTCACTTGACCGCTTCCGAAACTATCAAGCATGTCAACGTTTATTTCAAAGGCAAGGAAAAAGCCAAATCGTCGATCACTACTCCAGTAAGAGTCAAAGGAAGGAAATTTTACACCGTAGTGCCCGACCTCGACCAAGTTCAGAGTTTAGCTGGTTACGTTCCTAAGGATAAATCAACCTCGCAGCGCGAATCAATCGAGAAAAACATGGACTACGATGGTTTTACCCGCAAGGTCTTCTCGGAGGGCAGCAGAGCAAATTATTTAGCTGATTTCACGCGCGACGATGTCACTTGCCAGCTGAGTACCGATATTTCACAGCGCGATAAGCTCGGCGATTGGATGGAGATTCGCTGCCTCGACACTAAAGTTTACGCTGAATACGCTGAGGCGCAGCAGCCGGTGGTTTCGGTTTATACCCCAGCCGTGAGTGCCGCTGGACAGTACGGTTTCATCGGTAAGCCAGCTCCGTTCAAGGGCGCATTGAAAGGCTACCAGCTGCTAGAAATTCCAGTCAGCACAGTGTTGTATCAGCGAATGACTGCGCCTGACAATCTAGGATTATTCTATCAGACGCCAGACGGCTTGTGGCACTATTTCCAAGATCGTAACCGCAATATATTGGTCGCCTGCACGCTTTACAATAACCGCGAATTACGGATGGCCTACGCTGACCAAAAGTGCCAGCCGATTGGCGGTAGTACTAAAGATACGGTGACATATTCTGGCAAACGAGATTAGGTCTCGCCTTATTCTGGCTGTTGGAATATGCAAAGATACAGCGTGCCAAAAATTTAGCTGCAAAAATAATTACCGCTCGTCTATATGAGCGGTAATTATTTTAACTTAGGCGTTTTTGCCTACGACTCAGCATCGACATCTGGCGTGATGTCGTCGGTCTCCTCGTCAACGCTTTCAGCGTACTCGTCGGCTGGCGAATCGTCCTCGCCAGTGTCGAGCGAACGGACGCCAGTACCCACCGGAATCTTGCGGCCAATGATGACGTTTTCCTTCAGACCGTGCAAGTGGTCGGCGCGGCCACTGGTGGCAGCACTGATTAACACGCGGGTAGTGTCCTGGAAGGAAGCGGCGCTTAGCCACGAATCGCTCCAGATACTTACCTTGGTGATACCCAAGAGCATTTGCGCGTATTGCGCTGGCTCTTTGCCATTAGCGACCAAAGCCTTATTCTCGGCAACGACGCGCGCTTTCGAAACGATATCGCCCATAACAAAGTCGCTGTCGCCTGGGTCCTCGATCTGGACGCGGCTAAACATCTGGCGAACGATAATCTCGAGATGCTTGTCAGCCACGTCTTGGCCTTGCGCGGCGTAGATGCGCAACACTTCGTTGATGATATAGCGCTGAGTTGCCTCGGTGCCCTTCAAGCGCATCAGGTCATGCAAGTTGAGCGAGCCGATTGTCAAGCGGTCGCCTGCCTCAACATGGTCATTAGCCGATACCACTAGCTGCGCAGTACCTGGAATCTCGTAGCGGACTGGTGCGGCAGCGTTAGCTGCGATGACGATAGTGTCTTCGGCGGCTTCGACAACGCCGTCGAATGGCGCCACTAGCGAACGGCTATTATCGAGACCTTCGGCGAGGATATCGCCAGCCTTGACGCTAGAGCCGTCTTGCAATAGCGGTTTGCGGCCTTCGAGCGGCAAGCGCTCAACGCGGCCAGCCTCTGGCGTGACCTGGACGATATATTTCTTGCCGTCTTCCCAGACGTCGACAGTACCAGCCACCTCAGTGATGTAAGCTTGACCCTTCGGATTGCGCGCTTCAAAGAGCTCCTCGACGCGCGGCAGACCCTGGGTGATGTCGCTACCGGCCACGCCAGAGTTGTGGAAGGTACGGAGTGTCAGCTGAGTACCTGGTTCGCCGACCGACTGAGCAGCGATAACGCCAACTGGTTGAGCAGCGCCAACTAGCTCGTTGGTTGCCATGTCAATACCGTAGCTGCGGCGCGGAATACCCTCGAGATTGTTGGTCGAGAGAATCGACTGAATCTTGACCTCGTTGATATTAGTGTCGGCTTCGATTTTGTTGGCGATTTCGCGGGTAATCAACTCGTTAGCGCCGATATAGCCTGGCACAGCATCACGCGTATAGCGCCCGTACAAGCGATTACCGAAGCTAATCATCGTTTCTTCAGTTTCTGAACGATAAATCATGTAGCCTTCGTCGTCGCCTTCTTCGTCCTCGACAGTGAAGACATCTTGCGAGACGTCGACCAAGCGGCGCGTCAGATAACCAGAGTCGGCCGTCTTTAGCGCAGTGTCGATCAAACCTTTACGCGAACCGCGGGTAGCGACGAACGATTCCAAGCTCGACAAACCACGGGTGTAGTACGAGCGAATTGGCAGCTCGATTTCGCGGTTGGCGGCGTCGACCTGGATACCAATCATGGCGCTAGCTAGCTTGACGTTGCTAATGTCACCGCGGGCACCCGAGTTAACCATGATCGAAATGCTAGTGTCGATGTGGTGTAAGTTGTCTTGGAGCAACTTAGTAACTTGATTGTCAACCTTGCGCCAAGCTGCTACCGTCAAATTGTAACGCTCGTCGTCGGTGATCAAACCCTGGTCGTATTGATCAGCAATCAACGCTGCATGCTCATCGCCTTCCTGGATTATCTCCTCGGTTTGATCAAGGTGGACATAGTCATCCTTACCAGTCGATACTGCGGCCACGGTAGCGAAGCGGAAAGCTAAGCCTTTCATGCGGTCGGCCGTCTTGGCGGTTTCTTCGGCGCCATAACGATCAAAGATTTGCGCTAGAACTTTCTTCAGCTCTTTCTTGGTCTGGACGTTATTGTTGTAAGGAAAATCGTCCGGCAAGATTTCGTTGAAGAAGACGCGGCCCAGCGTGGTGTTGTGAATCTCGCCCTTGGCGCGAACCCGAATCGGGCTTTGCAAGTGAAGCCGGCCCATATCGTAAGCCAGCTCGGCGTCGCGGCTGTTAGCAAAGACAGCGCGATGCTCGGTCTGGACGCTCGGCTTTTCGTAGGTCAAGTAGTAGTTACCAAGCACGATATCCTGGCTGATGCTAAGCACTGGACTGCCATCGGCTGGCTTAAGTAAGTTGTTGACGGCACTCATCAGCTCGCGAGCTTCAGCCTGAGCGTCATCGGACAACGGCAAGTGAACAGCCATCTGGTCGCCGTCAAAGTCGGCATTGAAGCCGGCGCAAACTAGCGGATGCAGCTGAATTGCCTTGCCCTCGACTAATTTCGGCTGGAAAGCTTGGATACTCAAACGGTGCAGGCTCGGTGCGCGGTTAAGCAAGACATACTTGCCCTTGATGACCTCGTCGAGCGCGTCCCAAACCACTGCCTCGCTCGACTCGATCAGACGAGTAGCGCTGCGGATATTATGCGCGTAATCATGCTCAATCAACCAGCTGATGACAAATGGTTTAAACAACTCGATCGCCATTTGCTTTGGCAAGCCACACTGATTGATTTTAAGCTTTGGACCAACGACAATTACCGAACGGCCAGAGTAATCGACGCGCTTACCGAGCAGGTTCTGACGAAAGCGGCCTTGCTTACCTTTGAGCATGTCGCTAAGACTCTTCAAGCGTCGGCGGTTGCCAGTGGCATTGACAGCCCGGCCGCCGCGCGCTGATGAATTATCGATCAAGCTATCGACAGCTTCTTGCAGCATGCGTTTTTCGTTGCGCTGAATCACTTCTGGCGCGTTCAATTCGATCAGTTTCTTGAGGCGATTATTACGATTGATGACACGGCGATAAAGATCGTTCAAGTCGCTCGTCGCGAAACGGCCGCCTGCCAGCGACACCATCGGCCGCAGGTCTGGCGGAATCACCGGTAGAACCGTCATACACAGGCTCGACGGCTTGATGCCAGCTGCTTGCATGCCTTCTAGAACCTTAAGTCTTTTTAGTAATTTTTTCTCGCGCTGGCCCCTGGCGTCCTCGGATTCTTGTTGCAAATCGGCGATTAGTTTATCGAGGTCAATCTCGTCGAGCATTGCCTTGAGAGCAGTGCCACCCATAGCTATTTCGATTAATTCTTCGTAAGCTTCCGGCAAGTTGCGGTAATCAGTTTCACTCATCAGCGCGTGCTTTTGCAAGCTTTCCAGCTGCGATTTCTTGGTGGTAAATTGATTTTCTAGCTCTTCGAGCTCTTTGCTCTGTTCTTCGGCCAAAGCCTTGACGTCAGCGCCGTCAGCGCCAGCTTCGCGTTCGTAGCGAATTTTGATAGCGGCGCGAGCAGCTTCAGTTTCGGCTTCGAGATCGGCTAGTAATTGGTCGCGTTTCTCTTCGTCAACCTTCAGAATTACGTACGTAGCAAAGTAAGCAATCCGCTCGAGATTACGTACTGTGATGCCCAGCAGCAAGCTCATAGCGCTTGGCGTGCCGCGCATAAACCAGATGTGGGCGACTGGCGCAGCCAGTTGAATGTGGCCCATGCGCTCGCGACGGACAATTGATTTGGTGACTAGTTCGCCATTTTTATCGACGGCAGCTTCGCGCGAACGCACGCCTTTGAGTTTGGAATCATGCGGGTTGATATCCTTGACCGGGCCAAAGATTCGCTCGCAGAACAAGCCGTCGCGCTCTGGCTTTTGGGTGCGATAGTTAATCGTTTCCGGCTTAGTGACTTCGCCGTGGCTCCATTTTAGGATATCTTCTGGGCTGGCAACCACCAAGCGCACTGCGTCAAAATCTGCGATACCAGATGTCGAGACTACTCGTGCCATCTTACGCCTCCTCCTCTTCATTATCGTTTGTATCGTCGTAATTATCGTAATCGCTTTCCTCTTCCGAGATTTGACCGTCATCGTCAATATCGCGCACGCTCATGCCGTCGTCGATATTGCCGATACCGTCAGATTCATCAAGGTAAGTTTCTTCGTCATCGTCGTCGGAATTATCACTGCCATTGTTATCATCACTCGCTGGCACAGTTTTGTCAGCTGGGCCGCTAGTAGCGATGAGATTTTCGGCGTCGATATTATTAGTGTGTTCGTCAACCAGATCGACGCGCAACCCCAAACCTTGTAGTTCCTTCACCAAAACATTAAAGCTTTCTGGTAACTTCGGGCCGGTGATGACGTCGTGCTTGATAATTGACTCGTAAGCTTTAGCACGGCCGTAAACGTCGTCGGACTTGATAGTCAGCATTTCCTGCAAAGTAGTTGCCGCACCGTAAGCTTCTAGCGCCCAAACCTCCATTTCACCGAAGCGCTGGCCGCCGTTTTGCGCCTTACCGCCGAGCGGCTGCTGAGTGACCATGGTGTACGGGCCGGTCGAGCGGGCGTGAATCTTATCGCTGACCATGTGGTGCAGCTTAATCATATGCATCACACCAACAGTAGTGCGCTCCTCAAAAGCTTCGCCGCTGCGGCCGTCGAAGAGCTGGCTCTTGCCATCTTTGGCGAAACCGGCTTTCTCGAGTTGTTCCTCAATCGTTTCATTACTGACACCGTTAAATGGCGGCGTAGCGACTTTGTAGCCGAGAGCGCGGGCAGCCATACCCAAATGTGTCTCGAACAGCTGGCCCAAGTTCATACGGCTTGGCACGCCTAGCGGGTTAAGCACTACATCTACCGGCGTACCGTCGGCCAAATATGGCATATCCTCGACTGGCAAAATACGCGCTACCACGCCCTTGTTGCCGTGGCGTCCCGCCATCTTGTCGCCGACGCTGATTTTGCGTAGTTGCGCGACGTAAATCTGGATCTGCATTAGCACACCAGCCTTTAATTCGTGGCCGTTTTCGCGGCTGAAAATCTTGACGCCGACAACTTTGCCGCCGCCAGCATTATTCATACGCTGCGAAGTATCGCGTACGTCCTTAGCTTTTTCGCCGAAGATAGCACGCAGCAAGCGCTCCTCAGAGCTTAACTCTTGCTCGCCCTTTGGCGTAATTTTGCCAACCAAGACATCGCCAGCGCGTACTTCAGAACCAACCTGTACGATGCCGTCTTCGTCGAGGTGTCGCAAACTGTCTTCCGACACATTCGGGATATCGCGAGTGACAATCTCTGGGCCGAGCTTAGTTTCGCGAACTTCGACTGAATAGTCCTTGATATTGACCGAGGTCAGCGTATCGTCTTCGACTAAACGGCGGCTGATGACGATGGCATCCTCCATATTGTAGCCGCCCCACGGCATGAAGGCTACCAGCAAATCTTTGCCGAGCGCCAATTCGCCGTCAGCGATTGACATGCCCTCGATCAAGATATCGCCCTTAGCGACCTGCTCGCCGCGCTGAACTCGAACCTTTTGGTTGATACAGCGATCATCGTTGCTCTTGGTGAAATGAATCAAGTCGTATTTTTTAACGCCGTCAGCGTATTTGACTTCGATGCTATCGCCATCAGCACGGATAACTTCGCCATCAGCTTCAGCAACAACCAGTTGGCTGGAATCGCGAGCAATATTAGCCTCGATACCAGTACCGACAGTTGGCGACTGCGGCTGCAATAGCGGCACTGCCTGGCGTTGCATGTTTGAGCCAGTCAAGGCGCGGTCGACGCGGTTTTTCTCGATGAATGGCACCAGGCTAGCAGTCGAGCCGAGGATTTGCTTGTGCGAAGCGTCAATCAACGTCACTTCCGAAGCATCGACGCGGGCCGGCTGCAAGAACTTGCGGGCCGAAACACGCGGGCTTTTCAGATTGTTATTCTCATCTAGCTTGACGCCAGCATCGGCAATCACTTCGTTAACTTCTTGGGAAGCATCGAGATAAACAACTTCGTCGGTAACATGGCCGCCAACAACCTTGAGGTATGGTGTCTCGATGAAGCCATATTCGTTAATCCGCGCATAAGTCGCCAGGTTCAACACCAAACCAATGTTAGCGCCCTCTGGCGTCTCGACCGAGCAGATTCGTCCGTAATGTGTCGGATGGGCATCGCGCACCTCGAAGCCGGCACGCTCGCGGCTTAAGCCGCCTGGCCCCATCGAGCTCAATCGGCGTTTGTGGCTAAGTTCCGAAATCGGGTTGACCTCGTCAAGTAGCTGGCTGAGCTGGCTAGAAGCAAAGAATTCGCGCACCGCTGCCACGACCGGACGGGCGTTTATCAACTGGCTTGGCGTGACATTTTCGAGATCAGACATTGACATGCGATCCATAGCGTTGCGCTGCATGCGCAGCATACCGACGCGGAACTGGCGCGCTACTAGCTCGCCTACCAGCTTGATCCGCCGGTTGTCGAGTGCGTCGATGTCGTCGCCTGGCTCTTGGGTGTTGTTCATGCGAATCAGCTCGCGAATAATCGCCACCAAATCATCTTTTTGCAAAGTACGATTCTCGGCGATATTTGGCACATCTAGCCCCAAACGCTTGTTCATCTTGTAACGGCCGACACGACTGTAGTCAAAGCGTTTGAAGTCAAAGAACATCCGTTCAATCATCTGGCGCGCGTTATCGGTTGTCGCCAGGTCGCCTGGGCGCAAGCGGCGGTAGACTTCAATCAAGGCCTCGTTGACGCCATGAGCCGGATCTTTCTCGAGTGTAGCCTCAATATATTTGACATCGCCAGTATCAATATCTTCGAATAATTCTTTAATTTCGGATACCTTGCTGTAGCCTAGCGCTCGCAGGAACGTCGTCACGGCAATTTTGCGGCGGCGATCGATCTTGACGTAGATAGCGCCGCTAGCGCTGGTTTCAAACTCCAGCCAAGCACCGCGGCCTGGAATCAACTTAGCACTGTATAGACTGCGCCCAGCACCCTTTTCGGCAGTGTAGAAGACACCCGCCGAACGAATCAGCTGGCTAACAACTACGCGTTCGGTGCCATTGATAATAAATGTTGCCCGGTCGGTCATCCACGGATAGTCACCTAGGTAGATTTCTTGTTCTTTGACCTCGCCAGTCACTTTGTTAGTCAGTTCGACAGTTACCGACAGCGGCGCTTCAAACGTCAGATTATTCTCTTTGGCGAATTTCTCGTCGTTTTTTGGATCCTCAAATTTGTAATCCTTGAATCGTAATTCAAGTTTTTGGCCGGTGTAATCCTCGATTGGGTTGAGTTCTGCGAAGATCTCGCTTAGGCCCGTCTCGACGAAATCTCTCCATGATTCCTTTTGATGAGCCAAGAGGTTCGGCACCTCGACCGCTGTGTCATCATTGGTGAAGAAGACACGTTTGACCGGGGTGTGCTGCGCCGTTGTTGCTTGTGGCATAGTACTCCTGCTTGATGGTTAAGTTTGATGAAACCGCACTAGGGTGATGATTCCCGCTCGCGATTGGCGCCGAAGCTTTACTAAATGTAGATACCGCATACCAAAAACGCCGCGCCACAGGCGCAGTACACAACCGACCCACATTACACAATCTTCATTAGCTCTAATTATAATCGGGTGAAGCCGCTAAGTCAAGAGTTTGGCGATAAAAACAAGGAAAATCCCCGCCAGTTTTACCCGGCGGGGCGGCTAGGGATGGCTCCCCCTAGCTGGAGCGCCTCGTTAAGAGGCGTTATTTGAGGTGAGTGGTGTCGCGCTGTGAGTCATTCCAGACTTTGGCGGCTTTGGCCATCGCGTAAGCAAAGGCTATCATAGCGCAGCTAGCCAGCGCAAACAAGGCAGCAAAAACTGCTACCCAGATCGTACCAATCACTAGGAGTCTGAGCACTACAAGCGCCGCAGCTGTGGCATAAAAAAACCACGCGGCTGCGCCCAACTTGCAGTACCGCACCCTGTGCGTAGTATACACGCTAGTCGAGACGGGGCTATAAATCCCCTGGCTCTCCGACTGCAGGAACGCCCTGTGGGCGAGCGCAGAGGCAATAGTACCGCTGCTAAACGAGGCCAAAATCATAACCTCGACGATTCTAATCATCTCTCTTTCACCTCCTCAGGTCGAAACAACTAGAATATCTAAAATTATACCACAGTATCTCGTAAAACCCGACCTCTATCTCGAAATCGCAAATCTGCTAAAACTATCATTGTTATTATGCAGTTGTCAAACCAGTCAATTACTGTCTCGGCGAACTATTTTCCAGATTTCGCTGGTTTGCTTTCGCTGCTTTTGCGGCCGATTACTTCGTCGACTACGCCGTATTGCAGCGCTTCGTCGGCGCTCATCCAGTAGTCGCGCTCCATGTCAGCTTTGACTTTGTCAAGTTTCTGGCCAGTGTTGCCGGCTATGATTTTCGCTAACCGCTCTTTTAACTCTATCGCCTCGCGCAGGCTGATTTCTTGGTCGGTCACCTTGCCGTGAGTGCCGCTCGACGGCTGGTGGATCATCACCCGGGCGTTCGGCAGCAAATAGCGCTTGCCCTTGGCACCGCTACTGAGCAAGAAAGCGCCCATACTGGCCTGCAGACCGATGCCGATCGTCTGGACGTCAGGCTTGATATATTGCATAGTATCATAAATCGCCAAGCCATCGTACACCACGCCGCCCGGGCTGTTAATGTAAAGCTGGATGTCCTTTTCGGAATCTTCATTGGCTAAGTGCAGCAGCTGAGCCACGATGACGTTGGCCGTAGCTTCGTTGACTTCCTCGCCCAAGAAAATGATGCGATCCTCGAGCAAGCGCGAATAAATGTCGTAACCGCGCTCGCCGTCGCGCGTACGGACGATCACGTTGGGCACTAAGTAATTCGATGGTTTCATGGTCTAATTGTAGCGCACTAATTAGCACTCGTCAAGGCAGAGTGCTAATAATTTGCTATTTAACGCGAAATGTAGTATAATAAGAAGATGGACGGCGCAATCCCGCGCTGTCTAGCTCCGTTTTTTAAGAGAGGGGGTACGCTATGAGCGTACCTATCCCACCACCCGACCCGCGCGATGAGACGCCGCCAAAGTGGCGGCGTCTGGTTTCTGTGCTCCTGCTGGCCGTTTGGCCGGCAGGAGCGTTCGTCCTTCTCCTCGGCTCCGCAGCCGGGGAGAAGAGCCCCCTCGGCCAGGGCTTTACTGCCCTGGTCGAGGCTCCCTGGTGGGCGCTGGCTGGGGCCGCCATGGCCCTGGTCAGCGCTACCCTGCTGGGCGTTCCCGCCACCCTGCGGCTGGCGGCGGACAGCACGATCGGGGCGAGCGCACTCGCCCTGGTGTTGTCGTGGGGTTTCGACCCCGCGATAGTAACACACGCGGCAGGCACCCCGCTCTGGGGTTGCCTGTTGTTCTTCATCGGCATCGCCCTGATTGATGCCGGAATCAACCTTCAGGAGCGGCGGGCTAGCCGCCCGCCGCGAAGTGAGAACGGGGCGTAGAGTCCCGCGCCCCGCCAGACTAACAGTCTCGCCGGGGGCGGGGCTGTTAGTCTTTCTGGCAGTGTTTTTTTACGCTATACTCAAAATACCCCGCTTGCGCTAGCGAGGTATTTTTTGGCAGGCTATCTGCTATTTGCTTGCCGCTTCTGATTTCTTTGCTTTGGCGCTAGATTTCTTGCTAGCCGGTTTCTTGGCGGCTGGTTTGCCGTCTTTGCTATTTTTACCAGCCTTAGCGGGTTTATCCGCTTTGCCTTTGCCGGCAGCTTTCGCAGTTTTTGCTTTCTTAGCATCTGGAGCGTTTAGCTCAACCAATTTATCAACGGTCTTTTCGGTAATTAAACGGTTGGCGATTTCGCGCTGGGCTTCTGGCTGATCGAAACGTTTAGCCATTTCGGCGTTGTTGGCATATTGCTGTTTATAGGTATTGATGTGCGCTGCCAGCTCGTCGGCGGTTGCTTCGATTGCCAGCTCTTTACTTAGCTCGGCTAGTACTAGTCCAGCTTTGATGCGCGCCTCGGCTGTATCGTTAGCTTCGGCCTCTACCCAAGCATCACGATTGGCAAACCCGCGCGATTCGTAGTATTGATCCAGCGTCATGCCGCGGTACCGCAAATTTTGCACCAAATCCTGCTCTAGCGAGCGGATCTGATCTTGGCGCAGTACATCCGGTACAGCCACGTCGCTGGCTGCCGCTAATTGCTTAACCAAATCATCTTTCAATTCGTCTAGCGCCTGGCGCTCTTGCTGCGCAGTGATTTCGGCTTCGATATCTTGGCGCAAATCATCCATCGAGGTATAAGGGCCAGCCTTGGCCGCGAACTCATCATTCAGCTTGGGCAATTCTATCTTGTTGACTTTCTTGACAGTTGTTTCAAACACTACGTCAGCGCCCGCCAAATCTTTGGCATGATAATCTTTCGGGAATTGCAGGGTGACGTCCTTTTTGTCGCCCGCTTTGAGGCCAACTAGCGCTTCTTCAAAACCCGGGATAAAAGTGCCGCTACCGATGGTCAGCGGATAATCTTTGCCGGTACCGCCCTGGAAAGCTTCGCCGTCGCGCTTGCCAACGAAATCAATAATCACCTCGTCGCCGTCTCGTGCTGCTTCGGTGGTTTCAGTCTTTTCAGCCAAACCTTTACGAATGCGCTCAATTACTTCTTTGACATCTTTTTTGTCAACCTTGATCGCCTTTTTGGTTGCTTTGAGTTTTTTGTAATCGCCAAGCTTAACTTCAGGCATGATATCGGCCTCGGCTGTAAATTCCAGCGTCTCGCCAGGTACGAACTTCTTCAGCTCGACTTCCGGACGGTCTAATACTTGCAATTTATTGCTCAGGAATGCCTCGGCGACAGCGCGATTAATTGCCGCCTCTAATGTCTCTTGGCTAAGCGTGTGCGGGTCGGCGTGCTTTTTGACTACCGCAATCGGCACGTGGCCCTGGCGAAAGCCGTTAACTTTGATTTTTTTAGCCATTCGCTTGAGCGCAACTTGTTCTGCTGTCTCGAGCTCTGGCTGGCCTGCCGCTACCGTTACCAGGACGCGGGTGGCTGATAATTTCTTCACAGTCGTCTTCATAACGACGTATTATAACAGATTATGCTCAGGCTGGCTATTTTGGACAAGCTACAAGATATCTGACAAGTCGAAAACATCGTCGTCTTCGTCGTACTGCTGATGATGACGGCGATCGCTGACAGCGGTGACTACCCGCTCGAAGCTGACTTGCTGTTCGCTGTTTTCGCGAATATTTTGCAGATTATACAAACCCTTGGCGACAGACTGCTCGTCGACGGTCATCACGTAGCGGACACGCTTTTTGATAGCTTCTTTGACTTGGCGGTCAATTGGCCGGCCGGTATAATCAACCTCGACTGAAACGCGTTCGCTACGCAGCTTTTCGGCGATTCGTTCGGCGTCGTCAAGCACATTGCCTACAGTCACGATGTAAGCTTGCGTAGCGCTCTCGAGATGACGCATACCAGTATGGCGCGCTAGCAGCTCAATGATATTCGACATATCTGATTGGCCGCCGACCGAACTTTGCAAGTCGTTATTGACATAGCGCCCGCCCTTATATAGCAAGGCACTATGCATAGCATCAGCTTCGGTGAAATCGAAAATAATACCGCCAGTGTATTCTGGATGCGCCAGCGTGATATCGAGGATAACGTTATCAATTCCCAGTCGCTCTAACCGTTCATACAATGCCACTAAATTCACATAACATTCGCTATGGCGGATAACTTCTGGTAGGTCTTCGGCCGACCTGGCGGTCAAAAGCTTAGATAATTTTTGTAGAACTTCGCTAGAGTGCGACAACCCGACGATATCAATCGCGCGGTCGCGAAACTTATCTGGGGCTAATGTTCGCTTCTGTGCCAGCAGGCGCGCCATCAGGCTAGTTTGTACGGCGTCAAGATCAAGGTATTCGCTCAGTAGCAAATCGAGCATCTCTGAGTCATTGATGCGCAAATTATAAGCCGAACGCTTGATACCCATAGCGTCGAGACCGCGCTTGGCGATAGCGATTGCTTCGACATCAGCCCGCGGCGACTCGCAGCCGGCATGCTCGTAGCGCAACAGATATGCTGCGCTCGGATATGTCGATACGCTGAAAGCGCCCGCTACGATGTCGTAACGGCGACGATTCTGTAATTTTGACTCAGTGTCAATATCATATTCTTCATAGCCGTACAGTGTTGCCGTGTTGCGCCACGATTGCTCGACGAGTTGGCAAGCGCGCACTGTATTCGGATAGTGCACGTCTGTATCGGCGGTTACATTGGATGCTGGTGCCATCATATACTCTATTATAGCATAAATGGAATTATTTTGCAAGAGTGCTATCTACAAACTCTTTACAGGCGCACCTAAATCAGCTAGAATGAGTTTGCGCGCTAGATATGATTATGCGCGGCGGACTGCGTGGGCAACTCACGTATGTGTGGATGCGCTGTGCGTCAGTCTTCTAGAGATTAGTAGATAATCGCAATGTAGTGCTTCACGAGTTATACGCAGATGTGGCGACTGCGTGGGCAACGCAAGTATACGTAGACGCGCTGCGCGTTGCTAAGAATCGGTAGATGTCGCGATATAGTACTTTACAATAACACGCAGATGTGGCGGAATTGGTAGACGCGCTAGCTTCAGGTGCTAGTGCCCTTCGGGGCGTGGAGGTTCAAGTCCTCTCATCTGTACCATAACTTGTATTTAGTGGAACAATGTTAATACTGCCCGCCCAGGTAAAGCGGGCTTTTTGTTGAGCAAATAGTTGCCTCGCAGCTAATGTTTGTGGTTAAATAGAAGTATGACGAACGAAGAGCTAGCGATTAAAATTGAGAACTTAAGCGATATCGTTGCTAATCTAGCAAAAACGATGGACGAACGGTTTAAACAAATTGACGAGCGTTTTGAGCAAATCGATGAGCAGCTTGCTGATATCCGCAAAGATCACAAGACTCTGGTTGATATCGTGAAAGATATGGATCTGGCGGCAGATGAACGATTCCAGGAATTAAAGGCTGGGCAAGCCGAGCTAGCAGCCAGCCAAGAGAGCTTACGGGCCGACCTTGCTGTCGTTCGCCGCGAGCTATATCATGAGTCTGGCAGCCGCGAGATGGTAGACGACACGCTTTATAACTCGCTTGATAAGCGCTTGCGCCGAGTAGAGGCAAAGTTTCCTGATTTAGCGTCGAGCCAAGCAGCCTAGCTGTTCTGCTCAAAATACGATTACTCTTCTCTTCTTCTACGCTGGTTTTAAATAAGTGTAAGCGATAGCGTGCATATATTTGGTCTGTTAATTGATCAAGAAGTCACTTTTTGCTAGCGGCGTTAACAGTTCTAACAATCCATTTTGTAGAAAATATATTCTGGCAGTATATGCCTATACCTGCGGTAAAACATCGCCGTTGACACTAGTGGTAAGCGATCGCAGATTGTCGCCGACTTTGACGCCTGGATTCATAATACCGAGCGGATCAAAAACTTTTTTGATAGCCGCGTACATTTCGCGAGTGCGAACGTCAAGGTGTTTATACGCGAAATGCGCTGCGATCCGACCCTCGGCTGCTTGGCCAATGAGCGCGCCGTCATATTTAACAGCCAAATTAGATAATTCGTCAAAAATCTTGAATAATTTTTGCTTGTCTCCAACTTGACGCAGCGACAGTACCGGATGAACCGTGTAAGTTTCGGTTAGCACGTGCCCAGAAATAGGCATATTACAATGCAGACGACCAGCCAAAACTGTTAATGCTTTGGTAAATTCATCGAAACGCGCAGCTGGAATATAAATATCACTATACAAATGCGGCGCAAAAGCTGGGTTTTTGTCAGGCAATTCGGCATAGCGAGCAATATCAAGTGCCGATAACAGCGCGTCATCGGTCGCGTCTTCGCTAGAAACGAATTTGACTCCCTCGGCACTGCTGAATGTCTTCTGGATTTTTTTGAGGTTACGAGCGCGAGTGCGAGCATTAAAATCGTCAAATCCGGCGATAATGACTGCTTGCGGGTCGGCTCCGTCTAGGTTAAACCAGTCAAAGCGCCGGCCAGCAGCAGCGGCAGCGCTAAATAGCTGAGCGTCAAAATACTCGGCAAAAGCTGCGCCGCTATCGCGCAATATACGCATAGCGTCATTGGCTACGCTAGCCGAAGCAAATACTAGCGCAAAGACTTCGTTGCTCTGGCTACGAAATTCGGTGCGCAAAATCATCTCGCTGATAATACCTAGCGTACCCTGCGCACCGATGAATAGCGGTGTCAAGTCGAACTGATTTCCTCTCTTGACAGAGGCTATAGAGCTATAGCCAGACTTATCATATTCTGGCAGAGCAGTAATCACGTCGTGGTATTCGTCAATGATTGCGTCAATGCCGCGGTAAATATCGCCCTCTAGATTCTGCAGGCCTTTCTTGCGGCTAAGTTCGCGCCGGCCAAGCGGGCCTGTCTGCAAAATATCGCCATTTGCCAAAACGATCTCGAGCTGGCTGACAAAGGCGCTCAAGTCGCCGTATTTACCGCTAGCCAATCCAGCCAGATTGTCGGCGATAGCTCCGCCAACTGTTCGACGCGCATCTAGGCCGTCGAGCGGCGGGATGTTAACGCCCTGCAGGCTTAGCGCTTGACACAGGGTTCCAATGGTCGTGCCGGGCTGCAGACGAACTAACCGCTGCTTGGTATCATACTCAAAAACATTATTAATGTGCCGCGACATATCGGCTATCGCCCCGCGGCCAATCGCGCCGCCTGTAGTTCCGCGGCCTGAACCGCGGGCAGTTATTGCCTGAATATGCCCGCGTTCGGCTAATTGCCATGACAACCGCGCCGTTTTGCGAATGTCGTCGGTGTTGCGCGGCGCGACGATCATCTCTGGCGCTAGGCTCAATACTCCAGCATCGTTAATATAAGCCTGCCGCACATCGGGCCGGAAGTCAATCTCTCCTAGCAAATGTCCGCGTAGGTAATTAGCAATTTTGCTCATACACCCTCATCTTCATATAAATCTATTTTAGCATAAGCTGCAGTAATTTTTCGCGAATTTGTTAGAAGTTTGCTATAATTATTTGTGCAAGCAAAATACGTGCGGTTTGCACGGCTGCGGCGTGCCGCTAGAGCTTGCAAACGCTCGCGGATGTGGTGGAATTGGTAGACACGCATGCCTTAGGAGCATGTGCTTTCGAGCGTGAAGGTTCAAGTCCTTTCATCCGCACCATTTCAGAGTAAAAATCCAAATCGTCGCCTTTGCGGGCGATTTTTTGGTTTACATTTCTTAATTCTTGCCACAGGCAAAAACCACTTTCCGCCCCCTTTCGGAAAGTGGTTTTCGAGCTTGCGCTTGTAGGGGTTTGGGTGATGGTTTTGTTATGTAAAAATAGGTTCGAGCCAAAGATTTCTGCGAGAACAACTTTTTGTCCATCAAAATCGTTAGATTTTAATAAATAACAGATAGATTTTGCAGTTTCTAGCCACTTTGTCATCGGTTCTATCCAAGCATTTTGGTTGGCTTGTAAATTAGCCAAATTTTCTTCTAGACTTTTCTTTTGGCTTAAAATCTCGCTCTTTTTAGTCAGAAAAGTTTGACGATCAATGTCCTGATCTAAATAGCTATCTAGTAAAATCTGTTGTTTATTGGTCAATTTTGTGATTTGCGTTCGCAAATCGTCCAGTAAAGAAACATTGCCAGCGATTTCGGCTTGCTCGTCTTGTTCGATTCGCTCATTCATAAAAGCAAATATCTTTTCGCTCATTGCATACTTGTCAAGTAATGCCGAAAGCTGGGGCAACAAATCTTTTTCTCTAATTGGTGGGTTAGTGCATTTAATAGCTCGCTTCTTACGAGAACAGCGGTAATAAGTCCAGCGGTGGAAATTGCCGTTTTTCTGAGTTCTAGTTTTAGTTTCGCTAGTAATACTCATGCCACAATCAGCACACTTCATCAGCCCCAAAAACGGCACGGTTGGCTTTTTTGCTCGTTTCTTGTGTCCACGCTCAGCAATCACTAGCTGGACTTTATCAAAAAGAGCTTTGGAAATAATTGGCTGGTGGCGGCCTTCGTAAAGTTCACCTTTATAGAGAAAGTGGCCATAGTAAAAGGAGTTTTGCAAAATAGACTTCACTTTATCGTCTTTGAAAACTTTGCCAGTTCTGGTAATTGCTCCATTGTCTCGCAAGAAATCTGCCAACTGGCTCATAGTTTGGTTGCCACGAGCATATTTTTCAAAAATCTCTTTTACAAGTGGTGCATAGCGTTTGTCTAAAACAATAGTTTTACTGCGACTATCGTTTAAGTAGCCAAAAGGGGCTTGGCTGGGGAAGTCGCCGCTTCTCACTCTGGCTCGCAATCCTCGTTTGGTGTTCTCGGACAAATTATCGACATAATATTTAGATTGACCAAACATAATTGACAGCATAAATTTGCCTTGCGAGGTATTTTCAAATTGGAAAACTGGAAATCGTAAATAATTGAGTATGGTTTGATCGAGTAAATAGATAATTTGCCCACCATCTATCGAATTACGAGCCAGGCGATCTGGATGCCACGCCAAAATACCATTGGCTTCGCCATTTTCAATACGTTTTATCATGAAATTAAAGACTGGACGACCTGGCATTTTGGCAGTTCGTTTTTCTATGAGTTCGTCAATCACAACAAGTTTGTTATCTCCCGCAAACTTTCGGAGTTCCGCAAGTTGAGCATCAATGCTCAAAACTTGTTTATCTTCCGTGTCGGTTGACTTGCGAGCATACAGAATGTATTTTTCCATTTTTCCACCTCTTAACTTAAAAAGCCGACTTGGTGCAACACAATCTAGATAAACTAAACTGTTCCAAGTCGGCTATTTAAGCCAAAAAATAAAGTTTACCCGTAGATTGTGTTGCTCTTTTATTATACCATAACAAAACCATCACCCAAACCCCTACAAGCGCAAGCTCGAAAACCACTTTCCGAAAGGGGGCGGAAAGTGGTTTTTGCCTGTGGCAAGAATTAAGAAATGTAAACCAAAAAATCGCCCGCAAAGGCGACGATTTGGATTTTTACTCTGAAATGGTGAGATTCTACGCCCACGCTAGAACCTATTTTAGCACAAAGTCGCAAATCTGAGTAATCAGAGCAAAGCTCTGTTCGGCGGGTCGCCCGCGCCCCGACCCGCCGAAATGCCACCAAATAACTGAAGCTAGTGGATTTTATGAATAATGATCTATCATTTTGCGTACTTCGATGAGTAAATCATCTTTTAGCTTTCTCGGCTTAACAATCTCGACTTCGGTTTCAAACGAAAGCAAAAAGCCGATCAGCCAGTTATCATATGGCAACTTAGTCGTAACTGTTAAATAACCACGCACATCCTGCTGGATTTCGGATTGGCTGAATTCATCATATACTCGATACGCTACCACTGGAGAAAAACGCAAAACCAAATCGATCAGACTGTCCGAACAAGCTATTTCCTCTAGTGGCATGACGACTATATCGTCAATATCGCTATCTCCCGCAATACTAACCTCTAGCATTCGGCTAAGTCGAAAAAGTTTTTGCTGATTTGATTTTTTCACACAGATAACATACCATGCTCGCCCTTTGAATATCAATCTAAGTGGCGTAACTTTACGATTCGATACTTCTCCCGTACTACTAACATATCGGAAGGCAATTTGTTGTCGCTTCAGTATCGCATGACGAAGTGTATCAAACAAATTATTGTCATACTTGGATTGTCCCCAACGCGAAAAATCAACATCAATCCAACTGGGCGAAGGCTCATTAAACAGCGCCGACAATCGCGATAAAGTCCCTTTGGTTTTGATATTTCCAGAAGCAGTAATATTCTGCAAAGCAAAGATTATCAACTCTTGTTCCTCTTTTGATAATGTAGTTTTGTCTAACCGAAAGCTGTCCATGATATAAATACCGCCATTTCTGCCTTTATCAGTAATGACAGGCACACCAGCAATAGATAGCGCCTCAATATCACGCAGGATCGTTCTTGTTGATACCTCAAAATACTCTGCGAGTTCGCGAGTAGTCATTTTTTTTCTGTCCAGTAAGAGATAAACGATTTCAAATAATCTACTTAATTTCATCGTACCTATTTTAACATAAATATGACATGCTGTTGTCATATTTATGCGATATAATAGTAAGTAGATATTAAATAGAAAGGAAATGTTATGCCAAGACCATCCACAAAAGAAGATTTAATCAAACAAGCTGATGAAAATTTCGAAAAACTAATGGATCTCATTGAAGAAAGGGGCGAATAGTTATGTGTGGCACTCAAGACAAAAATGCTCGCGATGTTCTGATGCATCTGGTTAGGTGGCACGAAATGGTAATCGCATGGCATGACGACAATATGGCTGGAAAAAAGACTAATTTTTTGCCTGAGGGGTTCAACTGGCGAACTACACCGGAACTAAATTTTGAATTTTGGAATGAATATCAGAGCGTTAGTCTAGATGAAGCTAAACGCTTAGTGAAAGATACGCACCAAAGAGTCATGGATATTATAAAATCTCACAGCAACGATGATTTATTCAAGAAAAAGGTATATGACTGGACTGGCAGTTCATCGCTTGGTTCTTACTTAGTGTCGGCAACGGCCAGTCATTATGATTGGGCAATGAAAACTTTGCGTAAAATCCACTAGCTTCAGTTATTTGGTGGCATTTCGGCGGGTCGGGGCGCGGGCGACCCGCCGAACAGAGCTTTGCTCTGATTACTCAGATTTGCGACTTTGTGCTAAAATAGGTTCTAGCGTGGGCGTAGAATCTCACCAAGGAGATTCGATACACACTCTGAGGAAAATACGCATAAAAAATAACCCGTATATCGCGGGCTATTTTAATTCCCCAAAAATCACGAATTACACGATTCACGGCGGAAAGAGGTGAGGCAAGCATTTCCATAACTACGATTGTCCACCACAACAATTTCGTTTCCCAGATTTGGTTCCTCACCTCTTCCTGGATGTGATAATACCATAAGCCCGCCTGGTTTGAGAAGCCCAAAAAGTTTACTGACTGTGGAAAACTGCGGATTTTTGTATGGCGGATCGGCAAATATTATGTCATACTTGCCTGCGCCGCCAGACTCAATCCACGAATTGACAGGGGCGCTAATAATTTTTGCTTCATTTTGAACGCCTAGCGAGGACACATTATTGCTTAAGATTTTTTGGGCAATTTTATCGCGCTCGACAAACGTTACGCGGGCAGCACCGCGGCTGAGAGCTTCGAGACCAACCGCGCCAGTACCAGCAAAAGCGTCTAAAATCTGCGCGCCGTTAATCTCGTTGCCGATGCTATTGAACATAGCGTTGCGAATCCGCTCGCCCATCGGCTTGGTGCGAGTGTTGTTATCTTTAGGTGCATCTAGCAGTCGCCCGCCGAAACGCCCGGCGATTACTCGGATCGAGCTCATTGGTGCGCCTCACGGTAGGCGCGGTACCAAAAATACGTGATGACATTCGCGATCAGCGGGATCAGCGTTTGCCGCGTCTGCTGCGCTAGATGAGTCGTCCAGCCGCGCTTCCAGAATTCCTCGTACATGCCTAGCGCGTAGACTTGCTGCACTGCATCGAGAAATACCGTCTGCAAATCCTTATCATCTGCTAGTTTGAGCCAGATTGAATTTGGCGCCGAATCGGGAAACTTGGTCGTCTTGATGCTGGTAGCTACGCCTAGCTCAAATAGCAAATGTGTCGCAAATACACCCTTGGCACCCCAATACTCCCAGTTTTTGCTAAGAGTCTCGCGCATGGTCGAGCCTCTGATGATGCCTTTTTCGGCGATCGACGCCCGCTCGTTCTGAGGCCGTCCCCACAGCTCCTCGATCTTTTCACCTAGTGGATAATGATGCGCCGGTGTTAGTCCGTCGGTGATAGCATGCGCCATCCAGGCCGCCTCAAAGGCTGCCCGCACATTATTACGCTTCTTAAGCGCCTGCACCAAATTGGCGTAATGATCCATAATCATCTCGACTAGCGCCGTATCGCTGGGGTCGCTGGGGTCGATGAAATGCCACGGCTCATCGACGCCTGGACTTTTGCGCTTGATGCCGTCGGGGCCGTTGTTGCCTTCGAAATGCAAAATATCCTTGGCAGAAGGAAAACCGCGGCCAACCCTTGATATTTTGCGCAAATCGCGGCGAGCAATCCGGTCGATTTTCTGATGCACGCCGATAAAGTTGCCCGAATGCGAACGAAATGTTGTCCCGCTGTACATGCATTGTATTATAGCACGAGAGTTAATTAAGCGTTGTCACCCGCTGGTTGTGACGGACGCGTGCTTCTAGCGCCGGATATTTCGACAGACTTTCACCGCTATCGATGAAGCGTATAGCGGCTTTCTGGGCGCGGGCAATCAGCTGCGTGTCGGCTAGCGTAGCAATTTGCAGATTAAGCGTGCCGTGCTGCATGCGTCCGTAAATCTCGCCGGGGCCGCGCAAGCTCATATCGACCTCTGCTAGATGAAAGCCGTCGTTGGATTGTTCAATCTCGCGCAGGCGCTGGCTAGGCTTATTGTTTGTGCTCATCATCAAATAGCAGAAGCTTTGGTGCTGGCCGCGGCCGACCCGCCCGCGCAGCTGGTGCAATTGCGCTAAGCCAAATTGGTCGGCATCCTCAATCATCATAATCGTAGCGTTTGGTACGTCGACGCCAACCTCGACGACGGTAGTGCTAACCAAGATATCATATCGTTGATCTTTGAAAGCTTGCATGATTTGATCTTTTTCGCTAGCAGCCATCTTGCCGTGCAGCATAGCGATGCGGCGATGGCCAAAAATACTATTTTTGAGTCGCTTGTATTCAGCTTCGACGCTTTTGCGATCGCTAGAATCGCTGTCGGTAATTAAGCTGCAAACTACGTAAACTTGGCAGCCCTGGGCAATTTGCTGGTCGATAGCAGTGTAAGCGGCCTCGCGCGAAGGCGGCGAAATAATTTTAGTAAGAATCGGCCGCCGGCCGCGCGGCTGCTCGTCGAGGACGCTGACGTCTAGTTCGTTGTAAACAGTTAGCGCCAGACTGCGCGGGATCGGCGTGGCCGTCATCGCCAAGAGGTGCGGCATGGCAGCTACTGATATTTTTTTCGTGTCTAGCAGGGCGCTTGATACACTTTCCTCACCTCCGTGTCTCGCTCGCGAGCCTGGGGCTGCGCGCCCGGTCTCTCGAGACGAGCCAGCGGCAATCGTCATAGGTTCAGAAAGCATATCGAGCGTGCCCAACTTCACCTCCTCGTCCTTAACCTTCATCAGCAACCTCTGCCGTTGCTCGACACCGAAGCGATGCTGCTCATCGATAATCACGAAGCCCAGGCGGTGAAATCCTACTTTATCCTGAATAAGCGCGTGCGTGCCGACGACGACATCAACCGCACCGCTTGCAATTTGCTGGTAGAGCGTTTGGCGGGATTTACCCTTGACGCTGCCAATCAGCAAACCAACCGTCACGCCGAACGGCTCGAGCAGTTTAGCCAGC
The DNA here is from genome assembly GCA_938017675.1 of uncultured Candidatus Saccharibacteria bacterium. GTDB lineage: Bacteria > Patescibacteriota > Saccharimonadia > Saccharimonadales > Saccharimonadaceae > Saccharimonas. Next base: position 23,517 of record CALIJB010000026.1, read on the forward strand.
GTCTCGGCATGCTGCCGCGCCAAAATCTCGGTCGGCGCCATCAACGCTGTCTGATAGCCAGCACTCGCTGCCTGCCGAGCTGCCAATCCGGCCACCACCGTCTTGCCGCTACCAACGTCGCCTTGCAGCAAGCGGTTCATCGGCCTAGCATTTTCGAAATCTTGCAAGATATCCCAGGCGGCGCGGCGCTGCGCATTAGTTAATGTAAACGGCAATTTCTTGACAAAATCCTGCACAACAGACTTTTCAAACGGAATCGCGAAGCCAGCTAGCTTCTGGTTGTCAATTTTGTTGAGCTGGCTAGCCAAAACCAGTTCGAATAGCTCTTCGAAGGCTAAGCGCTGGCGAGCCTGCTCAACTTCCCTCTCGTCGCGCGGAAAATGCATCGCCGAAATTGCCGCCGCGCGGTCGAGCAACTTCTCACTCTTGACAATGCTTGGCGGCAGAGTCTCGGGCAAAACACTCATTAGCGGGCGCAATTGCTCGATAACTTTGCGCACCGTTTGCGATTTAAGCCCGCGCACCGTATGGTAAACTGGCAGCAGCCGATCGGCTTGTACTGGCAGCTCCTTGGCGAGCTCGGCCGTCGGGTTGGTCAGCTGGTAGCGGCCGTAGTTATATTCAAACGTGCCGCTGAAATAAAACCACTCATCGCTGCTGCCTAGCTGCTGCACTCGGTACGGCTGATTGAACCAAACCGCGTTTAGCTTGCTAGTGTCGTCGGCCAGCACCGCCGTAGTCAGGCGCAGGCCGCGGCGGACTGGCCGAGTGCTGATTTGCTGGCAGCGGGCGCGAATCGTTACCTTGCCGGGCTGCAGCTCAGCAATCGGCGTCACGTTGGTGAAGTCCTCGTGCTTGCGCGGTAAAAACAGCAAAATGTCGCTAACCGTTTCGAGCCCCGCCCGCCGCAGCTCGGCCGCCGTTTTCGGGCCGACGCCTTTGATTTGGTCGAGGCTAGTTGCGAGATTCATAAGTTTATTGTACTAGTTTTCAGGAAAATTGCGAAAAAGTATTGACAATTTCACCACTCTATGCTATATTAATACTAGCTTTTCGCTCAAGGTTAATCAAAAGGGCGGAAAGTCGCCCTTTGCCTTGAGCGTGGTTTCATAGGAGGAACCATGAGCGTTACCTTTGCTATTGTCTCCGCTCTCATCATCACGCTCCTCGTTTGCGCGGCAGTGTCCGCGCTGATGCTGCCGTCAGAAAAGACCCACCGGGTCTGGGCGGCTAGGGTTGCCCAGATCCGGGCGGCTCGAGCCGCCCGGATCTCGACCCGATCTCAGGCCCGGGCCAACCGGGCTCAGGTCCGGGCCGCTCGGGCCAGGGCCCGGGCTCAGGTTCGGGCCTCCCGGGCCCGGGCGGCCTGGAGGGAGGTTAATAAGGGCTAACGCCCGCCGAAAATAGCTCGCCGAATTGGAATTCAACATTGGTTGAGACACTTAACCGTATTAAGTGTCTCCCGGGTTGATATACAAAACCCAATTCCGGTTTGAGCCAATTTCGGCGGGCTATTTTCTTTGGTGAGATTTTTTGTTAAGTTATTTTTTACTTTGAAATTTTATAGATTTTACGGGAAATTGCGAAAAATTGTTGACATTCCTGTTCCAGTATGATATATTTATATCAGCTTTTGTTGACAAGTCGAGCAAATCCTTGTCCAAAAGAGTTTTTTGATAAGCGAGGCCCACCGGGCGAGATGCGTGTTCGAGATTCAATCGCGAGCAAGCATCTCGCACGGTGGCACAGATGACCACCCACGTTGCGAGAAAGATCGTTCTAGGAGGAACGATGCAACGAATGAATAGGGAAGATGTCATGGATCTTCTCAGGCGGGGTGTCCGCCTTGCGGCGGACAACCCGGGTAGAACCGTAATTGTCGAGTTCACTAAGCTCAGCATTTTTGTTGAGCTTGAGCTTGACGAGCGAGACCGGAGGGATCCGGTCTTCCTTGACACCATGGCTGAGCTTGCGTTCGATGACCTCGAGCGTAAGCTCGAGGGGCGCATGCCTCGTTTCGTCAACATCTACACTTACAGCGGGTTGATTCTCCGAGACTGACCCGCTGTAGTCGGTGTCCCGGCGCGAGATTTTCCCCAATTTCTCGCGCCGGGGCGGCCCGCCTCGCTTATCTCTTTCCCTTGATTGATTTTATTAAAAACACCCGGTTAGCTAGCCGGGTGTTTTGTTGGCTCGAATTTCGCTCGAAAATCTACTCGGTTACGGCGATGATACCCTCTAGCGCGTAGGCGGTGTCCTGCCAGCGCTCCACTGCGATGCAGTCGATACCGAGATTTTTGACTGGGAAGTCGTTGCCGCCTTCTTCTATTTTGTCGCCAAAGAACAAAATTTCCTCTTTGCTCACACCAGTGGCTTCCATCAACTTTTTCATGCCGTAGGCTTTATCGACGCCGATTTTGGTGATGTCGACGCTGGTGGTGCCGCCCAGGCGCACTTCGAACTCCGGCAATTTTGCAGCAACGTCGTCGCGCATTTGCTTGCGGACGGCTTTGTTGGCTTCCGCCCAAGCGTATTTTTTCTCGGGCGAGGCTTGCTGGCCCAGCGCCGAATAAGTCACCTGGCTCAAACGGTCTTCGATAATCTCGCCGTCGGGATTTGCTTCCCACAAATCAAATTTGCGCGCCGATTCTTCCAAGACTTGGGTGATTTTTTGCTTTTGTTCGTCGGTGAAATCTTCTTTATAGTGCGTTTGCCACTCGCCAGCATTAATGTCAAAAGTATAATAACGCGTGCCGCATGTCGGCATCATGTGGAAGCGCGCCAGCAATTCTGGCGAAACGTCCATCTGATCAATGACCTGCTTTTGGAATTGCTCAAATTTGCCACCAGAAATGACGCAAACTTGATAATTTTCCAGCAATTTAGCGAGCAAATCCGCCATGCGCGGCGAAATCGCCGATTTACTAACCGCCAGCGTGTCGTCCAAGTCAAAACCGATAATTTTCTTCATGATTTCCTCCTATTCCAATTATTTCACCAGCAAGAAGTCATTCTTGCCCTTTTTGATTAAGCTAGTTTCGGTTAGCGGTATATCGCTGGCAATCTTCGCACCGTTGACGCTGATCGCGTTATTGTGGATCAGCCGGCGCGCTTCGCCGTTGCTAGCGCATAAGCCAGCAGCGACCAGCGCTGCCACAACCGTCGTCTCGAGGTCAACCGTCGGGATTTCGTTAGCTAAAGCGTTCAAATCGTCGCTGTTAAGCGTCGCAATATCGCCGCCGCCAAACAACGCAGCCGTTACCCGCTCGACGCTTTCGCGGCGCTGGCGGCCGTGCACCAAGTCAGTAACTTCGCGCGCTAAGGTTTTTTGCAAGGCGCGCTCGCCTGGATTGGCCCGGTGATTGTCGATCAGCGCTTCGACGGTTTCGCGGTCGAGCAGCGTGTAGATTTTGATGAGATCCTCGCTGGTTTCGTCGTCGCAGTTGAGCCAGAATTGATAGAACTTGTACGGACTGGTCATCTCGGGGTCGAGCCAGATAGCGCCGCCCTCGGATTTGCCGAATTTAACGCCAGTTTGCTTGTTGATAACTAGCGGCGCGGTCAAAACGTGCGCTTCGCTGCTCTCGAGTTTGCGAATTAGCGACACGCCGATGACGCTATTACCCCACTGGTCGGCGCCAGCTAGCTGCAAAGTGGCATCCTTTTCGCGGTACAAGTGTAAAAAGTCATACCCTTGAATCAGCCCGTAGCTAAATTCGCCGTAGCTGATGCCAGCGCCGCCCTCGCCGATACGCTGCTGCACGAATTCGCGGTCGAGCAGCTGCGTCATGCTGATATGTTTGCCGATTTTGTGCAAGAAATCAATGTAATTAATCTGCGAGAACCAGTCGGCATTATCAACAATCTCAAAATCCTGACCGCGGAAAACTTGGCGGAATTGCGCCGCAATACATTCAACATTGCGCGCCACTGTTTCGGCATTGCGCAGGTCGCGCTCTTGCTTTTTGCCATCAGGGTCGCCAATCATACCGGTGGCGCCGCCAACTAGCAGCAGCGGTTTGTAGCCGTGGTCGATAAAATGCCGGCACAACATCATCGCTGCCAAGTTGCCAATAGTCATACTCGGCGCGCTAGGGTCAACGCCAAAATAGAACGTTCGCGGCTCGTTTATATCTTTGACATCAGCGAACGTCGTCTGATTGATGAGTCCGCGCCACGTTAGTTCTTCTGCTAGCGTCATCTGAAACCTTTCTTTATTTAATAGTGAGATAGTAACATATTTGCAAATTATCAGCAAAAGCACTAGCCGTCGTGATGCGAACAGTGCTATAATGGTGGAAATATTGCTTATGGGAAGAGTGAAAGTGGGAAACAAGAAACGAAAAGTAGCTGGCGGCGTCAGCGCTTATGCTAATTTAGCCAATAAACGCCGAGTCAAGAAAGACGCGCGAGCGCGCAAAAAAGCCGAATATCTGGCAACTTTGCCGAAGCATCCAGTCAAGCGGCTGCTCTACCGGCTGCATCCGAAACGCCTGGCCAAATACTGGTTTAGCCGCGATGGCGCGATAATGGCGCTGAAAGTTGTCGGCATTGCTTTGCTGCTGATGGTTATTGGCGTGGCTTCGCTGTTTGCTTATTTCCGCAAAGATCTCGACAAAATCAACCCCGACACATTGGCGCAGCGCGTCAAAACGACGGTTACCAAATACTACGACCGCAATGACAAGCTGCTGTGGGAGGATAAAGGTACCGGCGACTACACGCTAGTGGTCGACGCCAAAACCATCGCGCCATGCATGGGTAAGGCTACTATAGCTATCGAGGATAAAGATTTTTATAAGCACAGCGGCATCAGCGCTAGCGGTATTGCTCGCGCCTTTATCAGCAACTCGCAGGGCAACGCCGTGCAGGGCGGCTCGACGCTAACGCAGCAGCTAGTCAAGAAAGTGTTCTTTACTAAGGACGAAGCTATGCAGCGGGGCTTGTCGGGTATTCCGCGCAAAATCAAAGAGATGATTCTAGCCATCGAGGTCGAGCGAATGTACAGCAAAGACCAAATCCTCGGCTTGTACCTCAACGAATCGCCGTACGGCGGCCGGCGCAACGGTGTCGAATCGGCCGCGCAAACTTATTTCGGCAAATCATCCAAAGATTTAACCTTGTCAGAATGCTCGCTGCTAGCCGCTATCCCGAACAACCCGTCGCTTTACAACCCGTACAATACCTATGGTCGCAAAGCGCTTGTCGAACGCCAGCACAAAGTACTCGACGACATGGTGTCGATGAATTACATATCCAAACAAGAGGCAGCGGCAGCCAAGAAAGTCGACATTATGGATACCATCAAACCGCTGGCCGACCAATACGCCAACGTCAAGGCGCCACACTTCGTCCAAATGGTCAAGAAACAGCTAGAGGAAGAGCTTGGCAAGACTATCGTCGGCGAAGGCGGTTTATCAGTCAAGACAACACTCGACCTCGACGCGCAAACAACCCTAGAAACCAATATAGCCAAATTATTTAACGGCGAGATTACCGATGGCAACTGTGGTTATCGTAACTGTTCGCAATTTGCCGGCTTCTCAAACGGCGCAGCAGCCATCGAAGATACCAAGACTGGCCAGCTTATCGCCCTAGTCGGCAGCCGCGACTTTAATTACGCTGGCTTCGGGCAGGATAATGCAGCCACCGCTTTCATCCAACCGGGTTCGTCGATCAAGCCGCTTGTTTACGCCCGCTTATTTAGCAACCAAGGCGGCAATAACGCCAATTACGGCAGCGGCTCGATTCTAGCCGATTCCAAGACAACTTTCCCGGGCAATTATAGTCCGAACAACGCCGACAACAAATTCCAAGGCAATATTACCCTGCGCCAAGCATTGGCCCGTTCTCGCAATATTCCAGCCATCAAAGCTATGGCCATCAACGAGAAGAACAACAGCGGCAGCACCTGGTCGCTGATCCGCTCCGCCGGCGATTTGCAGTACTGCACGCAAGGCGCCGACGCGCAAGCTGGCCTATCGAGCGCTATCGGCGGCTGCGGCACACGCTTGGTTGACCACGTTAACGCTTTCGCAACACTGGGGCGAATGGGCACTTATAAACCGCAGACGACTATCCTGAAGGTTGCCAACAGCAACGGCCAAACGCTCAAACAGTACAAAGAATCTAGCAAGCAAGTCATTGACCAGCAAGCAGCTTACATCGTTAGCGACATCCTTGGCGACGGCAAGGCGCGCGCTGGATTGGCGGGTCGCGACTACCTAGTCAACCTCGGTCGCGCCGGCGTCAAGGCAGCTGTCAAGACTGGTACCAGCAACAGCGAAATTAATGGCAAGGTTAGCGCTAAAGATATCTGGGCTGCCGGCTACACGCCGAACCTATCGATGGCGGTGTGGCTAGGCAATTCTGACACCTCGCCGCTGCGCAATGGCAACTCGCTGATTCCAGCTATGTTCTTCGACCGTACGATGGCCGATATCTCCAAGATGTATGCCGACCAAGGTAAACTAAAATTAAGCGACTGGTATACTGCGCCGAGTGGCATCCAGACAATCAAGGGCGAGATTTATCCGTCATATTACAACAAGGCCAGCGCTGCTACTAATGCCAAGATGACTTTCGACCGCGTCTCGAAAAAGAAAGCTACGTCCTGTACACCCGAAGCTGCCAAGATTGAAATCGATGTCATGAAAATGGCTGATCCAATCACTAGAAAAGAGATAGTCACGCCTAACGACTCTAGCTACGACGCCGAGAAAGACGACGATGCACACAAGTGCGACGATCCGAAGCCAAACGTTACGCTAACAGTGACTAGCGGCGGCGTATCCATCGTCTATACTAGCGGCCGTTACAAACTGCAAAACATCGAATTATTATCTGGCAGTACCGTTGTCGCCAGCAAGCAAGTCGATAGCAGCGGCATCTGGAATATTCATAAAGGTAACCTGTCAGCAGCCAGTAGCGGCACGCTAACCGCCAAAATTACCGACACTGGCTACTATACGGCGACTAGTAGCGCCAGCTACAATCCAAACAGTAGCAGCGATGACGACGATTAAATTCGCTTCGTATCGCAGTAGTTTACCGCCAAAACCCAGCAAAATAGCACGCTCCTAGCAGCGTGCTATTTTATAATCTTGCGCTAGTAAATTTATTGGTTGTTGACCAGATCGATCAAATCGCTCTCGTGGTCGGGGCGGCGGCGAGCACTCTGGCGGCGAGTCGCTGGAGCAGCTGGCTTCGGCTGCGGTTTTGTTTTCGGCGAATTAGCTTTTTTGCTGGCTGGTTTAGCTTGAGTTTTAGTCTCGCTTGCCTTTTTAGCCGAATCACGATTGCTAGCGCTGCCAGCTGATGACTGGCTGCGGGTGCGGCCGACAGAACGCTGCTTGACGCTAGCAGTACTTTTTGCGGGCGTTTTCGATGCTGCTGCGGCTGCGATTTTCGCTGTTTTTTGAGTTTTGCCCGCGGCTTTGGCGGTCGATTTGAGGGGTTTGCTAATAGTCTCTATTTTCTTAGCAAAGATCATTCGGCCGGCTGCGGTCTGCAAATTACGGATAATTTCGACATTTAGCGTCTGACCTATCTGAGCGCTCGCCTGCTCGACGACAACCATTGTGCCGTCTGGTAGGTAGCCTACGCCCTGATGCGCGTCCTGCCCCTTCTGAATAAGCTCTAACGTGATTTTCTCGCCAGGTAGATGCTCCATCCGGATACTCTGCGCTAGTTCATTGAGGTTTAGCACTTCGGTACCCTCGACGGCGGCAACCTTGTTTAGATTATAATCTAGCGTCATGATCACTGCGCCGTGCTGCTTAGCTAGCTTGAGTAGGCGGTCGTCGACACCTTCGCGAGCGTGGCTGCCGTCTTGCAGCAATTCGACGTTGACACGCTCCATAGCTTGCAACTCGGTGACCACATCAAGCCCATAGCGAGCGCGAGCACGTTTGTCAGCATCGGCGTGGTCAGCTAGAAACTGCAGTTCGCCGATAACCGAGCGTGGAATCACCAGCGTACCGCCGATAAAGCCAGTTTGCGCTACCGGTACAATTCGCCCGTCCATCAGTACCGAGGTATCTACCAAGATAGCCCGATCTTTTGATTTGATGGAGTTTTTGGGCAGGCGCGCTAGTAAGTACGACACCTCGCCCAAAATAAGCAGCGTTACCGCCAATAATATTAAGTCTTTGGTTTGCATATTTTCCTTTCTTTTTGCTTTGATTGACTATTGACTACTTGAGATAACCGATCAAAGCTTGGCGTAAATCTTTGACGCCTTTTACAAATGAATTCTTTTTACCAGAGGTTGCCGGTGCGATCGCTTGAGTGAAACCGAGTTTTTTAGCTTCGTTCAAGCGCTTGTCGGCGCCTTGTGCCGAGCGAATCTCGCCGCCTAAGCCCACTTCGCCGAATACCACCAGGCCGTCGTCGAGTTTGCGCCCAGCCGCCGCGCTAGCAATCGCCATCGCCACTGCCAAGTCTGCTGCCCGGTCGGCAAGCTTCAAGCCGCCAACTACATTCACATAAATATCTTTATCGGATAAATTCAATTTGGTGCGCTTCTCTAGCACCGCGATGAGCAGATTGAGGCGGTTGAGATCGAAACCGCTGGCTGTCCTCTTAGGATACCCGAAATTAGTCGAATTGACAAGAGCTTGGATCTCAACAAGAATCGGACGGTTGCCTTCAAGCGTCGCCAATACCACCGAACCATCGGCGTTTTGGCGCTCGGCTAACAGCGCGGCTGACGGATTTTCGACGACCCGCAAACCCTTATCGTTCATCTCGAAAATTGCCGCTTCGCTAGTCGAGCCGTAGCGATTCTTGGCGGCGCGCACCACTTTGAAGCCGCCGTAACGGTCGCCTTCAAATTGCAAGACTACATCGACTAGGTGCTCAAGAACTTTCGGTCCGGCGATTGAGCCCTCCTTGGTGACGTGACCGACCAAAATTACCGCTGCGCCCGAAGCTTTTGCTGCCCGGATAATAACGTTGCTCGAGTTGGTAATCTGGCTAACGGTACCTGGCGCGCTGGCGATTTCCTCGAGGCTAAGCGTCTGAATACTGTCGATGATCACCAATTTATATTGGCCGCTGCGAATTGTCGCAGCAATGTCGTCAGCGCTAGTGCTAGCTACAAATTGCAGGTCATCGCCAGAAGTCGCACCGAGGCGCGTAGCGCGGAGCTTGACCTGAGAAGCACTTTCCTCGCCGCTGACATATAGGACCGATGATTGCTCAGCAACATGCGCTGCTACCTGCATCAACAACGTCGATTTACCGATACCCGGCTGCCCTGCTAACAGCATTACACCTGCCGGCAGAATGCCGCCGCCTAGCACTGCGTCGAGGTCAGCAATACCGGTCGGCAAGCGTCTCACTGAATCCTCGGCAGCGATTGAACGCATCGACTGCGGCTTTAGGATTTTACCGCGTGAATGGCTGCGCGCTACCGCCGAAGCGCCCTTGGTCTCGACTATCTGTTCGACGAGCGCGTTCCACTCGCCGCAATTCTCGCACTTGCCAGTCCATTTCGGATAGCTGGCGCCGCAATTTTGGCAGACGAAATTACTGCGCGCTTTGGCCACTATTTACTCCAGCCGGCGCGGCTACGCCGTTGATGCTTTGATTGAGCTGATCGGCTTTAACGGCTAAGCTTTTGAGAGTTGCCACATCGTCATTGTAAGCTTTAATCCGCGAATTGAGCGAACCCTGCCGAGCATTAATAGCGCTAATTCGCTGCTGCAGCGCCGACCGCGCCACCGTGAAATCAGCTTGCGAACTAAACTCGCCGCTCCTAGCCCGTTCATTAAAACTATTAATATCAGCGTTAATTTGCGATAAGTCGGACTGATAAGCTTCGACGTCTTGTTTGATTTGCTTAGCGGCTGACTGCAGCTTAGATTGCAGCGCTTCAGCCCGGGTATTAACTCGAGTAAATACTGCTGTGTAGGCTTGGTTTTTGGCGACAATTGACGCTCGGTTAGTAAAATAACGCGCATAATATTGTTCAAGGTCAGAGTCGAGCTCGCCAATCGTGGTACCGATAATCGAATGTAGTTCATCTAGCTCGGCGCCTGGCTCGGCCTCGCGGTAGTATTCCATAGCTTTGGCAATTTCCGGATCATTTTTGACCTTTTGATAAGCCTTTTTGATCATAGCGTCGACTTTAGGCCGCTCGAAGATATTCAGCCGCGCATACTGGGCGTGCAACAATTCGTGCGCTGCCGTTACTTCTTTGGCGCCAGCTAATTCGGCATTTTCGACGTCAAAAAGATAAATCCGATCACCATAGTAGCAGCCCAAGATGGCTGCGGTACGTTCGGTACTTTTGCAATGAGCATTGAACTGATCGCTAGTTTCAATAGCTGGCTGAGTTGCTCGGAAGGTGCGCTGCGCCGCCGGAGTCAGCTTAATTGAATCTTCAACCGCGGCAACAGCTGCAGGCGGCGTGAAAGTTGACGCTCGATAAGTATCAAAGGTTGTCTGCCCGTAGAAAAAACCGCCAACAGCAATACTTATCACTGCCATCAATGCGATGATTTTCGAGACTATATTACGTCTGGCTGTCGGTTTCGCTGCGCCGTTCAATCGCTATCGCTCCTTTCTTGATCCCTACTTCTAGGATATCACCTTTAGCATAGGCGCCGTCAAGTACTTGCTCAGCAATAGCATGCTCAACCTCGTCCTCGATGACGCGACGCAGCGGACGGGCGCCGTATTTGATACTGTAACCCTTGTCGATAAGGAATTTTTTGGCACTAGGTTTAATCGTAAGGGCCAGGCCTTTGCGCACCAAACGCTGGCGCAGCTCGCCGATCAGCAGGTCGAAGATCTTACCGACCTCGGCGCGAGTCAACGCTCGGAAAGTGATAATCCCGTCAAAGCGATTAATCAGCTCGGGACGCATAAACTTATCGAGAGCATCGCGAGCAAATTTAGCGTTGCGGCGGTGCAAATCGTCAATTTCGCTGCTTTTGTCGCGGCTAGAATGAAAGCCAAGTTCCGACTCTTTGGTCATTTTGTCAGCGCCGAGATTGCTAGTCAAGATGATAATCGTATTGCGAAAGCTAACTTCGCGCCCCTTAGCATCAGTCATCGTCCCATCTTCCAGTAGCTGCAGCAACAGGTTGAATACGTCTGGATGCGCCTTTTCAATTTCGTCAAAAAGCACCACGCTGTACGGCTGGCGGCGAACTTTGTCAGTCAATTTACCGCCGTCCTCGTAACCAACATAACCAGCTGGCGCCCCGAGCAGGCGCGACGTATTATGCTTTGCGCCAAATTCGCTCATGTCGATTTTGATAAGCGCTTCTTCGCTGCCGAAAACTTCGCGCGCTAGCACCTTAGCTAATTGCGTTTTGCCGACACCAGTCGGTCCCATGAAGACGAAACTGCCAATCGGCCGCCGGCTGCTAGCTACGCCGCTGCGGCTGCGGCGGATTGCCCGCGCTACTTTACCGATAGCCTCGCGCTGGCCAATGACGTACTTGCCGAGATGCTTTTCGAGCTGGCGCAGCAACTTCGCTTCGCTAGTCTGGACTTTTTCGACTGGAATATTGGTCATCACAGCGATAGCATGCGCCACATCGTCATCGGTTAGTTGGATAGCGCGACGGCCTTTTTGGGCAGCAACTTCTGTCTCGAGTTTTTTACTAATCTGGCTAATGCGCTGTTTGTACATAGCGGCTCGCTGGTAATCTTCGTGCAAAACAGCGTCCTCCATGCGCTCATTGAGGTACTTGAGCTCTTTGAGGTATTCACGCTCGCGGCTCGGGCGGTGGCCTCGCTTGACGCGAACTCGAGCAGCTGCCTCGTCGAGCACGTCAATCGCTTTATCGGGCATGAAACGGTCGCTGACGTAGCGGTCGCTCATATATACTGCTGACTCAATCACTTCGTCGGTGATTTTGACACCATGATGCTTTTCGTAATAATTTTTAAGACCTTTCAAAATAGCGATTGTCTGCGCCATAGTTGGCTCTTTGACGACGATCGTCTGGAAACGCCGTTCTAGCGCCGTATCTTTCTCGATATGCTTGCGATATTCATCGAGAGTCGTCGCGCCAATCATGTGCAGCTCGCCGCGCGCCAACGCCGGCTTGAGGATATTCGCCGCATCCATCGAACCTTCCGAGGCGCCAGCGCCAACCAGCAGGTGCAATTCATCAATAAAAAGAATGATGTTACCTTGTTTTTTGACTTCAGCGATTACCTTTTTTAGCCGATCCTCGAACTCGCCGCGATATTTGGTACCGGCAATCATCGCCGCCATATCTAGCATAACCACTCGGCGGTCTAATAAATGGCCCGGTACGTCCTCGCGGACGATCCGCTGCGCCAGCCCCTCAACGATGGCGGTTTTGCCAACGCCTGGGTCGCCAATCAGTACTGGATTATTCTTGGTGCGGCGGCTAAGGATAGTGATCATTCGCTCCAGCTCTTTGTCGCGGCCAATCATCGGGTCAAGCTCGCCATTGGCTGCCCGCGCCGTCAAATCCACGCCAAAGGCGCTAAGCGCCCCGCCGCGCGTATTGCCGCGGCGCCGCGGCTCGGTAGCAATATCGCCATGTTCGCCGCGATTCTCTTCAAACGACTTCTCGAGTTCGCTGATTATCATATCGACATTGATGCCCATCTCGCGCAGCAGCGCTGTCGCTCGGGCATTGCCTTGTCGCAGGACGCTGTACAAGATATGCTCTGTCCCGAGATAATCATGGCCGTACTCGCGCGCTGCTTCCCATGCCATGCGCAATGTCAACAAGGCTGTCTCGCTAAGGCCCACCATGCCGGTACTGGTAACTACCCGGGACGGTTTGATATCTAGGATCATTTCAGCTTGTTGCAGGGTCACGCCAGCGTCAGTCAATACTTGCGCCGCCGAGCTCGACCCTTGCGCCAAAACGCCAAGCAGCAAGTGCTCTGTCCCAATGTAATTACTACCGTTACCGCGAGCAATCGCGTCAGCATGCTGGACGCTAGCGCGCGCGTTGTCGGTCAATCGCGAAATAAAATCTGCAAAGTCTTCTGGCATCATCAGTTCTCCGTTCTGAGCGTATTGCCCATTACAGCCAATTATACATAACAAATTAGCACTCGTCAAGGCAGAGTGCTAATTTGCAAAAAGCGGCTGCGGGTTTTAATCTTGATTTTCGATAGCACTAAACAAATCTTCCTCGACGTTCTTGCGCGGTTTTTTCTCGGCTGATTTCGGCGCTGTGGTCTCTATATTTAATTCGTAGCCAGTCAGGCGGCTTGCCAAACGCACATTTTGCCCGCCGCGGCCGATAGCGATTGATTGCTGGTCTTCAGTAACGTAAACATTGGCGGTTTTTTTATCCTTATCAATCTCGACTTTAACGATCTCAGCCGGGCTAAGAGCATTGCGAATATAAGTATCCATGTTGTCGTCATAAGTTACGATGTCGATTTTCTCTTGATCTCCAATCTCGCTCATCACCGCATTGACGCGCGCACCGTGACCGCCAACGAACGTTCCGACCGGGTCAACACCTGGCACCGTGCTAGCAACCGCAAGTTTGGTGCGGCGACCAGCTTCGCGAGCGATACCTTTGATCTCGACGGCGCCAGTTTCCATCTCGGGTACTTCTTGACGGAAGAGATATTCGATAAAGTCCTCGCTGCCGCGGCTGAGGATCAGCTGCGGGCCGCGGCCTTCGCGTTCGATGTCTTTGATTAATACTTTGATCCGCGAGCCAATTTTGTAAAACTCGCCTTGAATCTGCTCACTCTGCGGGATTATACCAGTGGCCTTGCCTAACTCAACACGCACCACGCGCGGCTCGACACGCTGCACCATACCGGTAACGACCGTGCCGATTTTGTCTTCGAACTCTGCTAGAACGACTTCGCGCTCGGCTTCGCGCAGGCGCTGCATGACGACCTGCTTGGCGGTCTGGGCGGCCACCCGGCCAAAGGACTTAACTTCATGAGCTTCCTCGATAGTATCCCCTAACTGAGCCTCCGGCTTCTCTGCCCGAGCATCCGCCAAGCTGATTTCGGTGGCCGGATTGACAACATCCTCGACGACTTCGCGCTGGACAAACACCTTGGCGGTGCCGTCATTGATATTAAGTTCAGCGCGCACATTTTGCTCGCGCTCGCCGTTATCGCGGCGCCAGGCAGCAGCAATCGCCTGCTCGATTACGTTTAGTACAGTTTCTTCGGGCAACGCCTTTTCATCAGCAATCGCCCGCACGGCTAGCGTCAACTGCTTGATATTCAAATCTTCCATATAATTCCTTTCTTTTAGTTCCAATACGAAAACAACCGACCTGCCGGCCGGATGAGTACGTATTTAATGTAACATGCGGGAGCTGGCGTCGTCAAGACTAGCAGTGCGATACAAAAATATTTCACAAAGAGTTGAGTTGGGGGCGGGACGGCGAAATAAATCGCGCATCCCGCCCCCGCACCTCATGCGTCGTCTGGGCTCTCTGGGGAATACCCTTCACGGGGGCCCCAGGCCTGCTCGGGGAGATCCAATCGTGCCTCAGAAATCTTCTGCGTATGCGCTCTTCGGACCCACAACCTGGAGGTCCAGGCCACAATCCTGAGCCTGTACTCTGCGGCGGCGAGTATCGCCGCCACCGTGTAGGCAACCAGCGCCGCCCAAGCAGCTATTTCGTAACTCTCATAAACGCCATCCTGGTGAATGGCTGCGGAGTACGTATACACGATAGTAAATATCACCCCTAGGAGTGATGCGTGCATATACCCTACCCTCCGCTGCCGCCACAGGGAGGCGGTGAGAAGGATGGACAAGACCAATGACGAAAGGCTGGCCACGATATCGAGCATGATCATACCTCCTTGATATAATTGAGGTGCGGCCTATCCAGACCACTACCTCGGACGCACACGGTCTCTCCGCACGCATCAGGCAGCCTTTATCTGAAAGGCTAATTATAATTATACTATACTTACTGAGCATCGTCAATGTTTTTCAACATACTTCATGCTTTTGGCAAAAATTACACTTTGCCACCAGGAGGTAAATGATATACTAGACCTTATGAATCAACCCCTTGTTTTCAGTATTACCCGTCGCCTCCCCGGCACCTTGGCGCGCGCTGGTACGATTGAAACGCCGCACGGCACGATTCAAACGCCAGCTTTCATCGTTGGCGGTACTAAAGCAACCGTCAAAGCGTTGACTGTCGAACAAGTCAAAGCCTGCGGCGGGCAATCAATTTTGGCCAATACTTATCATTTGATGCAGCGGCCAGGCGCCGAAATCATTCATAAAGCTGGCGGCCTAGGCAAATTTATGGATTACGATGGGCCGACCTTCACTGATAGCGGCGGCTTTCAGATTTTCAGCCTGGGAATTGCTTACAAAAAAGGCATTGATGCCGTCGCTCACACCCAAAAAGGCAACGCTGCGCAAGCGGTCAAGTCTGCTAATCAGCTAGCCAAAGTTACCGACCAAGGCGCGCAATTTCGGTCGCATCTGGATGGCAAATATATAATGATGACGCCAGAATCATCAATGGAGCTGCAACACGCCATCGGCGCTGATATTCATATGGCTTTTGATGAGCTGACTGCACCGCTAGCGGCCCGCGGCACGATTGTAAAGGCAATGCAGCGAACACATGCTTGGGCGGAGCGTTGCTTGGTTCGCCACGATGAGCTAAACGCCGAACATCTAGCACGCGGCGAAAACCTGCAAGCGCTCTACGGTGTCGTTCAGGGCGCTCGCGACGAAACACTGCGCCGCCAATCGGCCAATTTCCTGGGCCAGCGCAGCTTCGATGGCTACGGTATCGGCGGCGTCTTCCAGCCTGGTGAGATCGCTGACGTCGTCCGCTGGGTCTGCGAGACTTTGCCCGAGGATAAGCCGCGCCACCTATTAGGCTTAGGTTCGCAGCCGGCCGATTTGTTTCTCGGCGTCGAATATGGCATCGATACTTTCGATTGTGTCGCGCCGACCCGCCAAGCCCGCAACGGCGCTCTGTATACATTTGACGGCCGCATCAACATCAGCAATGCTCGCTTTCGCGAGGACTTCGCGCCGATCGACGCTGAATGCGACTGTTATACTTGCCAACATCATACGCGCGCTTACATTAATCATCTGTTTCGCGCCGACGAGATTCTCGGCGCTACGCTCGCCAGCATTCATAATGAACGCTTCGTGGTGCGCACTGTCGACCAGATTCGCGCTTCGCTGCTAGACGGCACATTTTTTAATTTCAAGCAGTCGTTCCTGGCTCGCTACTACGGCGATAATTTACCAATCGGCGTCACATTATAAAATAAAACCGCATCAAAATCTAACGCCGCCAAGACGAGCCAAGCAACTAATTCACCAGGTATTTCGCTGGCTGCTCGAACGTATCCAATTTTTCATGCTTTTTCACGCGGGTAATCAAATGCATCGTCAACGGCGAGACCATAATCTCTACTGTCATCTTTATCAAAAACACCGTGATAATAAGCTGCCAAAAGCTGGTCGTCGGCATAGTACCGGCAAAAGCAATCGTCGAGAAGATCACCGTATCTAGCGCGTTACCCGCCAATGAGCTGCTAACCATCCGCCGCCACAAACCGCGGCCGCGGCTAGCAACCTTCATCCGTCCCATTACGTAAGCATTCATAATCTCGCCGACGAACAGCGCCGTTACCGAACCGATAGCCAACCGCCAGACCACGCCCAACGTCGATTCAAACGCCGCTTGCCCCGTCCAGCTGCTATCTGCCGGCAATAATTGCACCACCCAAAAAGTCAGCGTCATCAGCGTCAAGGCTGCCACGCCGTTATAAATCAGCCGGCGCATCCGGCGATAACCGTAAACCTCAGTAATTATATCACCCACGATATACGCTAGCGGAAACAAAACCGTGCCAGCATCAAAAGTCAGCCAGCCAACAGATACAATTTTGACGCTGACAATATTACTAACCAATAGTGTCGTTACAAAAAGTACCGTAAATATATCATAGAGAGAATACTGGTGTTGCTTTGTCATATCTTAGATTATATCACGCCGGCAAGCGCTGTTCCGGACAACTCGCCAAAATCCGCTCCATAGCCGTGCGCTCCGGCGGCGTCACCCACAGCGAGTATTTTTTCTTGACGGCAATTTGACGGGCGATGTACTGACAACGAAACGGTTTATTTGACGGCAGCCAAGTCGCCGCATCGCCATCGCCTTTCTGCTGGTTAGCTGGTCCGTCGACAGCTAGCAGCTCAAGCGGGTCGTTTGCCAGACTGATTCGCTGTTCGCTAGATAGCTGCTGAGCGCCAGTCTGCCAAGCGTTGCTCAGCGCCACTACGTGGTCAATCTGTACAGCGCCGCTAGAATTAGCACCGCGCTTGAAAGCGATCCGCTGCCCAGTGTACGGGTCGCTAAGAGCGCCAGCCTGTACTTTGCAATTGTCGTCGCCCAAGACAGCGTTTGCCAAGTCGCGCCGCAAGATAACATTGCGCGTATCGCAACCGCCCGCCTTGGCCCAGCCGTCGCCGAACTGCGAGCGCTTGTAGCCAGTCTTGGGAGCGCGACCCTTGGTTGGTAATGCCGTTAGAGCGTCGCGCGCTACTTCGCCAGAGCCAGAAGCCAGCTCCGACTGTTGAGACTGCGAATCTGGCGGTATCAGCGGCAAATTCGGCCATTCCTTAACAACAACCCACCCGAGAGTACCTATCAAAATCACCGCTACTAGTACCATTCTGCGCCGCCGCTGCATAAGCATATTATACCACCCTGCTATAATGGACGTATGGACAGATTATTTTCTCAATTTCAACCAGAACACTACGATATCCAATGGGATTTGCGTCAAGCGAAGAGCAATCGCTTAATCCGCGGCACGGCAACTATCCGCGGCCAACATCTAGCAGCCGAACCAATTCGCTTGCACGCCAAAGATTTGCAGATCGAAGAGGCTACTGTCAACGGCCAAGCAGTCAAGACATCAACCGACAACGACATTTTGGCACTTGACAACGCTGACGACGGTCCAGTGCAAATTACTATCAAATTCTCACTAGCACTAACCGACGCCATGCACGGTATTTATCCTTGCTATTATGAGCATCAAGGCCAAAAATGCGAGCTATACGCCACTCAATTCGAAAGCCACCATGCCCGCGAAGCCTTCCCATGCGTTGATGAACCAGAAGCCAAAGCTACATTTGCGATTTCGATATTATCAAACGAGCCGGTAGTACTCAGCAATATGCCAGTCGCTTCGCAGCGGGAGAGCAGCGAGGGAACGCTGACCACCTTTGAGCAAACACCGCGTATGAGCACTTACCTGGCGGCCTTTGTCGCTGGCAATTTACAGCGCGCGACTACTGCCGCCAAGAGCGGCGTCGAGGTTAACGTCTACGCCACGCCAGCGCAGTCAGCCGGCAGCTTGAACTGGGCGCTCCAGCACGCAGCGCAAACAATTGACTTTTTCAACGAGTATTTTGGCGTGCCTTACCCGCTGCCGAAATCTGACCATGTAGCACTACCTGATTTTTCTAGCGGCGCTATGGAGAATTGGGGCTTGGTGACCTACCGCGAAACCGCTCTGCTGGCCGATCCGGCAACCGCTAGCGTTTCGACCCGCCAATATATTGCAACGGTTATCGCCCACGAATTAAGCCACCAGTGGTTCGGCAATCTAGTGACTATGAAATGGTGGAATAACCTGTGGCTGAACGAAAGTTTCGCTACGCTGATGGAATATTTAGCAACTGACGCGCTGCATCCGGATTGGCGGCAATGGGACGAGTTTGCCAACAACGAGGGCGTTGCTGCCTTGCGCCGCGATAGTATCGACGGCGTGCAACCAGTTCAAACCGAAGTATCGGGCCCAGCCGAAATCAGCGCGCTGTTTGATGGAGCGATTGTCTATGCCAAAGGCGGCCGGCTGCTGCGAATGATGCAGCTATGGATCGGCGACGCAGCATTCCGTGCCGGCCTCAAGCAGTATTTCACCCGCTTCAAGTATAGCAACACCACTGGCGACGACCTCTGGGAATGCCTAAGCCAAGCTAGCGGCAAAGATGTCGGGGCGCTAATGAATACCTGGATTTCACAGCCAGGCTACCCTGTAGTTTACGCGTCGCTCGACAATGGCGAGTTGACGCTCCGCCAAGAACAATTCTTCACTGGGCCGCACCAGCCGTCTGATCGTTTGTGGCCGATTCCGCTCGACGCCAACGACCAGCGCCTACCCGAAATTCTAAAAGAGCGCGAACAGCGCCTCTCGCCCGCGCCAGACGGACTATTACTGCTCAATCATCAAAACGCCTCGCACTTTATCACTTGCTATGATAACACCCTACGGGCACGCATATTGCAGGCAATCGCTAGCGGCAGACTGACGCCGTCGCAGCGGGCGCAGTATCTCAATGAGCAGATCTTGCTAGCCCGCGGCGGTCTAATTGCTAGCAGTACGCTAGTCGAAGCGCTAGCCGCCTTCCAAGACGAAAGCGATCAGACCGTCTGGGAAATCATCTCGCTGGCCATCAGCGATCTCAAGAAATTCGTTGACCAAGACGAAGCCGCCGAAAAGCTGCTGCGCCGCCTGTCGGGCAAGTTAGCTCGTCCGCAATTCGAACGCCTAGGTTGGAGCAAACGCCCCGGCGAGCCAGAATCTGACAGCAAACTGCGCGCCGCCATCATCGATTGTATGCTATATAGCGAGGACGCAGCGGCAATCAGTACCGCGCGCCGGCTCTACCAAAACACGCCTCTGGCCGAGCTCAGCGCCGACCTGCGCCCATCAATCATCGGTGCCGCCGTCCGCTACAGCGATCAACCGGCAGATATAGTCAGTCAGCTGCTTGAAGCCTACCAAGCCACGCAATCAGCCGACCTGCGCAGCGACATCGCCGCAGGAGTCGCCACGACACGCGACGCCGAGCAGCTGGCACGCTTGATCGGGCTACTCACCAACACCGACATCATCCGCAGCCAAGACACCGTTCACTGGTTCGTCGACCTGCTGCGTAATCGCTACGGCCGCGAAGCCGCCTGGCGCTGGATGCGCAGCCAGTGGAGTTGGATCGAGCAAACTTTCGCCAGCGACAAAAGCCACGATTACTTCCCGCGCTACGCCGCCATGCTATTGATGACGCGACAGCAGCTAGCCGAATACCGCGAATTTTTCACGCCGCTGCGCCGCGACCAGTCACTCGTCCGCGCCATCGACATGGGAATATTAGATTTAGAGGGCAAACTAGACCTAATCGACCGCGACAAAGCAGCGGTCCTAGCGGCTCTAGCAAAGTAATTTCAGTTTTTTAAGATAAGTAATTTTGCGGCTTTTACAGAGGCCGCAAAATTATTATGACACATTTTTCGTTAAAACGCTTGACATTTATGCGATAATGTGCTATATTCATAATAGCTTTTCGCCCGAGGTTAGTCTAAGGGGCGAGAAGTGCCCTTTTACCTTGAGCGATGATTTTCTAAGGAGGAAATCATGAGCACCGCAGCCGCCATCATCGTCTTTGCCATCATCGTTCTGGTCACTATGACCGGGATCGGGGGATATGTCATCGGGCGCACCCACGCGACCGATGACGCGGCCAAGAAGACTATCAAGGAAGACGAGCGTCTCCATGAGACCCTCGTCGGCCTCAAGGTTGACGTCCTCTTTATGTCAGAACTTCTGATCTTTACTCAGAGCAGAAGCTTTGACTACCGTGAGGTCGCCATTGAGGCGATCAAGATCCTGTCGACCAATGACCCCCGAAAGGAGGATCTGAAGCGCAAGCTTCAGGATATTGATGGAAAAGTTCAGAAGAAGGTGACCGAGATCGAATCCGAAAAGGGCTGAACGCCCGCCTGAAAATAGCCCGCTGAATTAGCGTTCAGCTTGAGCTCGTTCGGCGGGCTATTTTCTTTGGTTTAATTTACTTCTACTACCGCTTGGACAGCTGGCGGGTCGCCGCTCACACTGGCGGCTAGCAGCTTGGCCGCCATGCCGCTGCATTCTGGCTTGCCCGCCAAAAACAACTCTGCCGCGAAACGCATCTGCCGCTGCTTTTTGGCGGTAATCGCCGCCAGTCCATCGCCGAAATCATCGTTCTTACGATACTTCACCTCGGTGAAATACAACACCTCGCCTTTCACGCTGACGATATCGATTTCGCAGTACCGCGTCCGCCAATTCCGCGCGATGATTTCGTGGCCGTTAGCCGCCAGCCAATCCGCCGCTGCCCGCTCGCCCTTATCGCCAATTTGGCGAGTTGTCATTGGTTTTTCATTAATACATATAGAGCTGTCTGGAGCGGTATCCCCAGAAGAAATTAGGGCAACTTTACGTGGGCCCCGAATTATTTTCTGAGGATATCCGACAGACGGCTCGCCAGATTGAACAACTGTTTTCTGAGGCACTGCCCGCGGCTTCGCCTTATTGTCGGCATACTTCGCCAGCGGCGCGAAACTCAGCCGGTGCAGCGGCGTCACGCCCAGGCACTCAATCGCCGCCCGATGCTTGGCCACGCCATAGCCAGCATTCGACGCGAAACCGTACCCCGGATAAACCGCATCTTGCTCGGCCATGAACTGGTCGCGCGCCACCTTGGCGACGATCGACGCCGCCGACACGCTCGGAATCAAACCGTCGGCTTTGGGCATGGTCGTAACGAACTTCTCTAGCGCCGTGCCGCGCAGAAAATTTACCTTGCCATCGATAATAATCTCGCTAAAAGCTAAGTTTTGCTGGCGGCATTGCGCCTGAACCTGCTCGACCGCCCGCCGCGTCGCCAGCCGCAGCGCCTCACTCATGCCAATATCGTCTAATTCCTGGGCACTCACCCAGCCCAGCGCCCAGACAGCCGCCTTTTCGCGAATTTCCACGTCCAGCGCTTCACGGCGCTTTTTGGTCAGCTTTTTGCTATCGTCCAAGCCGTCAATCTCGGCGCCGCCCAAAATCACCGCGCCAACCACCAGAGGCCCCGCCCACGGCCCGCGCCCAACCTCGTCGATCCCCAGAATCATAAGTTCATGATAACAAATGGCAGCGATAGGCTCAATCGCAGGCACAGGCGGCGGGTTTTGTGTTATAATATTGGTAAGCTAAACACATTGATGTAGAGAGGAGGTGTTTAGCTCATGAAGGGGAAACTCTTCATAATTTTTATCATGGTCGGAATACCGACTGCGGCCTGGGCCTTTCTGGCCTGGGTTATGATGCTCACCCTGGGAGCGCTGCACAGTGCTTTCAGTGTGATACCTGCCCTTTCCTTCCTGGAGAGTTTTCTCGGCACATTGATGCTTTTTAGTGTCGTCGTGTTCGGTATCTCCATGGCAACAACGAATGTGTCGCCAGCCCACCGCCACGGCGGCCGCTGACACCTAGCCCCGAGGAGACGGCCCGCAGGCAGAAATCCTGCCCTGCCACTGGCCTACTTCGGTGGGCCGTTTCCTCTCCGACGCCCGCTGGGGCGGCTCGCGGAACATATCGTTCTGCTTGAGCCGCCTCGGCGGGCACTTTCATTTTCACGGTTATTTCGCTAGCAAACCAAAATCCCGCTGATCGGCGGGATTTATCGTTAGCGCTAGATACAGACTGCCGTTAATTTTCGGCGTGGCGGGCGGCCACTTCGGCAGCCTTGGCGTCCAATTCGGCCTGTTTGGCTTCTTCGGCAGCCTTCTTCTCGGCGGCTTCTTTGGCTTTCTCTTCTTTCAAGCGAGCGGCTTCTTCTTCGGCATGTTTGTCGCGGACGGCGTTCACCGCCTCGCGGTCGAACTTAACAGCAGTCAGGCGGGCCGACTTACCGCTGCGTTTGCGCAAGAAGCTCAAGAAGTTGCGGCGAACCTTAGCCCGGCGCACAATCTCGACTTTTTCGACCAGCGGGCTGTGCAGCAAGAATGATTTCTCGACACCGACGCCCGAAGCAACTTTGCGAACGGTGATGCGGCTAGTGTGCTGGCCTTTGTTGTCGGTGCGGATAACCACGCCCTCGAACATCTGGATGCGCTCTTTGTTGCCCTCTTTGATTTTCTGATAGACGCGTACGGTGTCGCCGCTGCGAACATCGACAACTTGCGCCTTCTTTTGCTCGTCATTGACTTTTTGGATTAATGCAAAACTCATAATTTTTCCTATCTTTCAAGCCCGCTCTGGCTGGCCACGCAGTTGTACCTCTGCGGCTCCACACCGAACAAAGCCCGAATAATTAACTCTCGTACAATGCAAGTATTCTAACACAATATCAAGCGGCGAGCAATAGACGCAAAGATGGCTAGCGGCAGAGTCCATCTAGCCGCCAGCTGCGCTTGATATTTTATCAATTTCAAAAAACCCTACGCCGTGGTTGACTGGTCAGCGCTATCGATATTGACGTGAAACCGAGTATTAGGGTTAGCACCGCCTACCGGCTGAAACCCCGGATTGAAAGTTCTATTCAGGTTGGCACATACGAATTTACCAGCTTGCCCCGATTCTCGCCATATTTGGCAAGTGCTCTCGTAGAAAGCTCCGTCTACCACTACTCTGTCCGAAGAAGACTGATCAGTGTCAGTGCTAGTGTCAATAGAGTCGCCTGGCACCGCTGGCTGAGGCAAATTATCAGTCCTGTCTGTCACAGGAGTAGGATCTTCTTCTTCATTCGCAGCAAACTCCATAGATGCACGCACAGTAAAACAAGTCATCGTTACAGCAAGCGCAGAGAGGCCGACTATCGTCTTTCCGAACTTTTTATCGGGCAGCCAACTTGGAGCCTCATGTCTCTTAGCCGCTGCATGCCTGCCAACAGGCTGGTCAGATTTTAATATACCCATTTCGTTATACTTTCACCTCGAAATTAAAATTGGTATGTCTTTTTATTATACCACAAACTATACTAAAATGCAAGCAAAATAGCTATTCATCGGTTGGGTCAAGAGCTTGACGCGGGGTCAACGGGTTTTCTGTTGAACCCTCTACGTATACGACACGGTAGGGCTTGCCGTCAATAACCATAGTCGTCGGAAGCTCCGCTCCTGGCTGAAATCCGTCGACTGCCCCGTCAAATTTCACACAGATAACTGTATTTTCATCGACGCTATCCGACCGTCTGGCCGCCTTGGATGACGGAGGGTCTACTTCCACCAATTTGCCATCTTCAACGGCGTAGTATCTTACCTGTTCGTCGCCCACCTGCCGCGATTCGCCAGGCTGCTGACATGTCGGGTCGCCGTTGACTTCAGCAGCTGGGCGTACAACAATCTTGCCGCTGTTTTCACCGTCTGTACTCTGTATGTAAGCAACTGGCGCGATCCAAACTGAATCACCCTCGCCAATTTTTTTGGCTAACTCCTCATAAGTTAGTGTCCCAGCAGTAGCGCTCTCGGAGGCAGTACTCCCGGCTGGCGTAGAATCCGGCGTCTGACTCTCAGCCGAGCACGACCCGACAAACGAGCTTAACGCTAAACTTCCAACTGCCAAAAATGTTGTCAACCGGTTTCTTATTGTGTCTAAAAACTCTCCTTTTCTTCTCATAAATATATTATGCTACAAACTGCCATTTAGCTCAACATGCGCGCCCAAAATGCCAAAACGCGCTATAATATACTCATGGATTACAACAAACTAGCACTCGAACTACACCAAAAATATAAAGGCAAAATCACCACCGCGCTGCGCGATAACGGCGAGATTGACCGCGATAAGCTCAGCGCTTATTACAGCCCAGGCGTCGGTGCCGTTAGCCAGGCCATCGTCGAGAACCCGGCGGATTTGCCGAAATACACTTGGACGAACAATCTGGTCGGAGTGATTTCTGACGGTTCAGCGATTTTAGGCTTGGGCGACTTGGGGCCGAAAGCCGCCATGCCAGTCATGGAGGGTAAGGCGCTGCTGTTCAAGCATTTCGCTAATGTCGACGCTGTGCCAATTGTTTTGGACGTTCACCAGCCAGAAGAAATTATCGCTGCCATCAAGGCGATAGCGCCGAGCTTTGGAGCGATCAATTTAGAGGATATCGCTTCGCCAAAATGCTTCGAAATTGAGGAGCGTTTGAAAGCCGAACTAGACATTCCAGTATTTCACGATGACCAGCACGGTACGGCAATAGTAGTGCTAGCTGGGCTGATCAACGCCGCCAAGGTTGTCGGCAAAAGCTTACGCGACTGCAAAGTCGTCCTGGCAGGACCAGGTGCGGCTGGCACGGCGATTATTAAGCTGCTCAATCTGTACGGCGTCAAAAACTTGATTGCGCTCGATCGACACGGTGCGCTGAGCAGCGACCGCACTGACCTGTCGCCAGAAAAAACCGCCTTGCAACAATATTTGAACACTTCAGAAAGCGGTACTCTAGCAGAAGTATTAGCTGGCGTCGATATCTTCATCGGCGTATCGACCGCTAACTCGCTAGCGCCAGAGATGGTCGCGGCAATGGCCAGCCAGCCGATTATTTTTGCCCTGGCCAATCCAGTACCCGAAATCATGCCCGATGCCGCGATTAGCGCTGGCGCAGCCGTCGTAGCGACTGGCCGCAGCGACTTCCCGAATCAAGTTAATAATTCCTTGGCTTTCCCTGGTATTTTCCGCGGCGCGCTCGACCATGGCGTCCAAAAAATCACTGACCAGCACAAGTTAGCCGCCGCCGAAGCTCTGGCAGCGCTGGTCGAGAACCCAACCGCCGACGAAGTTATACCGTCGCCATTCGACAAGCGCGTCGTACCAGCGGTGGCAAATGTCATAAAATAAATCCTAAATCAATACTAAGTAGTTGAGTTGGGGGCGGGACGGCGAACTAAATCGCGCGCCCCGCCCCAGAGCAAAGGCGCGGCTCTGCTGGCTTGAGCTTACCTTTGCGACCGGTCAGCGAGGTTAGGGCGTGGTTGTTGGACTAGTATACCAGTCCAACATCCTTTCAAAGTATCCGCCCCAGCTATACGGCTCTGGGACCAAAATCTCTGGATACCGACAGAAGTCTGTCTCGATATTGCCAGCGGCATCACAGTAAAAAAAAGCCAGCGTCGCTCCGCCCTGCCTGTCGTAAACAGCCACGACAAACGACATTTCTCGATATACCGATCTGCAGCTGAAAACCTCTGTGTAGAATCCTGCCTCGCGGGCAGAGTTCATGAGGCCAAGAGCAGCGCAGGCCGCGACGCCCCTACCTCCAGCCGCCAGTTCGTGAAGCTGGCGATCTGGAGAGGTTGACCTATCCAGCCTATAATTGTCGCAGGCTTTAGAAGTAAGAGTAGTAGTCCTACCCATGATAGCACTTTTCCAGATCATCTCATACCTTCCTTCCGCCCCGTACCGGGGCCACTCGACGATGGATGTACTCAAACTCTACATCTTAGAGCCAGCACCCAATACTATACCACAATTTGCGTTAAATCACCCGCGCTATCTCCTCGAGCGTGGTTTCGCCGCGCAAGGCCGCCAGCACGCCGACCTGCTCGAGTGTCAGCATGCCTTCGTTTCGAGCGGTTTCTTCGATCGTCTCGGGGTGAACATCTTGGACGTCGCCGCGGATAAACTTCTGGATTTCATCGGTAACAACCAGCTGTTCCATGATAACCACCCGGCCTTTGTAGCCAAACGGCGCATCTTCGCTAGGCACGGGGCGCCACAGCTTGAAATTATCCAGATCAGGCTTCTCGACATCGGGCGGCAGCTTTTCGAGTACGCGCTGAACATATTTACGTGTTGCCTCATCGGGTTCGTACGCTTCCTTGGTATGATCAACTAAACGCCGCACCAGACGCTGGGCAATCAACAAGCGGATAGCGCTTGAAAAGATCGGGTTGACTCCAATCATATCAATCATACGGCTAAAGGCTGTGCTAGTGGTATTGGCGTGAAAGCTCGATAACACCAAGTGGCCGGTGATTGACGCCTGAATAGCCGTGCGCGCCGTATCGACATCACGGATCTCGCCAACCATCACCACATCCGGGTCGAGACGCAAGACGCTACGCAAACCATCAGCAAAGCTCTGTCCGTGCGTCGTGTCGATCGGAATTTGCGACATACCGCTCAGGCCATACTCAATCGGATCCTCGAGTGTAATCAGCTTGCGGTCGGTGGTATTCAACGCGTTGAGCATACTATAAAGCGTCGTCGACTTACCCGAGCCAGTCGGCCCGACCATCAGCACCAGACCGCGCGGGTGGCTGACAACTTCGTCGATTTCCTTGCGCTGGCGCGGCGGAATACCCAGCAAGTCCAAATTCAACAATGATTCATCAAAATTAAATAAACGCAGCACCGCATCTTGCCCGTACAGCGTTGGCACAGTCTCGACGCGCAGGTTCAATAGATGCGTGCCTTGATCGGTGGTGATTTCCATCTGCATATGGCCGGACTGCGACTCCATAGCTGCACTACTAACGCCAGCACGGCTAGCTAGCTCGCCCATAATAATTCGGTAGCGCGAACGTTCTAGCTGCGCCACTGGGTGCAACGCGCCGTCGACGCGCATGCGTACGCGGATAGAATCGCGCTCGTTTTCAATGTGAATGTCGCTAGCGCCAAGCTTGTCCGCCTGCTTGATCAGGAAATCAAATAGTTCCTCGCTCGATACCAAATTCAACGTCTGACTAACTTGAGCAATAGTGTTGCTATCGCCCTCTTTAGCAATCTCGATGTCATCGTAAGCAGTACGCTTCGGCGGATCATAGCGCAGCATCATTGCCCGATAACCGCTAGCGCTGATAAGTAAAAACTGCAATTTGTCGCCGCGGTCTTGATACTCGCGCTTGATCTTCTGTAAAATAGATTGCGGCGTTTGCGAAGTCACACCTATTTGGTACATCACTTCGTTGCCGCCTTTGGCTAGCGGCACGATGCGGTATTGGTGCATTTTCTCGATCGGAATCATGCCAGGGACTAGCGGTAGCGTATCCTCTAGATTGCGCATATCAACATACGGCAAACCCAAAATAGTCGCCCGCTGGCGGGTAGCTTTTTCGTCTTGTTCGCGCCGACGGCGCTGGACTTCTTCTTCATCCATCACCTTTATTTTAGCAAAAAGCTTGCGCTAAAAACAATGCTACAATAGAATTATGCCAAAAATCGTCGTCATCGCCCACAACATCCGCTCGACTTTCAATGTCGGGTCGATTTTTCGGACATGTGAAGGTTTCGGTGTCGAACGGTTGATTTTGAGCGGCTATACGCCGTATCCAGATTTAAGTTTGTACCGCGAAGCGCCAAATTGCGCGCTAATCGACGGTGAAATCACGCGAGACGACCAGCGCCTGCCGCACATTCGTGAAAAAATCACCCAGCAAATCCACAAAACGGCGCTCGGCGCCGAGAGTTTAGTGCCGTTTGAGTATCGCGAAGCACCGCCGCTAGATGAACTGCGGCAACTGGGCTACCGCATCGCCGCTCTGGAACAAGCCGCCAATAGCACTAATCTGCGCGATTATTCGGCGCCAGACCGCATTGCGTTGCTGCTAGGCGAAGAAGTCGACGGTATCGCGTCCGAATGGTTGGCTTTGGCTGACGATATCATCGAAATTCCGATGTTCGGGCAAAAAGAGTCGTTCAACGTGTCGGTAGCGGCCGGAATCGCGCTGTACGAGCTGGCAGCGAGCGGCAAAACCACCAAAAATGCCTAAAATTTGCAAATTTTACGAAATAATTGCAAAAAGTATTGACTTCGCAGTCCATATGTGATATATATATATTAGCTTTTCGCTCAAGTTTTCCACAAAAAAGGGCGTGAAGTTGCCCTTTTACTTGAGCGTGATCTCTTAGGAGGAGATTATGAAGCGTTATTTCGTCGAATACGGTATTCTGCTCGTCATCAGCGTGATGGCACGCCTGATGGCGGGGGCGGGACACCCCGCCCCCGCCATGTTCGTTTTGGCGGTCTACGCCGCCGTACTGATCTGGCTTTCTCAGGAGCGTCAGGCTAAGATGGAGGCGGACATTCAGCTTAAGGAGGCTCAGAAGAGTCTCCTCAGAGGACGCCTAGCCAACACTAAGGCACGGGTGCGCCGTATTGAGACAGCGTTCGTTAGCGCGGCGACCGAGGCCTTTTGGGTCTCGGACGTCGAGATCCGAGGCGACAAAGTCGCCTACGTCATTGACGTGCCCGAGCACGGACGCATCGTCGTCCACCTCCCCAACGAAGATGCCGCCACCAAGACCGACGACGCCTCTGAGGCGTCCAAAGAGGGCTGATAAAGCCCGCTAGAAAATAGCCCGCCTAGAGGCCACCAGCCTCGGCGCAAGGCCTTTCTGGCGGGCTATTTTCTTTGGTCAAAATTATCCGCATCCTAATCTATTTCACTTTGACGCATTCGTCGCCCAGCAGTTCGGCCAGGCCAGCGCGCAGGTTGCGCTGAGCGTCGACCCGAAACGGCAGGCGGATGGCATTGGACTTATCATCGCCCAGAATCATAATGATGTCGTTTTGGCCAGGGTTTTGGCTGCACAATTTCTTGAGCGAGACCAGCAAGTCGCGGTCGCTCGGATTCTTGACTTTGACATAGACAGTTTCTAGCTTTTCTAGCGGCTTGGCGATAATTGCTGGCGCCGCTTTGACGCTGGCTGCAGCCGTCACAGCTGGCGCGCCGTTAGCGTTTTTGCGCGGATAGCGTTTGCTTTTGACGGCCGCACGGCCTTTCGGCGCCGTCATTTTGCGGCCGTGGCTTTGGTATTCGTTGAGCTCTTTGTCGGTGACGATATTGACCTCGTCGGCAATGACTTTGGCTTCATCAGTCATGTTGCCGTCGCGATCGCGGGCATTGACAGTACCGCTAACTTTCAGCACGGCGTCTTGCTGCAGGCTGTCGCCTAGCTGTTCGTACAATCTCGGGAAGACAATCAGCTCCATTTCGCTAGTTTTGTCCTCGATACCGACAAACGCCATTTTGGTGCCAGCCTTGGTGACGATAGTGCGAATCGTCGATACCAAGCCGCCGACCGACACTTTCTGCCCGTCAATTTGCGGTGTGCAGGCATGCAGCGGAATGGTCTGCTCCTCGAAAAAGGCATCATAATTATCTAATGGATGCGCGCTAATATAAAGGCCCAGCAATTCGCGCTCCCACATCAGTTGTTCTTTACTGGTGTATTTGACTGGCGAAGCCTTCAGTTCGACCGACGGCATCAATTTGTCGCCGCCGAGCGCCGCGAACATATCAACTTGCCCGCTGAGCGCTTCCTTTTGCAGCTTGCTAGCAAAAGCCAGAATCGTATCGAGATTAAATAGCAAATCGCTGCGGTCGCCTAGCGCGTCGAAAGCACCGGCTTTGACCAGCGATTCCCAAGCTTTGCGATTAACTTTGCTGGTACTGACACGTTTGGCAAAATCCTCGACCGACTTGAATGGGCCATCGGCCTCGCGGGCGCGGATAATCTCTTCGACTGCGCCGACGCCGACACCTTTGACTGCGGCCATACCGAAGCGAACCTGCTTGGCAGCTGGCACCACGCCGAACTCGACGTATGACTGATTGACGTCTGGCGCCAGAACCTCCAGGCCCATATGCTTGCACTCGGTAATTTCAATCGCCAGGCGGTCGATATCGTCATGATCGCTGGTCATCAGCGCCGCCATGAAAGCATCCGGATAATGCGCTTTCAGATAGGCCGTCCAGTAGGCAATTAAACCATAACAAGCAGCGTGCGATTTATTGAAGCAATAATTAGCAAATTCTTCCAGTTGTGTCCAAAACGTTTCCGCAATTTCCTTAGTCGCACCACCAACCTTAACCGCACCCTCGACGAACTCCGGCTTAACCTTTTTCATTAGGTCGATTTTTTTCTTACCGACCGCTTTGCGCAGCGTATCAGCTTGACCGCCAGTAAAACCGCACCATTCCTTAGAAATTTGCATAAATTGCTCTTGGTAGACCAAAATTCCGTAGGTGTTTTCCAGCGAATTACGCATACCTTCGTGCAAGTAGGTGATTGGCTCTTCGCCGTGCTTGCGGCGGATAAAGCTATCGATAAATTGCATCGGCCCCGGGCGGTACAGAGCCACCATGGCGATGATATCCTCGAAATGCGTCGGTTTGAGCGCCCGCAGATAGCGTTTCATGCCCGCCGATTCTAGCTGAAACACGCCGGTGGTGTCGCCGCGCTGAAACAGCTCGTATGTCGGCTTGTCATCGAGCGGCAAATGCGCCAGATCAATTTCTTCTTTGTAAACTTTTTTGATAATACGCATGGCATTATTGATAATCGTTAAGTTTGAAAGGCCTAAAAAGTCCATCTTCAGCAGTCCCAATTCCTCAACTTCGCCCATCGGGAACTGTGTCGCCACCACGCCTTTTTGCGCCATTTCTAGCGGAATATAATTGACCAGCGTATCCGGTGCAATCACCACGCCGCAGGCATGGACGCCATGGCTGCGAATCGTGCCCTCGAGCTGAATAGCATAATCCAGCACTTCTTTGGCGGTAGGGTTATTCTCGTACTCCTTGCGCAAATCGGCGTCTTCTTTGACGCTAACCGACAGCGGAATGTGCCGGCCCTGGTTCGGCGGCGGTACCAACTTAGCCAAGCGATCGCTCTCGGCGTACGGCACTTCCAGCACCCTGGCGACATCGCGCACCGCCATGCGGCCGAACATCTTACCAAAGGTGGCGATGTTGCTGACGTGGTCTTCGCCGTATTTTTTAGCGCAATATTCAATCACTTCGTCGCGGCGAGTATCTTGGATATCAACGTCGATATCCGGCATGGAAATACGATCTGGATTGAGGAAACGCTCAAACAGCAGGCCATACTTCAGCGGGTCAAGGTCAGTGATGTTCAGTGCGTAGGCAATAATCGATCCGGCGGCGCTACCACGACCCGGGCCAAAAACAATCCCTTGAGATTTACCCCAGTTGATAAAGTCCTGAACAATCAAGAAATAACCCTCATAACCCATATTGCCCATCACGCCCAACTCCATCTCGGCGCGCTGGCGAACTTCGTCAGACAATTGCGGGATGATATCTTCAGGATCTAATTTCTCGGCTTCCTCTTTTGAAGCACCGTTGTAGCGCTGCAGCAAGCCCTGGTATGTCAATCTCAGCAGATACGAGTGCTCGTTCTCGCCTTCAGGCAGCGGATATTTAGGAATAAGAATGCGGCCCAGCTCAATTTCAACATTACAGCGATCAGCCACCTTTTTAGTGTTACGAATTACCTCGGGATATTCCTCTCCCCAATGAGCGATGATATCGCGCGGGTCGGTCAAGTGCAGCTCAAAGTCTTTCAGACTCATCCGCTTTTCATCGCTCAAGTACGAACCAGTACCGACACATAGCAAAATTTCGTGCGCGTCTTGGTGATCATGTGTCAAGTAGTGCCCATCGCAAGTCACCACCATCTCGATGTCCAGCTCCTTCGATAACTTAATCAAGCCCTCATTGATTTTTGCCTGGACGTCCCAGTGCGTATTTGACTTCGGGTGACCGTGGTCTTGCAACTCCAGATAGTAGCGGTCGCCCAGAATCGATTTATACCATTTGGCAATATCGCGGGCACGATCGTAGTCATCTTCTTTGAGTGCTACGCCGATTTCACCGCTAGCACAGCCGCTCATCACAATCAAACCTTCATTCAACTCCTCTAGCAAGTCGTGATCAATCCGCGGTTTGTAATACATACCCTCCAGATTAGCCTGCGTCGATAGCTTCATCAGATTATGAAAGCCGGTGTTGTTCATCGCTAGCACCGTCAAGTGGAAGCGCTGCTTATCCTTGGCCGGGTCGCGATCAAAGCGCGAACGCGCCGCTACGTATGTCTCGATACCAAGGATCGGCTTAATACCAGCCTTTTTGGCAGTTTTATAATAGTCAAGGATACCGCTCATCGTACCATGATCGGTTACTGCCGCCGCCTCCATACCGAACTCCTTGACCTTATCAACCAAATCATTGATTTTAGTCAAGCCGTCTAGCACCGAATGAAAGGTATGATTATGCAGGTGCACGAAATCGCTCGGTTGCAGCGCCGGCTGGCCTTGTACTGAATTACTACCCATATCTTATGCTTATTATAACGCAGACTAGGTTGTTTTTGAAGACGCGCTGCGCTAGCCTGTCTACACTCTCTTAGCGCAGTAATTTTAAGGAGCAAAGAAGCTATTTCGTAACGCTAGCGCCGGCTATTCTGCATAACATTAAGTATTTGATCGATAAAGCCAGCCACGCTCGGGACAAGTTGGCCGGTGAGATTAAGCACCCAAACCAACAACACAATCAGCATAGTACCGCCTAAAAGCGACCCGAAACCGAAAAATATACCGCGAAAAAAGTTAATCTTGTAAATTTCGTAGCGATTGCGATTGAAGTCGTTGAACAACTCCTCGAGCAGCGCCTGGCGCGAGCCTTTTTCGTTGTCATCGTGCAGACGCTGAGCCATGCGGGCGAAGATGTTATTGTGCTTTTTAGCCATAGATTTAGTTTGCCACAACTCGCCAGTTTTCACAATAAAAAAGCGCCCTGATTTACAATAAAACAGAGCGCCTTGAGTATTTGATTAGCTACAATTATTTGCGCTTACTTGGGCGGTTGAATTCATCCTTGGCGGCGTTAGCAGCACGGACAGCGCGGTCGCTATAGTCGTCAACAGTTTTGCGGCCTTCTTCGACGGCAGCATTGGCTTTGTTGCGGACATCGCTATAAACTTTCTCGCCCTTAGCCTTGACCTCTTCGGCTTTTTCGCCAGCTTCGTTCTTTAGTTCGTTAGCCTTTTTCTTGAGGTCGGCACGGGTTTCTTTGCCTGACTTCGGCGCTGTTAGGACGCCAGCGACTACTCCAGCGGCAGCGCCAAATAATGCTCCAAGTACAAATTTACGTTTTGACATAATTAGTCCTCCTTATTTTTATGTTTTTTAGTTTTGTACATCATCGATTTGATGATCTTGGCGATTGCTGCCGGCGCCACCATAGCAGCCGCGCTATTAGCGACCGACTCTACCTTGAGGGCAGTGCGCTCGGCGGCACAAGCCACCCGTTTGATTTGGCGGGAGATCTGGATTAGCTTGATCGTCAAGATAATTGCCAACAGCAAGAACAACGCCAAAGCTGCTGCCAAAATGATGACAAGTATTTGAGCCCATTCCATCAATATTTGCGCTCCTTTTTGTTTATTTTAATACTGCTTTTTGCAGCTATACTCTCATTATACCACGTTCTGTCAGAAAAAGCTAGTGCTTTTAGCGATTTTCGCCGTTAATCCGCGATTGTAAGAACTGCCGTAGCGCTGGGCCGAGTTTTTGATGTTTCAATCCGAAATCAACCACGGTTTTGATGTATTCCAATTTATCGCCGGTATCATAATATGTGCCGTTGGTGATTTCTACGCCGTAAAAATCAAATCCGTCGTCGATCATCTCTTGCATAATCGGCTGGACAGTGAATTCGCCGCGGCCACCAAAGTCATCGCGAGCCCGCTCGAGATAACCGAAGAACTCGCCCGGTAGCAAATAGCTACTGACACTCGCCAAGTCGGACGGCGCGTTAGCTTTACCAGGTTTTTCAACGATATTAGTCATTTTAATGACGCCGTTTTTGACTTGCTGGCCGTTAACTACGCCGTAACGATCGAATTCGGCGTCTTCGACAATTTTCTTACACGACAAGATTGCCCCGTCAAGCTGCTGCGACGCCTCAATCATTTGGCGAAAACGACTCGGGCTAGCCTCGATGAAGTCGTCAGCAAACGTGTAAATCACCGACTCGCCTGGCATAATCAAATGTGAAGCGCAAGTCAGCGGCGTCGCATTGCCGTACGGACCTTTCTGGCGGATGTAGACAAAATTAGCCATTTCGGACAAGCGCTGGACGACATCAATTAGCGGTTGCTTTTTGGCGCCGCCAGCACGCAGATTGGCGAGTAGCTCTTCGTTTGGCGTATCAAAATGGTCTTCGATCGCCCGCTTGTTAGCACTACCGATGATAATAATATCCTTGATGCCAGCCTCAACCAATTCCTCGACGACATACTGAATAATCGGCTTGTCAATTAGCGGCAGCATTTCTTTAGGCATGGCTTTGGTCTGCGGCAAAAATCGGGTACCGAAACCAGCGGCGGCGATGATAGCTTTGGTTGGTTTTTTCATTATATTAAACTCCTCCTCTGTCCTATTTCTGAAGTGTCGAACTTTATAATTTTTCGCGGATTAATTTCTGCGCGAGGCTCGGGTTGGCTTGGCCCTTGGAGCGCTTCATCACTTGACCAACCAAGTAGCCGATGGCTTTGTCTTTACCAGCTTTAATATCGGCTATGGATGCCGCCGAAGCTGGGTCGTTCAATAC
Source organism: uncultured Candidatus Saccharibacteria bacterium (assembly GCA_938017675.1). Taxonomy (GTDB): domain Bacteria; phylum Patescibacteriota; class Saccharimonadia; order Saccharimonadales; family Saccharimonadaceae; genus Saccharimonas. Next base: position 58,664 of record CALIJB010000026.1, read on the forward strand.
TTCGTCAACGATGGCAGCGATGGTGCCTTCGTCAGACACCTGCAGTAAGTTTTTCTCCTTGGCAATATCCTCCGGCATGACGCCAGCGTACTTTTCATTGAATAAATCGAGAAAGATTTCCTTGGTACTGTTCGAACTAATCGTCCCCTTCTCAGCCAGCAGAGCCAAGTGCGTCAAGCGGCGCGGACCGACTAGTCCAGACTCAACTTTTTGATAGTCTAATTGTTCGTCTGGCGTGGAAGCAAATAGGTTGAAGCTCCGTTTAGCCAGCCGGTCGTAAGTCTGGCGATCAACATTCAAATCCTCCAGCACTGATTGCTCGTTGCTATCAGTCAGGGAGTAAATGGCGTCCAGAGTTTTTGCAGCTTCCTGATGAGCTAGCACCGTATCAATTACCGAATGGTCCAGCTCCAAATCTACCCAGCGTTCTCGGTATTCGTTCGGCAACGCCGGCACTTCAGCTTGGATTCGAGCAATTTCCTCATCACCCAGCACCACTGGCGGAATGTCCGGATCGGGCATGTAGCGATAATCCTGGGCGTCTTCTTTCGAGCGCTGCGAGGTGGTAATTTGCTTGTCATCGCTCCAGCCGCGAGTTTCCTGCACCACCGACTCACCACTTTCCAGCAGGTCAACTTGACGCTTAAATTCATACTCAGCGGCACGTTCGACGCTGCGGAACGAATTGAGATTCTTTACTTCCGCACGCTTGCCAAGCTCAGTCGCGCCCTTTTTAGCCACAGAAATATTGACATCAAAACGCATGTTGCCGTGATACAAATCACCGTGCGTCACGCCAGCGTAGACCATCAATTTGTGCAGCTCCGAAGCGTACGCCTTAGCCTCCTCGGCAGAATGCATGTCTGGCTCAGAAACGATTTCGATCAGCGGCGTACCAGCGCGATTGAGATCAACCAACGAGTAGCCGTCGTGGTGCGTCAATTTACCAGCGTCCTCTTCCATGTGCGCATGATGAATCCGCACTCGTTTGAGCGAACCGTCTTCCAGCGGCGCGTCGACATAGCCAGCCAAAATAATCGGCTGATACATCTGCGAGGTCTGATAACCCTTTGGCAGGTCAGGATAGAAATAATGTTTGCGATCAAACCGACTGACGCGGGCGATTGGTGCGTTCAACGCTTTACCGGCGCGCACCGCCAGTTCAACAGCGTGCCTGTTGAGCACCGGCAGCATTCCTGGCAAGCCAAAGTCGATTTCATGTGTTTTTTCGTTCGGCTCAGCATTACGTGCATCATTGTCAGCCGGGCTAAACAGCTTGGTTTTGGTCGCCAGCTGGACGTGGCACTCGATACCAATGGTCATTTCATATTGTTGTAAAATTTCGTCAGATACTGCCATTAGATTGCTCCTAAATCTTTCAATGCTTGTTTGTAAGCGGCCAGAGCGCGGCGCGCAATATCATAATTTATCTTGACATCAGCTTCGTGCGCGATATGGTTGCGAATTTTGTGTGCTCCCCAGATATGGTTAGCGTTCGACCAAACCTTACCGGCGGCTTTCATACGCTCGCCCATAGTCTCGCCCTTGTAGTGACTATCACGCAAGGCTTTGTCAACAAGCTTATCAGCGTTGAGGATAGCTAGCTGCCAGCTAGGAGCGCTTTCTTTGTCGAGGCTATTTTCGATCGCCAGCCAGCGGGCGCGGAATTTTTCGACTTTGAGCTTCGGCGAACGCTTGCTAGCAAAGGCAATAAAAACTGCACCGACAATCGCCAAAATCAGTACCGCGATCAAAATAAACCACGTTGCGAAATTATTGTTCATTTTCGCCCTCCATATCGCCTGCTAGCGCGATCAACTTAGCGTCGGACTTCATCGGGCCAACTAACTGCGCGCCGATTGGCAGACCGCTAGAACTACTACCTGCCGGTATACTGATTGCTGGCAAACCTGCCAAGCTCGGCGGCACCGTCATGACATCCGCCAAGTACATCTTGACCGGATCGCTAGTGTTTTCGCCCAGACCAAACGCCGGCGTCGGCGCGGTTGGCAGCAGCAAAAAATCGTACTTCTCAAATAGCTTGTTGAATTCGTTAATCAAAACAGTGCGCGCCTTTTGAGCCTTCAGATAATAAGCATCGAAAAAGCCGCTGGATAGCACATAGCTGCCGATCATGATGCGGCGTTTGTTCTCGGTCATGAAGCCTTCGTTGCGGCTGCGGCCGTAGAGCTCGGCTAGCGTTTTGACACCTTCGGCGCGATAGCCGTAGCGCACGCCGTCGTAGCGCGCCAGATTGCTAGAAACTTCTGCTGGCACGACGATATAATAAATCGCCAAAGCATATTTAAGGCTTGGCATATCAACATTTTCAACCGTGTGACCAGCTGCGCGTAATTTATTGGCAAAATCATTAACGTTAGCGCGAACTTCTGCGTCGACGCCGTCGCCCATCGCCTCGCTGATCAGGCCAATCTTCAAATGCTCGCCTGCTGATTTTTGCATTTCAAAGTAATCCGGCAGCGTCGTCATATCCTTGTCGTCGCGGCCAGCCATCACGCTAGTGACTAATGCCACATCGTCGGCATGCCGTGCGAAGCAACCCATCGTGTCGGTACTAGAAGCCATCGCCACCGCACCGTAGCGGCTGCTCAAACCATAAGTCGGTTTAAAACCGTAAACACCGTTGAAGCTAGCCGGCTGGCGAATTGAACCGCCAGTGTCGGTACCCAGCGCGAACGGCACCACATCTAGCGCTGTCACGACCGCTGAACCTCCCGACGAACCGCCAGCTACCTTAGTCTGGTCAACGGCATTATGCGTCGCGCCAAAATATGAGTTCTCGGTCGAACCACCGTGCGCAAAAGCATCGAGATTCGACTTACCAATACAAATCGCACCTGCCGCTTCAAGCTTCTCGACGACGGTCGCCTGGACTGGCGCTTGAAAGTTCTCGAGCATTTTCGCCGCCGCAGTAGTCGGCGCGCCGAACGCCAAGTAGTTATCCTTGACCACGAACGGTACGCCCGCCAGGACGCCCGGATTCTCACCTTTTTTGATCTGCTCGTCGATCTCGTCAGCTCGCTGCAGAGCACGCTCTGCCGTCAGGCTTAGCAACGCATGATATTCCTCGATTTCTTGGGCTTTGGCGAGCGACCACTCGACTTGTGCCCGCGCAGTGGTCTCGCCTTTTTTAACCCTATCTACTAATTCAATAATTTTCATAACTACAACACCTTTGGTACTTTCACGCAATTGTCGCTTTGCTCGGCTGCTAAGGCCAGCAGCTGTTGCCGCGATACGCTGCTGTCAATGATTTCGTCGTCGCGCCAGACGTTTTGCAAGCCTGTCACCTGATACGTCGGCTCCACGCCGTCGGTATCCAACTCGTCCAGCTGACCGATATAGTTGATGATTCCCTCGATATCGGCGCGGATCGACTTAACCTCCGGACCAGACATCTGCAAACTGCTTAATTGTGCCAAATGACGCACATCGTCGTTGGTAATTGTACTCATTATTCACTAATTATAACGCAGAAGCTAGAGAAGTGCCAAAGGATTTTACATAAGTTGCAGAAGCTCGGTCATCCCACTTATGCTACAATAAGATAAGTTATGCCGCATCAAATCAAAAAGAAACTAGGAGTGACATTATATAGAGGCGGAGCGGAGTTCCGTGTGTGGGCGCCGTTTGCGCGGCAAGTATTCATCAGCGGGACGTTCACCGCGGGCGAGAAACAGCCGCTAACTAGCGAGGGCGACGGCTACTGGTTCGCGCTAATCCGCAATGTCGAGCCGGGCCACCAATACAAATACATTATCGAGACGCCCAACGGCCAGCTGCTCGAGAAGAACGACCCGCGCGCTCGAGCTATCACTAGCAGCGACAAGGGATTTTCGGTGGTTGTCGACAATAACTTCGATTGGCAGAACGATGCTAATTTTGCCATGCCGCCGCGCCAAGATCAAGTCATCTATGAACTGCATGTCGGCACTTTCAACCGCCCCGACGCTGCTACATCTGGTACCTTTGACAGTGCGATCGAAAAGTTGGATTACTTGCGAGATCTCGGTATTAACATTATCGAGCTAATGCCAATCACCAGCATGGCCTTTAGTAACGGCTGGGGCTACGCGCCAAACCACATTTTTAGCGTCGAAAGCATGCTGGGCGGGCGCCACGGCTTGATGAAGTTTGTACGTGAATGCCACACCCGCGGTATCGGCGTAGTGCTAGATGTCGTTTACAATCATTTTTACGGCGACACCGATCTCTGGCAATTTGACGGCTGGAGTGAAAACGACCGCGGCGGGATTTATTTTTATAATGACGAGCGCGGCGATACGCCTTGGGGCGGACGGCCTGATTTCGGCCGGCCGGAAGTTCGGCAATTTATCCTTGACAATATAACGATGTGGTTGAGTGAATACCATATGGACGGCCTGCGCGTCGATAGCACTATTTACATGCGCAACACCGAAGGCCGCGATAACGACCCCGAGCACGACATCGCTGACACTTGGAGTTTATTGCAAGACATCACTGAATTAGCGCACAAGATCAAACCAGATTCGCTAATAATCGCCGAAGACGCCGCCTGCAACCCAGCAATCACGGCACCGCGCGCCAACAACGGCTGCGGCTTTGATGCGCAGTGGGAGCTGGGGTGGCCGCATGCTTTGCGTGATGCGCTAGGGCTGACTACTGGTACGGCACCAACTTTGCAAGGCATTCGCTATGAATTTTCCCACTCGTACAATGGCAATGATTTTGAGCGGGTTATTTTTAGCGATTCGCACGATACTGCTGCCAACGGCTCGGTGCGGCTCAACGAAGCAGCCGACCCCACTGGCGGCACGACGCTATATGCCCGCGAGAAAGCTCTGCTGGCCGATGCCATCACTTTGACATCCGCTGGCATTCCAATGATTTTACAAGGCAGCGAGTTCTTGCAGGACGGCTCTTTCAACGATTGGGCGGCCCTAGAATGGCGCAAAACTGAAAAGTATGCTGGCATCCTGCTAGCCCACAAGCATTTGCTAGCACTACGGCACAACGCTTACGATACAACGCGCGGTCTGCAAGGCAATTCGACCGCCCTTTTCCACGCCAACGACGACAACTGCGTTATCGGTTACCACCGCTGGGATAAGGGTGGCGCTGGCGACGACGTGCTGGTAATTGTCAATTTCAGCGACCAGCACTTCGACCATTACGATATCAATTTGCCGCTGTCAGGACACTGGCATGTCCGCTTCAACAGCAGCTGGCACGGCTATAGCAAAGATTTTCGCGGCGTGCATTTATCGTCGGTAACCACACACAAGAACGGTACAGCCACTATCACACTACCGCCTTATGGAGTTTATATTTTGTCGCAAGAGTAACTACCTTATCTTATATATTATAACATATTTGATGGTATTATGTCAAAAAATCTTGATTTAGCTAGAGAAAAAGCGGATGGTAGCTATATCATTAGCCTCAACCGCAGCCCTGCCGCCAACTGGATAAGTGAATTTCGGGTCGGTATGGCCAAAATCTAGATTAGCAATGACTGGCATAGTCTGTTCAATGTTTTTGCTGAGAATAATATCCCTAAGAGCCTGCTCTGTTGGCTGCGATTCCTGTTGGAAACGCCCGATCAGAATAGCTTTGACCTGGCGAAAATACGGCTGCTGCACTACCGACTGGAAATTGCGCTCGAACGTCTCTAAAATCGAATCGTAACTATCGTCCTCAATACATAAGATGATATCGCCAGCAATGCGCGGAAAATACTCGGTGCCGTTCAACAAATTTAGACTGCACATATTTCCGCCCAGCAAGACTCCTTCGGCTCTACCTTTTTGGATGATTACTGGACCGTTGTTTGGCAGAGTGGCGCGCGAGGATTTTTCATCGTAATCCCAAGGATAATCGTAAAAGTTCGCCGACGGCGCAACTTCGTACTCATCCGGCTGATCCGCAAACAAACAGCGCTTAAAATATTCCAGCGAATAACTATTTTGCGGCAGCATACCAAAGCAATAAAAGTTCGGCGCAGCATATGTGATTAAGCCAGTTTTAGCCAAAATAGCATGATTCAACACCGTGATATCCGAAAATCCGGCAAAAATCTTCGGGTTGGCGCCAATTAGTTTCCAGTCTATTTTGTCGAGCAGCTGATTTGAATTAAAACCGCCAACGGCCGCCAAAATCGCTTTAACCTTCGAATCGGTAAATGCAGCATGCAAATCGTCGACCTTCTCTTGATCGCTCGGACAGCCGCGCTGAGACCGTGAAAAGGCATTTTCACTAAACGTCACTGTCAGACCGAGCGATTCCAGCGCCATCGTTGCCCGCCGCAAAACAGTCTCGTCAATGTCGCTAGCCGAGCGCGCCAGTGCAACGATTCGAATTTCATCGACAGGCTGCAGTTTGTTTGGTGTCATTTTTATCCTTTCTTATTCCAGTCAGTTGACTAATTACCAAAAAATCTCCTAGGCAGGAGACGAAAATCTAACAAAATAGCCTCTGCCTAAAACCGAAAGTAATGGCAGTGGCAATGATAGTAGCAGCAACAAAAAGTAAATAAGCTCATACGGTTTATTATAACATAATACATGTTCAGTAAAGAGATGTAGGCGGTCCCGCTCAATAAAAATATAAAGAACGGGACCGCCCCAGCCACTGACGAGGCGAGCATCTCAAGCAAAGTAAGTCTTCAGCCTAGCGAGAAGGGTGCTACCCTTCCCAGTGAGCTGTACCGACCCATCTCTTGAGATATTGACCATGGCGCTAAAAAAGCGCTGGTTGTAGTAGGAGATTGCATCAATGACCGCTCCCGAAGAGACATAGTCCACAGACACGCCATCTGCACGGAGCTTCATGACTCGATCAAGAATCGCTTTGGATCCAGAACTCCCATCCACCACCAGAATCCGTTCAGGCAATTCAATGTCGTTGAACATACCCAACATCTTCATGGCCGTAACAATTCGCTCCAAGCCAAAAGCCATGCCAACAGCAGGCTCCTGCTTGTCACCGAACTTGCCAACGAGGTTGTCATAACGACCACCTCCCAACACTGCTCCAACCGGGATAGAAGTGATGACACCTTCAAGGATGAACCCCGTATAGTAGTCAGCACCTCTCGCCAGCGTCAGGTCGACAGACGTCTTGTCAAGGATAGAGTCGGGCACCATCTCAAGGATAGTGCGAAGCTCATCCACAGCAGCAAGACCAGTTTCGGAAAAGTTAAGAGCCTGCTCAATAGCAGACAACTTTCCCAAAGCGTCGTCGCCATCGAGAAGAATCATCCCAATGATGGTATCAATGACATTCTCTGGTGTACCGTAGTCAGTCAGGTCACGCCTGACTCCCTCAATTCCCGACTTGGTAACCTTGTCGGAGAAGTCGAGTGCGCGCTGCACCATCAGTACGCCGGCATCATCAAAGACTCCTGCCTTCTCGGCGATAGCCTTGATGATGCCGCGGTGATTGACACGAATCGTGAAGTCGTTGAAGCCCAACTTGGACAGACCGAAGTGAGCCACATTGATGACTTCTGCGTCGGCCGAAAGGCAAGCGTTACCAATGATATCGCCATCACACTGGGTAAATTCACGGAAGTGACCCAGGTCAGGCTTGTCATCACGGAACACAGTCTCGATCTGGTAGCGCTTAAGCGGACGTGGGATTTCCGGGTGGGACCCAGCAAACCGCGCCAAAGGTACCGTCAGATCATACCGGTTGACGAGCCGTTCACCCTGCGAGTCCGCAAAAGTAAACAGCAGTTTCTCTCCTTCGCCGTGATGCCCATTAAACACTTCAGCGTTCTCGAGAATCGGTGTATGCAACGGCTCAAACCCGAAGGTTTCGTAGACGCTGCGGATTGTGTCGATGACAGCCTGTCGCCGCCTCATATCGACACCGAAGATCTCGCTCGTGCCGAGCGGGATGCTGTAGTGCATAGCACTCCTTCTTTCTGTCGATTGGTCAGGATATATCTGTAGCCTCTAGGATATACCAGCTATTAACCTCCTAATTGCCAATGTGCTCTAGCCTCTGTAGCCAGGTGATTACAAATCACAGTCCAAATATTACTCTCTCCCTCTGAATTTGTCAAGCACTTCATTTTATTTTAATATTAGTATGCATTACTATCGCTAATGTCCTACATCTTCTCGCGAATCTCGGCGATCAGGTCGCGCAGGTCGGCGGCGCGTTCGAATTCTAAGTTGGCGCTAGCTAGATTCATCTGCGCGGTCAGGTCTTTGACGAGATTTTTGTACTCGTCGCGCGGGATTTTGCGTAGGTCGAGCTTTGGCTTGTCATCTTCTTTTTGCGGGATAATGGCGCGCAAGCCTTCGTCGATCGCTTTGCTGATACCGCGCGGCGTGATGTTATGCTCGCGGTTGTATTTCTCTTGAATCTGGCGGCGACGACGCGTTTCATCGATCGCTGAGCGCATGCTATCAGTCATATTGTCGCCGTACATAATTACCTTGCCGTCAACGTGACGCGCCGCCCGGCCAATCGTTTGAATTAGGCTGCGTTCGCTGCGCAAGAAACCTTCCTTGTCGGCGTCCATAATCGCCACCAAACTAACCTCTGGCAAATCAATCCCCTCGCGCAGTAAATTAATACCGACCAGCACGTCATAAACACCCATCCGCAAATCGCGCAAAATATCGCCGCGCTCCAGTGTGTCGATTTCGCTGTGAATGTAAGCTGTCTTGATACCGATCTCCGTCAGGTAAGTCGATAAGTCCTCTGCCATCCTCTTGGTCAAAGTAGTGACTAGTACGCGCTGCTTTTTGTCGACGCGGTCGCGGATCTCGGCGATCAAGTCGTCGACTTGCCCGTCGGTCGGTCGGACGATAATCTCTGGATCAAGCAAGCCAGTCGGGCGAATCACCTGCTGCGCTGGCGCCGGGCTGCGCTGGAGTTCATAATCACCAGGCGTCGCCGAAACGTAAATGACTTGGTTGATATGTTTATTAAATTCATCAAAGCGCAGCGGGCGGTTGTCTAGAGCACTCGGCAAGCGAAAACCGTACTCGACCAAGACTTCTTTGCGGGCGCGGTCGCCATTATACATGCCGCGCACTTGCGGCACGGTAACGTGGCTTTCGTCGATAATCATCAAAAAGTCGTCTGGAAAGTAATCTAACAAAGTCGCTGGCTGCTCGCCCGGTTCGCGGTTGGTTAGATAACGGCTGTAGTTTTCGATACCTTTGACGAAACCAGTCTGCTCTAGCATCTCGAGGTCGTACTTGGTACGCTGGCTGAGCCGCTGCGCCTCGAGCAGTTTACTATTCTTTTCGAACCATTCGACGCGCTGCTCGTACTCGGCGCGAATATTCTCGATGGCGCGCTTAATTTTTTCTTTCGGCGTAGCGTAGTGGCTGCTCGGGAAAATAGTGAAGAGTTCCGGCTCTTCCAAAATCTCGCCAGTCAGCGGGTCAATCCGCGTAATTCGATCGACGTCATCGCCGAAAAACTCCACTCGATAAGCCGTTTCACCGCCCGCCGGAAAGACATCGACCACGTCGCCTTTGACGCGAAACGCACCGCGCGCAAAATCGATATCGTTGCGATGATACTGAATATCCATCAATTGGCGCAAAAATTTGTCTTGCAAACGCCGCTCGCCGCGCTTAACGGTAATCGACAAATCATAATAATCCGCCGGCGACCCCAAACCATAAATGCAGCTGACGCTCGACACGATAACTACGTCGCGCCGTGTCAGCAAAGCGTCGGTAGCAGCATGGCGCAAGCGGTCGATCTCTTCGTTGATCGCCGAATCTTTCTCGATATAGGTATCGCTCGACGCGATGTAAGCTTCTGGCTGGTAATAATCAAAATAGCTGACGAAATAATGAACTTCGTTGTCGGGGAAAAACTGTTTGAATTCGCTGAACAGCTGGGCGGCGAGAGTTTTGTTGTGCGCCAAAATCAACGTCGGCACATTCCTCTGAGCGATAATGTTCGCCATTGTAAAAGTTTTACCGCTACCTGTTACACCGAGTAACGTTTGCTCGCGCTGGCCGTCGTACAAACCATTCAGCAACTGGGCGATCGCTTGCGGCTGATCGCCAGTCGGTTGATACGTAGACTTTAGCCGAAATCGCTGACTATCCATCTGGTATATTTTAACATTTTTAAGCTATTCTAGCTAACCTTGACCGTAGCGTTTGGCACTAACCTGCGGATCGCTGCTATCGTGCTCAACATCGGCGTATTTCTTGTCAAGCGCCTCAATGACTCGCGCTACTAACCGCTCGGGATTAGCGTCGTAAATGACATCTTTAGCGCCCGGCGCCCAGACGTTCTTGAGCAGAGTAATCGTGTAATCTGCCAGACCGCCGCTGCCCAGCAAGATACCGCAGATTTTACGGCTTTCGAGCGCTGTCGATAGCTCGTGCAAGCTGCCCATCCGACCGCCGACGGTAATAACTGCGTCGGCACTGCGCACTAAGTGAACATCGCGGCCAACATATTCCATACCGGTGAAGTTGATATAGTCGAATTCGGCAGTCGGCAAACGGTAAGTCGAAATATGTTCGCGAAACGAACTAGCTGGCGAAAATCCGACCGACACGCCTTTGGTCTGACCAACACTTTTGAAGCCGCGCGCAGCAAAGTGCGGCAAGCCGACGGTAGCGCCAGTCAGCAATGTCTTGCCCGAACGGGCGATTTCAGCGCCAATCGCAAAAGCTTTTTCGTGAGCGCTATCAACCGTCTCGCCCGACGCCGCGCCCGACACACAAATCTGGTATTTCATCATTCTCCTCGTTTTGGTAATTGTTTCTCGGTGATTGGCATAGCGTGCAATTTGACACCTTTATACAAGATGCCGTCTTTGGCGCCAATTTTAGTAACGACGCTAGTCGAATTGGCGCTAGCAAAAATAATCGAATCTTTTAAGTTTTTACCTTGCGCCCACTGGCTCAAAAAGCCGCTAGCAAAAGCATCGCCGGCACCCGTGCGATCGACTACTGGCACGTCTTCATACATACCAGCGCGCACCAATGTCTTACCGTCTGTCGCTACTACGCCATTCGGACCGTCGCTAACAATCACTGTCGGACAATAGTGCAGCGCCCGCAGAGCCAACTCCTCGATAGTCTCGCCAGCCACTAATTTTTGCATCTCTTCTTTGTTGGTGCAAAGCACGTCAACTGTGTCCAGCAAACCTTTTAGCTTTTCTGGATCAGCTAGCTCCGGACCAGCCGGATTGAGCATGACTTTGGCGCCAACGCGCTCAGCTTCGTCCAAAATCACCCGTAACACCGTCAGACTGTTGTCGGCTAGCGATGTCGGATAAATCCAATCAGCTTGGCTGATGGCTTGTAAATTCAAGCGGCTAACATCCTTGCCAAATGTCCGCCCGCGGTGGTTCAGAATCGTTCGTTCGCCATTGGTCGCGATCAAAATTACTGAATAGCCAGCTTGCATTCGATCATCAATCAAGACGTCGCGCGTATCGACACCCTCGGTATCAAGCGCCGCGATTACTGCCTGGCTGGCCGAGTCATTACCCAGCGCCCACATATAGCGGCTGTCTAAGCCCTGGCGGGCAAACGTTGTCGCGACATTCGTAGCATTGCCGCCAGTGCTAAAGATTACGTCTTCGACTTCCATTTTGATACCTAGCGGCAGCTCAGTGAAAACTTTCTTGCCGCGCGTGTGCGGATCGAATTCATTACTGCGCAAGAATACATCTTGCGTACCTTTGCCAATTGCTAGAATTTTAACCGCCACTAAAGCGTCGCCTTTCCGGCACTGCCAAAGGCACCAATTTTCTCTTCAACGACTTTTTGGACGGCATCGTAAACTTCGGGCATCAGCTTGAAAACAGCATACTCGTCAGGATTCTCGCGCAAAACCTTTTCGAGCGTAGTACGGAAAGCATAGCGCAAATCGCTATTAATATTGATCTTGCTAACACCAATTTTGGACGCGTCCTCAAAGTAGTGCAGCGGCGTACCGCTACCGCCATGCAAGCTAATCTGGCAATCAATCGCCGCACGAATTTGGCGCAATAAATCTAGGTCGAGAATCTTCGGCACCGGATACAGCCCGTGCAAGTTCCCAACCTGCACTGCCATAGTATCGATACCCGTGGCATCGACAAAACTTTTGGCTTCCTCGGGCTTGGTATTCCATTTTTTGACTTCTTCGTAGTCGATCTCTTCTTTATGGAGATTGGAGTCGCCAAAGAAATAGCGCTCCTCGGCCTCGACCAGCGCGCCCGTGAACTTAGCATATTCGACAACTTCGCGAGTTTTCTCGATAATTTCCTCGAGAGTAGCATCGTGATTAGCCTGCGAAATATCAATATGAATGAATTCAAAGCCAGCATCGATAGCCTGCTTGCAGCCCTCGACTGTCGGCGCGTGATCGAGGTTGATATACATCTCGACACCGTAGTTTTGGCTATAATTATCGACCAAATCGCGAATATTTTCGTAGCCGCCCAGCGAAGCTGCTTCGTTAGCGCTGACTTCGACCATCACTGGTGCGTTGGTTTTTTGCGCTGCCTGGCAAATCGCACGCAATGTTTCTTGATTGTCAATGTTAAAAGCTCCCACCGCAAAGCCTTCCTGGCGGCTGCGCCGCATTAGGTCGCGCGCCCGGCTGGTACGCTGGCGAATTTCATCAATTGATAAGCTCATGGTTGTCTCCTTCCCTTAAAATCCTGCATGGTATTGCGGCACGCGATCAACAAATTCGCGCGTCTTCTGAGCGATACTCGCTTCATCAAGCCCAAAGGCTTGCAGCAATTCGCCAGCCTCGCCGCTCTCGCCGAAACGATCGTTCATACCGATGCGCAATAACGGCGACGGCAGCTGTTCGCCTAGCAGTTCGGCAACAGCACCGCCCAAACCGCCAGCAATTTGCGCGTCCTCGACCGTAACTACCCGGCCAGTTTTGCGAACACTCGCCAAAATCGTTTCGTTATCGAGCGGCTTGACTGTCGGCACATGTACCACTTCGATCGAGACGCTGCTGCTTTGCAATTCATTCGCTGCCCGCAGCGCGTACGCCGTCATGATGCCGGTACTAACAATTGTCGCATCACTGCCCTGGCGCAATACATACGCCTGGCCAATCTCGAACGGCGAATCCGGCGTACTAAATGTCGGCGTAGCAGCGCGCGTTAACCGCAAGTAAGCCGGCTTATCGGTCCTGGCAAGTACTTTGGTGGCTTTCTCGGCCTCAATAGCATCACCCGGGCAAACGACAATCATGTTCGGCAACACCCGCATCAACGCGATATCCTCAAACATTTGGTGGGTAGCACCATCCGGCCCAACCGTTGTGCCGCTATGCCCGCCGATGATCTTAACCGGCATGTCGTTAAGCGCAATCGTCGCTTTGATTTGTTCCCAGCTGCGCCCCGGGTGAAACGCCGCGTAACTGGCTGCAAACGGAATTTTACCAGCGCGCGCTAGGCCGCTCGCCACTGTCGCTAGGTTTTGCTCGGCGATACCGACCTCGATATAACGCTCAGGAAAAGCCTTGGCAAAGGCATCCATTTTGACGCTCTCAACCAAATCGGCGCACAGACCGACTACTCGCTCATCAGCTTCGCCGGCTGCCTTCAAGCCGCGCCCAAAACCAGCGCGCGTGGCTTCTGCTTCTGGTTT
>CALIJB010000027.1 GCA_938017675.1 uncultured Candidatus Saccharibacteria bacterium
AAATCAACATTCTTGCGTTTCAGCGGTTCAAAGCTACCATCGTCCAGCCGGCGATACTGCATAAACACTTGGTTGCCAATTTCCATAAATCGGCCGCTATCGCTAGCCGGATGCGCCTGTCCAAAGCTGACATCGTGATGCTGCTCGCCAAAATCATAAAACACCTCGCTATCCGGCCCGCATGGATCGCCGATCGGCGTACTATCAATGCCGCCGCCGCGGCTCCACCAGTTCTCTTTATCGTTGTAAAAGAAAATCCGGCCGCCCTGCATACCCAGCTTATCGCCATTTTCAGCGCTATCCAGCTCGACGATTTTAGCTTCAATACCCTTTTTGGCAAAAACTTCTTGCCAAATTTGCGCTGCTTCATCGTCGCGCGGAATGTTATTTTTCTCATCGCCAATAAAACAGCTAACGTAGATTTTGTGCGGATCTAGCCCAACTATTTCTGTCAAAAATTCGAAAAACCACTCAATCTGCTGACGTTTGAAGTATTCGCCCATACTCCAATTACCCAGCATCTCAAAGAACGTCGTGTGGCGATTATCACCAACATCCTCAATATCCTGCGCCCGCAAACATGTCTGGCTATCAGCCAATTTAGTGCCTTGCGGATGATCCTGGCCCAGCAAATACGGCAGCAACGGCTGCATGCCCGAGCCGGTAAATAACGTCGTCGGGTCATTGTGTAGCATCAGCGGCGCCCGCTCAATAATAGCGTGACCGTTCCTTTGACAAAATTCGAGATATTTCTGGCGGATTTCTTGTGTGTTCATAGAGGTAATTATAGCACGAAAACCACCTGATTAGCGACCAACAGCCCGCCATCTCTACGACAAACTAAAGGCCTAAAGGACACAGCTCTTAATATATGTCATAATCTCAGCAAAATTAGCAAAATCATGATGATAGTCTTGTACTTTATCAAATTCTACAAACTCCCTGGCCGACGATTCGTGCGAAGCTACAAAATCATCTATTCGTTTTACATCAGCCAGAAAAAGCAGCTGATATGCCCTATCAGGGTATCTATAGTTATATTTAGAATGAAATAGCTTTTCAATATGCCAAGCACCAATCAATTTTAGAGAATTTAGTTCAACGGATGTTTCCTCGTACACTTCGCGTCGCGCACAATCTTCTGGCGTTTCTCCTAATTCCATACGACCACCTGGCAAACCCCAGCCACGCGGTGGCTTGGCTAAAAGTATTTTATTTTCATGAACTACACAAACCATACACGATGTCACAAGCGAAAAGTCAGGAATGGTTTCACACGGATAAAATTGAGACTTTGTTGATTTGTCTTTACCCCAGAAAACAACTGGAAAGCTATTATCAATTTTCATTTAGTATAAATACCTTCGCATATTTTATCAGAACATTTGGCATTCCTTATATATCCGACATTATTCCGCCACCCAAGCACTCTTCACCGCGATAGACCACCGCCGACTGGCCAGGCGCCACGGCTCGTTCGGCAGACTCTAGATGTAGCGTGTCGGCACTATATATAGCGTTAATGAGCGCCCCGCGGTGGCGCAATCGGACCTGTATTCGCGCACCTTCAGTCAAAGGTTGATTAATCCAGTGAATATCTGTCAGCTTAATCTCGGTTCGCCATATGTGTTCGTCGTTGATATTACGGCTAACGTAAACTTCATTCTTATCCATATTTTTGCCAACCACATAATACGGCAACCCGCCGCCAACATCCAGACCATGTCTTTGACCAAGTGTATAAAAAATTGCGCCGTCATGCCGGCCAAGCACCCGGCCCGACTCTTTGTCAATAATATCGCCCGGGCGCGTCGTAATATACTGGCTAAGAAATTCGCGCATGCCAACATTGCCGACGAAACACACACCCATAGATTCTTTTTTGCGAGCTGTCCATAGGCCGCGATCTTTAGCAATTTGACGCACTTCAGGTTTGGTCAGATTTCCTAATGGAAACACGGTTTTAGCCAATGCCTCAGACGTCACGCGATATAAAAAATAAGTTTGATCTTTGTCGTCGTCGCGAGCACGAAGCAAGCGTGCAGTATCTGCTAAACGTTCAACCCGCGCATAATGACCAGTTGCGATATAGTCCGCCCCCGCCGCCAGCGAAGTTTCTAAAAATAGTTTAAACTTAACTTCTTGATTGCACATGATATCTGGATTCGGTGTTCTACCAGCACGATATTCGTCAAGCATGTAATCAACAACTTTTTGGCGATACTGTGTTTCGAAATCAAATACTTTAAAATCAATTCCTAATTGCACTGCCACCCGCTTGGCATCAGCCAGGTCCTCAGCCCACGGACACTGCATACCGGGTAAATCTTGACTCCAGTTTTTCATATAAACGCCAGTAACATCATAATCTTGGTCAAGCGATAATGCTGCCGCGACACTGCTATCGACGCCGCCACTCATACCAACATAAACACGCGGTCTGGTCATTCCGTTGCAACTCCCATAATCTTTACCAGCTCTTGCAACGCCAGTTGCCAGCCTATAACAGTTGTCCACCACATATTCGACCATTGATTATCTGTAACTACTGGATGGCTACGCGTTAGTATGTTTGGCGCTGCTTTAGTAAATTCAATTGAAACTCGCCGCGAGTGGTAAGCGCTTGTCACCAAAATTACCGATGATATCTGCTTTTGTTTGAGTAGTCTGACAGTTTGTTCGGCGTTCTCGGCAGTCGTTTCGCTGGTTTCCTCTATCAGAATATCACTAGCCGGTACGCCTGCAACGATAGCTTGTCTCTTCATTGCTCGAGCATTACTCGGGCCAGTTTTATCAGCTGCCGCACCAGAGAAAACTAATTTGTGCGCCCAGTTATTCTTGTACAATTGCACTGCTTCAGCAGTACGAGCGCTAGTATCGCCGCCACTCACCGCTACGATCGCATCGGCTGCCGCGCACTGTTGGCGGGCTGCATCTGGAATATCGCCACAGCCTTGCAAATCGTTCTTTGATAAAAACAAAGTAATACCGATGATTATTGCAGCCGAAACAATGGCCAGCGTAACGATAGCTATTAAAAATCTTTTCACGCTAACCTGGCCTTTTCTGTATTAATCGCAGCGATAATTTCTCGGGCAGCCGCCGTGCACGTTTCAGAATCCGATAAGCGACCCAGTGTCAGACGCAAGCTGCCGTCTGCCACCTCTGGCGCCAAGCCAATCGCTTCTAGCACATGCGAACGCGTCCCGGAATTCGCGGCGCAAGCACTGCCAGTCGCTACCAGCACCCCTTTTCGCTCTAGCATAAAAACTAGCCGTTCGGCATCAATTCCGGGGAATGATATATGCAAATGACTTGCTAAGCGATGTTTTTGATCGCCGGAGACAATCGCCCACGGAAAAGCTTCTGTCAGCTGATTTTGCAGCTGGTCGCGCAACTGGCGCAAGCGCTTATTCTCAGGATTACGATGTTGCTGCGCTAATTCTAACGCTACTGCAAAACCAATGGCGCCCGCAACATTTTCGGTACCGCTGCGCAAGCCCCGCTCTTGCCCGCCGCCGCGAACTAGCGGCCGCAAGCGTATCATCCGATTATACCAAAGCAAACCAACTTGTTTCGGGCCATAGATCTTACCAGCATTTAGCGTCAGCGCATCAACGCCTAGCCGCGCTACATTGATGTCAATCTGCCCAGCCCCTTGCGAAGCATCAGTGTGCAGATAAATTGGCGTCAGCTCACCCGCTTCAAACCGGCGGCGACGCTCAGTACGGACAACTTCAGCAATGTCGCGTAGCGGTTGAATGGTACCAAGTTCGTGGTTAGCGATAGCGATAGTTATTAGCTGTGTATCTGGCCTAATAGCTGCTTGAATATCGCGCGGCACGATATTGCCTTTTTTAGATGGAGCCACCAGCGTTATATTATCACCAAGCGCTTTCAGTACTGCATCATGCTCAATGGTACTTGATACGATATGTCCGTCAACGCTATTTATCATCAAATTAATAGACTCGGTAGCGCCAGCCGTCATAACCAGCTCGCTAGCCTGCCCGCCAAGACAAACCGCCAAACGATGCTTAGCTTCGTTATAAGCGCGCTTGACTTCCACCGCTGGAGCATACGGCGCCGAAGGATTATAAAACATCTCAGAGAAATACGGCTGCATCGCCGCCAAAACGCGCTCGTCTAGAGGCGTGGCAGCAGCATGGTCGAGATAGATTATCGATGATTTCACGCTTTCTATTATACCAATTTTTCGCCGGTCTCGGGATCTCGCTTGTAAACTTGGCGGGCAACTTGCTCATAATACATTTGCGTAGCGATACTAAAATTACGCAATTCATCACCCTCGAGGTATGAATAACGCGGACCAGGTTGAGTTTTTAAGATGCCTCGATCGGTTACTTCATATTTGATAGTGTGTGTTTTAAGTTTGTGCTTAGCATCAATCCATTCCTCATGCCACATCCATGTTTTTTCGTCCAGGCAAAAGAATTCGCGGCGATGGCCCTTCGGGATCTCTCCAAAAAGCTCCGAGCCAATTTCACTTTCTAGTGCCAGTAGTTCGCGCTCGCTCAGTTTTTTAAGCGGACGTTTTTTGCGGAGTTTCGGCAAACCGAGCGATAAGTCATCGCCGACAAAAAGTTTGAGAGTTTTTGTGAGCACACGCTTGACCATGATTTATGCAGCTAGACCAAATCCCTCTAGATATTCAGCATAGTCCCCATCATATTTATCTCGTAAACCAATCACGCGTCGACCAGTGTCAGCAATTTTCTGCTCAGGAGTAAGCGGGTTTTCTTCGTGTTTCGGGCTATTCAATTTTATATAATCAACCCGGGGCGATTCGGTTGTTTGATTGGCCGACTCAGCTTGTCTACGCGCTAACTCGCCTAAGCGCTCTAACTCGGGATTGCGATAAGAATTGCCATTAGCAGTTTGTTCATAATTAAAATGACCGGCATTTTCTACCGGTGCATAAGGTTTTACTTTATTATTAAAACTCTCATTCATAATTAATCCCAAAAATTTGCCGCGCGTTGCGAGTAGTTACGCTAGCGGCCTCTTCTATAGCAAGGTCACGAGCGCGCGCATGATATTCTGCTACCTGCCTCACATACGCTGGTATATTCACTTTACCACGAAATGGCGCTGGCGTCAAGAAAGGTGCGTCAGTTTCAAAAACTAAGCGTTCAAGCGGAATTTGGTTAAACATTTTCTGTTGATTTTTATTTTTAGTAAAAGTACTTATACCGTTAACACCAACGTATAAACCACGATCCAACCCATGCTGCAAATTTTCCTCAGAGTCGGTAAAGCTATGCAAAATGCCACGCAAACCTTTGAATTCATCGAAAATCGGCCAAAAATCCGCCCAGACTGCGCCAACAGCGGCTTTTTCGTCGCGTACATGAAAACTAATCGGCAAATTAAAATCTCGCGCTACTTCAAGCTGCCGCCGCAAAACGCTCTGTTGTATGTCACGCGGACTATTATCATAAAAATAATCCAAACCAATTTCACCAATGCCGACGATTTCATCGCGATTGCCTGCTACCAATTGGCGCAATTCCTCGACGTTATTTGTCGCTGCGTCGTGCGGGTGAATGCCGACAACCGGCCAAGCAAAATCATGCATCCTAGCAAACTCTAGAGCCTGACGCGAGCTGCGCAAATCCGTACCAACACAAACCATCGCTACGCCATTCTTCACGGATTCCTGGTAAGCCTTCTCGCGCGCCGAAGCGTCATAGAACTCGCTATCATGAATATGACAATGCGTATCAACTAAGCGAAGCAACGAATTCATCTGGTTTATTTCTTCTTACTAGATACCGTTTGCGAATCGGGCGTATGAATATAGATTTTTGGGAAAAGTGGCGCTGCTTTCTCGGGTACAACTCCTGCCGAAAACATCTTGTGAATAGTGCTAGCGGTCACTGGCATAAACGGAGTTAGCAAATCAGCAATTTCCTCAAGCGCACCAACAGCGTAAGATAAAATTTCCGATAAATGCTCGGCAGCATCAGTGTCTTTTTGGCGCTTCTTGGCAACTTCCCACGGTTTAACATCATCAATATATTGATTAAGTGCTCGCACCTGTTGCCATGCTTCGTCTATTGCTCGATCAAAATCAAGCGCTTCCATCGCCTGGCGGTATGGCCCCATATCGTGTCCTGGGCGAGGAATCTCGCCAATTACACCCGACTGATAACGCTGAATCATAGCAATAACCCGCTGCACTAAATTACCGAGATCATTACCCAGCTCCCCGTTATAGGCCTTCTCAAACTTCTCCCAGGTAAAGTCGCCATCATCCTTGGTCGGAATATGCCGCGAAAAGTAATAGCGAAAAGCGTCAACGCCGTAATCCTTGATAATCTCCATCGGATCGACGACATTACCAACAGTTTTGCTCATCTTAGCACCGCCCACATTAACGAAACCGTGTACTAACAGCGTCTTCGGCAGCGGTAGACCAACCCCTAATAGCATTACTGGCCAAATACCGGCATGAAAACGCAGGATATCCTTGCCAATCACTTGCACGTCAGCTGGCCAAAAATCTTTCCACTCTGGCTGATCCGGGTAACCTAGCACCGTGATGTAATTAGCTAAGGCGTCCAACCAGACATACATCACCTGGCTGTCGTCTCCTGGTACCGGTACTCCCCAGGTCAGGCTCTTGCGCGGCCGGCTAATTGATACGTCGTGCAAACCGTCTTTCATTAATTCCAGAAACTCTTTTTTGCGAAACTCTGGTACAATTTTCATTCGGCCCGACTCAATTGCTTGGCGGACTTTATCAGTATAGGCGCTCGCTTTCAAATAATAGTTCTCTTCGCTAACTTGTTGATAAGGCGTTTGGTGGTCAGGACAAACCCCGCCAGTTTCTTGAACTTCCTTATCAGTAAAGAAAGCTTCATGACCCATACAGTACCAGCCGTTGTAAGTACTTTTATAAATCAGCCCCGCTTGGTCCAACTGTTTCCAAATATAGCGCACCGCCCCCATATGATGTGAATCAGACGTACGGACAAAATCAGTATATTCGGCGTGTTCAGCATCCATCAGTATCTTGAAATTTTGATGAGTTTGATCGACATATGCTTGCGGCGTCAGGTTTTGTTCGGCAGCCTTAGCGGCGATTTTATTACCATGCTCATCAGTGCCAACCTGAAAACGCACTTTCTTGCCTTTCTGTTGTTGATAGCGCGACCAAATATCTGCTAACAAATAGTCTAGCGCATTACCGATATGCGGCTTGCCATTGACATATGGAATCGCCGTTGTGATATAAAGATTCTTTCCCATTGCTTCTAAGTATATCAGAGGCGACAGAAGTTTACTAGCACATTATCACCCCGCAACACAAGCCTGACCAGCAACAACTGAACCTACACCTTAAACTAATTCTCGTCTTTGATATTTCCTGGTTCGATACCAGTTTCCTGTAAATAGTAGAGAAGTTATCTTTTCACTTTCCCTGCCTATATTACGGACGTTCGCTTACTTCTTGAACAAAACAATACCAGAAGCTACAAAGATAGACGCCGCCAAGACAAACAAAACTGTATTTGAGCCCGTTTCAGCCAGTCTGGCACCAGGCGATTTTGGCGACTCCGGAGACAGCGTAGAGGCAGGCGCAGGGTTCTTCGTCCACTTTGCATACAAGGTCAAGTCATTGTCTGGCATCGTATCGTTCGCAAAGTCCCAAGCCGTCGTAAAAGCAGTATCTGTGTACCAGCCGGCAAAAGTGTAGCCAGAGCGGGTCGGGGCGACCGGCGGTTTGAAAGGATACGTATAGCCTACCATCTTATTTGGAACGGCAGAACCGGATTGCGAATCAAATGTTACTTTATGTTTTGTACACAGCCTGCCATCACTAGTGATTACCCAGCCGTGTCCGCCGTCGACAACAGGCTTCAAGATATTAGCCCGCGCCGAAGCGGCTGCACAAAATTTCAAACCGGCCGCACCAAGCGACATTGGCGATTTTAGATTCTGCGCATCCCAAGCAATTAGCATAGCATCGTAATTCTGGCGCGAAATCGCTGTATGATCAAGCGCGGCCGCCGCACCAGACAACGGTTTTCCCGGCAAAATAATCAACGAATCCAATCGCCAAGCAGCTAGCGATTGATTGAATGAAGTCGCATCACTTAAAAAACGAACAAGAAACTGCACTTTCTTCATATTCCACGAGCCAATCGGCTGGTTGAACGAAGTTGCTTTTCGGAACATGTCGTTTGCGATTACAAAACTCGACGTATCCCAATTCGTAATAGAATCGCTACCTCCGTTATTAAAAGCGCTGGCGCCATTAAACATACCAGCAGTATCGGTCACCTTTGAGACATCCCAAGAACCTACATTTTGGTTAAATTGGTTTGCATTTTGAAAGACGCCCGACATTTTGGTAATAGTTGACGTATTCCAATTCCAATTAGCAGACTCGCCTTTCAGTGATTTATTTCCAACAAACATCCATGATAAGTCAGTGGCTTGGCTTAAATCTGGCGTATCAGCGGCCTTGACATCCATGTTCTCCGCGCCGGCAAAAGCAGAACGCATATTCTTCCACTTGTTCGTGCCCCATTGATCAATCGAAAGCAGTTTTAACCTATCACCCCTACCATTTACGATAAACCACGGAAAGGCGCCGCCAATGCGTATAGTGTAGATCCCCGGCGTAGCGTAATTACAAGTATAAGAGGCAGTCTGCCCATATACCTCAGTTACACCGTCATTATTGCAGTCAACAGTATAATTGTATCCTGAACCGCTTGTCGGAATAACAAACTGAGTGTCCGGCGACCCCGGCTTTCTGGTATCAACAGTAAATACGAAGTCCGTGTTGTTGATAGCGTCAGCTGCGGCTTCTGGCGAATAGAGTGTTGGCGCAACAAGTACCGACAAGACACCGAACGCAGCAGCCAACGTTTTTAATGGCAATTTGAACTTCTGTATTTTTGTTGTTTTATCGTGCCTGCTCACTGGTTATTAGTATACTTATGCTTTAGATTTTTAGCAATGGGTTTTACGACGAGATTATTTGACAATAGAAAAATTATATACTATAACAATATTTATGAGAAAGTCGCCCAACTACGCAGCCGAAAGGATTCCTTGTACTATATTCTCGGGAAATAACAGAGAACCTACTTCTGGGGTAATCGACAGAACTCCTAGCAGAGAGCGAGCAAGGCTCATGGAGAGGATCAAACAACATTTCATACCAAGCGCTCTAGGGGATATGGCGATGACTTTGGTTGAATTTGGCAATGGCCCGTCCGGTAATACTATCGTCTACGGAACTGGGTTCATGGGAAATCCTACAGCGACAGCAGCACGGCTAGAGATGACCGAAATAGCCTATGCCTGGCGCGACGAAGAAGGAAATCCAGCTTCAGTCTTGACGCTGCCAACCAGTTCTATGAAAAAGAGCGTTGCTCATAAAATTTTAGAAACGGGCAGTTTCTCACCCTTAGCAGAAGAAATAGCGCCTGAGCTAAACGAACACCTAACTTATTATAGCGACCGGGTAGGTATAGTTGGACATTCGTTTGGCAGCAGACTTGCAGCAAGCGTACCTAGTGTTCTTGATAATCCTGACAAAACCGAGTTTGTTGCCGCAGATGATGCGCCAAGCTGGCAAAAACCGCTAGGCACATTTATTGCAGCAGCGCAATTGGCAGAAACAATTGACCTATCAAGATATATCAAATATTCACTCGATTCCGAAGCTCAGAAAGCTTGGCGAAAAACGACGGAGAAAAAATGCCAGCCGTGCCGCTGTTAATTCAGCTGAGAGACGTAATTGCGATGTCGCACAGTGGTTTTGTTGAAGATCTTGAGAATTCGCTCAATAAGCTGCAGCCTGGCACGCCCGTCACCCTTTTTGCGCCGGAATTAAGCCGCATGAATGATAACAGCTCAAAAAATATACGCAAGCTTATAACATCGCTTAGTCAGAAATTCCCTGGCTTAGATATTCGCGGCGTACTAGTCGAAGATAGTACGCACAACGTATCCGTAGCCAATCCGGCATACTTTGGGCAGATGATAAAATTATCAAGAATTAATCTACAGCCCTGACAGCGCTAAATAGCTATCAAGATTACTTTAATCATATAAATACAGTTACCACTTGCAAGCTATCTTCGTTTAATCAGCTTAATCGCGATAGAACCAACCGCTATAAATGCAACTGCTGCAGAGAAAAATATTCCCGCATCCACACCAGTCTCGGCTAGCTTGGTCGATGAGCTTGAATTGTTTTCCGAAGCGCCACTGCTTGTTGCAACAGACTTAGGATTCTCGATCCACTTTGCATATAAAGTCAAATTACTGTCTGGCATGATATCGACAGCAAAGTTCCAGGCTCTTGCAAAAGTGTTATCCATATACCACCCAGCAAAAGTATAACCCTGCCGATTTGGCACAGCTGGCGCGGTAATTTTATCAGTAAAAGCAACTTCTTGGTTGGCAATTGCCACTCCGCCCTGGGTATCAAAAACTACAGTATGCTTCGGACACTCCTTTGCATCGCCATTGATAGTCCAGCCATGCCCGCCGTCGGCGACTGGCTTGATTAGATTTTTTCTAGCCGTATCAGCAGTGCAATATTTCAACCCAGCGGCCCCTAGTATAAGCGGCGAGTTAGTTGATTGAATACTCCAAGATATCAAAGTAGCATCATAATTTTTCGTAGACAAGCCGCTATTATTCAACATTCTAGGAGCGCCAGACCAATAGCTGTTGGGCAAACCAGTTGTCGAAACTAACGAATCTAGCCGCCAGCCCGCCAAAGATTGATTAAAAGCGCGAGCACCATTAAACATTTCACTCATCAACTCGGCTTTCGAAACATCCCACGACCCTATCGGTTGATTAAACTTAACTGCATTCTGGAACATTGCATTCATTGCAGTCATTTTGCCAGTGTTCCAGTTTTTAATCGAATCGCTGCCGCCATTATTAAATGCTGTCGCGTTATTAAATAAACCGCCAGCAAAAACAACGTTAGAGACATCCCACGACCCGATGTTTTGATTGAAATTTTCAGTATCGCTAAACACTCCACCCATGTTAGTAATGGTCGAGGTGTTCCAATTCCAGTTAGCATTCTCACCCTTGAGAGAAGTATTGCCTCTAAAGACAGAGTATATCGAGTCAGTCTGCGACAAATCGGGAGTGTCAATCGCCTTTACATCCATATTTTCAGCACCGTAAAATGAAGCTACCAACGATCTCCATTTATTCTTCCCCCACTGATCAATAGAAATCATCTTCAGTTTATCGCCGCTGTTATTGATATAAAACTCTGGAAACGTACCTCCGATACGAATCGTATATACGCCAGGCGTAGCGTAACTGCAAGTATAAGATCCGGTCTGAGCGGTTGCTTCGACCGTACCATCATTATTGCAATCAATAGTATAATTATATCCGCCTCCTCTTATCGGAATGACGAACTGAGTATCTGGCGACCCAGGTTTGCGCGTGTCCACAGTAAACACAAAATCTGTGTCATTGATGGCGTCGGCGGCAGCTTTTGGCGGGTAAAACATCGGACCAGAAAACGCTGCCAACACACCTACTGTCACAGCTAACGCCTTGATGGCCAATCCAAATTTCAGCCTTTTTGTTTTCCAGCATCTATTCATTTGGTACCATTATACTTATACTTTATTTTTTTAGCAATATACTAATGCTAATCAAAGATGGCACGCAACATTGCCATGACGTCTTGGATCTTATCTAGTAGATTTTATCTCTGCTAGCACTGCGAATCTTCCCCCTGTATCACCAGCTGAATGTGAGAAATAATTTGGATCATCTGCCGTATCAATTGGCGAGATGACAATATTATCAGCCGGAACGCCTGCCTGGACGGCCAACGAACGATTGAATCCTTGCATGTCCAGATAAATTCCGTCAGCCGTTTGACGGCAGAAATTTTGCCAATTTATGTCACTCGCATGATCAAAATAATCCATACGATAATTTTTCTGAGTGATGCTTGGCGACATCCAAATCTGTAAATCTTTTGCCTGGCTGCCACGCTCGACAAAATGCTGAACTGCCCGAGACATTAACTGCGCGACCGTCGAATGCCGACCCAAATGCGCCAGCATAAGCGCCCGGCGTCTTGGATCATAGATGACGGTGGCGATACAGTCCGCCACTGGCAAAAACAAGCCCACGCCAGCCGTTTCGGTATATAGCGCGTCAGCAAAAATCCCCTCGTTGTTGTGCTTGACCGTGTCAGTTTCAGTAACGTCAGTGATAGTATCAAACGTTTGTGCTTGGTCATACGAAATTACGTGATAGACAACGTCGTCGTAATTAATGCCAATTTGATCACAAAACCGCCGCCGATTATTCACTATCTCAGCTACGTGGCGACCGCGAATACGATTGAGCATGGTGCCGTCGTCTTTCGACGAAACCGCAACTAGCAGATCGGACGGAAAGCAGACGGGCTGATCTGCCGCAATCATCGCGCCCGCCATTCACTCAGTAGTCGCTGCCAATCGTCAATCGCCAAATCCTCAGCACGGACATCGGGTGAAATATCAGCCTTTTTTAGCAACTGTTCAGCGCTAGCTTTACTGACGCCCAGTCCGCCGCTCAAGCTAGAACGCAGTTTTTTACGCTTAGCCGAAAAACCGGCTTTAACAACACGGAAAAAATCTTTTTGGTCTTCAGCGGCAACGAGCGGTTCGGTGCGAGTTCTCAATACCACCACCTGCGAATCAACTTTTGGCGGCGGCGTGAAAAATTGCCGTGGCACTTCAATGTCTAGTTCTACCTGGGCAAATAGCTGCACACCAACCGCTAAAATACTCATCTCACCAGGCCCCGCTGCGATGCGCTCAGCCACTTCTTTTTGCACCAGCAACACCGCCAAACTCGGCTTATTTTCTGCCGTCATTAGTTTCTCGATAATTTTGCTAGTAATGTAGTACGGTACGTTGGCAACTACCTTATATCCCTTCGGTAACTGATTCAAATCAAATTGCAAAATGTCTTCGTTAATCACTTCCAGATTTTTGCCAGGAAATTGCCCCGGTAACTTGCGCGCCAAATCCCCATCAAACTCCACCGCCACTACGCGCTGAGCTCGCGCCAACAACCGGCTGGTCAATGTACCAAGTCCCGGCCCAATCTCCAAGACCACATCACTCTTGCCAAGTTCCGCCACCTCAGCAATCTCCGCCAAGATTTCTGGGTCGCGCAGCCAGTGCTGGCCTAATTCTTTTTTCGGCCCAAGCGCTGACGCCATCTAACGCCCGTCCCCGTTCGTCCAATCAGTCGCCAGGTCAAAGCCATGCGGATGCCGGGCTGCAAAGCCGCCGGTATCATACACCTTACCAGGACCCATACTGGTTTCCACCACCGAGCAGCGCGGATAATTACCATAATTTGCCGCCACCAAAATATAGCCATCCTTGTCCACCTTGGCGCCGTCCGCTCGCACCGTGTAGCCACCGCCGCCGCAAGCGTTAGCAACAATATTCATCGGTAAATCATAATAAGTTTCGCGGTGCGCCACGCCTTTGGAATCAGTAAATATCTGCGCGCCCTTGCCTTTGGTTAGCGGATTTTTCGGCTTAGTGCCGATCACTTCGATTTGCTTTTTAGGCTGCTTAATGATTTCGCTAGAAATTTGCTGACGGCTAATTTCATCACCATCGCGCGCTTCAACTTTATAAGTCAATTTGCGCAGCCCTTTAGCTCCCGCCTGCTTTACCTGGCGATAACCAAGAGGCTGGCTGTCGTCGCGTATTTGCTCAACCGGGAAATCAATTTCTTCCTCGGCGGTCACAGTACGCCTAGTTGCCCGCGTAATCCTCATCAGCAAGCTCGATCCATCCAAAGCGACATCCTCTGGCGGCGTAAATCGAACTTTATCCTCGCGATACAAAACAATCCTCGCAGCTTGCGCAATCTGTGTTGGCGTCTGCGCTGCCGTATTGACTCGCATGCGGCGAGCACCTTCGACTATCGTTATCGTCCGCGCCCGATAAATATTTATTTTGAAGCCATTGTTGGTAATCGGTGTATCCAGACCCGGTTCGACAATATCATGCTGTTTATCCAATCTTGCGCCGAATTCTTCTAGCGCTTTCTGCACTGTCGATGCCTTAGTGATTATCGATTGCTCCCGGCCACCGTCGTAAATGGTGATTATATGACTAGATGGTTGTGCTTTAACCGCAGCTGGACTATCTGCCGCCGCAGTATTCGCAAAAAACGATAACATACCAGTACTAGAGATTGCCAAGACCGCACCAAAAACACAGCAGCAAATACGTTGATAATATCGATTTAAGCTCATTTTATTCAAAATCACCCACTATATCTCTTATATTATAACAAATTATGCGTCGAATGTCAATCAGTAATGTCGCAGACAATCAATAACTACCGATATATATCCTGTAATCCCATTTTAATTTTACAAGACGGCCAAGGTTGCCAACCCCTCCTCTTATAAGTCTCCCATGCTTTCTGATCTTGGACATCAGCCGGAGCTTGAGCAGGATTATTGTAGCCTCCGAAATTACCCCATGTACTCTTGTCAAATTGATACGCACCATAATAACCGTTACCCGTATCTGATGTATAGCTACCCTCGCAGCTACGCAAACGCGCCAAAGCTTCAGCGAAACTGCCATTAAACGTAGCTGAAGTTTTAGTACCAATAATTTCTACCTGCTTAACTGGCTGCTGAATAATGTTGCTATTGATCTCGCGGCGTGATACTTCAACGCCGTTTTGGACGTTAATCTCATACGTAACTGTACGCTTGCCGTTAACACCTTTGGTTTGAATTTCTTTGTATCCTTTATCGCGATTAATATCCTTGATCTGTTCAGTCTCAAACTGTATATCCTCGTCAACGGTAACTGTTTGCGTGCCGTTACGATACAAGCGAACATTCATGCCTCTAGATATTTTTGTATCTTTATTCGGGATAATAATATCATTGGCAGACATTTTGATATGCTTCTCGGCTAGCATTTCGCCGATGGTTTGAGCTTGCGTGTAAGAAGTGGCCTTTTTGCCGTAAAAATCAAAGTTAAACGGGACTGCTCGTTTAATAGACAATACTTCTGCTGCGCTATCGCGCATTGGACTATTAGACTGCGACAAGGTTAGAATATCTTCATCGCGTACAGCAATGCCAGCTTGTTTAACTATCTGCTTTCCAGTACGGTACGATGTAATAATTTTAGTGAGCTGAGAGCCATCCTTGACAACCACCGTTCGGGCTCGATAAATATTAACGTTATATGAATTTGCTACCAAGCGCTCATCAATATTTGGCTCGGTCCGATCGTTACGATCTAGTTTGATAGCTGCCTCAGCGAGAGCTTCGCGCAAGGTCTG
The DNA here is from genome assembly GCA_938017675.1 of uncultured Candidatus Saccharibacteria bacterium. Taxonomy (GTDB): domain Bacteria; phylum Patescibacteriota; class Saccharimonadia; order Saccharimonadales; family Saccharimonadaceae; genus Saccharimonas. Next base: position 15,364 of record CALIJB010000027.1, read on the forward strand.
TTTTTTGGTAATAAATCCTTTACTTTGACCGTCATCATGAACGGTAATGATATGCTCACCAACCGCTAGGTTACGCTCGTCAGCCCGGGCTTTTGGCATAATTGCTGTATAAACAGACAATCCAGCCAAAGCTAACAACATAGAGCCGGTTATCAGCCAACGTAATTTCATTCTCGCAATACTTTTCATACGTAGGCGCGCAAACTAGCGCGCAGTCATAATTATAGCAAAAGATTGATTATTTTGCTACAGCTTCTCGAGGCGAGCGTATTCAACGTTGAGCTTTTTGACAGCACCGTTATCGAACTTCACGCTAACTGCCAAGCCATCAATGTCAATGATCTCGCCATCACCAAATTGCAGCGAGCGCACTCGATCGCCAATATCATAGTTCATCACCGGCTCGTCAAAATCATTATAAGCTGGATTCGAATCAATAGCGTTAGGTTCAACCGCGAACAATCCCATACCCATATCGTCGAGAAAACGCGACGGCTGATTGTACGATCGCAAGCCGAATTGCGCACGGCTCTGCGCGTACAACAGATATAACTCTTCACGCGCCCGCGTCATACCCACGTAGCACAAGCGCCGCTCCTCCTCGAGATTGCGCGGACCCTCTTCAAGCGCTCGCTCACTCGGAAACAAGCCATCCTCCATACCGACCATGAAAACCACCGGAAATTCCAGTCCCTTAGCGGCATGCAAGGTCATTAATGTGACCTTTTCACCATCACTTTGCTGATCGACGCTGCTCATTAGTGCTGCCTCTTCGAGAAAGTCTGGCAACGTCGCGAAAGATTTAGCGTCCGCTATGAGCACGCTCAGATTATCATCACGCTCTTCAGCCTGCGGCGTTCCGTCCATGACATAATCTCGATAAGCAATCTTTTCAATTAGCTTTTCAATAATATCGCTTGGGCTAGTATCAGAAAGAATAAGCGCCTGCAATTCGCGTAGAATCTCGCCCAGACGCAATAATGATTTTTTGGCGCGCGGCGTCAAAACGCTAGTTTGCTCGACATTCACCAGCGAAGCGATGATGTCCATATTGTTATCGTTTTGCCATCGTAAGAATTTCTCTAGACTAGTCGCGCCGATACCGCGAGCTGGCACATTGGCAATTCGACTAAAGCTCATCCGGTCGTTCGGTTGATACAATAAACGCAAATAGGCGATAATGTCCTTGATTTCTTTGCGATCATAAAAGCGCACACCGCCAACCAATTGATATGGAATTCTTTGCTGCATGAAGGCACGTTCAAAAGCAAAGCTCTGCGCATTAGTACGATACAATACTGCAAAATCACCGTAGCGGCGAGCACCGATCGAGGTTTGAGCCGCAATACGGCTTGCCACCACGTAAGCCTCCTCGGACTCGTCGCGTACCGCCTGAACTTGCACTGGCGCACCATTGCCAGCCGCCGTCCAGAGTTTTTTGTCAGTCCGTTCGATATTCTTGGCAATAACCTTTTGCGCCGCCTCTAGGATAGCACCTGTTGAACGATAATTTTGCTCTAGCTTGATCACCTTTGCGCCAGGAAAGTCCCGTTCAAAATTAAGAATATTTTTGAAATCCGCCCCGCGCCAGCTGTAAATCGACTGCCAATCGTCGCCGACCACGCAAATATTACGCGCATCGTTGACTAAGTACTTAACGATAGCATACTGCGCAGCGTTAGTGTCTTGGTATTCGTCAATAAGGATATGCTTGAAATACTGACGATACTTTTGGCGAATTTCACTGGCATCGCGCAGCAAACGTACCGTCTCGATCAACAAGTCATCGAAATCTAGCGCGCCAGCCTCGCTGCGCAGTTGCTCGTACCTATCATAAATCTTGGCGATATGCTGCTGATTCGGATATTGCGCAGCTGCCGCGTAATCATCTGGCGTAAGTAAATCGTTTTTAGCGTTAGAAATTGCCGCGCTAACAGAACGTGGTTTGAGTTTATCAGGAGCAATTGACAGCTGCTTCATCGCCTGCTTGATCAATCCTTGACGGTCGGCTTCATCATAAATTATAAAATTCGACGGCACGCCAATCGCTGGCCCATCGCGCCGCAAAATTCGCACGCAAATCCCGTGAAATGTACCCATCCACGGCATGAATTGCCGCGTATTAGGCTGATCGATCAAAGCCGCCAAGCGCTCGCGCATCTCGCGAGCCGCTTTATTAGTAAATGTCACCGCCAAAATCTCGTTCGGCCAGACTCTTTCGTGTGTCAATAAATAAGCTATGCGGTGGGTTAAAGTTTTGGTTTTACCGCTGCCAGCGCCCGCCAAAACCAACAACGGACCATCCGTATAAGCGACAGCTGCTTTCTGCGCGTCATTAAGACCATCAAATATATCCATCACACTCATTATATCGCGTTAATAGCGAGTCAAGAAGAAATAGCCAGCGCCCGCCAGCGCACCCAAAGCCAGGAACACTATGATCACCAAAAACCATTTCAAGCCCGAATGACGCGATTGCTTATGTTTCTTGTCGTCCTTGAATTCAGTATAATATTCAGAAGTATCATAAATAGCGCCTGATTCAATTTCGTCGATAGTTTGCTCGCGGGGCGGATCTGGTTCTGTAGTAGCGGACTGTACAGGCGAATCTACCGTCTGATTTGTCAGAGGTTCAGCTAGTTGCTCGGGTTGCTCGCTCGTATCTTCTACATTAGCAACAGGAGCTTCGGCAGCAGGAGGATTAGTAGTTTTTTCAACAGGCTTTGGCTTGCCGCCAATTGGCATAAACCGATGTTTTTTAGGGGCTGGCGCGTCTTGTATTCTAGCGTCATCTTCATCGTTTTCGGCTGAAGCGTCCTCAATTGATTGAATGTCGTTAGCTCGCGATTCTGCTTGTGAAAAGCCAATCTCGTTGCTAGCATCTTGCGCGTCTTTCTGTAGCGACTCAACAAGCTCGGCAGACGGTGCAATATCCCTACCGTGCGTACCGCCGATAGAATACGATCTTTTTTCGTTCTTGCTGTCGTCTGCCTCATCATAATCATTTTTGTCTTCAAAACCAGAATTAGACTGTGAAGTTTGAGGCAATACGCTATTACCGTGAAAAACTTGCGATTCAGACGATTGCAGTTCGCTAGAAACGTTATTTGTATTCGCTGCTACATTTTCCTGAGTAGAGCTAGCGGTAAGATGCTGAGTGCTTCGCTGGCCAGTTGATCCTAATTGTTGAGACAAGCCGCCAGAAATATTAGATGACACATTACTTAACGACTGTGCTGGCATTGTAGAATAATTAACTTTGCTGGCGGGGTGTTTGTTGACACCTGGCTGCGAACTAACTATGTCCATGAAACGGCCGCGACTCTTAGTCTTCATTTTTTTTGGTAACCCTGATCGGACTGGCACAGCTCCGCCAATTGCCGCTACCTGCGGCGGTATTGCGGCTTGTGGCAATGGCTGGGGAGCTGGCGATGGTACTGAACTATTTAGAGCCGAATTTTGAACAACAGTAGAAGCCTGGGAAGCGACCGACACACCAGCCGAAGCTGAAGCACCGTTTGTTGGCAAAGTCTGAACCTGAGCGGTAGACACCCCAACAGCTGGCTGTACTGGAGCTGCAGCCGAAACCGGTACGCTAGCTGTTGATACAGATGAGCTTGGCTGCTTAGCGACGCCAACCGTTGCGGCCGGCGAGGGTGAAGCCGTCATATTCGCAACTGGACCAGGACCAGGAGCTAATTTATTAGGCTCAACTGAAACTGGCGCAGTATTAGAGGAAGGATTTGAAGGCGTAGAGACAGCCGGCGGTGTTGGCGCCTCAGTATGTTGGCCGTCCTCTTTTAATAATCCGCTCTTGGACATAGCCTCGGTAATTGAACGATCTAGCTCGTCGAAGTCGAATTCTGTCATGGCTATTTACCTCTCTTTACTGGTAAGGATGACATATCTTCACATTTTTTGATAATACCAGCAAAAGCATAGACATCCAAGCTTGATTCACCGATAAGCAAACCATTTACACCAGCTGTTTGCAAATACGACATAGCGTTATCAAGATTAACGCTACCGCCGTAAAGCACACGAACATTCTCGGCGGCAACTTTACCGAAAAGATGCTCAATTTGCCGACGAATATATTTAACGGCGCGTTCAACGTCGCGCGGTGAAGCGAATTTACCAGTACCGATTGACCACACTGGCTCATAAGCTATAACAATCTGGCCAACCTCAACGCTCGTGATATTAGCTAGTCCTCCAACCAACTGATCGCGAATTACATCAGACGTTTCCTTGTTGGCTCGTTCTTGCGCTGTTTCACCAATACACAATACAGGCGTAATATTATTACGCACTGCCGCTTGCACTTTGCTGCGAATATCTTTACTGCGCTCAGCAAAGATATTCCGGCGCTCGCTGTGGCCAATTATGCCATATTGTACGATACCGCGCAGCTGCGACGCTGATACTTCACCAGTGTAAGCACCACTGTCACGCCAATAAAAGTTCTGCACTGCCAGGTTAAAGTGATGGTGTTGCACCTGCATATTAAGCGGCTGGAGCGCTAACATGGTCGGTGCCAACACTACCTCAGTATTTTTGAGCTTGCCAACCAGCTTGTCGAGTTTATGAACATACAAACTCGCCTCATTGACAGTGAGGTTCATTTTCCAGTTTGCAATAATAAGTTTCTTGCCCACGTTTTATACTTGCTTATGTTTACCCTTGCGTCTAGTTTACTATAGTTATTAACGCTCGTCTAGTTTTTTGCGCGAAAACACCCCGCCAAAAGCGAGGCGTCTCTTAAACTTTACTGCTTTTACTCAACAACACGCACACGTAATGTGTCGGTACCGCTGGCTACACCCGACTGGCGGCCGCTGACAACAACCGCGGTCAATTTGTCATCGCGTCCGAAAGTACCCCAATCAAGCAATTCTTTGGCTAATTTTGTACCAACATGCTCGCCTTCTTTACGCACATATGAACGGGTAGCGTATGACAAAGCTAACTGTTGAGCCACACGCTTATTCGGCGTTACCGCAGCGATTGGCAACTCTGGACGACAGGCAGCAATCCGCGCAGCCGTCGCGCCAGATTTAGTTTCGGCGATAATCACATCGGCGTCTACTTGGTTAGCTACTACTACCGCAGCATTAGCAATCGCATTACGGCGGCGGTTCTTCTCGCCATATTCAATCGGCATGTCATTCATCGGCCAGCGCGACTGTGTGTAACGCACCGTCTTGGCCATCATTTTGACTGCCTCGACAGGATAACTACCATTAGCTGTCTCATCAGAGAGCATCACCACATCAGCACCGAGGATTACTGCTGTTGCTACATCGCTAACTTCGGCGCGAGTAGGCTCTGGATTATCGACCATACTGGCTAACATTTGCGTTGCCACTATTGATAGTTTACCGTATTTGCGACACAAGCGAATTGCTTCGCGCTCAACAATCGGTACAATCTCGGGACTAGTCTCGACCGCTAAGTCGCCGCGCGCAATCATCACGCCGTCAGCAGCTTTGACTATTTCTTTGAGCGCTTCCATCTCGATAGCTGCTTTGGTCTCAACTTTCGCAATAATCTGCGCTGTCGAACCGTGGCTTAGCATAATCTGCCGCAAGTTATTGATATCGTCTGCGCTCTGAATAAAACTGAGGGCTACAAAATCAATATCTTTATCGGCGCCAAACTCTACGTCAGCCAAATCTTTTGGCGTTAAAATATCGCCGCCAAAGTCGGTGTCTGGCAGGTTCAAGCCTTTACGGCTCATCAAAAATCCATCATTCAGAATACGAATCTTGATTGCTGTATCACTAACCCGCTCAATCATCTCGCCGCGAATCTTGCCGTCAAACAGATAGACTGGCTCGCCGACCTTAACCTTGTTAGCTAGATTATATTGAATCGGCAAATTCATACTACCATCGTGTTCTTGAATTGCATGATCGAGAACGATCTCGTCGCCAGCCTTAACATCTAAGTGGTTGTTCTTTAGAACGCCGAGACGAATTTTTGGTCCTTGTAAATCTTGCAAGATTGCTACCGTTCGGCCAACTTCGGCGCTAGCATCACGAATCCACTTGATCTGATCAAGTCGTTCTTCGTACGATCCATGACTAAAGTTCAAACGGAAGCCATTTGCGCCAGCTTCGATTAATTGTTTGATTTTCTCTGGTGAATTTGTGGCTGGCCCCAGAGTCGCCAGTATCTTAGTCCTTTTAAATGTATTACTCATAGATAGTTATTATACTCTAATATGTTCCACAAAAATAGTACGCCCAGACTAGGACGTACTTGACAAGTGCAAGTTATATTATATGGTGACCTTACCGGGAATCGAACCCGGATTGCCAGGATGAAAACCTGGTGTCCTAACCGTTAGACGAT
>CALIJB010000028.1 GCA_938017675.1 uncultured Candidatus Saccharibacteria bacterium
TTATCACCAAACCCGCGGGCAACCTGCAAACAGTAGTTTGAACCGATTGACGCCAACACTGAACAGAGTGCCAACCAGGCGTACGGTATCACGACAAATTGCGTTACGACTACATAGACCGATGAAGCCAAAAGCGTACTATAAACCACCATTTGCAACGAATTGGTAATGACCGAAGCTTGCCGCTCTTTAACCCCTCGTCCATCGATCAAGAATCGGAAAACTGCCATCTCCAGCGACAGCATGATAATTGGAGCTGTCAGTGAAACTATGACTGTTATTAAATCAACTACACCGAACTCGCCCGCCGCCAGGTAAGCGGTGTAAAGCGGCAGTAATAAAAAGCTAATAAACTGCGTCGATATCTTGCCCAGTGCTATGATAATGGTGTTTTTTATTAGAGACGAGGTTTTGGACATTTTATTTTTTCACAAGTACCTTATCTAATTCGCTAAATTGCTTTTCAGCCAGTATTTTAAGCTTTGATATATCAACTACCTGTATATTGTTAAAGTCAAGCTCATTAATATCAAAATTATCAATAGCCCTGATATCGACAATTGGACCAGGATATTTCATATCAGAAAGTATATTTATCGTTTTATCACTGTAGGCTATTGGCAAAATTTTCTTGCCAAATACCATGCCTAATATATTGGCATGAAATCGCGATCCAGTTATAGTTTTGGCACTTCCCAGAACTTGCAGCGCTTCGCTTATATCACCCCTATATCTATATGTTTCAACTTTGTCCTTTATATCTTCCGGCAGTAGCGACATAATTGTAGCGCAGGCATTTTCATCACCTTCTTTCTCGCAGAACGACATTAGCGTAACAGACGATTCATCATCTGCTAATAATTTTTTAATGATTTTAGCAATTGTTTCATTATATTTTTTAGAGGTTTCGCTATCAAACTTTCTGGATGCATCAATCACAGATATTACATGATTATTACTCTCAGCGTCGCATTTATATTTGGAGACATCTAAAGTAAATACAACATCTGTCGCAAGTCTAACATTGTCCAAATCCTTTACTAGTTCATAGGAATAACTATCGCGCAAGCACACATCTTCTGCTCTACTAAAAATCGAATGTACAATTTTGATAAATTCAGGTGAATTGTACGGCCCAATATTGGATCCTAAAATATAGTATGGCTTATCTAAGCTATCATAAAATTGCTTTTCTCGCCTCCAGGCGTCCAAATTATTGTTTTCAATAAATAATGAGCCTCCTATGTATACTAGTAGGTCACCTTTGTTTAGACCAAAAGGTATGGAGTATTTATAACCAAGAATATATTTAACTTTTCCTATTAACAAGCGGATATAATTGTCTCGAAATAATATATTCTTATTTTCTTTTATGTACCGCTTTTCCTTACATCCTAGGTAAAATTTATTTTTATATCTATCTAAAATAATTTTTATAAAGATATCGTCGCCCAGGTTAGTCGCCCCATAATATCGTAAATTTACAGTTTTCATAATTATAGCTTATACTTTCTTGCGTATTTTTAACTTTGATAAAAACATGGCTAGATTAATATTTATTATACTCAACATAGCCAAAAGTCTAAATTTTTTAGGTGCTTCTTTGTTTGTGGCTATATTAAATTTGTATTTATTTAATTCACCACAAGCTTCCTTGTACTGTTTGCGATATTTTAATCGATTTTCTCCTATTGACAACAATATGAAGAATGCTTCCGCAAAATGGCGGAACTTGGCAGCTTTTATTATTCTGTCATTTTTCGTCTGCAGAGCATGAGACACTATCCCCCTCGTCGACAAAAATCCGTCCATTCTTCTTTTGGTAAAAGGTTTTGTCATTGCGCTGCCTGGAGTTATCCTGTAATAATAGAGATTTCTGTTTATAAATATTTCATTATCTATTTTCTGCATTACTCTGTATATATAATCTAAGTCTTCGGCTATGGTTATCTTCGGATTAAATTTTATGGATTTAGCTATTTTGGAAGGTATGAGTTTTGCCCAAGGCGCATTGCTTGTGTTTTTCATATATAAACAATCTTTTATTGCTTCTTCTCTGTTAAAATAGATACTTTTGCCATTTCCGTATTTTTGACCAAGATTATCCCAGCATTTTGTTGATGAGCAAGCTACAAGAGTAGTGGTCTTGTCGTCGCTTGGCATTTCTTCCGTCATAAGCTCTATCATCTTGGCATCTATTGCATCATCACCATCTACAAACATTACATAATCACCCTTTGCGCATGCAAGACCTTTGTTTCTGGCAGACGACACTCCGCTGTTATCCTGTTGAATAACCTTAATTCTGTCATCTTCCTTTGCATAATGTTGGCAAATATTATTACTGTCGTCAGTAGACCCATCGTCGACAAGTATAATTTCCAGATCCTTGTAGCTTTGGCTTATTACTGATTCTATGCATTTAGAAATATAATTTTCGATATTATATACAGGAATTATTATTGATACTATTTTATTCACGATATACTTCTTTCCCTGCGTTTTATATATAGTGTTGTTGCTACTACAAAAAACAAGACTGGTATAATTGAATAATATGAATAAAATACAGTTAAAGTAAGTGTAGGAATTATGAACAGCAGAAATGGCACTATAGATAATATTCTAGCTCTAGTCCTCTCGATTGAATGAAACACTTGCTTATAACAAATAAATATAAATATTAACAATATTACAAAACCCAACATACCCCATGCTACCAATACCTCTAATACTGAGTTATGCACCATAAGCAACTTCTCTCCAGTTATCGCAGACGCTCTCGGCGGATAATTTATTAGCCCTATGCCAAATAACGTTCTACCCGTATCTGATATTAATAAATGAGAATATCTATCATATAAAATAAGTCTGCCATTACTAATATCGGATTCGGAAAAACGATCAGAATATGTACTATATATATAATTTCCTATGTCTGTAGATGAAACTATAAGTACTACGCTTAAAGCCAAAAAAGGCAGTGTTATAATATATTTAATGCGCTTTTTACTACTAGCAGATACCCAAAAAAATACTAGCATAACGCATAATGACATAAGAAATCCCCTAGATGCTGTCGCCAATCCACAAATCAACAAACCGCAAACTATAATTATAGGTAGAGCACGCTTCTTAAATGTTTTTAACATAGTGCACAGTCCCATGATTGCAACGATTATATATATTCCAAGGTAGTTTGGATCCTGCCATAAAATGTCGTTATGGTCATATGATTGTAAAACAACAGGAGATCCTAGACGTGTATCGCCATTAGAAAATCCGCCCACGTTTAGCTGCAATATTGACATATTAACAGCTAAGGCTATTGTAGATATAGACCAAAAAATTAGTGCAGTTTTTACAAACTCGGTATCATCTTTATATTTACACGATATTAAATAAATATTAATCAGACACGCAATAAGACCCATCATGGTAATATAACTTGAAAATGTGTAGTGTACTACTAAAATTTCGCGTATAGCCACGTAAGATACAGCAAATATAAAAGCTATGTCTATTTGTCTAACTTTTAGAGTAAATCTCTCCTTAGAAGTAAGCCAGCTCAACAGTGTGAAAGCTAACATTATTGCATGTAAGTAGTATAGTATCATACTGTTTGATATAGGAATTAGCGATAGATATAATAAACATCTGTACCGATCATTAAGAATACAAAAAGATACTGTATATATAATTACTATTATTATTGGAGATAAATTAACTATGGAAAGACTATTGAATACAGAGGATAATACACAAATAAAGAACAATACTAGAAACAGAAAGGATCTCTTATTTATATTTTTATACATCAATACACTCACGCCCTATCTGATTAATGTAATAATCTTTAATTTTAACAGCTTCAGAATGTGAGTCATATCCTGATAGTCGTAAATCCTCAGAAGTATTACGTCTAGTGTATTTCTTAAAACTTAATATTGCTTCTACCCATCCTTTTGTCTTTAATTTTAGACTAATAAATCTACAATTACCCGTTATATTTAAATCTGTTGTAACTACATCCGAAAACACACAAGGTAGTCCAGATGCTTGCGCTTCGATAGATACTACAGGCAGCCCTTCGTATCTTGACGGCATGACGAACACGTCCATAGCTTGCATGATGTCGTGTATGTCATCGCGGACTCCTGTCATTATAACGCTTTTTGAAATTCCCAAATCAGATACCTGTTTTTCTATGATTGCTTTGTTTTCTCCGTCTCCAACAAGTAGAAGCTTTGCCGAAGGTTCCTCTTTCAATAATTCATTAAATATAGATATGAGGAATTCATGATTTTTTGGATAATTAAATCTTCCAACATGCCCAATAACAAAACTATCAGCTGGCAATGAAAACTCTTTTCGTATTTTTTTCCGCGTCTTTTCGTTGAATGTGAATTTTGAAGTGTCGATTGCATTATTTATAACAATTCCGTCTTTTGCAGCTCGTTTACCAAACATAAACTCCATAGCCTCATCTGAACACCCAAAAAAATCTGTAGCATACATTGGAATTAAATGCTTTGTCATATTTCGTATAGGTTTTTTAAGATCGCTGTCAAAATTACTTGTATGACTGTGAGCTATACGAGTACTAATATTTGCTTTTTTTGCAGCCGCTAAAGGAAGTGCAGACAACGAGTCAAGATGCGAATGAACTATAGAATACTCTGGATGATTGACAAAAAAGTCACAAGCCTTTTTATTATATTCTATCAGGTGGGCAAATGAAATGGATGGTAAATGATATATTCGGCCGCCCATAGATCTAATCTCATTATCGTAATCTCCTTCTTTATCTCTATGAACAAGGAAATCAAACTGTATCTTTGATCGGTCTATCGCGCGATAATAGTTCATTAACATAGTCTCTAAACCTGCCCGATTCATAGAGGTAACCACATGAAGTATCCGAAGAGGTTCTTGCATAAATTTGCCGTAAATCTTCAATGTTTTATTTTGTGCATAAGACAATTCATAATTACACGCAGATTTGAAAGATTCTTTACTCAAAGATTCTCTAAGCGACCTGTTTTCTATTATTTTTTTTACACATCTCGCGAATTCATCTTCATTAAATCCAACCACAAACCCATTCACGCCGTCCTCCACTAACTCGGCTGCTCCGCGGCATTTGGTAGTGACTATTGGTAGGCCAGCAAACATTGCTTCGATCAGATGGACAGGCAGACCTTCTCGGTGACTAGCCGATACAGACAGGTCGGACATTTGTAGTAATTGCGGAATGTCAGAACGGTAGCCTAAAAAGTGCACATTCTTAGCTATGCCTAGTTTATCGGCAAGTTTTTTATGGTAGCCATTTAGATTATCTTTGCCAGCCAGCAGTAAGTGTACTGATTTATCTTCTTTATTGATTTCGTGTAGCACATGTAGTAGTAGGGTTTGATTTTTATTTTTATTTAATTCTGCTGGATAAATCATCACGAAGTCGTCCTTTTTAAGACCGAGTGATTTGCGAAGTTCTAGCTTTTGCTTGGCAGTTAGCTTCGGCTTGAAACGCTTCGGATCAACACCCACGCCTGGCATGTATATAACATTTGTCTTGAATTGTTTTTTAGCGCGATGGTAATCCTCTTTATTGATAGTAATAAGCGTGTCCGTATGGCGAGCCATCAGGCGCTCAACTGGATAATAGATTAGCCAATTTAACAGAGGTGCGCCTTTGAAAAAGTGAAAACCGTGGGCTGTATAGATAATTTTAGTACCGTTTTTACGAGCCTTTTTGGCAGCCAGTCGCGTTACCACGCTGCCCATAGGCGTGTGAGTGTGAATGATGTCGTAGTTTTCTTGGTTGATAATCTTTTTCAACTGTATGTAAGCGGTAATATTACTCAGCCTGAACGGGCTTCGTGTGAATGGTACAACAAATGACTTATCACAATCCAGAATTTCTTCCTCGCCCATCGACGCGTAATGAACTTCCCAGCCCTTCTCGCTCATCATGCGCATAAACGGGCGGTTAAACTTTTGGAAACTAGCAACGTGCGATGTAAAAAGAATCTTCTTAGTTTTCTTATGACTACTCATATTAATTTATCTATCGTTTTTTCCTTGGTTTATTCTGTTTTTTCAGCTCCTGCAACTCTTCGTGTATGCCGCTCTTACCCAAAGTATTCGATTCTTTGTCAAAAAGCGTTTTGATAGTTACAAATATAATTTTAACATCGTTTAGTAAAGTAACGTTATCGACATAGTCCAAATCGTGAGCGATTTTTTGTTGAATTGATATGCTATTACGACCGTAAGCTTGCGCTCTGCCTGTAATTCCCGGACGAACGTTGTTTCGGCGGCGCTGGTTGCTATTCATATTCTCGTAATAATCAGTAATCCAAGGGCGCGGACCGATGAAGGACATGTCGCCTTTTATTATGTTAATAAGCTGCGGTATTTCATCCAAAGAGGTAGCGCGAATCACTTTACCTACCCTGGTCAGAGAATCTGATTTTGAAGTGTCGTGTACATCGTTGTCGGCAGGCATGCTGCGGAATTTATATAGGGTAAATGGCTCGCCGTCTTTACCGGTACGCTTTTGTCTGAATAGGATTGGGCCGCGCGAATCAAGTTTGATACAGCCAGCGACGATAATGAAAATTATTGCAGTAAATGGAAACAGGATTAGTGCGCCTGATACATCCGCTAGGCGCTTTCCGTATTTTTGATACATTGTTTCGGTTTCCTTAGTGTTGTTTAATTATATTTTGCAATCTTTGGTTTCGTCTGAGCGGTCAACTGTGATTTTCTGTAGTCATAGATGAAGAACAGCACGATTACGGTCAGTGCTACCGAGGCAGCGGTGACTAAGCCGATTTGCTGCAGCGGCTTGATGTTTGACGGACCATTTGGCGTGTCAGCCGAGTCGACGACGCTGATTTTAACAGAACTGTTACCGTAAAGCGATTTGGACTGCTTTTCAAATTCTTGTATGGCTGATTCTAAAAGCGCTTTGCTAGTTTTTGGATTAGAGGTGCTCATTGATACGTTAATGATATCGGTGTTTTTAACGTTTTCCGCCGTAGTATTGCCAGATAGGGTTTTATAATCTTCCGAATAATCGTTATTTGTAATAACCGGATCAAGTACACGGCGCGACGTGAATAATTTTACATAGTTATTGAGAGTCACTGAACCCTGATTACTGCTCGAATGGTCGGCGCCAACCAGCAGGATAGTCGCTGAGCTTTTGTACTGTGGCTGCTGGATAAAATAAGTATAGGTAATGCTGATAATTGCGCCAATCATAGCAGCGATAGTGATGGTTAGCCATCTTTTGGCATAAAAGCGCAATAAATCGTAAAGATTAATCTCTTCCATAGAGCTCCCTTGAAGTTATTTGCAATGTATTACTCTTTCTATTGTAGCATAAATTTCTCTTTTTGTAAATATTATCGTGGGATAGTGCTAAGGCTTTTATAATTATAAGCCATACCTAGATTAGATAGGCCTTTATAACGCTTATGCTTGTTACGCTTATGCAAAGTTTGCTATTATTTCTGTAGGGCGCTAAGGAGGGTGCTTATGAAAATTAGAGGGTATGATATTACAGAGAAAAGAGTGGCAGCCGTTTGCGCAGTTGTATTGCTAGTGGTTTCACTGTTTGCAGCTGTCAAGCAAACAAACGCAGCAGCTGATACAGAGAATTTACTAAGAAGTAAAAATCAGCAAAAGAGTTCTAAATCGGTTGAACAGAAGATGAAAGTTAAGTCAGATGACAGTACTGTTCAGCAACTCGTGCCGCAGAAAAATAATGCTAATGCCGCTAATGCCAACAAAGATGCTGGGGCCGCCAAGAAAGCTACTGGCAGCCAAGAGCAAAGTGATAAGAATGAGACAGAAAAGAAAAATAAACCAGACGATAAAGCCGCGCAGTCGTCTGTGAATAAGTCGAAACCCCAGTCGGGCAGCTACACTTACGCTGTGCAAGACGGTGATTCGTATGCAACGATTGTTCGCCGCGCTATCAGCGAGCATGGCGGCTCAGGATTAAATCCCGCACAGAAGATTGCCGCCGAAACCAAGCTAGCAGAACAAGCCGGTTGGCCCGAGGTAGACACTGGACAAACCATAAAAATCGACAGTGCTATCCTATCGCAAACCATCAGCTTAGTTCGATCAATGACAGCCGGCGAACAGCAGTCATGGCAGGCTTATGCTGATGGGGTTATTTGGTAAGGGTTATTTGATTTAACTGTTGTTTCTGGCTTATTGTCAGGTTTAGCTATAGCACTCCTCTGGCTGATAGATGGTTAATCAGAATATTCATTGAGTCGATGGTGTTTGGTCTTTTGGCGAAGACGCAGGATAATTCGGTACAGCCTAATAATACCGGCGGACTGCTGGGGTAATTATTGATATAGTTTGCTGCGTTTGCCTGCTCGGATTGGGCTATTATTGGTATTTTATCCAGTGCTGACTGCGGTATTGCCTGACCAGAAATTACTGCGCGAATTATTACTTCCAGCGCTTGTTCTTCGTCCTTATCCGGCGTTAATACGGTTACTCCGGCGGCTTTCAACGGCTTGTCATATAGTCCAGTGCGGATGGTTGTCGGCGATGCTAGCAATCGAATTGTTTTATAATGGCTGCTAGCATAATCAATTGCGGCATCCACCATGGAAGTTATGCGAATATTCAGCCGCTGTTCAATGTCGAGCTGCAGTAAATGCGCGGTATTGCAAGCAATTATGATAATGTCGTCCATTGATGCGCCAATGTTTTTTAGTTCGTTTATGATAATTTCCAAGGCTTTGCTGCGCCGCGATTCGTTGGCGATAAAATCAGGAACTGGCAGCGACAAATGAACGATGTACGGGAAATCTGTGCCGTCTCTTGCGCCGTTTGCTGATGCTCGCCGAATTATTCGCCGGTGTAGCTCCAAGCTTGCCTGCGGTCCCATGCCACCAATGATAATTATTCTCTGTTTCATGATTCCTCCTTTGGTTATATAAAAAAAAGGCCGCGCGCGGCCTCTATTCATGGTTAGTATTTTCAGAAGAAGTTTACGAACAATTCAACAAGCCGCGGCGAAAACGCGTGCTTTGCCAGGCGATACTTGCCGACTGCTGTTTTATAGTCATGGGGCGATTATAGCGCTGGCGGGCGAAATACGCAAATATCTATCACTTTGCCTTATGAACGCCCGCAGAATCGCTTTCAAACTAACGTTATGTCGGAAATCTGCACTGTCAACCTTATCCAAGTGAATTCATTCCGGCTTTATAAAATTGCGTTAATCAGCCCGCTTGATGAGCAGTATTAGATTTTACCTCTTTAGTTTTTTATCCTTCAGCTTCAATACCACATCGGCCTGTTTGGCCAGCTGTTTACTGTGGGTGACGACGATGACGCATTTGTCATTTTCGTGGGCGGCCTGGCGCAGGATGTCGATGATGTCGGCAGCGGTAGTTTCGTCCAGGTTGCCAGTTGGCTCGTCTGCCAAGATAATAGGCGCGGAGGATACCAACGCTCGCCCAATCGCCACACGTTGCTGCTGTCCGCCAGAAAGTTTCATGACGTTGCGGTGAATGTGATCGTCGTCCAGGCCCATAGTGTGCAAGGTTTCGTTGGTGGCCTTGGCATTAACCAATTTCAAGTTTTCCAGCGGCGTCAAGTAGTCGATAAGATTATAGTTCTGAAACACCAGCGAGATATTGTGCTTGCGATGGTGCGAATAACCCTGCTCAGCGATGTCTTGATCGTCGAACAAAATCTGCCCGCCAGTTGGCGTATCGAGCCCCGCTAGCAGCCCGAGCAATGTCGATTTACCGGCGCCAGAACTACCGACGATGGCGTAGAACTTGCCTTTTTCAAATTGATAATTGATGCCGTTGAGCACATTGCTGGTGCCGTCGGCGTATGAGTAAATAATATCGCGTAAAGTAAGTATTGACATAATAACTCCTAACTTAATTTTGCTAAAATTTGCTTTGGTGATTGGCGCATAATTGGCGCAGTGGCAGCGATGGCTGACAGCAGAACAACCATGTAGCCGAAGGCGAAAGCCTGCAGATAAGTTGCTATTGGCGTGGCTTGCACTACGGTCTTTTCTGTGCGCTGGTTTTGGTCGGTTTGCGCCGTGAGAGCGGTAGAAATTTGCGACGAGGCGACCGAGCCGATGGCGAGCGCGAACACCGAGCTAACTAGAGCGATAATCGCCAGCTCCGCCAAGAACTGTCCGATAACCTGCCGCTTTGACGTGCCGATGGACAGCAAGATGCCAATTTCATGCAAGCGGCCACGCACCCAGAACACCAGCACCAGTGACAACACCGCCAACCCTGCCGCGGCTGCACCGATGGTGGCAATCGTCAAGATGTTTTGAATGCCAGCGATGTTTTGGAGAACCCCGGCAAACACGGCCCCGTTGTCGGTTAGGTTGAATCTTTTCCAATCGACGTTTGGTAGGCTTTTAGCGCGGTCCGTTAACGACTTCAGCTGATGCGGATGTTCGGCGAAGTACGTTGCCCGTGTCAGCTGCTGGCTACCTGTCAGCTGCTGCGCCGCAGCCAAGTTGGTGATGAGATGATTCTCCGCCATGTCGGACTGCAAGACCGCTGGCTTCTCGCCTTTGCCGCTGAAGATCCCTGCGACAGTCACCGTCACCCGCCGGCCATCTTTGGTGATGTCCAGCTTGTCGCCCGGCTTGATACCATTTTTCTCGGCAAACGTTTTGTGAATCAGCGCTGCGTTTTGATCGCTCTCGGTCAAATGCTTGCCTTGCTCTAGTTGGTAAAATCGACCGGTGAACTCGCCGAGCAGATCGCTCTGTGTCGCGCCCGTCACCTTCGCTTCGCCAGCGATTCCAGTGTCCAGCTGCACACCGCTACCCGCCACGTCGATCAATTGCTTGCCCGGCAATTCCGCGGTAGTTTCTGCCTGGAAATTGTGTGCTTTGACCTTGTTCAGGCGCTGCACCTGTCGTGCCATTTCCATCGACACCTCGCCCGACGGTTGCTTGCTGGCGATGCTAAAGCCGGCGCGGATGTTCCGCTCGACCGATTGCTTCAGCTGCGCCATCGTTTGCTGCACCGTCAGCGTACCGATCAGCAGCGTGAAAATCAGCGTCATGATCAGGGCGATGGTCAGGCTGCGACGCCGCCGCCGCGCCACAGCCGTCCAGGCTCGT
>CALIJB010000029.1 GCA_938017675.1 uncultured Candidatus Saccharibacteria bacterium
GCCGCGCGGTATCAGTAAAGAACGAGCGGCGCTTGACGAATGGGCAAAAGATATTGCGCCGACTAACGAGCTGCGCCAATGGTTCGGTCATGATCCAGAAAAATTTGCAGAGTTCGCGTCGCGCTATACCGAAGAGTTGGATGCTAATTCTGTAGCCGCCACTCTTAAACAACAGTGGCAAGAACATCCAGTTGTTACGCTGTTATATAGCGCTAAAGATATTGAGCATAATCAGGCGGCAGTGCTGCAGCAGTGGCTGGAACGGTGATTCGTGCCGCACATTACGTAGTGCTATAATGGTTACGTAAGGAGGTGTAATATGCTACTAACATTTTTCTCGCGGGCGGGCGAAAATTACGGTGTTGATGACACCGAAGTTGGCAATACGGAGGTAATTGCCGGTTATATCAAAGATTATTTCGGTGATAAAATCGATGTTTTCAAGTTGGAGCCGGTGAATCCGTATCCCGACGCTTATCAAGAATGTACTGAAGTTGCCAAGCGTGAAAAAGCCGAAAACGCGCGGCCAGCATTCCAAGGCGAGGTAGATTTGTCTGCTCATGATACTATTTTCTTGGGCTATCCGATTTGGTGGGGCGAGCCGCCGATGATCATCAATACTTTTTTAGAGAAGTATGACTTTGCCGGCAGAACAATCATTCCATTCAATACCCACGCCGGTTCTGGCGCAGCTGGCTCGTACGAGGCGATCAAAGAGAAGCTGTCAGACGCCAACGTCAATACTAACGGCTTGGCGATTATGGGTACTGATGCTCGAACTCAGTCTGCGAAGGATGCTGTAGAGGCATGGCTAAAGGAACTGGGGTTTTAAGATGATGAGCAAGGATGAATTCGCCGCTCAGACACCGTTTCCGATCGGTCAGGCCAACGACGCGTATGCGCAATATTTCACCGGACAAAGTTATCTGCAGCCATTGTCACAGCAGTAAGTTAATATTTTTAACGTCACGTTCGAGCCGGGTTGCTGCAATAATTGGCATATTCACCATGCAACGAGCGGCGGCGGACAGATTTTGATTTGTGTGGCTGGCCGAGGTTATTATCAAGAATTGGGCAGGGACGCCATCGAAATGAAACCGGGCAGTTGCATTAACGTACCAGCTAATGTAAAGCATTGGCATGGCGCAGCGCCAGACAGCTGGTTCCAGCATCTGGCGGTTGAAGTTACCGGGTGAGGATACATCAAACGAATGGTGCGAGCCGGTTTCTGATGAAGAATATAGCAAGCTGAAATAGGGAATGGAGATTAGAATATGAGTCAAAAAGTAACCGCTGGGCGCGATAATTTGGGTGAGTTAGCGCCGCAATCTGCCGCACTGAACGACGATGTGCTATTTGGCGAAGTCTGGGCGCGCGAAGTAGAATTATCGCCGCGCGACCGCAGCTTGGGCGGCATTCCGGTTATTGAAAGAAATTTTGGCGGAGGCAGAGTAGTCCTTTAGATAATTAATATGTCAGATACTTCAAACCAACACAAATCGTTTTTCTTAGTAGCAGCGATTTATCGTTTCCTTGCGCGCATGTTGTCGCTAATTTTTAGTATCAAGCGAGGAAAAGACCGTGTACGTGTGCTTATATATTCCAATGACGGTAAGGTTTTACTTGTTAAAGGTCGATTTAGTCGCCAGCAGTGGGCTTTACCTGGAGGTGGTATCAGGCGCAATGAAAGTTATGAAAAAGCTGCAGCTAGGGAGATTTTAGAAGAAGTTGGCATTAATATAGAAAATTTACGATATCTTGGAAAAGTAAACTCTTATGAATCGTACAAACCTTTTCCTGTGAGAGTTTTTGCGGCAACTGCGATAAATCAGGATATAAAATGCAATTTTGAGATCATTGAGGCTAAGTGGCTCGCTGAGCAATATATCCCTGAAGAATATGACTCTATAACTGATTGAAATAGGTTATAATTACAATTATGAGTAATAACGTGTATGATGTTCTGGCGAAGGGTAATCTTCATGAAGAACTGGAGGGGCTGGGTGGTTTATATCGTGTTGTCGGTGGTTTGGGGTTGCATGCGGTAGTAAACGCTGAAGAGGTTAGCTAGGCCGATCACACAGTAACAGTGCCCGATGGTATTTCTCTCCCGAGGCTTCGCGAAAATGGAACAGTTCGTGATTTGGATACATTAGTCTGTAGTCCAGATGGTGACGTCATAGACGCACATGGGAAGGTTATAGGTGATGCAATTGGTAAGGAAATGACCATCTCGGTATTTGGTGCGACCGTATAGGGACAATAAGAGAGGCCTGCTTGACTTCGTTGGCGGTCGTTATGTTGACAGTAACGGCAATCTATTTTGGCATCTAAATGGAATAGAAACAAGTTTACCGGAAAAAAGCATTGAACCGTGGCAAATTAAGCGTGGCGATCAAGTTGTCTGTAATATCCTTAATCCGGTAGCGCAGTTGGGTGCATACAAAAATCGGTCAATAACTGGCGTTAGACCTAAGGATGAAGAAAAAGTCGAGACCTTGCGTGAAGTAATTATGCCAAATGACAGAATGGGTGATATTCCCGGGGAATATCGTGAACAGCATCTTGCGTTTTTGGAGCAATATCGTAAGCTTGAAAGCGAACGTAAGAGATTGGGATTAATCGGACTGAAGGCGCATGTCCTGTCTACTCTTGAAAGAAATCCTGCCTTAGTGGAATTGGCTCAGGGAAAAATGGATGGCGCTTTAAGCTTTTTTACGGGCAGTAATTCATTTATAATAGAGAGCATGGAAGAGTTACAGATGCCCCAGATTGATAAAGTTAAAATGCTTGTTCGCGAGTTGCTTGGTGGCGACATCTCAGGACACGCCGATGATCATGTCGAGCGGGTGGCACTGCTGGCGGAGCGTTTTGCTAGCGAATGTAGCGAGCCGGTGGATCTGCAAGAAGTGCTGCTGACGGCTTGGCTGCATGACGTCGACGACTACAAACTAGTCGGCAAGGCGCAGGCAGAGAAATTGACGAACGCAGTAAATATTATGGCGCAGGCAGAAGTGTTTAATAGTCTAAGCCAGGCGGTGCTGGAAAATATTGCGGCGATTGGTTATAGCAAACGGCTGAACGGCAGGCAACCACAGCGGCTGGCGGGTCAAATTGTGTCTGACGCTGACATGTGCGATGCTATTGGCGCGGTGGGGATTGAGCGGGCGCTGGTTTATGCTTGCCATCACGGCGGGCGGATTTTTGACCCCGCGGTTTGGCCGAATGTTAATCTGGCGGCGCACGAATATAATGCTGACGGCAATACGCATGATACTGACGGCTTCATCAATCACTTTTTTGAAAAGCTGCTGAAACTGAAGGGCTTGATGCTGACCGAGCCGGGGCGAATAGAGGCAAAAAACCGTCAGCAGATTATGGTTGATTTCTTACGCCATTATTTCCGCGAAAAGAACGCGCCGGAGTGGAGCGAGTTTCTGGAAGAATACTTACGCCGTTGATAGGTAGTTGAAGTACCTTCTTGTTTATTTCAACTCTCTGCTTGGAAAGCTGGTGTTCAAAATTTTTAAGCCGGCGTCGACGACCAGTTGGCAGGCTTGCCGTTGCGAGAGGGGAGCGAGGTGCTTGTTTTCGCCGCTTGGATGGAGTGAATGGCCAGCTTCTGGTATGACGATAGCTCGTTGTCTGGCTCCGTGTAATCCGCGCAGTTGCCAACTTCTCCTCCAGCTGCTAATAATTAACGGAGTATTAGTATTCCAGTCTCTTTCTGCTGCAATTAATGTTGCGCGGCCAACTTCGACTGATTGGTGCAGTTGATATTCTAGACCGTGAGCTTCTTGGATGCCATAGAAATACTCGGGAGGAATAGGGAGCCACTCGTGGCATATAGCATCAAAATCGCCTATTTTCTCGTCCGGAAATGTCGGACATTGCATTTCTGTATCATTATGGCGCCGTCGTTTTCTAGAATTTGGCAATTGAACTACTTTGTCGGGGTTTGGTAATGGAGGTGAAAAGGTTACAAGTGCTGTATTTATGTTTTCTTCTGTCATGGACAATAATGCTTGATGGGCGGCGATCGTACCCATACATTGGGCTATTAATAATACGGAACTTTTTTCGCTTTTTTCTTTGGCTCCGCTAGGCATGTTATCCATTATTTCTTCATATTGTTCTGAGGGAGAACGGACACGAGAGCCGATTGCGTCATCATCGGTAACGCCGTGAATATTA
Organism: uncultured Candidatus Saccharibacteria bacterium; assembly: GCA_938017675.1. Taxonomy (GTDB): domain Bacteria; phylum Patescibacteriota; class Saccharimonadia; order Saccharimonadales; family Saccharimonadaceae; genus Saccharimonas. Next base: position 4,195 of record CALIJB010000029.1, read on the forward strand.
TGAGGAGTAATGTTATACTCTGACAGGGTATTTTAATATGATTAAAAGCGACTGAGCCTCTTGTCAAATGACTACCGCCCCCGCCTATGCAAAAAGTTGTTATCGGCCTTCTTAGATTATCCATCGTTTCGTTTATTATAATATCACACATTGCATATTTGTCAAATGTATAAGTTAATGTATCATTGTGTTAATATTGAAATATGAAGCAGGCGATAATTGTTCACGGTAAGCCGTCTAAACAGTCATATTTTAACCCAAATTTACCGAGTACCAGTAATTCGATTTGGATTCCATGGCTGCAACAGCAGCTGCTAATTTGCGGTATTGACACTCAGACGCCCGAGATGCCCGAATCGTGGCGACCAGATTACTCGTTGTGGCGACAGACTTTTGAAAAATATGATGTAAATTCAGAAACTATATTGGTTGGTCATAGTTGTGGCGGGGGCTTTTTGATTCAATGGATGAGTGAGAACCCGCAAATTTGTGCAGGCGACGTTTATCTTGTTGCGCCAGCTTTTGGCGATAAGTTTAACCCCGAAGCTCCATATGATGAGCCGCTTCGTGGCGGTTTTTTTGATTTTAAGATTGACGAGGCGCTACTTGATCGCGTACGTAGTCTAACTATATTTTACTCTGATAATGACTCGGT
>CALIJB010000030.1 GCA_938017675.1 uncultured Candidatus Saccharibacteria bacterium
AATTATTTGGCTTTCGTCTCAAAATTGGTTCGAACTTGGGCGTAAAATCGCACCATAAAGGGATTTACATTCCGTTCGGATCCAAAACAGCTCGTTTACCTCTGGTAGCGGGCTGTTTTTGTGGGTTCCAAAGTTTATTTCGTCGTAGGTTGGTATTTTGTTGAATATAGCGACGAAAAAGGCGGCTTTTCGCAGTGGATTACAGAGGTCAAGCAGCAGTCCTGAAAGGTGTTCCAAAATATACTTAGCATATTGCAAAACTTGGTCAAATTCAGCTTGCAAATTCGGCTGCCTGGCAATTTCTTCATCCAGCTCTGCTAATTCTTTTTCGACGCTAACAATATCCTCTTCAAGGTATTTTAAGGCGGTCTCGCTTGTGACAATACGCATCCGATCAACGGTTGCCTTGATTTGGCTTTGTAGGCTATCGCGGTGTTCTAGGCGCTGCCTATTAGCATCAATCTGCTTGGTCTGACGTTCGCGCCACAATTCAGCGATAGCGGCGATAACATCGTCAATGTATTCTGGCTTGATAGCGATAGCCCTTACAAAGTCTTCTATTGTCTCATCAAATTCAGGCTTCGGTACGCGGAAGTAATGGCCATCACGGCTACAGTGATAGGCTGGATAGTGTTTACCTAGTTTGCCACGAGTAGCGCTACCAGATAGTGTCTTACCACATTTAGGACAGGCGATTACCTGTTTGTATGGATAATCTGGATTATAAATTTGTTTATTTTTCAAATGATCCGGAACTGCCTTATGTTTAATAGTGATACTATCATGGCTATCAACCTCCACGAAGACTCGGCCGCGATTAGCTTCATTGAATAAATCCACGCTGACAAGCCCATCAAACTGCGCTTTAACTGGCTTATCATGTGTCCATTTTTCTTTAATAATACCGCAATATACCAATTTACTGGTATATTGATCAATCATTTTGGCGGTCATTTTTCGGCCGCCAATCTGTCGTTTAATTTTCGTTCGGTCGTATTTGTCACGTACAATCGTCACGCGAGAACGAAAGCCCATAGAATTAAGCTCATCAGCAATTTGCTGGTTTGTATAAACATGCGCAGCGCGCATCTCAAACAGTCTGATAATAAACTTTGCCTCACTCTTATCAGGCTTAAGAATAGTCCTCTTGCCATTTTTAGTATCAATTTTGACACTGCGGAATCCATAGTGCGGGCGTCTCATCCAATAGCCAAGCTGCGTGTAGCGAATCTCCGCGCCAATCATACGACTCATAATGTCGCGCATCTCGTCCTTAGCTCGTTCAGCTTCAAGATACTCAGATTTTTGTGTAGGATTAAATTCGCTCCAATAGTATTTAAAACCAGTGTGTTCAAGAATGAAATAAAAATCACTCATTAAGGCTTGTATAGTCTACTGTATGCATCTATGATAAAGGTAGTGTTTTAATTTATTAAATGGAGAAAATCATGAGCTTTATTGGCAGACTGATTGACAAAGATAAAGTTAAGGAATTAACTGATAAGTATAAACTAATTAGACCAGGATTTGACGACGGTCATCCCCTTGATAGCCATATGGTTGCAATGGCATACAGTAAAAAAGACGACGCGATATGTGTCTCAGTGCAGTCTCAGCAAGGAGTATCTCTTAATGGTCAGCTACCTGCAGGAGGAATTCCTCGAATAAATACGCTAATATGGAAGGGATTTAATATACGTATAGATTTGTATGAGAGTTTCATGGGGCTCAATGTGGAAGAGTTTAATAATGGGCATGAACAAGTCAAGGAGTTCATGCTAATAGCAAAGCGTATTATAGCTCCGATTGAACTGAAGAGTGAAAAAGAAAAAATTGCACAACTAGCTGAAGAAGGCTCTCTTGCTCTTCATCAAGTCACGCTTCTACCCAGAGACAGCCAGAAGAAGAGTATTTTTAAAGGAATTGATATAACTTTTATGAATAAGGATGAGATATGGAAACTGTAGAGGATATTATCAACTACGTATCGGAGTGGAGAAATAGAAACTCTTATACTACATACAGCGATGGCACATTGAATGAAGAGAGCTTATTCAAATTGTTTGCACCAAAAAGTGACAAAACCACTCTTTCAAGTGAATATGAGACTGCTCATCAAAAGCCCCAAATCGAGAAAACATATTGAAGCAATAAAAACTGCTCTTAATGGCTATAGTATGCCGCCATATCAAGCTCTTAGAGCTAAACGCTACATTCCCCTAAGGCAATACCGAGCAATACGTAGATTACCATTATTGTTTCGTCATTCCGCTATAATTCTCGCCTCAACTGAACTAGCAAGCTTATATCACTTTACATCAAGCAACATCAGTAAAATAGATAACCTCATTACATCACTAAGCCGAACGCTGCCAGCACCGGTTTCACTTAAGAATAACCCAAACTTTTCTGTTATTATCGGTATTAATCATCATCACGGCATTGAAACGCTGATTGGATTAACGGAGACAGAACGTGAACGCCATCAATATATCATCGGCGGAACGGGCAATGGTAAAACCACGATGCTGCAATATCAAATTGTACAAGACATGCGGAACGGTAAAGGCTTAGCAATTATTGATCCTCATGGCGATATGGCGGAAACCATGCTGCGACATGTGCCACCAGATAGAGTCGGCGATGTTATATATTTCAACCCCGATGACCTAGAATATCCAGTCGGTCTTAATATACTAGAGCTGACCCCTGAGCTGGATGGCAATGAATTAATACGCGAAAAAGACCTCATTACCGAATCAGTCATTTCAATTTTTCGTAAAATATTCAGTGACGAAGATTCCAGTGGCCATCGTATTGAGTACATCCTAAGAAACGCTGTGCAAACAGCACTCACTCAAGATAACGCTACATTGTTTACAGTCTTTGACTTGCTTAATGATCCAAACTATCGCCGCAGCGTTATTAAAACACTTGAGGATAAAAACTTAATTAACTTTTGGAAAAATGAATTTGGCAAAGCTGGAGATATGCAGAAAGTAAAAATGGCAGCTGGTATCACTGCTAAAATTGGTCGATTCTTGTTTTCGGCTTCAGCTAAACAGATCCTTGAACAATCGAAGTCTACCATTGATTTTGACGATATTATCAACTCGGGCAAAATCCTGATCTGTAATTTATCGAAAGGATTGCTCGGTGAAGATACTTCTGAGTTATTTGGCATTACCGTACTTGCGAGGCTTCAGCTCGCAAGTCTGCGGCGCGCCCGATTGCAACAATCGGAGCGTCGCGCGTTCTATATTTACGTCGATGAGTTCCAAAATTTCGCCACAACCTCATTTGTGCAAATGCTATCTGAAAGCCGTAAATATAAAGTTTTCATGATCATGGCAGAGCAATCTACTTCGCAACAAAGCAATCAGCAAACTGTAAATATAATTCTTGCCAATGTCGGTACGGCTATCTGTTTCCGAACTGGCAACCCACAGGATGAACAACGGCTATTACCGATGTTTAGCCCGTATATTGAGCCAGGTGAAATTAGCAATTTGCCAGCCTATAATTACTATGAGCGATTAGCCGCAGTGAATGCACAAGAGCCGTTATCTGGTGAAACATTATTGCTAGAAGACCAGGGCAATAAGACCGTACGGGATGCTGTTATTACACATTCACGGAAGTGTTACGCAAGGAAGCAAGAGAATACAGATAACAAAAACCGACGCACTATAGAGAAAAAACAAACAGTAAAAAATAAGGTTACGAAGAAAAAACCAGTACCAATGATAGACGATTGATTTGCAGTAACTTACAGAATAACAACTGCGCTATAATAAGTACTAAACATATGAGAAAAATAAAAGATAGAGCAAAGCAGCAAAGAATAGCCCGCAGAAAACACTGCCGAGAGTTAAGGGCGAGACATTCTCATGACAATAGGCTTTTGAAGTACCATCGGTTACACAAAAAAGCTACAAAGAATATATCCTACACGTCAATGGACGCTCCGACTAATTTCTCTATATTAGATAACAGAGACAGTGTAATCCAATACTTCAATACTATAAAGCACATGCTGAACCAAAAAGAATATACACAGATGAATCTACGTAAGGTGGCCTCGATTGACCTTCCTACGCTATGCTTATTGGGTGCGTTTATGCTGGATAGAAATACAAAATCAAAATACCTAAAAGTAACGAGCCCCCTTTCAAATTCCGCAGCGTACAGGTTTTTCGAGGAGGCACAATTTGAGAACATAATTATTAAAAAGATGAGACCAGATTTTAACAGTGGAGCATTCTTGTTTCGAAGTGAAGATGAAGTCAACGAAGAGGCAATTAGTGATATATTAACAAAAACTGTCGATTATTTTGGAGAAAACAGTAAACAAAGACTGCGAGACCTTCCTCCAATAATTATTGAGATCGTAACAAATACCGCGGATCACGCCAATCCAGATAGCAGCTACACCCTCCCTTGGATCGTTAACACGTATGAAACCAAGAATAACAACGGAGACAAGGTTAAACAATACTGCATAATAGATATGGGCGTTGGTATTTACGAAACTCTAATCGATAAGGCTAATAGCCAGCAGCAAGGAAGATCGCCATGGTGGCATACGATAATCAAGCGAGAAAGCTCTCAAGGCGAGTTCTTTAGACAAGCTATACCAAAAGGCCTACAAAGTCGCACGGCTTTACGACAGAGAGGTAAAGGTATAAAATATATATATGATACAGTAAGTGGTGACGATATGTATAAAAGATTTGAGATAATTACAAACAAAACTAAGGTTAACCTAGTTAATATTGGTAGTATTGAGAAGGATTCATCTGAAAACCTGTCAGCAACAATATACTACTGGGAGATTTGTATTGAGTAATATGGTAATAATACGTGTTAGCGACTTCACAACCCTACCGGGCGCCAGATATAAAAGCGACGGTGACGGTTCTGCTGAGGAGTTTTTTGATAGTTATATTAAACAACACCTCAATAATAAAGAATCTATACTCATTGATTTTGATAACACTTGGGGGTATGCGTCTTCATTCCTGTCAGAGCTTGCGTTGGAAATATCGCAACAGTGTAAACAAGACAGTCTGGATGTACGAGAAAAGATAAAAATCAAAAGCGATGACGAGCCTGGATTAACAGAGAGGTTCTGGGGCTATATTGATGAAAGCATCGATATCAACAATTAAGAGTTTCTCGTTGACTGCTGTATGGGTTCTCATAGGAATTCTAATTGGAGCTGTAGGGTATCACTTTTTGTTTAACTATAAGCTCATGTCTATCAATACACAAGTAGACTTAGGGTCTGTTGTTGCTCTATTGGCGTTAGCGATATCAGTCTCCGTAACACCTTTTATTATAGATAGAAAATTAAATAGTCAACGAAGCTATGAGGTGATGGTTTGTGGGGAAATTGAAGAAATCATTAGATTACTGGAAGCTGTCGATAGCCTCTACCTTGAAACATACGCAAAAGAGAGCATAAGTGAAGAGAATGTGAAGCAACTACGTAGATTAATACGTAAAATACAAAATAGGATGGACACTATATCAAGAGAATCAAGCCCTCTGTTGACCGATTTTAAGGAGAGAATAGCATACCCGTTCGACAGAAGTGCATATCCAGCCTTAACTGATAAGTTTCAGAAGGGAGTGCAATTGTCTGAAAGCGACTATCTAAGTGCCTTCAGGCAGATAGAATCTACGATTAGTGCCTTGAAGACAAAACGTTATAGAATATACTACTAGTCAAATCAGAGGTATTATTGATCACTCTTGCGTCTTGTTTCATATTCCCTCAGGAATTTTTCAAGATCAAACCCTTCAGCCTTGCTAGCGACATGCGCAAATCGCTGCATAAATTTCAGAAATCCGACCGCGTATTCGCGGTTGACATTTTCTGGGTCGTGAAGCTCCAGGTAATGGATCGTTTTCTGAATCGTTTCTTCGTCTTCGTACAGATGAAGATTCTTGATTGTATCCTCGTCGTTCATAATTATTTCACCTCCATAAATTTATTTAAGCCGATAAAATCTATCAACATTTCCGCCTCAAGCACAGATGCTGTCCTTCTCATTATCTCATAACTGTCGCGATACGAAAAAATATTTAGGCTGCCTTCATAAATAATCTCTCTGTCGATGATGGCTAATTTGCGGTGATGTTTGACCGTAAAAAGAACTTCGACAACTGCAGATTGTAGTAGACTTAGAGATTTTCGGACTTGCAATTTGTATATCTCATCGTGTTCTTCAAGCGGTTTGGTGTTAAGTAATATTGCCACGCCACGCTTTTTGAGCCGATGAAATATCAGGATGAATCTTTCAGCTCGGGCAGTTCTGAGAAACGGGCTTTCGATAATAATGCCTTTTCGGGCTCTTCGTAAGTCGCGCATAAACTGGTCGTCAAAAGTGTTTTGGTCGTAGAGTTTTGAGCTCAATTTTCACAAATTAAACATCGCGCTCCTCCAAATCCGGCAAATACACCTCGCCGTTTTTAACAACCATACCAAGCTCCTTGAAGCGATCCCGCAGCACAAACAAATCGCGAAAAAGGAGTTCCATATTTATATTGGTTGGCTCACCATAAGGGTTTTATATTACATTCGGATTTGAAATAGCTCGTTTGCTTCTGGTAGCGGGCTGTTTTTTGCTAATTGTTAAGCCAGCTAGCACAGAAAGTGCAACAATAGTAGCGTAGTCGGGTAGTTTCTGTCTAAGACTAGAAATATCGCGGCAGCATGAATTTTGCTATTGATGTTACGGCGTAGTATTCTATTCATATAGATGTTATAAACCAGTCTATTATTTGAGTTTACTAGTACGAGAAAAAGGCGATATGAAGCGAAAACATATCTCAAACTTTCAATACGATAGGCACGAAATAGAAAGAGCCTTATTCTTTCTATCGAATGCCTTGCAAAAATCAGGACACAACGCTAAGCCGGTTTTTCTTCACTCAATTCAGGTCGCTGAAATGCTTTGGGAAAGGAATTTTCCCCAAGACATTGTGATTGCTGCAATCCTTCACGATGTAATTGAGGATACGGATGTGACGATACAGGAAATAGAGTGTGAATTTGGCCAACAGGTTGTGCGGTATGTCGATGTATTAACAATTTCAAGCAAGCAAGATGTCAAGCAGTCTTTTATTCGCACAGCTGAACTTGGCGGTGATGTATTGTCGATTCGCGCAGCAGACCTTATTCAGAATAGCTACTATTATCATCTGGCGCCAGTCGATATGCAAAGACAACTTCGAGATAAGTATGCGTATTTTATGGAATTATCCGATGGATTGCTGGACGAATCCTTGTCAAGCAAACTAAGAAAAGCTTACGAGAAAAATGTAAAAACACTCTAATCTAATACATTTTCACTCCAAAGGATGGAAAATCCCCGCCATAATCTACGCAGTAGCGCTAATTTAGATGCTTGACCCAACTGCAAGCGCTATGTATAATCCTAAACATAAAGCGTCCGAGTTCCAGTCACGCCGGAACGAGCTGGGTGTCAAAAAACACCACGGGAGTGAAGCCGTAAAGTCACACAACCGAAATCGCGATCCATCGTAGAGCCGGTAATGAGCGCTATAATTCAGTAATGAACTATAGAACAAGGATGGGACCGCGGGAGGTCTCTTTTTTGATCTCTCGTTCCTTGGGTAAATAATATAAATTTATTGTGCCTGAGGAGGTTTTATCGTGGATAAGAAATTAAACAAAGAAAACTTAAAAATTGCTATTCAAAAAGATGGACGGCTTACCGAAGATTCTCTGAGAACACTGCGGATGATGGGTCTTGAGTTCGAGGTGTATGGCCGTAGACTTTTTGCTGCATGCCGCAATTATCCAGTTGAAATCTTGTTTTGCCGTGACGATGATATACCTGGCTATATAGAGCGCGGCGTTGTAGACATTGGTATTGTTGGCCAAAATGTTTTGCGTGAAGCTGGAGTTACTGCTACGCGTGAAGTTCTGTGTCCGGGATTTGGCTATTGTAAGCTTGTTGCCGCTGCTCCTAAAGAATCAGATATTACTACGATTAAAGATTTGCAAGGAAAAATAATTGCTACAACTTTCCCAAACACGATTAGAAAATATTTTGCGAAACGCGGTATTGACATTAAAACTACTGTGATAGCTGGATCGGTTGAAATTACACCTGCACTTGGGGTGGCAGATGCGATTGTTGATATAATGGCTAGCGGCAGCACTCTTTTATTAAATGACCTACGCCCTATAGAAACAATTCTAGAAACCGAAGCCGTTCTTATTAGAAACGAAAAGACGCTTTCAAAAGACAAGGAAGATCTAATTGCTCAGATGCTAGTTCGTCTTGAGTCGGCACTTGCTGCAAAGAATTTGAAATATATTACGATGAACGCGCCCAAAGAGAATATCGATAAAATTAAAAATATCGCTCCTGGACTTGATGCTCCAACTGTAGTGGAATTAACGAAGCCTGGTTGGCTGGCAGTACACGCAGTCATGAATGAAGATGATTTTTGGAAGGTGGCTAACAAATTGAAAAGTCTTGGCGTGCGCGGGATTCTCGTGTCATCGATTGAAAAAATCATAGCATAAGGAGGATGTATGACAATTAGAGAATTATACAAAATCATAGAGAGCAGACGCAACAGCGATGAAAACATATCCTACACAAGACAATTACTCGACAGAGGCTTAGATAGGATTATCCAAAAAGTTGGCGAAGAATCAGTTGAAGTTGTAATCGCTGCAAAGAATGATGAAAACGATGAATTTATTGGCGAGGTTGCCGATTTGGTTTATCACCTCCTAGTTTTGTTGGTTGCCAAAGATATTAAGATTACCGATATAGAGCGGTGTCTTCAAGAACGTCACGATAAGTCGCAAATGAGTTGAATATATAACGAGAGTGTGACAATATCACCGTAAGGTTGGACAGCACATTCAAAATTAAGGAGAGAATAATGATGAACTCAACAACCACGGCTGTCATCACTGCTGCGAACGGTAACGGAACGGCAATTGAAGTCATTACTAGTCCGCTTACCCGTACAGAGTATGCTAGTCGAGGACGGATACTAGGAGAGAACACGGAGAAGCTTGGCGCCGAACAGGCCGGTTTTCTTGTGTCGTCGCAAAGCCATTTTGAAATGGCTGGCGGAGAGTTCTGCGGTAATGCATCGCGGGCGGCTGCTGTACTGTTTTCAGAGCTGCGAGGCGCTGATAACGTAGAGTTTACGGTATCTGGCTTCAAAGGTCTCGTTAGCGCGACTGTCGATAGGCGGTCGGATAACGAGTACTATGTCCGATGCAGGTTTCCGGGTATGTCTGTCGGGGTTTACCCTGTCGAAGGCCATGAACAGACGATAAACATCGTCGATCTTGGTGGCATCGTCTATGTTGTGGTAGAGAGTAGATTCCCAGCTCAAGCAGAGGTCTACCGGGAGACGCACCATCAACTGACAGAAGAACTAAGTCTTCGCGAGCGAGACGCCGTTGGGGTGGTCTGGATTGAAAGGAAGGACGATTCTGTTGCGATTCATCCTGTAGTATGGGTGAGGAGTATCGATACGTTTTTCTATGAATCATCGTGTGGCTCTGGTACGATTGCGGCGTGTGCTGTAACTGGCGTCTCAGACATCATTCAGCCAACCGGTAAGATTATCCGGGCCGAAGTTGACGGTGATTTTGTGACTCTCGAGAGTGATATGGAGGTCATTCATGATTGAGTATACTATCGCTAGAGATGCAGCTGATGTGGCTGGGTTCACATCTCTGTATCAGGAGGCTTTTGGCGGACCTCCTTATTTTGAAGTGTATCCGAGATATAGGATACACAAAGAAATCTGGGGTCCCCACCTGGAAAGAGGAGTCATAGTTCTTGCAAAGGATGATGGCTCTGTTGTGGGTTTTTGCTGTGCACTTCCCGTAGACGATGCCCCTGACGATGTCAGAGAATTTCTACAAGACTCGCAAGAAATTCTCGCAGATAGCGATCAGATGTGGTATATCTTAGAGTTGGGCGTGGCTTTGAGTCATCGTGGCCGAAAAATTGCCTACGCCGTGACTGAGCGATGCCTCTCTGAAGCGAATCGCCTCGGAGGCGCATACTACGTCATGAGGACGGCGGCCAAAGGATCCAACTCAAGACATATGTTCTTGAGGGTGGGATCTACTGAGATTTCTGAGGTCCAAGACGTGTCGGCTCAGATGGAAGAAAACCACTCCCAGAGCACCCAGCGAATTTGGCTTTATGGCAACTGCAGTTTCGCGCTACAGAACCTTAAAGCTCTCTCCGCCTCCTGACCAACCACTACGGGGCGGCATAGCGATCTTGAAAGAGGTCGCTATGCCGCTCCATTACTCAATGCATTGAAATATATTTATAGTACCATAAATTGCCGCTTTTTTTCCGTAAAATGCCGCCCACTCACGGTCACCATATGAGAAATGCCACCACTCGCCGTAGAACGGCGCGAAGCCTTGTGCTATCATAGCGTCATGTAATACCTTTCTATACGAGGCTTGTTCTGGGGTCACTTTCGCAAAAGTTTTAATAATATCTGGATTAGAATAGTCGAATATCTTGTTGCCCATATTGATAGGGTTATTACTACTATCGACAAGAGTTAAATCAACCGCCGCTCCCATTGGGTGTCCAGCCACATCGGGTACGGCAATAAAATCATGGACTAGACGAATTATTTTGTATTCCGGCATCTCGGGATTATCTCGCTGCAAGGCTGCTTTGCGTTCGCGAAAGTACTTTTCTTGTACTTTTGGGTGGCGAAAGTCATAAACAACGCGTAGTCGCAAATTATCACCTGCCTTCAGCTGCTTATTAACCGTAGCGAGCTTTCTAGCTAATGTATCGCGCACCAAAATAGACTCACCAGTATAAACTTGCATATCCGATTGCTCGTGTTCGGCTATGATCGACGAATCGTATTTGCGTACGTTAACCAATGGTTCCTGACTATTGCCGGGCTTAGCGCTTGCCATTTCGTCATAGGTTAAAATGTGCCGATTAATATAATTAGGATTTTCTTGAATTTGTTTTATTGTATTCATAGTATGATAAAACCTCCTCAGGCACAATAAATTTATATTATTTACCCAAGGAACGAGAGATCAAAAAAGAGACCTCCCGCGGTCCCATCCTTGTTCTATAGTTCATTACTGAATTATAGCGCTCATTACCGGCTCTACGATGGATCGCGATTTCGGTTGTGTGACTTTACGGCTTCACTCCCGTGGTGTTTTTTGACACCCAGCTCGTTCCGGCGTGACTGGAACTCGGACGCTTTATAGTACATTATGAATGGTAGCAGAGTGGCTAAAATAAATCAATAATCTGTCTCGGCCGATCCTATTGTGCAGTGAGTTCAATAGACACTTAACGGCTTACGCTCAAATCTTTTTTCTAGTCATGCCACGGAGCGCTAGGTAGACAAATTACTTTGGTAAGGTATAATTGTAATTAACTAATTATCGCGTTGGCAGCTTGACTAACTACAGAATTACCAAGTACTGTTATCCGAATATCGAGCGCAGGCCAATTCAAAACATAGGGGGATAGCATCCAAGATTAACCGAAATGGGTAACGCAATAAAATCACGAACCCTTCTAGTTGAAGACGAGCCCGCCCTGCGCACTGGCACCGAGCAATTCCTTCGCCAGCGCGGTTTTACGGTGGTGACGGCGACCAGCGGCGAGGAGGCGCTGGATAAGTTCGTTGGGGCGGATGTGATTGTCCTTGACATCATGCTACCAGGGATGAGTGGCATTGAGGTATTGCATCAAATTCGCCAGACTAGCGACGTGCCGGTACTCATGCTGACGGCTCTGCATGATGAGCCGACGCAGATTGCCAGTTTTGACGAGCTGGCGGATGATTATATGAGTAAGCCGTTTTCGCTGGTGATTTTGGAAAAACGAATCAGGGCACTGCTTCGCCGCCAGCAGTCTGTCAAAAAAACCTTGTGGCAGCGCGGCCTGGCTTCGGTGGATTTTATGGCTTATCAGGGATTTTATGATGAAAATGACGCTCACCTCAAACCCAAGGAAGTGCAGCTGCTCAAACTGCTCGTCGATAATCCCAATATGGTCTGGAGCCGGCAGGCTATCATCGACAAGTTGTGGCGCGACGATGAGGTACCGTTTGACCGGGTGATTGACGTCTATATCAAAAACTTGCGCAAAAAATTACACCTGGACTGCATCATCACGGTGAAGGGAGTGGGCTACCGCTATGAAGAATCTTAAATTATTTCCCAAAACATTTTTGGTGTCGATCGGCCTGTTTGCGGCGTTGATCATCCTGGTGCATGCGTTGGTTTACACGCTGATGCCGCAATTTTATCTGCAACAAAAAGAGCGCGAGGCGGCGGATAATCTCACGGCGCTCGTGGCTGAACTACGCGGTAAATCGACTGAGGAAATGCGCCGTCTCAGCCAAGAGTTTGCTACCATGAAAAACGTCAATATCACGCTGACGATTGACGGGCGCGATCAGTATTTTCAGGGTTTTCAGTCGATCAACATCGTGACGGACAGTGGCAAACCGGTTGACACCAGCGTGGTGAAAATTGCTGACGGTCAAACGGTCGATCCGCGCTCAGTGATTTTGCAGCAGGGTAGTGTGGCTGATAAGCAGGGGCGAGCGATTACAGTCAAGCTGCTGGCCGACGTGGCGCCCGTTACTCAGGCCAAGCTCGCCACGCTGCATGTATTGCCCTATACCATGATTGGCTCGCTGCTGGTGGCGCTGACATTTTCCTACATTTACAGCCGTTTTGTGACGCGGCCGATTCGCCAGATGGCGGCGGTGACGACGACCATGCAGCAGCTGGAAAAGAACGCGCATTACCCAGTCAATAGTCATGATGAGATTGGCGTGCTGGGGCGAAATATTAATGAGCTCTATCAAAATCTATGGCAAACGATTCGTTCGCTGGAGCATGAAAATAAGCGGATCACCCAGCTGGAGAAAGAGAAAATCGCCTTCCTCCGCGCGGCCTCGCACGAGCTAAAAACGCCGCTGGCAGCCCTCCGGATCATGCTCGAGAACATGCAACTCAACATCGGCGAGTATAAAAATCGCGATCAGTACCTGGCGGAATCGGTGGCGCAGGTTGACCGCTTGGCAGCGATGGTGAATGATGTCTTGCGCTCTGGCAGTGTCGCCGAGCAGGCTCTGCGCCAAGAAAAGCGGCTGAGGGTTGATCAGCTGATCGCCGAGGTGGTTGATGATTATATGTTGCTGGCAAAAACGTGCGGCATGACTTTCGAGGTTGACGCACGTCCGGCTACTATTCGTGCCAACCGCGACATGATGCGCCACGTCGTCTCGAACCTGGTGTCAAACGCGGTGCGCCATGGCGACGCGGGGAGCGTAATAAAAATTACCTGCGACCAGCATGAACTAGCCATCGAAAACGCCTGCAAACCGCTCACCAAGCAGCAACTCCAGCATGTTTTTGACCCGTTTTATCGTACGTCTGACGGCGCGAAACAACACGCCGACAGCAGCGGCATCGGCCTCTACACCGTGAAAATGATACTCGACGCCAAAGGTCTGGACTATAACTTCACACCACACGGGCGGGGAATGCGGTTTGTGGTGAGGTTATAATTTTACTTGTTTATCGTAATTTATAACCACCACGCCCTGCCGCATTAAAAACTCGCGTGCCTCATCGTCCAACCTGCAATTCACAAAGCGCGATCGTGCTGCTAATTCGCCGCTACCATAAACAAATTGTGTTTCCTCGTCGTATTCCATGCCGCGAAAGTCGCAGCCCTCTGCCTCAATAATAGCTTTCATGTCGCAAAAATCCACATTTCGAACCGACGAATTGGTAAAATAAATCGGCTGTCCGTAAATATGCTTTGCGCCGTCCAGATTGCAATTTTCAAATGCGAAAAATCCCATGACAAACTGACCAAAATCAACGTCAGAAAAATCCTCATCAACAAACCGCACAATCTCGCCGTCTGGAATGGTAGGGTAGCGCTCGCGCTGGTAAGCTGGCAAATCATTGGCGCGAATAGCAGCGGCAATGTTATCAGTAAATCTCATAATAATACAAGGATAGAGCAGTTTTTGGTTTATGCCAAAGGCAAGGGCAGACATGCTTAGGTCTGCGAAGCAGTGACTAGATTAGACTAGCCCTGATCCTGGCGGGGCACATCCTGCCAGCCACGGTTCTGAGGGATATCTGCGAGCGTGCCGTCGGCGTTGTAGACCGCCGTCGCATGCCCGATAGAGCCATCCCCAGTGGGTCCGTGCTGGTTGTAGTAGTATCCGCCCGGAACGTTGGGATCGTTGGTCGAGTTGACGGTGTGGGAGGTCCCATCCGGGTCGAGCCAACGCTCACCATCCTGGTAGCCGCTCATGGACTACACCTTTCTACTAGTGCCTGCTCAATGCGCAGAATTACGCAAAAAGCTGATATATATATATCAATAATAGAACCCGCTGTCAAGCAATTTTACGAAAATTGCAGCAAAATGTATTATTAGTCCATGGACTTAATCTACGCGACGACTAATAAACACAAATTTGCTGGCGCTAAACAGGCGCTGGCAGGAACGGACATCAACTTGATCGCGCCAGACGAAACCTTGCCTGATGTGCCAGAAATCCAATCCGACGATCAACAAGCCGTCTCTGTCGATAAAGCGCTAAAATATTACGATCTACTTAAGCGTCCGCTGGTGGTAATGGATTCAGGTCTGTTCATCAACGAGCTGGGCGGCTTTCCCGGCGTTTACACCAAATACGCGCTCGACACCATCGGTATTGACAGGATAATTCAGCTGCTCGGCGCCGCCGCTCGGGCGTACACGCAGCGCACGATTACTTACTTTGATGGCGGTGAACCGCGGACATTCACCCTGAAAATCCACGGTACACTGTTGAAAAATCCGCGCGGCAACAATGGACACAATTACGACAAATATTTCTTGCCAGAGAATAAAAACAAAACGCTCGCTGAAATGACTGATGAAGAGAAAGCGGAATTAACAGCAGTGGTTTGGCAAGAGTTGGCGGCGCGGCTGTCTGTGCTAAAATTAAACCATGAATGAATTCATTTTAGTAGCAGTGAAATTATTGATTGGCTTTTTCGCGCTGACGATAATCATCAACGTTTCCGGAAAAGGTAACTTGTCGCCATCATCTGCCAGCGATCAAGTGCAGAGTTATGTACTGGGCGGTATCATTGGAGGCGTCATTTATAACAATAGTATTCAGATTTTGGAATACGTCGGTATTTTGTGCATATGGTGCGCGCTGGTGCTGACATTGAAATGGGTAAAGCAGTATAACGTGAGAGCAAAGCAGCTGATAGACGGCAAGGCGTTGATAATCATTGATAATGGAAAAATCAACATTGAAAATTGCAAAAAAGTTGGCTTGAGCGCTCATGATGTATCGTTCAAGCTGCGAACTCATCATATCTATTCAACGAGAAAAGTGAAAAGAGCCGTGGTGGAACAAGACGGCGAATTAATCATTACCCACGAAGGAGAAGAAAACCCGAAATTCCCATTGATAACAGACGGGCAGCTGCAAACTGATATTTTGCAGGTAATTGGCGAGGATGAAAAATGGCTGCTGAAAGAAATGAAAAAGCAGGGGCTGAAGTCTTATAGCGATGTATTTTTGGGAGAGTATGTTGATGGTAAGCTGAATTTGACGGCTTATTGATAATAATATTTACGCTATCAATTGCTGAGTGGGAGTATGCCACGGCATAGTAGACACAATCACCATCCCGCCTATTCGTGCTACAATTAAATCATGAAGATTGTTGATGACTCGACCCAACAGTGCGACAGCAAATCATCGATATCATCGCCGGAGTCGTCCGTGAGTGAATATGTCTTTGACCGAGAGAAGTGGCAGAGCTTAACGATATTCGAGCAAATGGGCAACATCGGATCAGAGGTCGGACGAGCGTTTGCCGCCCGGCGCCGCGGCGATACGGCTGCGATGACTAGCGCCTGGCGGCGCGGCTTGGATTTATTGGACGCCACCACCGAGCAGCTCGCCCGCCAAAAATCGCCAAAACTCCGCGAAGTCCTGTGCGCCCGCGAACTATTCGCCGGCATGGAGGATGAATCGTTGGAGGATTACTTTATGTGGTTTGCGGTGGCGGCGCGGAGGGATAGATAATAAAACGTATGAAAATCATCACCAAAAAATCCTACCCTGATTTATTCGAAAAAGTCCTAGCGGGCGAGAAGACATTTGATATGAGGGTAGCTGATTTTGATATCCAACCCGGTGATATCCTGGAGCAGATTGAGGTAAATTATAGCGGGACACCAACCGGCCGCAAAGTCCGTCATGTAGTCGGCGAAGTTTTACGCACTAAAGAAGTTGATTTTTGGAAGCAAGAAGATATTGATCAGTACGGCTATCAGGTGATGTCGCTTACCGAGCGGGTTGATTAGTACAAATTTTAGAAAGTTACTGCGATAAGGAGCAAAGATGACCAAATCCATCATCTGTAAAGATGTCTTCGGCAATCAATACACCGTTCCCGTCGACGAACTAAATATCCGTGTTGGCGTCTACGCGGTAATTATTGAAAATGGCAAGATTTTATTAACGCGGCAATGGGACGGTTACAGCCTAATTGGCGGCGGTGTCGAGAAGGGTGAAACAATTGAGGAATCAATTGTCCGCGAAGTTAAGGAAGAGACTGGACTAACCATCATGCCGGATAAAATTATTCACCAAGCAACTACTTTTTTCAAACGCAACGCCGAGGCGCAAGCTAACCAGTCAATCCAACTGTACTTTACCCACAGCCAGCTGCGCGGGCAAACCAATAATGACAACTTAACCGACAGCGAAAAAACCTACACCAACGGCACGCCGGAATGGGTTGATTTGGATAAAATTGACGGCATAAACTTCCGGCATAGCGTGAGTTTGAGGACGATTTTAGGGGCGTATCGGGAGACTACTAATGACAGATAAAGTATTGTGTAAGATATATCTAGGACGAATGAAAGCTTCTTACTTCTTTTTTCATATAAATCGCTCTTCACTCTGCCCAGTCTGGTTTGTATGCTGCTTCTGCTAAATAACAACAACGTCCATGAGGATCTCGTATGTCGTAACCTGCCTCCATATCATCATGCTGGCGAATTTCTATAAACTTATCATTTCTATATGGAGCGATAATACGCGTAAACTCAAACTCGTATCTGCCTGTTATTTCCTTTAATTCGTAGCTTTGGTCAAGAGGGTCAGAATAGTCTGTGGCAACAAGGATGAATGAACGTAGTGAATCGTGACCTGCGCTTTGGAATAAATAGAATTGGGTGTCCGGATACAATATGAAAAGCGTTGCAAATGATCGTATATACTCTGCGTCTTTGAGAACGGGAAAAGCATCGGTTATAAACTTTGGCAAGGATAATTTGATATTATTTTTCATAGTCTTAAATTATAGCTTGAATTTAGGAAATATGGACAGTTTTATGATCTGTCCAGGTCAATGACTCCAGAGTTTAAGCTCTGTCATCGCAGGTCGTTGCCTCCGGTGATATCCCACGAGTTGTCGACGATCGTCTGACCGCCTTCGTCCTCGGGAAGTCTCCAGAAAACAACGCTCTCCCCAGTGGGACCGCCTGTCGCTTTAACATGACCATGTCCGTCACCGGGAACATTGCCATTTCTGCCACCGTAGATCACGTTAGTCGTGCCAGGAGAGCGGTACACTGTTGCACTTCTGCCGTCAAATCGCCCAGGCTCTCCAGTAGGGCTGTTAGATCGCCCCTGGCAGGACGGGCACTGAGACTTGCGGTGAATCACAACCGTACTGTGAGACAGAATCTGATACCTCAAGTCTGAGTCGAAATTGCACTCATACACCTGGGATCCAGTGGGAGCCTCACTTGGTGTTGTGACATAGTGCTGTCCGTTGGACAATCGCCTGATAATACAGTCGTCACCACACCTGATGTCTCCCTCGCTCATGATAACTCCTTCTGGAGCCGGGCAGAGAATCGCAATTCTCCGCGAAGTGGGACGTCTCAAGCCCGATTGACTCGGGCGAAACGCCAGCCTCTGTGATTGCAGAAGCTGATATATATATCAATAATAAGAACTGAAGTCAAGCAATCTTACAAAAATCGCAGCAAACCTATAGCAATCTCCCACCCGCCCATGCTAAAATAAAACCATAACCAACATCCGTGCGCTGCCATCAGCAAGGGGATGTTTGTAATCCGAAAGTAGGTGGGCAGATGACATAGCTTGCGATAAGCTAGTGTGCCAGCGCGGTGTTTTAGCCGCCTCCAAGTACTAATCTGCGGATTATTGCCTGCGGTTTTAAGAGGTGGCTCCCGCCAGATTAAAACCAACGTGGTACTTTTCGAAAAGTACCATGGTAGTTTCAAAGCTCTACTACAATGTGTTGATTAATCAACGGATTTCCATGTTACGCTCAAATCCAAAGGCGTCGCCGAAGAAAAAGACGTCAATCCTAGCATTATTGAAGAAGCCAAAGTCCGCTTTATCGCAGGCAGCGTCCTCAAAAAAGAACTGAAAAACACCAAATTCGAAAAGGACGCCGAACCAAAGAAAGACACCCCAGCGCCGAAGCCAGGGGCGTAAATAGCCATAAAACGCCAGGCCGCTCCGTATTCTGTCGGGGCGGCTTAGCTATTCTATTTCTTCCAATCAGGGCGGTTGGCGTGCAGCTTTTTGATGACACCTTCTGTCAGGTCTTGCTCGTCGAAGCCTGCGTAGGCCAGGGTCGTTAGCAATTGGATTTGCGTATCGACGATTTCAGACAGTAGTGCTTCTGGATTGACTTTTTGTTCTTTCCATTGGCGGCGCGGCAGTTCTCGGACAACTTCCCAAGCTTCCTCTTGGGTGTGATAAGCGAATGCCAGGCAGGCTTTCCAGTTTCTCTCGAGAGGTTCCATATAGCCCTTATCGACTCGGGACTGTTGCGCTTTTAACACTTCCGAGAATAGAGATACGCTTTGTTCTGCACCTATTCTATGCCACAATATCGCGCGCATGATACTCACGTATTGTAGGCGCTTTTTGAGTACAGCACTCTCGCGTTCTGTTGTTAAGTTCTCGCTAAACAATCCAGACAGATTGTCGGTTACCAAGTGAAGGTAGCTAAATACTAAGCCAAAGTCATTTGCAGCTTTTGCTGCCCATCCTATTTCAGGATCTACGAAGCGGTATTTATCCTTAGACTCGTTATACCATTTTGCAGTTTCGTCAAGTACAGATGGTAGCGTATAATGCGCACCCTCTACAGTAAGCGGGGATTTCTTGAAAAGATTATTCCAAGTTATAAGCGAACCGTCTACGTATGATGAGTCGCCTGTCGCGATAGTCGCGTTAGGAATATCGGATGATGAAAGCGAACCAAGTTTACCCGCATAAATAATCGTGGAGCAGTATTTTGCTAGCATTTCGACGACAGAATAAATGATATTGCCCCAGTAGCTAAACGCTACTCCGACAAAAACAACTTTTTGCCCGTTAATCATTTCTAGCTTCCACTTGATGTCATCATTGCCTTGCCATTCTCCAGCACCTGGGACAAGTGCTTCGACGTATCCCAGCAATGCAACATCGCAGTTTGGTATATCAACTGGAAAAATATTTCTCAAAGCTCTGGTAGTTTGCGCTTGAGTTGGCGTCTTTGAGGTAACTTTGTATCCGCACCTTTCATAAATCTTTTTATAGTGGCGTACGTAATCTTTTCCAGGAAACACATAGAGATATCCGGTGTCATCGATAATTTCGGCAGTTGGTCTTTTGTAATTAAACAGCTTATCGTTTTTCTCGGTATCAGAAATAGTTTTAGTCCTGTCATAGGCAGGGACGATACAGATTTTTTCTATATTAGTATCTCTAAACAGGCTATGTATTTCGCTCTTGCAATATGTTAGAGTATCTTTTTCTGTCATGGTATGCTGTAGTTGATCCTTCATAATGATAAAATTGTAATATGGCAAGTATAGATAATCAACTCGTAGAACGGCTAGACGAAATATTGCGCGAGTACGAACCCTCAGAGAAAATATGCGCAGAACTTGGCAAAAGGACTATAATTATGTTCTCTGGACCTTTCGCTGTCGGAAAAACAACTCTCATGCAAAGTGTAGAGAAAGCCAGCGATGATTGTTCAAGGATTAGAGGCTTTACGACGCGGCCTTGCCGGAGCCCTTCCGAGGAAGAAAACTATCGTTTCATACCGCATGATGAAGAAAACCTCCAAGCGATTATACGAAAAGCGGCCAATAGAGAGCTGGTTCAAGGCATGGTGCATCCGACAACTCGGTTTGTATACGGTTCTGAACTAGCTGATTATGGAGATGGTACTACGGTTTTGCTAGATGCTGTCCCTAAGGCTGTTGAGGCAATCGAGCAGCTTCCTTTTAGAAACTCTCGCATTATAGAAGTTGTTGCCTCGCCAGATGTATGGCACTCTCGGGTAACTGCTCGCGGCAATCAGCACGACGAATCAGACATGCAGACAAGAATTAAAGAGGCAAGGCACAATCTAAAGTGGGCGCTAGGCAGGGATGATGTAGTTTGGATTGACAATAGCGGAGATATAGAAGAAGCAACCAGCTGTACTCTCGACGTTATTCGCGGGCATGCTGTGCCTTCTGATAGAGCAAGGCTTATAGGAAAAGAATTGCTTCATCAAATTAGCATGATGCAGATGGAGTAGGCTTCTTGTAGTCTGGGGTGTATAATCAAATACTATAAACCTACTAATCCATAAACAAAGGAAGACGACATGAAAATTACTCCGCTAGATATAGTATCAATGATTGCAATAGCCAGCATCGTCATCTCTGCTTATGCTGCCGCAAGAGTTAGCAAAGGGCAAAAGGCTAAGCAGGGGAAAGACACTAAACCTGAAAAGACAGAACCAAGCAGTCCTGTAGCAAGCACTAGCAAGCTTCGCACCGAGCTGGACGACCTAAAGAAACGAGTCGCGGCGCTGGAGAAGAAGTAAGTAGATAATCTAAATATGTCATTATATATCAAGACATTTTGCCCTAAAGTATAATGAGTTATATCTTGCTGAGAGTTTAGTTAATGCTTTTTAGCGCAGGAATATAGGAATAACCTGTATCTTTTGCGTAGTAGAGTAGATAGCATATATAGTCCCTACAAAAGAAATATTATACGTTGTTTATGTAATACTCTAAAATTCTAACATCTCTTAGGACCATAAAACGTGTTCGATAAACCGAGTCATAGTCAGATGATTCAAGTTTTTCTAGCGACTCTCTCATCTTTTTTAGTGCTTGTAATTTTGGTAGCCAAATATATTCAGTGCCTTCAGCTTTTTCTTTTTCAGTTAGGTTATTTGACTCCAGCTCGTCAACCTTTCTTGCTTCATAAACGAACGACAGTTGTTTGAAATTTTCCTGTGATTTATATTCAATAGCCGTTCCTAGCTCTTTGGTTATGTCGACAACACACCCCAGCTCTTCTTCACATTCACGCCTAAACGCATCTTGAGCTTTCTCGCCGCTATCAAGGCCGCCACCAGGTAATTTGTATTCATTCTTAGCTTTTTTATATATGACGGCTATTTCGCCTTTATCATTCAGAACAATTCCTCTAGACCCCAGCCGTATCGTAGTTTTCTCTTTATGATAAACAGGAGAGATATTAAAATCCTCATCGGTTACCTTAACAATTTCCTTCAGGGCATCAGACTCTTCTATGTTAAAATTGGAGCTCATCTTTCTTCCTTCATGTATAATTGATTTATAGATCATCTCTGTTATCATTATACTTTGTTTATGTAATAATAAGTCGGAGTCGTTTGAAATATTTTCAATAAAGTCGGTGAGACATTTTTCTCTTGCTTTTTCATTATATCCAATAAAGCTATTGTCTTGTACATTATATAGATCTGCAATAGATACTTTTTCAAATGGTTTTCCGCCAATTAAGTCTGTATTGCGAAATATGTAAATATCAAAATGTTCAATATCGCCAGGCTCATGTCCACCATGAGCTTTTCTTTCTTTTGCCTCGTAAGCTTGGTAGCTATGTACCTGAATATTTAACAAAGGTCCGACATAAACATTCAGACGTTCGTGTCTTATTCTACCGTTAGATTTGTATGTATCTTCTGGTAGTTCTATCCAAGATCTCCTACTAACACCAGACTGCATTAAATTTAGAGAGCAGTTCGTTATTAGATTCTTGTTGTTATAGAAATTTATAATACTATGTATATCTAACTCTCCATAAGACTCATACTGCTTCCTATTAAGTAGTAACTTAGAGAATTTATTGGTTTCCAATATTTTTTGATAATCTTGATTATTAAAATTATAAACAAAATCCAATGGACGATAACTTTCTGAATATACGCTACACCTGTTGATCTTCTTGTCGTCTTTAAGAGTAGCATTGACCTCTACTATCCATGTTAATAAGTCAATGAAGTGATAACCGCTATGAAAAAGCTTGCCGTAACCATATTTGTAAGGATGATTCTCGCGATATATGAATTCGTCTGGCATATTCCACATGCCATCACTATGAAATATATCTATGTAGCTAATTGGAATATTATACTTTCGAACTACTTCCGATAGCAACGATTTTACATAAGTATAGCCCTTATGAAATCTTCGCTGGCATTGAATACTAAAGATTAATTTATCGTTATAGGCTTTTTGCATTTTATACTTTGCACATAATAAGTCGTATTCTGACTTTATCTTACTTGCCTGAACTGGGTTATTTATCACATTTATTGGAGCTGTAATTGGCTTGTCCATTAAAATATTTACGTTGTTTTTTAGTAAAAACATTGCATATGCAAAGTGAGCTTTCGGCTCAGTCGAAATTATAGCATGAGTAATGCCCATTTCTTTAATGTGCTTTGTAAGCACAGACTCCGTTTCTTTTGAGAGTCTCAAGTCGTCTCTATGACGGTCATCTACAAAAACACATACAGTCTTATCTAAATTATATTTACCGAGATATTTGCGTATTGCATTTTCTTGAGAGACAAGATCTACTATCAGCGCTGGCTCTATATTATGCTTTAGTAGAAAACGTAAATATATTCTCTTGGCATGAGGGCCAAGTCCTATTAATGCTAAATTCATATTTTTATAATTATACCAAAAATCTATTACAAATAATTCGCCCATTTCACATTCCCTTCACATCACCCTGCTACACTGACATAGAATCAAGAAAGGAGATCTATGTCATTTTTGCAACGTGCCTGGTTGTATATCACCAGGAAAAAACTCAAAACGCTGATTTTGCTGGCGATTTTGCTGTGTATGTCGACGATTATGCTGAGTGGATTTGCCATCAAGCATTCGACCGACGCGGCGGCGCAGTCGCTAGACAAAACGCTCAAGGCCGGCTTCACGCTGGGCAATAATCCGCGCACCAATCCGGGAACAGCCCGCGGTTCGGGAACGGTGTCGAACAAAGACATCGACGCGGTGAAGAATCTGGAGGGCGTGACGGATTATGTCAAGCGCCAGAACGCCACGGTCGATTTTATCAATACCAAACTAGTGCCATTGCCAAGCGGCGACAGCGGCTATGACGCCGAGAAAGACAAGCAATTTGGCAACGCCGCCACCATCATCGGCGTTAATAAATCTGAGTCCGAGAAGAAGTTCCGGGCTGAGTCGCTCAAGCTCATCGCTGGCCGGCACATCACCGAGAACGATTCGCACAAGATCTTGGTGCACGAGGATTTCGCCAAGGCTAACAACCTGAAGCTTGGCAGTAAAATTAAACTGAAGGCCAATCAATACGACACCGACAACGAGCATCCGTCCAAGGACGAGGTTGA